>JAPUDO010000052.1:5196-17023 GCA_027493055.1 Niabella sp. | reverse complement strand
ACTTCTTATAATGAAGCTTATTACTGCCATAATGTTGACATGTAGCTTACAGGTTAGTGCCCGGGTGGCATCTCAGAGTATTAGTTATTCAGGAAAAAACGTGAAGCTGGAAAAAGTGTTTTCAATTATAGAACAACAAACTGGCTATACCATTGTAGCCAATGCAGGTCTCATAAAATCCCAACCGCTTATTTCTGTGGAAGCAAGAAAGCAAGTCCTCCAGGAGTTTCTAAAGGAAATATTGAAGCCTCGGTTATTGGAATTCACCATTGAAAACAAAACCATATTCATTTCACAAGCGGCTAAAAAAATACAGACAAAAGCTGAAACAAATGAATTGTCTGCTTCACGAGTACTGGTAATAGCAATAAATGGAAAAGTAGTCGATTCTGCAGGTGCTCCTTTGGCAGGAGCTTCAGTAAAAATAAAAGGAACAAATATTGGGGTAACAACAAATACTAATGGAGAGTTTACCATAAATGCCAACGATGCTGATATATTGGTAATCTCTTTTGTTGGTTACCGTACAGTTGAAGCCGTAGTGAATAGTAACGTAACCATGTTGATTAGGCTTTTACCTGTTGAAGAGAAATTGGATGATTTTGTAGTGGTAGCTTATGGTAAGCAAAAGAAAGAAACCCTGACTGGAGCTATAAGTACTTTAAAAGGAGATGCCGTAAGTAAAAGTCCGCAATCCAATATCGGAACTGCCCTTGCAGGCAGAATGGCAGGCCTAACCGTTATTAACCGCTCAGGATCGCCAGGAGCTGAAAACTTAACAATTCTTGTTAGAGGCCAGGCAACAACTGGTAATAACAGTCCCCTAATTGTGATTGACGGCATAGCGCAAACGATGCAGGGCAGTCTTGAAAGATTAAATCCCATAGATATCGAGAGCATTTCTGTTTTGAAAGATGCATCGGCCGCTTTATATGGTGCCCAGGCGGCAAATGGAGTGATTCTGGTAACCACCAAACGCGGCAATACCGGCAAACCCGTTTTTGACTATTCCTTTAACCAGGGGTTTGTAGGGCTTACTATTGTTCCCGAAATGTCATCGTCCGCTGCATATGTGGAAATGCTTAATGAAGCGTCTTATTATTCTAATCCCGCCCGAGGTTTATTTCAACGATATTCTGCGGATGATATTCAAAAATTCAGGGACGGTGATGATCCCGTCAACTACCCAAATACTAACTGGATGGATGCCGTATTGAAGAAGTATTCACGCCAAAGTCAACATTTCCTGTCTGTACGCGGGGGAGGGGAAAATGTGCGTTATTCAGTCTCTGCCGGATATATCAAACAAGGATCCATTTATAAAGGAGGAATATCGGATTATAACCAATATAATCTCAGAAGTAATTTAGATATACAGGTAAATGAGAGATTCAAAATTAATTTTGATGTTTCCGGCCGACAGGAAGACCGGGTTAATCCAAGTGGCTGGCCTGATGCAGGGCGTGCCGGTATTTTCAAGGTTTTATATCGAACATATCCTTTTGTGCCTGTTACCTGGCCGAACGGCACATATTCTTCAGGGGTTGGAGATAGTCGCAACCCGGTGCTTATGGTTTCAGATGCTGCGGGAGAAAATGCAAGAAAATTCAATGCTATAAATGGAACATTACGGGCAAATTACAATATCCCATTTGTGGAGGGTCTTTCAATAGACGGATTTTTATCCATCGATCAGAATTTTAACTTTGTCAAATCTTTTGCTAAAAGTTGGACTACCTATAATTACAACAAGCTTACAAATGTATATACAGCTAGGCCGGGCGGAGCGACAGCGCCAAATCTTACAGAAACGCATGCGAATCAGCGGGATATAACAGCAAATGTTAAGCTCAATTACAATCGGCATATTGGAAATCATGATATAGCCGCATTCGTGTCGTTCGAACAAAATCAAAGCAAGTATTTTTATTTCAATGCAGCAAGGCAAAATTTTATTCAAACCCAATTGCAGGAGCTGACATTTGGTGGTGCCGCCGCAGCAGATGCCACAAATGGGAGCAATAGCAGTGAAACAGCCAGGCAAAACTATTTCACAAAACTATCATATAATTATAAAACAAGATACCTGGCGGAATTTCAACTGGGCTACAACGGCTCAACTACCTTTCCAAGACAAAACCGGTTTGGCGTGTTTCCGGGCATTTTACTCGGCTGGCGTGTTTCAGAGGAACAATGGTTTAAGAATGACTTTATTACAAATTTAAAACTCCGCGGATCTTATGGAAAATTAGGAAACGATAAAGTAAGTCTTTTCCAGTTTTACGACAACTTCAGCTTGAATACTACCAGCTTTGTAGCAGGTCAGACAAATGCTACCATAATTAATTACAGTAAGGTAGCTAATCCTGCCATTACATGGGAAGTAGCAAGGAAGACAGATTTTGGTATTGAGGCTACGTTGCTTAAACGAATAAACTTGGAGCTCGATTATTTTCGTGAGAACCGATCGAATATTCTTGGAACAAGGCTTAATACTTTGCCACAGTTAAGTGGTATTAGCGGCTCCTTAATCCCCAGCGAAAATTTGTATGAGACAAAGAATGCCGGTATAGAAGTGCAGGCTAACTACGCCAAAAACTTTGGAGTACTTCGCCTATCGGTAGGTGGAAATTTTACCTATGCTAAAAATGAGATCGTTTTTGCAGATGAGTCTTCGATTATTCCGGCATACCAGCTACAGAAGGGGAAACCTATATCAGCAATGTCGGGAAGTTATTTAATGTATGAAGCGGTCGGTATTTTCAAAGACTCTGCGGATTTGGCCTCTCACCCGCACTATGCGGATCAGACTATTGGGGACATTAAGTTTAAAGATATTAATGGGGATGGGGTCATTGATTCCAGAGATCGGGTGAGGCAAACAGATACAGAAATCCCGAGAATTCAATATGGATTTAATCTGGGTGCAGAATGGAAAAATATAGAGCTGACAGTTTTGTTTCAGGGAGCAGCAAAAGTTAGAAATTATATGCCAGAAGATGCGGGGGATGGAGGTAACTATACGAAAAACTGGTCTGACAACCGGTGGAGTCCATCCAATCCCAACGGAACATTTCCAAGAGCCGATACCCGTTCAGACAATTCTCCCTCGGGAGGAATACGCTATAGAAATACATTTTGGCTTTTTAACTCCAGTTACCTAAGGTTAAAGAATGTGGAGCTGGGCTACCGTCTTCCCTCGATATGGACACGAAAAATAGGACTATCTGCGACGCGAATTTATGTTTCCGGATTTAATCTTCTAACATTTACAAAACTAAAAGACTACGATCCCGAAGGACTTGAGGTTGATGTAGCCTCAACAGCTTTTTTCCCTCAAAACAAGGTTTATAATATAGGAATTAACATCAATTTTTAAAAAGTAACACATGAGAAATATTAAATCAATAATAGTTTTATTTACACTGGTTACTGTTTTATTTGGAGTATCTTCTTGTAAAAAAGATATTTTAGATGTAATGCCAACAAATATTTTAACATCAGAGGCCATTTTTCAGGATTCTGTTCTCACAGAGGCATATGTTTTGGGAAGATACCTTCGTGCCGGAGGCCCCTTCACTTTTGGAAGGCCACTTAGCCAGGTATGGCTTGGATCCATTACAGATGAATCAATTGCTACCTATGATAATGGCTCCTTTTCGCTTGTTAAGGGTATCATATCTCCGGAGAATTCCTCTTTTATGGCCAATCTATGGAGCGAAAATTACCGGGGGATCCGGGAGTGTAATATCGCTCTCCAAAATCTTGACAAAGTACCAATGAGTGGTGCCCGTAAAGAGTGGTTTAAAGCAGAGGTTCGTTTTATCAGGGCATACCGTTATCATGATCTTATTATTAACTATGGCGGCGTACCGATTATGAATGACAGGGTTTATACGCTTAGTGATACTGATCTGGATAGTTTATTTGACCGCAGGCCGGTTCAGGAGTGTATTAGCTATGTTATTAACGAGCTAAATACAGCCGCAGCCGGATTAGAGAAAGCTGCTAAAATTTTTAATATTGCCTGGGGAAGGGGAACCAAAGAAGCTGCTATGACGCTAAAATCCAGGCTACTACTGTATGCAGCAAGCCCGTTATACAATGATGGGAAAAATGGGACGGCTGCGCAATGGATGGCAGCAGCGGCAGCAGCAAAAGAAGTTATGGATTTAAAAAAGTTTTCGCTCTACACAGGTGGATTTGCAAAACTATTTCTAACCGAAAAAACACCGGAGGCAATTTACGAACGAACTTTTACAACAACATCCACCCATATTTCAATGGAGCGTCAGAATGGACCCAATGGTTTTGGCGGCTGGGCGGGAAATACGCCAACACAACTGCTGGTG
The DNA here is from genome assembly GCA_027493055.1 of Niabella sp. Taxonomy (GTDB): domain Bacteria; phylum Bacteroidota; class Bacteroidia; order Chitinophagales; family Chitinophagaceae; genus Niabella. The sequence goes on along the minus strand of JAPUDO010000052.1, from coordinate 12,671 downwards.
GATGAGTTTGAGCTAATAGGAGCTACTGATGGTGTTTTGCCAGTACTGGGTTATTCAGATGCCGATTATATGAAACCTATTATTAACCCGGATGCTGTCGCATTAGGATATAATGATAAAACGAATCCTTATTCACGGAGGGATCCGCGCTTTTCTGAGATGATACTTTACAACGGCATTGTACACAGGGGGCGACCAATCGAGACATTTTTACCCGGAGGTTTAGACAGCAAAGATGGAAACGAGCCTTGGAATACTTCTAAAACAGGATATTATCCCAACAAATTTCTTGATCCGGCAAAACCTATAACGAGTCCTCCTTCTACGGCAGGAACGCAACCGTGGAAATATATGCGCTATGCAGAAGTGCTGCTCAATTATGCAGAAGCGCAAAATGAGGCCGCAGGACCAGATCCGTCTGTTTATGCTGCAATCAACCAGATACGGGCACGGGCAGGAATGCCCAATATACCTGTAGGCTTGTCTCAATCAGAAATGAGGATTCGTATACGCCACGAGCGGCGCATAGAGTTATTATGGGAAGAACACCGATTTTACGATGTCAGGCGCTGGATGATTGCTCCGCAAACCGAATCGCTTCCGGTGCAGGGTATATTACCAACTAAAAGCGGAGGCATAGTAACCTATGAAAGGATAAAAGTTTTTGACCGCCTTTGGAAAGATGCATACTATTGGATGCCTATTCCACTTGCCGACATACAGGCTTCTAATGGAAAATTGCAACAAAACCTTGGCTATTAATCATTTGATATATCTTAAAACCTGGTACCGGCTATGGTAATAAAACGAACCGAATTGTATTTTATCCCCCTTATATTGCTAATGATGAAAAGCCTTATAGTTCAGGCACAACAAGATAGCTCTTTTTGGAATCTTATGGCTGATGGCAGCATTATATGGAACGTAAAAAAAGGGATAGCGCATAATGACCATATTGAAATGTCGGGGATGAAAGTTTCGGCTGTAATTACATACGGAGTGGACAATGCAAACAATCTCCTCCTGTCGAAACGAATTTTTTTTCCCATGCTTCGCACTATTCCTAATGATACACGGGCCAGCCTGTCCTATACGTTTGATGAAAGCACCCTTCCGGCAATAACCGTGAACGGGGAGCATCTCAAAGAACAGCCTATAAAGTTTCGTCACAATGGCCTGATGCAAATAACTACACTTTCTGATCAGGGAATAAAATTAGAGAGAACCATCAGTCCTTCTATAGATAAACCAGCACTGATAGAAGTTTATACTATATCAAATACATCGAAAAAGAGAGTTACAATAAAAGTGTTTCCTCTGGATTCGAGTATTATTACCGATCCCTTAAAGGGTGTCTATGGAAGTTATGTTATCAATAGAAAAACCGAATATGCTTCAACGGAAACATTAGCAGCAGGAGCAACATATCGGTTTTCTGTAATCTATTCTGCAAGAAAAGCGAGTGATTCTAAAAGTTACATTTCTGCAGATTATGAACTCGACAGAAGGAAAGCATTTTTAAAGCAGGTTAGTGAGAGCCTGGTGCTCAAGACTCCTGATGCCAACTTGAACGCTTTGTTCAACTTTACGAAAATTAGGACTACTGAAAGTATTTTTGATACAAAGGGAGGGCTTATGCATGGACCTGGCGGCTCTAATTATTATGCAGCACTTTGGGCAAATGATCAGGGAGAGTTTACAAGCCCATTTTTCCCTTTTTTGGGAAACGTTGACGGCAATGAGTCCGCATTAAATTGTTATCGAAGTTTTGCTGCTTATATTAATCCTGAGTTTAAACGGTTACCCAGTTCAATTATTGCTGAAGGAGATGCTACATGGAATTGGGGTGAAACAAAGTATGGAGATAGAGGAGATGCGGCAATGTTACTTTATGGAGCCAGTCGTTTTGCATTAGCACTTGCTGATTCAATACAGGCAAAAAGGTTGTGGCCACTTATAAGTTGGTGTGCAGCGTATACGCTTCGTAGAAAAAACGTTGGGGGTGTGATCGTGTCCGAAACTGATGGCGAAGAAGGCCGGTTTCCTACGGGAAATGCAAATCTATACGTTAACGCTCTTACTTATGGAGGATTGGTTACTGCATCAAGGTTAGCCAGTGTATTGGGGCATAATAAAGAGAAATTACAATATCAAAAAGAAGCTCAGTTACTCAGGAATAATCTGGACAATTTTTTTTCAGCAAAAATTTTGGGTTATAACATATATAAGTATTATGAAGGATCCCAATCATTATCCGGATGGATGGGCTTTCCATTAGCAATGGGGTTAAATGATAGAGCTGAACAAGTACAAAAAGCCCTATTTTCAAGCCACATGTGGAGAAATGATGTTATTTTATCTGTATCAGGTAACACTACAAAATATTTTGAGCGCCCGATGCTGAATTCCTTCCGTGGGCTTTTTTTCTCGGGATGGCGAATTGACACCACTTTAAAATATTTTAGGGCATATAGTCAATTGCGATTATTAGGGTCTCATGTGCCGTATGTGGTCGAGGCTTACCCAGAAGGCAATGGGAGGCAACTGGCAGGAGATAATGCTCTTTACTGCCGAATTATAACTGAAGGATTGTTTGGTATAGATCCAATAGGTTTTAACCGGTTTACAATTGCTCCGCGGTTACCTCAAGACTGGAATGAAATGTCATTAGATCATATACGGGCTTTTAATGGAGATTTTAAAATTTTAGCGAAAAAACAAGGCGAAAAAATCAGGGTTGTAGTTACTAATCGCGGTAAGTTGGTGAAACAATTGCTTTGGAATGGTAATGAACCTATTAGCATAATATTATAATGAAACTAAATTAATAACATAACCAATTTAGATACAACTTGTGATGCGAATAAGAATATTTATAACAATTCTGTTGCTGTCCTCAATAGTTTCAGCCGATGCCCAACAGTTTAACATATCATCTCCAGATGGGAGCCTTACTGGCACAATAAATGTCAACTCTCAGCTAACTTATGATCTTAAAAGAAAAGATCAGGTCTTGATGAACACATCACCCTTGTCTATGACACTGGGAAATGGTGAAGTATGGGGTGTCAATTCGAGGCTAAGTAAAACAGAAACATGCAGTGTACATAACTTCATCCCGTCTCCTTTATATAAAAAAGAAAAAGTTTTAGACAAGTATAATGAGCTGAAGCTTTCCTTTAAGGGGGGCTGGGGCATCGTTTTCAGAATGTATGACGATGGGTTTGCCTATCGATTTTTCAGCAATAAAAATGGAATATATAATATTAAAAGTGAGCAGGTACAACCTTGCTTTCCTCAAGATTTCGATGTGTTAGCCGCCTACACCAATACGCGAAAAAAGAGCTGGGAAGAACAGTTCCACAGCTCTTTTGAAAATACGTACACAAAAGGAAAAATTTCAAATCTGGACAAAGAGAGGCTAATTATTTTACCAGCGTTATTTGGGGCATCAAATAACATAAAAATATGTTTTACAGAAGTGGATCTATTTAACTATCCTGGATTATATCTCAATGTAACAGGCACGGACTGTGTTAAGGGGGTGCTGGCAGCCTATCCGAAGTCCGAAGAACAAGGAGGTCACAACATGCTTCAAATGAGAGTTACAGAAAGAGAAGACTTTTTAGCTAAGATTTCGGGTAAGCAACAATTCCCCTGGCGGGCCTTTATTATTAGTACATCAGACAAAGAATTGTTGAACAACGATATGAGCTATAAATTGGCAACTCCATCCAAAATTGGTAACCTTTCGTTTATACAACCGGGTAAAGTAGCTTGGGACTGGTGGAATAACTGGAATATAAAAAATGTAGATTTTGAAGCTGGCGTGAATACCAAAACCTATGAGTATTATATTGACTTTGCTTCAAAGAATGATATCCAATACGTGATTTTAGATGAAGGCTGGGCAGTAAATAAAAAGAGTGATTTAATGCAGGTGATCCCTGAGATTGATATAAAACATTTGGTGGATTACGGACGTAAAAGGAATATAGGTCTTATTCTTTGGGCGGGCTACTATGCTTTTGAAAGGGACATGGAAAATGTTTGCCGTATTTATTCAGAAATGGGTGTGAAGGGTTTTAAAATAGATTTTATGGATAGGGATGATCAAAAAATGGTACAGTTCGTGGAGCGCGCATCTGTCACTGCAGCAAAGTATAAACTGATACTTGATTTGCATGGCATGTATAAGCCAGCCGGTTTAAACCGTACTTATCCAAATATATTGAACTTTGAGGGCGTATATGGTTTGGAACAAATGAAATGGGCTAAAGATTCTGTTGATATGGTGACTAATGACCTTACAGTTCCATTTATTAGAATGGTTGCTGGCCCGCTGGATTATACTCCCGGCGCTATGTCCAATGCTTCGAAAGGCAGCTACGTCCCCTTGTGGAGCCAGCCAATGAGCCAGGGAACACGCTGTCGACAACTGGCCTTGTTTGTTGTTTTTGAGTCTCCCATAGAGATGCTATGCGATAGCCCCTCATCGTATCTAAAGGAGCAAGAGTGTACTGATTTTCTTACTGCCATTCCAACGGTATGGGATGAAACAATAGCATTGGAAGGTAAAATACAAGAGTTTCTTTCAATTGCAAGACGAAAAGGATCAACATGGTATATAGCAGGTCTAACTAACTGGCACAAAAGGGAGATGAAGGTATATTTGGAATTTTTACAAGGAAAGAAAAAATACAAAGCAACAATTTTTAAAGATGGCATTAATGCACATAGAAACGGCACTGACTACGTCAGAAAAGAAAAAATAGTAACAAATGAGGATCTGTTAAATATAACAGCTATGCCTGGCGGTGGTTTTGTTATAAAAATTGAAGAGTTATAGCTATGACGAGGAGTTATGTCCAAAAAATTTAATTAATGTCTAACTTTACAAAAGGACACATACTTGACATATAAAAAAACAAGCCTTGTAAATCAATGATTTACAAGGCTTGTCGCAGTGCCCAGAACAGGAATCGAACCTGCACTCCCTTGCGGAAACCAGATTTTGAGTCTAGCGCGTCTACCAATTCCGCCATCTGGGCTTTGGGGTTGCAATATTACAAAGTTTCTGCTAAACTAAAGCTGTATTTTGGATTTATTTTCGATCGGGATAGACGCGGCCGTTGAGTTTTCTGAAAACATTTTCTTTACTTCGCAGAAATTTAGTTTTAATGAGGATTGAAATTATTTCGGGCAGTGCGAGGGAAGAAAGCATTACGTTAAGGGCGGCGCTGGCAGTGCAAAATTGGCTGGTAAAAGAAACGGATCATAAAATTGGATTGATCGATTGCAGAAGCTTTAGATTTCCATCTTTAGAAAAAGTGTTTTCTTCTGTTGAAAATACGCCACCTGAGTTTAGAGATATTGCTGAACGGATGTTTGCCGCTGATGGGTTCATACTTGTAACGCCGGAATATAACGGAAGCTTCTCGCCTGCATTAAAAAACCTGCTGGATCATTTCCCAAAACAATTACACAAGCCTTTCGGAATTGTTACCGCTTCCAACGGAATGCACGGGGGTGTAAGGGCTACACAACAAATGATACTTTTAGGAACAGCATTATTCGGCATCGTGTCGCCGCAATTACTAATTATACCACAGGTAGATAAAAAATTTGCCAATGACGGCACCTTACTCGATGAGAGTTTTTACAAAAATATTCATAACTTTTTAGCTGAGTATCTTTGGTTAGCTGAAAGGCTTGTGTAAACAATCTTGTTTTACCTGTCAGAAAAGTCGGAATCGTGTCGGAGCTTATCGCCATCTGTAAATAAGCGCTTATTTTTATTAAAGTTATTGAGCATGTTCCGATAAAAATTTTGCTCCTTCCGTTTCATAAAGCCCGTCCACCCCAAAAGCCTGCCTTTCAAGCCATACGCTGCATTCAGCCAATCACTTAGCTTATAGCCATCGCTATGCTCAACTATCTTTTCATCAATAATTCGCATATAGGATTTACCGTGCTGGGTCACTACTTTTCCCGCAGGCCTGTGAAAAAAGCTTGTTGACCAATGGCAGGTTGCGTACTCTGCGTCAAGTTCTTCGATACCATTAAAACTGAACGAAAACTGTTTTAGACGCTCACACCTCATTTGCCACAGATCAAATACCGGTTCCCCCTCAAGCAAACCAAACATTGGGTCGTGAAAAATAATATTCTCAGACAGCAAACCGGCCATTTGCTGATAGTTGAGATGAGAGAACGCGGTATAAAATTGTTCGATTACGTTAGAATTGGTCATTTAAATTAAATCTTACATGAAGCAGGCAAATATAATAAGTAGATAAAAAATATAACAAAAATAAACACCGTTTTTGATTTTATGTTTCAAATCCTTACTTTTGCACCCGCTTACAATGGAAGCGGGGAGTAGCGCAGGCCGGTAGCGCACCTGGTTTGGGACCAGGGGGTCGCAGGTTCGAATCCTGTCTCCCCGACCAATATCGATAAAAGATTGATAAACAGTCTCGCACTGGTATCAATCTTTTTTTTTATTACAGTTTCTTGTGTATCATTTTCATCCGTAGTATCAGAATAAATAAGTGACACATTTAACTATGCGATGGTAAATGAAATTCAGCCCAGAGCGGATAATGATCTGAGAGCATAAACGATAGTTGCTGCCTGGTGAGACCTCGATTTTCGAGCGCGAGAGGAAGGAAATCGTAATTACCTCCATTTGCGAATGACATTGATATTTTATCTTCACCCTTTTTATTTTTAAACCAGGCAATCTGATCATAGAATTTTGTTTTGTCAAATATGGAGCGGGTAACTTTATCATTTTGGAGTTCGGGAGGAATATAAAGTCCGGTAGAAATGAAGGTCTCGTTGAGCAGATCGCCACGCTCGTCAATATTAAAATCACCAAGACAAATGAGGTTTTGATCGTATGCATTAATATCGGTTGCCCAGCGATACATCCACTTTGCTATGCCCCTGATTTCTTCGATTCTGTCAGCTGAAGCCTTTCCATATTTAATATGCAATGCAACCAGAATAAATGTGGTTGTATGGGATCGAAAACTCACGGCATAAGGAGCCCTTACGAATTGTTTTGTTAATGCTACATCTTTTACCGTGTCTCTCCATTCATCGGGTACCACCAGTTCGCCGGCCAAGCCTGATAGCTGCACACGTCGATTATCAAATATGAACCCAATTCTTTCGCCGTTTCCAGCACTCCCTTCATTTACATCTGTTAAAATAAAACTGTAATTATCTCCCAAAAGCTTCATTGTAGCCCGTAGGCCCTTCAAATTGGCTCTTATTTCCTGTATTGCTATTACATCAAAGCGACGAATAATTTCGGCGATACAAAGAACAGATTGAAAATCCCTCCTGGGGCTATCTTCGGGTTCTGAAGCTTCCTTAGATGTGATGTCCCCGAACATTCGAATATTCCAGGTAGCAAGCAGGAGGTTCTTTTCAAGACGTTTGTCGGGAATTTTGGAATCAAGGTC
>JAPUDO010000052.1:1332-5096 GCA_027493055.1 Niabella sp. | reverse complement strand
CCGAAAAACTAATATTTCTTTTATTTTGTATGAAATTAAGTTTTATGAAGTACGGATTCTTTGTCACGATCGTCATTGCATTATTAATATCTTCATGTGGGGGAAAAAAGAAAAAAAGTATGTCAGGTACAGACGAGGTGACTGCGGAAGATTTTATTGAATTTTATCCAGAAGTCAATCTGCCATTCACTTACAGCGATACTTCGTTTCGCCAAAGCAATCCTGATTCATTATTGATATCTCAGCATATTTTCAACAATTTCATTCCCGACAGTACAGTTAATTCTTTTTTTGGTCAAAACAGTGAGCCTGAATTTTATTCTCTGGGCAGGTTTAATAACAAGGACGCAGAAACCTACCTAATTACTAAAGGAATTACTAAAGACAAGAAATTGTTGCTACTATCTGCTTACGACAAAGAAAAAAAGTTCATTGCTAACCTGCCCCTGATTCGTTCTGATAAGAGCACGTCTTTATCTTCAGTTTTTATAACAATTGATCCCAAATTTAACATCACTAAAAACATCTCTAAAAAATTACCGGGAGATGTTGTGGTGCAGGGCAATGACGTTTATATTTTGAACGCAGCGTCTAAGAAATTTATGCTGGTAATGACGGACTCACTGGGTGAAGCCTCTGGCGAATTGATCAACCCAATTGATACGTTGCCACGATCTTCAAAATACGCGGGGGATTATGGTGATGGGAAACAAAACCTTATTTCGTTTCGTGACGGGCAACGAGAGGGCAGGATGCATTTGTTTGTTCACTTAAATAATGAAAAAGAAGGATGCTCCGGTGAAATTAAGGGCGAAGTAACGTTAATAAATCCCACAACGGCCGAATACCGCCAGGGCGGCGATCCTTGTGTATTACGGTTTGTTTTTAATAAAACCGGTGTTAGCATTCAGGAAGTTGAAGGCTGTGGATCCAGATTGGGCGCGTTGCAGTGTACATTTAATGGGAGCTACGCTAAACATAAGGTAGTGAAACCGGGTTCGGAAACTGGGAAAAAGGCAATTCCCGCGCCCAAAACGGGCAAAAAATAAAAGGTTACCTGCTTGAGGGTAACCTTAAATTAGAGGTACTGTCCGTTTTTCTACATTTGAACTTTAGAAACTTTATCAGTTATTACGTAGTATTTTTCTCCGTTCACAACCTGTTCGTGCCATTCCCAGTCCCTAAGATCAATTCCTTTGTCGTTTGATGAAGATAAATAACGAATCGCATTACCGGTAAAGCTAATGTTCATAGATACAATTACTCCGTCCTGTGTTTGACTACCTCTTGAGCGGGGGTCATTGTTGGTAATTCGCATCATTTATTGTTTAAAGATCTGAACAATTAAATCAAAATCTCCTAAACAGTATTGGTTGGAAAAAAGTTTCTAAGTCGGTTATCATTGAAATCAGAAAAGGTAAAGGCGCACATCAATGTGCTATAAATATACAATTTTTTTTCGATGATTTTTTACTTTAACATATTTAAAAATCAGCTATTGCTAAGTCATTAATTCATAAGGTTAACGAAAAAATAAAGCCGTTTTACAATTGTGAAATTGCAAAACGGCCCTAAAAAATCATAGTAAAAATTACTTACTAATACCTTCAAGCCTGAACAAAAATGCGTAAACCAATGCCAAATCCTTTAAATAGTCAAACCTGCCACTGGCGCCACCGTGCCCATAATCCATATCAGTTTTGAGTAGAATTAAGTTATTGCCGACTTTCATGTCGCGAAGCTTTGCTACCCACTTTGCCGGTTCGAAATATTGAACCTGGCTATCATGAAGCCCGGTTGTAACGAGGATGTTCGGATAATTTTTTCTCTCAATATTCTCATAAGGCGAATAGCTCTTCATATAAAAGTAAGCGTCTTTATTGTTGGGGTTTCCCCATTCATCATATTCGTTGGTGGTAAGCGGAATGCGTTCATCAAGCATCGTATTCACAACATCAACAAACGGAACCTGTGCCACAATTCCATGATACAACTGTGGGGCAAGATTTGCCACGGCGCCCATTAATAACCCCCCGGCGCTTCCACCCTGTGCATATAAATGTTGGGGAGATGTAAATTTTTCCGCTACCAGAAATTTTGACACGTCGATAAAATCAGAAAACGTATTTTTCTTTTTCATCATTTTACCATCTTCATACCATTGACGGCCCATTTCCTGCCCACCTCTGATGTGTGCGAGCGCGTAGGCAAATCCCCGGTCGAGCAGGCTAAGACGGTTACTGTTAAATGACGCATCCATACTATTGCCATAGCTCCCGTAAGCATATTGAAGTAGGGGAGCAGTGCCATCTTTTTTGAAGCCTTTTTTATAAACAATTGAAACCGGTATTTTGGTTCCGTCTGTTGCAGTGGCAAAAATCCTTTCGGTAGCGTATTTTGTTTTATCGTAGCCGCCTACAACTTCCTGCTGTTTTAGCAGCGTTCGTTTTCCTGTTGTGAGGTTTTGTTCATATTGGGTTGAGGGAGTGATTAACGAAGTATAGCCAAACCTGAAATTATCGGTATTATATTCAGGGTTGCCCGATGGGTAAACGGCATAAGCCGGCTCGTCAAATTTCAAATATTCAGTTTTGCCGGTTTGCCGGTTTTGAATGGCTAATTGCGTTAATCCATTTTGCCTTTCTGAAAAAACAAGGTAGTTTTTAAACTCGTCAACGCCCTGCATCAATACATCTTTTCTGTGGGGAATAAAATCCTTCCAATTTGAAACACCGGTTTTACTTATCGGCGTTTCCATCACTTTAAAATTCAGCGCTTCTTTATTAGTTGTGATGAGAAACTTGTTCTCGAGAGGCGTGATATCGTACAACACATCTTTCATGCGCGGCTGAAACGATACAAATTTGCCTGTTGGCTTATCAGCAGCGAGCAAAAAAACTTCGGATGACATCGTTGCCGAAGAGTTGATAAGAATCCACTTTTGATTTTTTGATTTATAAACACCGATATAATTCGATTTATCCTTCTCTTCATAAACCACTACATCTTTAGCCGCGTCAGTACCAGTAACGTGGCGCATTATTTTTTCTGAAAGTAGTGTAACAGGGTTTTTTGCAGTATAAAAAATTGTTTTATTGTCCGCTGCCCAAACTGATCCACCTGTGGTATTTTTAATACCGAGATCGGTGATTTTGCCGGTTGTAAGATCTTTTAAAAATAGGGTGTACTGCCTGCGTGATACAACATCTTCACCAAATATCATTTTATTATTATCTGGGCTGATGTTGAAACCGCTTGCCGCGTAATAAGGATGTCCTTCGGCCATTTTATCAATATCTAAAAGAATTTCTTCTTTTGCTTTGAGGTTTCCTTTTTTACGGCAGTATTTATAATATTGCTTGCCTTCTTCGGTTTTGGTATAATAGTAATAGCCATTTTTGAATACAGGAACACTTTCATCCTTTTCTTTAATGCGGCCTTTCATTTCTTTAAATAACTCATCCTGCAAGCCCTCCGTGCCATGCATCATTGCTTTCAGGTAATCATTTTCGGCTTTTAAATAGTTAACAACGTTGGAACTGTCCGGGCCTTTGCCAAAATAATCGTACATCCAATAGTAATTATCAATCACGCTGTCATCATGAATATTTCTGATGTGTTCTTTTTTTTCAGCAACCGGTGGCTTTGCATCCGGCCATTGTACTTTTTGCTGGCTCATAATTCTTATTGATGGAATTGAAAAAAATAGTAAAACAATGCAACATTTTTGAAGAACAGTAAGTGGTTTCATACGCAAAAAATTT
>JAPUDO010000052.1:0-1232 GCA_027493055.1 Niabella sp. | reverse complement strand
AACGCAAATCCCTGAGTGACTTCTCCTCCAAAAATGAACAGGATGAGAATCGTAAGGAACACCGTTAACGATGTCATGATCGTTCTGCTCAGCGTTTCATTGATCGCTTTGTTGACTAGTTTCTTCTGGTCCATATCCGGGTAAAGGGCTACGTCCTCACGAATCCTGTCGAAAATTACCACGGTATCATTCATCGAGAAACCGAGTACTGTAAGGATCGCCGCAATAAAATGCTGATCAATTTCAAGAGGGAATGGTACAATGTTTTTTGCGAATGAAAACACGATTAACATAACCGTAGCATCGTGAACGAGCGCGAAAATGGTACCCAACGAATAACGCCAGTTACGGAACCGGATGAAAATGTAAAGGAAAATAGCCACTAGTGCGATGACCGTTGCTTTCAATGCTCCTTTTTTCAGGTCATCAGAGATGGTTGGGAGTATCTTCTTCGAACCTTTATTATAAGAAGTACTAAACTCTTCCCACGATGTATTTGCAGGCAGATGGTTTTTAAGCCCCTGGTACAATTTAGTAGCAACCAGTGAATCTGCCAGTTCTGTATTAGGGTTGTCAATTAAATAAGACGTGGTAATGTCGAGTGTGCTGGCATCCCCAACAGTTTTTATAAGAGGGCTCTCATCATCAAAAGCAGTCCTGAGGTCGCTTCTTACCTGTTCTACATTCACTTGTTTTGCAAACTCAATTTTGTAACTACGGCCGCCCTGAAACTCTACCCCATAATCGAACCCGTGGAAAATGGTAGCAATACCAAGGCCAAGCACAATAATTGAAATGATGTAGGCTGTTTTTCTGAACTCGATGAATTTAAAGTTCGATTTCTTTTCAATGGTATTACTAATCTTACTAAAGTACTTAAGGTGCCTGTTTTTATCGGTAAACCAATCGGTAACCCAGCGGCTCACTAATATACCACAGAAGAGAGAAAGGAACAGACCCAGAATTTGCGTTGTTGCGAAACCTTTCACAGGGCCTAATCCAAAATAATAAAGGATGAATGCAGTAATCATTGTGGTAATGTGGCCATCAAGAACAGGAGGCAGCGAACGATTATAGCCATCATTGATGGCAGCAAGATACCCCTTGCCTTTCCGAAGTTCCTCCTTGATCCGTTCGTAAATGATTACGTTTGTATCAACCGCCATACCAATGGTTAATACCAAACCCGCAATACCCGGTGCAGTTAACGTAGCGCCAAGACCGGCCAGCAC
>JAPUDO010000051.1 GCA_027493055.1 Niabella sp. | reverse complement strand
CACATTTAACCAGTTACGCGAAACCATTTCAATTGTAAAACAATAAAATGAAAAAAAGCGTGATATATTACTTCTTGTTTTGTGTGCTGCTTTCTACAGGTTGCCAGAAGTCCTCTCCGGCTACGGGTAATGAAACAGATAAGGATACTTTAGCTGTAGCCTCAAATCCTTTCAAAGGCCCGCTTTACTGGAGCCCCTACGAGTATAACATTATTACAGATGGTTATATACCTGAAGATGAGTGGGAGAAAAATATAGACTGGATGGATAAGAACCTGAAGGACTATGGCTACAAAATGGTTTGTATTGACGGCTGGGGCGATGATTTTAAGTTTAACCAGGATGGTTATCGTACAACCCATTCATCTTCGTGGAAGCATGATTATGCCTGGTGGGCGCAAAACCTTACAAGCAGGGGAATGGAGTTAGGAATTTATAATAACCCTCTTTGGGTAATTAAAATGGCAGCCGATGCAGGAATAAAGATCAAAGGCACCAACATACCATTGTCTAGCATTATGAATGAAGGTGAAAATGCTACATGGTTTAAATGGGTACAAGTGAACAAGCCCGGAGCCGAGGAGTACGTAAAAGGATATATACAGTATTATGCTGATATGGGTGTAAAATACCTGAGGGTTGATTTTCTTTCCTGGTTTGAAGATGGATGGGACAGGTATATGGGAACTACAGGGCCCAAACGTCCAAAAGAATATTACGATACCGCGTTAAGATGGATGAGTGAAGCCTGCGATAAAAACGGGATGCTGCTAAGCCTCGTAATGCCGCATTTGTACAACGATGCTGAGGTGGAAAGAAAATATGGCCACATGATTCGTATAAACGAAGATACCGGTGATGGCAAATGGTGGAAATGGAGCGATAATGCACGTGGTGTAAAAAGGGTTGGTTGGTCGCAATATGCCAACCCCATGGACGGGCTTACTTACTGGTCGAAAATTTCTGGTAAAAACAGGATGATATTAGACCCTGATTTTTTACGCATCAACACCTTTGCCAATAAAGAAGAAAAAAAGAGCGTGATGACCGCCTGCATTATTTCAGGTGGTGCCGTTACAGTTTCGGATAGGTACAACACTATTGGTGATGACCTTTGGGTGTATCAAAATAAAGAATTGCTGGCGCTGCGTGAAGATGGCTTTGTTGGCAAACCACTAACTAATGACCCCACAAAAGAAGAAAGCCAGGTATGGAAAGGGCAGCTTAGCAACGGAGATTGGATAGTAGCGTTCTTTAACCGGGAGAATACTTACCAAAGCAGGGGAATGCTCTTTTCTGATTTGTTAATACAGGACAAAGCCAAAGTGAGAGACCTCTGGAAACATGAAGACCTTGGCGTGATGTCTTCTTTTTCCGTAAGAGTACCTCCGCATGGTGTTGTAGTAATCAGGATCAGCAAGACAACATGATGTTATGCAGTCATATTTTTTAAGAAGAAATCAATGGATGAGATAAAAACAAATATTACACATCAGCAATGGGCAATAGGCGTTGATATCGGAGGTACATCTACCAAGTTCGGCTTAGTAAACCACCGGGGAGAAATTTGCTATGCTGGAAAATTGCTGGTTACCGGAAGATTTGAAGAGCCAGGCATTTTTGTAAGCGCCTTACACGAGGCGTTATTGCCGGCAGTAGCAAATATAGGGCCTGAAAATTTAAAGGGAATAGGTATTGGTGCGCCGAACGGAAATATTCATACTGGTTGTATAGAGCATGCCCCCAATCTACCCTGGAAAGGCGTTGTGCCGCTTGCAGACATGATGACCCGGAAATTTCAGGTACCCTGTAAATTAACAAACGATGCCAACGCGGCTGCCGCAGGAGAAATGATGTATGGTATAGCAAGAGGAATGAAAGATTTTATTATGCTGACATTAGGAACGGGGGTGGGAAGTGCCATCGTTTCGAACGGGCATATTATTTACGGACACAGAGGGCTGGCCGGGGAGTTAGGTCATACCGGTATTCGCCGGGGACGATTGCATTGGTCTACCAGGCTGGATGGTACACTGGAAACCTATGCTTCTGCAACAGGAATCGCTCATACAGCACGATTGTTCCTGGAAGCAGAGCCAACTTTCTCTTTGCTTAAATCCTGCCGGCAGGAAGATATTACCGCCCAACAGGTTTGCGAATCCGCATTAAAAGGCGATAAACTGGCAATGAGCGTATTTCAATATACAGGCCAAATACTGGGAGAAGCAATTGCCAATTTTGTAATGTTTTCCGATCCCCAGGCAGTCATACTTTTTGGCGGCGTTACAAAAGCCGGGCAATTATTATTAAACCCGGTAGCGGAGCACATGGAAAAAAACCTGCTGCCCGTGTTCAGGAATACAATAAAAATATTACTAAGTGAGCTGCCTGATGCTGATGCTGCTATACTGGGAGCCAGTGCCTTGGTGTGGGACAGTACGATTAAATAACCTCAATAATCAATTAACATAAAAATAAAAGCGATGCATTTTTCTTTAAAATTTCTATGTGTTATTTTAACATTTACGTTTAGTACGATAGCCGCTTTTGCGCAGGAGCTGCACTCGCCTGACGGACAAATGGTGATGAAGTTTTCTCTTAAAGACGGAGGGGTGCCTGCCTATCAATTGAACTATAAAGGAAAAGAAGTAATTAAGCCCAGTAAAATGGGACTGGAGCTTTCCCTGAAACCTGATCAGCAGAAATACCTGGAAAGTCAGCCGGATGGGGAACACATCGTCAAATTATTGTCTTCGCTTTATAATAATTTTGAAATTGTTGATATAAAAACAGCGGGCTTTGATGAAATCTGGCAGCCGGTTTGGGGTGAAACCAAGAGTATACGCAATCATTACAATGAGCTTGCAGTTACCTTAAACCAGAAAATCGTCTTTAATCAGAATGATCTTAGCAGGCAAATGATTATCCGTTTTCGTTTATTTGATGACGGGTTGGGATTTCGCTATGAGTTTCCCCAGCAAAAAAACCTGGTATATTTTACCATTAAAGAAGAACGTACCCAATTTGCCATGACGGGCGATCATACGGCGTATTGGATACCCGGAGACTATGACACGCAGGAATATAATTATACTACTTCAAAACTTTCCGAAATAAGAAGACTCATGGATAAAGCTTATACAGGAAATACTTCACAGACGGCATTTTCTCCCACAGGTGTGCAAACCGCGTTGATGATGAAAACTGCGGATGGTATATATATTAATCTGCATGAAGCAGCCTGCATAAATTATGCTGCCATGCACCTGAACCTTGATGATAAAAATTTTGTATTTGAATCCTGGCTTACGCCCGATGCACATGGCGACAAAGGAAGAATGCAGGCCCCCTGCATCTCGCCCTGGCGAACTATTATTGTTAGCCAGGATGCCCGGAATATTTTAGCGTCTAAGATGACCTATAATCTAAATGAACCGAGCAAAATTAAAAATACTTCATGGATAAAGCCAACAAAATACGTAGGCGTTTGGTGGGAAATGATTTCCGGTAAAAGCACCTGGTCATACACCAACGAATTTCCTGCAGTTCAGCTGGGTGTTACCGATTTTTCAAAGGTAAAGCCAAACGGCACACATGGCGCTACTTCCAGCAATGTAAAAAAATATATAGATTTTGCAGCAAAGCATGGATTTGATGCGGTATTGGTAGAAGGATGGAATGTAGGCTGGGAAGACTGGATTGGTAATGAAAAAGATTATGTATTTGACTTTGTAACGCCTTATCCTGATTTTGATTTAAAAGGCCTGAACGCGTATGCACATTCCAAAGGAGTAAAACTTATTATGCATCACGAAACCTCCAGCTCAATAAGGAACTATGAACGCCATATAGATACGGCCTATAAGCTGATGAAGCAGTATGGGTATGATGCAGTAAAAAGTGGTTATGTGGGTAACATCCTCCCTTTGGGAGAATATCATTACAGTCAATGGATCAACAATCATTATCAGTACGCCATTGAGAAAGCAGCGGAATATAAAATAATGGTGAACGCCCACGAAGCGGTACGGCCTACCGGCATTGCACGTACCTGGCCGAATCTCATCGGTAACGAATCTGCACGTGGTACGGAATACCAGGCGTTTGGTGGTGATAGGAATCACCCAAATCATGTAACCATACTTCCTTTTACACGATTGATCGGCGGACCGATGGACTATACTCCCGGTATTTTTGAGATGGAATGCCATAACGGTTCGCATGTAAATGCTACCATTGCCAACCAGCTGGCCCTTTATGTTACTATGTACAGCCCTTTGCAGATGGCAGCAGACTTTCCTGAAAATTATGAGCGTTTTCCCGATGCTTTTCAGTTCATTAAAGACGTAGCGGTAGACTGGGACGACAGCAAATATCTTGAAGCTGAACCGGGACAATACGTAACTGTTGCAAGAAAGGCAAAAGGAACTGACAACTGGTTCGTAGGGAATGTGGCTGGTTACAATGCTTTTGCCTCTAAAATATCTTTTGATTTCCTGGATGCAGGTAAGCAATATATCGCAACTATATATGCAGATGCCAAAGACGCGGATTATATGAAAAATCCTCAGGCATACACAATACGTAAAGTTGTGGTGACAAACAAGTCAAAATTGACCCAAACATCGGTTCCCGGAGGTGGTTATGCCATAAGTATTGTTCCTGTTACAGATAAAGCGCAAACAAAAGGCGTGCAAAAATTATAAAACGATACCTTTTCTGTGAGATTCGCCATTTCAAGTAAGCTGTGTGAGGCAATAACGCCTCACACTTTTTTTTATCTTCACCTAAAAAAGCTCTTCAGTTTGGGCGACCTCTTCATTACAGATGGAAAGCGTATCCCGGAGTACTTTCAATTATCCAGGTTTTGAGATAATAGGGTTGGGAAGGGCATCTTCATTCTTCTTCATAGTCGAGTCTCTCGCAGAAGACCCGGCGTTTTTCTTCTTAGCCGAGTCTTTCGCAGAGGACCCGGCGTTTATGATACCATCCGCCACATCAGATTTTAAGCAGGGGACTGCATATTCTTTATAATCGTTTTATTGCTTTCGGGGTTTACGCATGTAATCAAGTTTGAAAGCCCGCCTGCCGGATGGGCAGGGCTGATAGGATTATAAAAATAAGAGTACTGCTCCAAAAACTACGCAAGGAGTGGCATAAGGCATAGCGCCCTTAAAATTGGATATGTTTGTCCTAAAAACAGCCTTATACTGCATGAAATACTCCGATTAATTGTATTTTAGCAGCTTTTGCCTTATCAGTCAGATCGTGCAAAAAATATTGTGTACGTTAATGTAAGTAATGAAGATAAATATCATTGGGGTCATCATTTTATTATTTGGTTCTCTTTCAGTCAATGCACAGGTTGATGTAACAGGTGAAGTATGGAGCGATCAGACTGCCCTGCCTCTTCATAATGCGGTAGTGGAAATTAGAAGCAGTACATCTTCCGACATCTTTCAGCGGGTAAATACCGATTCTTCGGGCTTTTTCACCATACAGGCGCCTCATACAAATATCATGATAGAGATCAGCTTCGTGGGCCATAAATCAAAGCTGATTAAAAAGCCGGAACCTGTTAATAACCAGGTTAACCTGGGCAAAGTATGGTTAAGTAAATCTGATATTACACTTGAGGAAGTAGTGGTTCGCGCTGAAAAATCAACTACCGAGTTCAAGCTGGATAAACGCGTGTTTAATGTGGGACAGGATTTGAGCACTACAGGTATGAGCGCGCTGGAAGTACTGAATAATGTGCCCTCTGTAATGGTAAATATTGAAGGACAGATAAGCCTGCGTGGCAGCACCGGCGTGCAGATTCTCATTAATGGAAAACCTTCCGTTTTGGCAGATCAAAGCAGCAATGCCCTGGGCACTATTACAGCCGATATGATAGAAAGTATTGAAGTGATCACTAATCCTTCTGCAAAGTATGAAGCGGAAGGCACAGCTGGCATTCTAAATATCATTCTGAAGAAAGAGAAAAGCAAAGACCTGAACGGGTCAGTTTCTGTAAATACAGGTATTCCGGATAATCATAGCATCGGTATCAGTATGAGCCGGAGGACCAACAGGTTTAACCTGTTCACGCAAATGGGTGTTGGCAGGCGCTCTCTGCCCAGATACAACAGCAGTATTAATCGTGATTTGGTTAATAATACTGAAGTGACAACTACCGGAAAAAACTATCGCAATGAAGACTTTTACAATATTACCCTGGGAACAGATTATTATATCAATGATATGAATGTGCTTACCCTGTCAGGGAGCTATGCTTATGAAGTGGAAGATCAGCCTTCCGAAACAAATTACAGCGCATACACCCATGGTAACCTTTTATCTCAATGGAAAAGACAGGAAACCACAGAGGCCACCAATCCGAAATGGCAGTATGAGCTGAATTATGAGCGGCAGTTTAAAGACAATAAAAAGCATACCTTACTGGCGAGTGCGATTGGTAGTTTTTTTGGGAAAGATCAATCTTCATTATTTAAAAATACGGCTACGCTTGGAACAATCAATGCCAATGACCAGGAAGCGGTTACTGATTTTAAAGAAGCTAACTATACTTTCAAATTGGACTATACACACCCGCTGAATGATCTTTTTTCAATAGAAAGCGGCGCCCAATACCTGGTTAGCCAGGTGGGTAATGATTATATGATAAGAGACTATGTTAATGGAGAATGGATTACCAATAACCAGCTTACGAACGATTTCCAATTTGATCAGAATGTGCTAGGCCTCTACGGCACAGGAAGCTACGAAGGGGAGAAATGGGGCATCAAAGCCGGTATCAGGGTGGAGAACACCGATCTGTCTACTGTGCTTGTAAATACCAGCCAGGCCAATAACAGGAACTATACCAACTTTTTCCCAACCCTGCACACTTCCTATAAATTCGGCCCATCGGTTTCGCTGCAGCTGGGTTATTCGCGCAGGATATACCGTCCCCGTTTATGGGAGCTGAACCCGTTCCTGAATATGCGGGATAACTATAATATCAGAACGGGAAACCCGGAGCTGGATCCTGAATACAGCGATTCTTATGAGCTTACCGGGATTTTTAAAGCCGGATCGGCCAATTTTAGCTCCAGCATCTATCACCGGTACACCACTGCCGTAATTGAAGATGTATCCACTTTTGAGGAGAATGTAAATACTAACAGGCCCTATAATATTGGTACCAGGGCGGCCACAGGACTTGAAGTTAACGGCAAATATGGAGTACTTCGCTGGCTCTCCTTGAATGGCGATTTCAATTATAATTTTTTCAAACGTAAAGGAGCCTTCCAGGAAAGAGTGTTTGATTTTGATGGCAGCCGTTGGTCGGCAAGGCTTACTGCCAAGGCCGATCTTCCTGCAAATTTTGCCCTGGAGCTGGGTGGGAACTACCAATCCGGTTACCGCTCGGTAAATGCGGAGAATGACCCGTTTGCATACATGGATCTTGGGTTGAGAAAAAAATTATTTAAAGGAAGGCTGGTGGCCAGCCTCTCTGTGAACGACGTGTTTGCTTCAAGAATATCTGTAGCTGAAACAAGCAGGGAAACTTTTTACCTGTATAGTCGTGGCTACCGCGGAAGGATTTTTGCATTTGGGCTGAGCTTTGGTTTTGGCAAAGGAGAGGCAATGACTTATTCCGGGGGAAGGAGAAGATAGAAGGCAAAATGTCTTATCAATCCTCATAGCAGAATTTCCCGCAGCGGACGCTGCGTTCAGTACATTATATTTCGAGGCCCTTCTTCAGAAGACTTGTGGGGACGGATATCTCAGGCTTCCATTTTCACTCCTTCATAAATTTCGTTGATAGAAAAATATTCATTGATCGTTTTAATGTAAAGCTGCTCACCCGGTAAATTATATTCCTCCAATTCCCAGCGTTGAATACCGTTCAGCCTGAATGCTTCAATATGCACACTTTCCGAATCAATGAGAATATATTCTTTTAAGGTAGGTATATCCCTGTACAGCCTGAATTTTTCTCCGCGGTCGTAATTCCTGGTAGATGGTGATAGTATTTCAATAATGACGGAAGGATTTAGCACGTTCATGTTGTCATTATTCAATGTAATTACTTCTCCGCAAACGATCGAAATATCCGGGTAAGTAAACAGCGTATTGGATTGGATATGTACCCTGGCATCACTTCCATAGGGCTTACAGTTTTTGCCTTTTGACCTTGATCTGGTTAGCATCATTAAGTTGCTGCTGATTTCATTGTGCGGCATTTTGGCGCCTGACTTGGCAAATATCTCTCCCCTGAAATATTCATGCTTTATTAAAGCTTCATTTTCCATTTCAAGATACTCTTCAATAGTGTATTTTCGTTTACCGTAGTCTACTGCAGGTTCGCGTACTTCCATACTATAAAGTTACGATTTATTTAGCGGAGTTTCCCGCAGAGAGCCCGGGACCCACAAATATTACCTTCGTTCTTCGGGACTACAAGTCCCGAATTTCTATGTTGTAGCCTTTGGCTACATTTAAAAATAGCCAGAGGCTATATAATAGTCCTGCGAAACAAAATGTTTCGCAAAGCATATATGTTTCGCAGAGCACAGATCATGAAAATGTTGCTGGATTATTTTATCATCAGCACAATATCTTTTTCCCGCTCTCTGGGCCAAACAATCAATGATTGTATTTTCCCATTTTTCAGTGTGGCTTCTACCGTGGTTTGTTGTGGTGCATGTAATTTAAAATGCACATTCCAGTCTTTTGGCCATGCAGGGAAAAGATATATTTTATCATCCACTGTTTGCATCAGCATTTCCTGCAAGCCTATCATACCGCTGCCGCCCCAGTTATGATCAGGTACCCAGTCAAAGCCCGGTCCCCAGAATGCAGAAAAACGGCGCTCACTGTTTTGCAGCTTTAATACAGTTAATTTTTTTGCATCATCCGTAAGCCCTAAACGGGCTGCAAAAATATTATCCTGTTTCCAGCCTTTATGGCTACGGAATTTCAGGGCAAATGTATCCAGCAGGTAAGTATTACAGGCGGTATCCAGTCCTGGGCTTCCAATGCCGTATAATCCCCAGGGATATACCGGGTACAGTTGTGAGCTTTCTACATTGTTCACTCTTGCCCACAGTTTTGCCGGTGCTATGGTAGGTTGTACGTTGTAATTCATGAACGGAAGCGGGGGAATCCGTTTTTCAAAACCTTCAAAATAGGTTTTTTCTTCAGCTGTTAAGTAATTGCTTTTTAATAAAGCACCCGTAACCGTTTTTAAGGCGGCAATGGTAGAGCTGGCATTATAGGCCATTTTAAAAGTTTCAGCACCGGAGCCGGGATACAGGATCAGATGGCCGTTTCCATCAAGTGCTTTATTGCTTAATTTTTTTGCCTGGTATTGGTAATGTTCGTCAAAGAAGAGTAAGCTGTTTTTTATCAGCGGCAGATATGCTGAAATGTTATTGCCTGTATAAGAGGCGGATTGCAAAATCATCATACAGAACTCCAGCACTGTGTCCCATTCATATTCCAGCCAGGCATTATATTCCACACCGGGATCAAAACCTGCAGGCCGTTTCCAGCCATACTCGGTGGGGTTTGGTAATCCAAAATTTTCTATCTGTTCATTAAAGTTGGCGCCTGCATGTCCCCAGTAAATTTTGGTACGCAGCATGGCTGTTTGCAAAAGGCGGTTGTAAAAGTCAAACTGGGGTTTCATCATATCAGCATCGCCACTTTTCAGCATTGGCCAGTAAACCAGGCGCTGGTTTTGTGCTGTAAAAGTGCCGCCACCCCAGTTCCGGTGATCAGGAGTGCCTTTAATGGAGCTGTCTGTAAAAACCGGGTCAACAGTAAACAAACCTCCATTGAATTTCGTAGGATAGCTGCCATAAGCATTACCGCCCAGCATATACCGGAACAGCTGGTAATTGCGGCCCACCTGCCAGCCTTCATCATTCTCTTTTTTTATAGTTCCTGCCGGGTCATCGGTATTAATAAAAATAAAACTCCGTTTCCAGTAGTCATTCCACCAGCCAATTGTTTTTTGATGAGATGGCCTGTAATGGGCGGCCAGGTTCAGCGCTTCTTTTTTCCAATCTTCAACGGCAGCGGCCTGGCTGTTATACAAATAAATTTGGAGCGTGTGCTGCTTGGCGGCTTTTTTGCTTACCAGGCTCCGGCTTTTGTAAGCGGTGTTCATATAAATACCTTCGCCTGTTGTTCCCTTAACAAAATCGGCTCCCTTTAGTAACCCGCCACTGGTTAGGTTTTTAAGCGGATTGAACAATTGGTTTTTTACTGAATCAAGCCCTTGCTGTTTTACTGTGGCATCAAAAACAGTAGGATCGGTATTGCGATGATAAAAGATAATATTGTTATGATCATATTCAACCTCGTCGGGCCTGGTAATGACAGGTACATGCGAGGCCCACTTCCAGGAGTTGGCATTGTTTTCTTTTCCTTTCTGTAAGCGATCTGCAAATCGCCAGTTTTCATAAAATGCTTCAGCATGAACGGGTTTATTACTTTTTATATCAATATGAATAACCGGGTGAAAAACATCCACCCAGATCTTTACAGCTGCTATGATGCCACTGTTGGATGATTGAATGTGAATATAACCATCCTTTACAACCAGCTCCTGCTTAAAACCGGTATTGCTGAAAGGGTTAGGTGAAAGCTTTAATCTTAACCTCCCGCTTTTGAGAAAAGCATTGTTCTCATCAAAGCTGCCACTTTTAGAAAAGTAGAGCAATAACTCATTATTTTCCACCCATACGTTACAGCCAATATCTCCGCCGCCCACAGGCATTGATGCCGCGGCGTTTTGGCTCTGGCTTTTCCATGTGATATTAAAGGTATTGAGCTGCGCGCTTACCGTACTAAAATACAGGCCCAGCAGAATAATGGTATATACCAGTTTAAACCTCATCAGCTCCGTTATTTTATTGCTGCTTCTATATCCCAGTTGTCTGATCTGAATGAAGAAGCGGGGAAGCCGGCCGTATTAAACAAATCACCTGCCACGTAATCTTTAAAAGCATATCTTACTGCCACAGGGCTTTTAACCTCTGGCGCGCTAACTTCCACACCACCGTTCACCAGCTTAGCGTTTGCAGGATAGAATTTTTTATCGCTGCCGGCTATTTCAAAATGAAGCAATGGCTTACCGTAGCTTGTAAGTCCTGTTGGCGCATTTTTAAACCTGATAAGCGCTGTTCCTTCTTTAATGGTCATTGTTTCATATAGCGGGCTTTCGCTTGCAAATCCTTTGTAACCGTAAGTTTTGGCCAGCGCCATCAATGCCAGCCGTTTGCCGATCAGTTCTTTTTCTCTTGGGTGGATAAACTCCGCATCGCCAATATCCATTGTAACGGCCATACCGCTGTTGGGTATTTTATCCAGCGCTTTTCGCTGGGCATCACGCAGCCAGGCCGAATTGATCAGTGTGTCACCTTGCTTTTTGTTCCTGTTATAGTCAAAAGGCGCTATCTGTACATAATAAAAAGGGAAATCGCCATAGCCAAACTGGCTTCTTAGCATCTGTACAAATTCAGGAAATAATGTTTCGTATTGCAGGGGGCGGTCTGCATTTGACTCACCCTGGTACCAGATAAAACCCTTAATACCATATCCTATCAATGGGTACATCATCCCATTATATAATACAGTAGGAGTTTTATTGCTTAGCCGTGCAGTATCTTTGGGGTTGGGTAGCCCGAAATCGTATCCTTTCAATGAAGCAGCGCCCATAAAAGCCTCAACCGGGCTGCCGCCATAACTCACGTTAATTAAGCCTATAGGAACTTTTAATTTATCATATAAAAGTTTCCCAAACCAGTAGCCTACTGCGCTGAAATTAGCCACATCTTCGGGGTTAGATATTTTCCAGCTATAATTTTTACTGGTATCCAGTGGAACAGGCTGTGTAGATCGGGGTATATTATAAAGCCGTATCTGGCTGTTGTCTGAGGCAAAAATAACGTTATTGCTATTGTATATAGGTTGATTGTTAAATCCTTTCAGGGGCATTTCCATATTCGACTGGCCGCTGCAGATCCAAACCTCACCGATCAGAATATTTTTGATTTTCACTGCCTGCCCGTCGCTGATAGTTATTTCATAAGGCCCGCCGGCTTTGGGTGTTGCAATAGCTGCTTTCCATTTTCCCTTTGCATCCGGAAGCACTGTATATTTTTTATTATTCCAGGACGTGGTGATGGTTACAGCGTTTTTTTTATCGGTCCATCCCCAGATATCGGGGGTCGATTGTTGCTGAAGAACCATATTGTCACTAAAAAACCAGGGTAACTGAAGCCTGGCAAACGAGGCTGACGGCAATATCAGCACAAGCAATACAGTGTATAAGAATTGCATCTTATTTCAATTTTAAGGTTCTAATATAAGAAAATATGAAGCTACAGATGAAAAATGGTGAAATTCGACAGGTATATAGTAAGAATGTTTATGGAAGTTATCAGCTATGTTATTTAAAACCTTTAATTTAGTTTTAATAACGAATATGTAAGAAAACTTTTGCTTTTACTTATATTGCCAATTGAATATGGATGAAATAAAACAAGGTTCTCATAAAAACATCTGGTATGGCGTGGGAAGGCAACGTATTGAAATTCCCCGTTCCGTATTAAAGTCCAATGTGCTTAACAATCCTTTGTTAAACGGGTTGTATATATCCAGTCTTGGCTTCTATCCCAAGGCAAAGGGACACTTTACAAAACGGCGAAACGGGTTACATGAAAATTTCCTGTTTTATTGTGTGGATGGTTACGGGTGGTACGAGCTTAATGGGGAGAAGCATGAAGTGGGACCTAATGAGTTTTTCATTCTCCCTCAAAATGTAGAGCATGTTTATGCCAGCGCTGTCCATGATCCCTGGAGCATTTACTGGGTGCATTTTGGCGGTAATTGTTTACCGGACCTGAACAATGTACATACGGTTAAAGAGCATTTCAAGCCCCGACATATTAAAGATAACGGCGAAGCAGCCGGTATCTTTAATAAAATGTATAAAGCGCTGGAACTGGGTTACAGCCTGGACAACCTGTTATTTGTAAACCTTTGCCTGTCGCAGTTTTTATCCCTGTTTATTTACAATTCGCGGCACCATCCGGCCTCGTCGGGTAATAAGAACGATTGTGTTGATAACGCCATTCTTTATATGCAGGAGCATGTTACTGATATGCTGACTTTAAAAGATATCAGCAGCTATTCCAACTATTCCGTATCCCGGTTTTCCAATTTATTCAAGCAAAAAACGGGATATGCGCCGATGGATTATTTCATGCAGATGAAGATCCAGCAGGCTTGCCAGCAGCTGGATTTTACTGACAAATCAATCAAGGAAATTGCCCTTACTCTTGGGTTTGATGATCCGTACTATTTTTCAAAAAGATTCAAGCAAGTTACCGGTATGCCCCCGATAAAATACAGAAGTGTAAATAAGGATTAGCACTGCATACTGTGTATAGAATTTCTGCACATGAATCGGTGTAAAAGAGAGGGCCCCCAGGGCTTCTGAGTTCAGAAATTTTATAGGATGAGGTGGATTGTGAATTACTAAGGGATTAAAAATAAAAAGTGATGATAACCGGGATTTTTGTAAGAGCGAATTGGTACGATTTTTATTATATATCTTTTGAATAGCAACTGTTTTTCAGCTATGAGGAATTTCATGTAAGTTTGAGTAAAAACTATCTCTATCCAATTTATACCTTATGTCTCAAAAAATCTTCAATGAGCGTGTAAAGCAGGTTTTAATACTGGCTATTATACTTCTGTTAATCATAACCGTTATCAGAGAGTTGGTGGGCTTCCTGCCCGGCCTTTTAGGAGCAGTAACTTTATATATTGTCAGCCGCAAAAACTATTTCAATTTTGTTTATCAAAAGAAATGGAAAAAAGGGTGGACGGCTATGGCGTTTATTCTTTTTTACCTTGTTGTTGTAGGCATTCCCATCAGCCTCGCTGTAACGTTAATCAGTCCCAAGATCAATGCTATCCTGGAAGATCCCAATAAGATCCTTACTTCTGCCCAGCAATCTATTGATATGATTGAAAAAAAAGTAGGCTTTGATCTTGTTTCTGAGAACTCCATTTCCAATGCGGTTAATAAGCTCACTTCCTTTGTGCCAAAGCTGCTGAACAGTACGCTTAATCTTGTATCCAACCTGGCTATCATGCTATTTATCCTTTATTATATGTTATATAACGGAAGGGAAATAGAACGATATTTAAGCAAAGCAGTACCATTAAAGAGGCGGAACATCAAAATCTTGTCTGATGAGACCAAGAAGGTTGTAATTGCTAATGCGATAGGAATACCCATGATATCCATTATCCAGGGCGTGGTAGCAACTATTGGTTATGCTATTTTTGGTGTAAAGGACTGGGGGCTATATGGTTTTCTTACGGGTGTTTGCGCCTTTTTCCCTGTTGTAGGAACGATGATTGTATGGGTACCTGTTGTTATTTACATGTATGCTACCGGTGATACACTGAATGCCACCCTGTTATTAGCTTATCACGCTATTGTAACCGGTAATGTGGATTATATTGCCCGTATTACACTATTGAAAAGGATTGGCGATACCCACCCGGTTATTACCATTATGGGGGTTTTGGTAGGGTTAGGCTTATTTGGGTTTGTAGGTCTTGTATTTGGGCCGTTATTGCTAAGCTACCTTATGGTTTTATACGATATTTATATGAATGAGTTTGTAAATACTGAACCTGATGAGGAGGAGACTCCTGTTCCCGAGCCTTTAACCCCCCGGCTTGTGGAAGAGGACAGCGGGAAGCAGGGAAAGGAAAGCTAATACTTTTCTTTCAGCATCTTTGCCACCACTTTATCAATAGGCAGGGTCATTACCTTTTCGTTAAAATGCTCCCAGTCAATAAACCTGAAGATCTCACCTACCTCTTCAGGATATATTGCCTGTCCGTTGTTCACGGGTATATTGAGCGGTTCCAGGGGCTTTACAAGGTAATAAACAGAGATGATCTGGTGCTCAGGGTTAAAAGCAGATTGCTGAAAAAAATCAGTAGTGTAAATATGATCGGCCACTTCCACATCAATGCCGATCTCTTCTTTGCACTCTCTTATAACACATTCCCGGGTACCTTCACCTAATTCCAGGCCGCCACCGGGAAATTTTGTAACCTCTATATTGTTATAATAAATACGCTCATCACTTACCAGTACCTGCTTTTTGTCGTTCATCAGCACTCCGTACACCCTTAAATTTATCGACCTGATCATGCCTTGCTTATTATGTGTTTATCCTGAATATGATATTCCCCTTCGTAAACCTTCACTGCCGGGCCTTTCAGCCAAATATCGTTGTATGTTCCGTTTGCATTCCTGTTATAGCTCACGTTAAGCTTTCCGCCTAAAACCTCTATATCAACAGTGTTAAACCCTTCTTCATTTTTATAGAAAATCAGGGCAGCCGCTGTGGCGCCGGTACCGCAGGCAAAAGTTTCATCTTCAACGCCACGCTCATAGGTCCTTACTTTAAGCGAACCATCGCTCATTACTTCAACAAAGTTTACGTTAATGCCTTCTTCTTTAAAAGCATCGCTGTAGCGTATTTCCCTGCCCGCATTGAACACATCCAGGTTTGCCAGGTTATCTACCTGCTTTACATAATGGGGAGAGCCGGTGTTTAAAACTGAATAGTTATCAGATGTATTAATATAGTTCACATCAATCATTTTTAAAGACACCAGCCCGTCTTTTACGTCGGCCAGGTGCTCGCCGTCTGTTGCCAGGAATGTAAACCTGCTCCTGTCAATACCTATATCATGCGCAAAGCGTACAATACAGCGTCCGCCGTTACCGCACATGCTTCCTTCCCGGCCGTCAGCATTATAATAAACCATTTCAAAGTCATAGCCTGGTTTCTGATTTAGCATCATTAAGCCATCTGCACCAATACCAAACCTCCTGTTGCAGATCTTATGTATTGTTTCCTGCGACAAATTGTTATGGTTTGCCTCCCTGTTATCTACAATTACAAAGTCGTTTCCCGCTCCCTGATATTTATAAAAATGCATATTTAGTTTTTAAATTTCAGCAACAAATATTGCTAAAAATTTTTGTATCAGCTTTTCTACTGCGGCTTTGCCATCTTTGCTGAATTCTTTCTTTACCCGGTTAGCCACAATAGCGTTCAAGGCCAGGCAATGATGTCCCAATAATTTCCCCAGCCCATAAATAGCCGAAGTTTCCATTTCGAAATTAGTGATACGGTAATGCCCGAAGCTGAAATCGGTGAGCCGGTTGATTAAATTAGGATTGCTGATGCCGAGCCTTAGCACACGCCCCTGTGGGCCATAAAAGCCAGGGCAGGTTACTGTAATTCCCTGGTGAAAACCCTGTGCAAAATGCTTTAGCAGTGAAGAAGCTGCTCCTGTAATATAGGGCTCGCCTTTTATTTGCGCATGCGTGATAAAAGATTGCAGCAACTGTGCTTCTTCATCATTCTTTTCGTGTAAATAAAAGTTCAGCAGGTTATCAATCCCCAGCCCATGCGTAGAGGCTACAAATTCGTCCACACCAATATCAGCCTGCAGCGAGCCCGATGTTCCCACGCGGATAATATTGAGTGAATGAAGCTTGCTTTTAATGCTCCTCGTTTCAAAATCAATATTTACAAGGGCGTCCAGTTCGTTCATTACAATATCAATATTGTCAGGGCCTATGCCTGATGATAATACGCTTAGTCTTTTGCCTCCTATAGTGCCGGTATGGGTTACAAATTCACGATGTTGCCTTTGTACCTCAATTGTATCAAAATATTTACTGAATTCTTTTACACGGTCAGGGTCGCCCACGGTAATTACAGTTCCTGCCATTTCTTCCGGCCTCAGATCAAGGTGGTACACTGCGCCACGGTTATTTAATATTAATTCGCTTTCGGCTATCCTTCCCATAATTTTTGATGATTGAGATTAAAAATTTACCAAAAATACCCTATTTTTGCAAGCCTTCAAAAAGGTCTCGTGGCCGAGTGGCTAGGCAGAGCTCTGCAAAAGCTCGTACAGCGGTTCG
>JAPUDO010000050.1:13411-84756 GCA_027493055.1 Niabella sp. | reverse complement strand
GAACACAAAGATAGGAAATAATCATTTTAATATTTTTGATAGCGGTTTATTATTATATTACTATTCCTGAAAGCAATCAGCATAAACATTATGCTGGTATAAACGCCCGCACTTCTCCTGCCCCTCTTCCCGTTACACCTGAGAAGCCCGGATACATACGTGAAATGATCGAAATTAACTCAGCAGATATTGCAGCATTTGAATCGCTGTATGGCATAGGGAATAAGCTGGCAGCAAGGATTGTGAACTTCCGGGATAAACTGGGCGGATTTTATGCCATTAACCAGGTGGGGGAAACTTATGGCGTACCGGATTCTGTTTTTCAGAAAATAAAATCCCGGCTACAGGTAGATAAGGGCCTGATCAGGAAAATGAATATCAATACGGCCTCTTATAATGAACTGAATATGCATCCGTACATCAATAACAAAACTGCTTTTAATATTGTAAAGCACCGGAAAGAAAAGGGAAATTTTTTGAATACAGATGAGATTAAGATGTTGGTAGCAGCAACAGGTGACTTTTATGAAAAGATCGTTCCCTACCTCACAATAGAATAGCCTTTATTACTCCTTCAGGCGGTGTTAAGTTGACACAGGATATTGAGCGTCGAAACAGAAATAAAAAATGTTCAGTGTCCATATCCAATAATCATTTTTGGAACGGATCAACTGAACATTAATCATTGAATATTGCACAATAAATATAAAAAGGCTGCCCCGTACTTTGAGACAGCCTTTACCTCGCTTTTCTTTTATTTAAAAATAATTTTAACTCAGGCAGGGCGTTTACTGCCTGTTAATTGTTTTTACTGCTGATGAATATCTTACAGTACCGTCTTTGTCAACCTGACCTATACGAATATATAAGTTTTTCATATCATCGGTATTTACCTGTTCATTGTCTTTATTACAAGACAGCCCCAATAATACCAGGCAGGTCAGTGTTAAACATGCTTTTATAAAACGGTTTCTGAAAAATGGCATACTTAACAAAGCTATAAGTCCCAGCCCACCTAATGCTAAACCAGGAAGACTCTTTGTGAAGTTGTATTCTAAAGTTACATCAGAATTACCGTCAGCAGCTTTTGAAGCAACTGTTCCGATGGCTACCCAGTTCTTTCCATCTTTAGATGCCTCTATAAAAAACTCCTTGTTGTTGGTTTCTGATAAAGTTTTCCAGCTTACAAACAGGGATCCATTTTTAAACTCAGAACTTATGTCTCCAAAATCTACTGGAAGTGAGGTACATACACCTGGTATCGATGTTGTTACAGCGAATGCTCCAAAAACACGAAGCTGATTAGCTACCCCGACCAAACTGCTTATTCTTATTACCACTTCATCAAATGGTTGTGTTGCCTGGAATCCTACACTCGTAAAGTTGGTACCTGAACCAATAGCGACAAGGCCATTAAGAGCACTTAAATTAATAAGCCCATCTGAAATCGTTTTACTTTCCACAGGCGACGAACCTCCATTATTCCATGTTTCAATTGTAATAGTGCCCAGTATATTACCATCCGTTATAAAATCAAGAAGGCCACCGGATGTACCTTTAGCAAGATTAAAGCCAACATAAGTTCCTGCGGGATATTCATTCTTTGTGTCCAAAACAGAAATTGAACCGGTATTTAATGCACCAGCATCTATCTCTATGGTTCCATAATTACCCGGTATATTATCGATAACAAATTCGGGGTTCTCCACTTCTCCATTTACTGAAGCCACACCAGCAAATCCTGTTCTTTGGGAATTGATGATAACGGGGAATTCGGGATTAGCAAGAAGATAGGTTTGATCGCAATCCAATGTATTGCCACATAAATTGGTTACATAAACACTATAAATATTTGTGGCACCCAGATTCACGTCTGCTAAACCCGTAGAATTAAATACTAGCCTGGCTTCATCAAAAGCCACAGTGGAAACACCTCCAAACATTCGTCTTGTACTATTTATTGCATTAATGCCAGCTAAAGCATCTGTACCGTAAATTGTTTGCAGCGGCAATCCGTCATCATTATAAAGCTCTATACTATAACGGCTTAAAAGGTTAGCGCTTACAATACTAAGATTTTCAATATCAAAACCTATATAAGTGCCGATAGGGTACTGTCCTGTAGTATTTTTAACAGAAACACCATGTGAGCCCAAAACACCGGCAACAGGCACCATAGTCGCAGCAGTGGCTGTACTGCCATCTACCATATTGTTTAAATTGGTAATACCTCCTATAGCCAGTACTGCGTTGTTACTATTTCCAGCAACTACCGGATGAGTAGGAAAAGAAAGCAATGTAGGTGTATTGCAGGTTAACGCAGGAGACGTACAGGAACCAGTGCCACGCATAAAAGCGGCGTGTACATTTATTGTAGCTGCCAGCCCTCCCAATTCTATTTCCACTGCATCAAAATTATTGTTGGTGTAAAAACCTACTTCAGTATAATCACTGCCCAGGCCAAGTGCCAGCAAAGAACCACTGCTTATGGATTCCTGCTGTACCCCGTCATTAAATGTTCGGATAGTAATATTGGAAAGCAGGCTTAGATCTATAAGGCCTAAAAGCCCATTGGGGGTTAAAGCAAAACCCACAAAGTTACCCGCGTTATATGTGTTGGCAGCATCCGTAACCCGCAAAGTAGCTGGGGTGCCTACAAGCGAAACAAGCGATGCATATTCAGGCAGGAATAAGGGAAAGCCTGAGTTTGGAGCCAAATTATTATCTACTGCCAGCCCAGGATTAAGCGTTCCACCCGAACTTGTTACAGTAAAAGTTGCTCCGAAATCAACTGTAGTGCCAAATGCTGCAGGTACATTGGATGGAGTGCCATTTACCATAGGCGCCATGTTCATACTACAGGTCAGGTCACTTTGCTGAGCGTAAACCTTAGTAAAGAAACCACCTGTTATTATCATAAGCAAGGCCCCAAAAAAAATAAAAAAACATGTAGCCTGTTGCTTTAAACCGGGCAGGTAAGCGGCGGAAGCAGGTAAGAAAAGGCGTTTGTAAGGATTCGAGCAGCGCTCTTGAGTTTGAGCACTTTTAGTTTTCCCGAAATGTTGCAGGGTACAATTAGGTTCATTTTTTTTCATACTGAAAGTCTTTTAGTAGTTATTAAATGGGATAAGTATATAAGGCCAGCCAGGAACTGGTATTATAATAACCATTGCAGGAAAAATAATCTTCAGATTATTTCCTCCACTACTTAAAAAGAATGGTGCAGAGAACCACTATCATTGCATGTTAATGCAATGACCATTTGAGAAAGCAAGACTAACCGCGCAATATTTACTTATTTACTACTGCTTTTCTGCTCATTCTTATAATAACCTTTATAAACCCTGTAACAGAAAAAATGGTTTAGGGCATCTGTTACAGGAACTACTTATGCAAGATTTAATTACACTATCATAATTAAAAGGGTCTTCAGGGCAATTTTTACTAAGGTAAAAAATAAAAAGAAATAAAGCAAACTTTTTTACATTTTTTTTAACTCTTTAAGAGTAAATAATGTGGTATAAGAAAAAAATCCGGAAGAAGTGAGCTACAAAAGCATTGACATTAAACCAACCCCAATGCTATTGATTTATACTGTAATAATTTCAGATTCGTATAAGAATCACTCAAAAATAAAACACTTAACACCCCACTCACTGTCCGTCAAAATGAAAAGCCGCCTCAAATATTTTTGAGACGGCCTTGATACTTTAAAAGAACGGTAATTACGCTACTTCTACATCTGCTCCCGCTTCTTTCAGTTTAGCTGCAATTTCTTCTGCTTCTGCTTTAGAAACGCCTTCTTTAACTGGTTTTGGAGCTCCATCAACTAATTCTTTAGCTTCTTTCAAACCTAAACCTGTAAGATCTTTAACAATCTTAACCACGTTTAATTTAGAAGCACCGCCGCTTTTCAGGATAACATCGAATGCTGTTTTTTCTTCAGCAGCAGCAGCGCCGCCACCAGCATCACCAGAAACCACTACTGCAGCAGCAGCCGGCTCGATACCATATTCAGTTTTTAAGAAATCTGCTAATTCCTGTACTTCTTTTACAGTTAAACCTACCAGGCTTTCTGCTAATGTTTTAATGTCTGCCATTTTGTTTTAATTTTTACCGTCTTCATTCCCCGATAGCGATCGTAGTCCGACGGCGGGTTTAAAAAAATTGTTTGTGTCCCGTGTACCTGGGCGGCAGCACGGAAAATTGATTTATAAAAAGAACTAAATCCTGATCTTTATTGTCACCAGGAGGTGATAGCATTATAATGTGCGGCGAAGACGCCACACATCGCTTTGTGAGGCTTACTCAGCCGCAGGTTTTTCTTCTGCCGCAGGAGCTTCAGGCGCTGCATCAGTTGCAGGTGCTTCTGCTGGTGCTGCGGGAGCCTCTGCAGCAAGAGCTTCAGTTGCCGGAGCTGCTTCAGCCGCAGGCGCTTCCGGTGCTGCAGCCACAGGAGCAACGTCACCTTCGGGTTTATTCTGCAATGCACCAATAACACGCTGAATAGGAGCAAGCAACAGGCCAATAACTTCGCCGATAAGCTCGTTTTTGGTTTTGATCTGTGTTAATGCTTTCAGGTTGTTATCACCTGCATATAAATCGCCATTAATAAAAGCCAGCTTCAGCTCTGGTTTTTCTGCTTTTGCATCTTTACGGAAAGAGCTGAGGATAACAGCAGGTTCTTTCGGGTTTTCGGAGAACATTAAAGCTGTTACTTTGTGTAAAGCATCGTAAACACCGGCGTACTTTTCAGCATCCAATGATTCTAATGCTTTTTTAATAAGTGTGTTTTTAGCCACTTTCATTTCAACATTTTTGTCGAAACAAGCACGGCGTAATTTACTTAGCTGGTCTACGGTAAGCGATTCTGTATCGGTTATATAGAAATTGTCGTACTGGGAAAATTTTCCTTTCAATACTTCAATTACTTCGTTTTTTTGATCTTTAGTCATTGTATAAATATTTTTTAAGACGCTTCATACCACGCTCCGCCTGTGGGCGGAAAGCTGGAAGGGGCTTAGTGAACAAAAGATTTAGTATCCAAAGCAATGCCGGGGCTCATGGTGCTGGCCATGCTGATGCCTTTTAAATAAGTACCTTTTGCTGTAGATGGTTTTGCTTTGATGAGCGCATTGATTAGCTCCTGGCCGTTTTGAGCAATTTTTTCTGCTGAGAAGCTTACACGGCCAATTGAAGCATGGATAATACCGGCTTTGTCTACCTTAAAAGCAATTTTACCGCCTTTCACCTCGTTCACCGCTGCTGCAACATCATTGGTTACCGTACCGGTTTTAGGGTTGGGCATCAGGTTACGCGGACCTAATACTTTACCTAATTTACCTATTTTAGGCATTACGGCAGGTGTAGCAATCACTACATCTATATCTGTCCAGCCGCCTTCAATTTTCTGGATATACTCGTCTAATCCTACGTGGTCTGCGCCAGCTTCTTTAGCCGATGCTTCTTTATCGGGGGTGCAAAGCACCAGTACTCTTTTAGTTTTACCGGTACCGTGCGGTAAAGTAACCGTACCACGGATCGCCTGGTCTGCTTTTTTGGGATCCACACCTAAACGTACATGCAGATCTACAGACGCATCAAACTTTGCAATATTTATTTCTTTCACCAATGCAGAAGCTTCGTTCAGCGTATAAGCCTTGTTAGCATCTACTTTGGAGTTTACAGCTTTTCTTTTTTTTGTAATAGCCATTGTAATTCTTTTAAAAGTTTTGAGAAAGTTCCGTTATTTCCCTCCTTTACAGGAAGGAGTAAGGGAGGCGGGACCTAATTTTCCCAGGGGGCTTTACCTTCTACAGTTAATCCCATGCTACGTGCTGTACCGGCTACCATTTTCATAGCGCTTTCGGCAGTGAAGCAGTTCAGGTCGGGCATTTTGTCTTTAGCAATAGCCTCTACCTGCTCCCAGGTAACTTTACCCACCTTAACACGGTTGCTCTCTTTAGAACCTTTTTGAATTTTAGCGGCCTCCATTAACTGCACGGCAGCAGGAGGAGTTTTGATTACAAAATCAAAGCTTTTGTCGGAATAAACTGTGATTAATACAGGAAGTACTTTTCCTGGTTTGTCCTGTGTGCGCGCATTGAATTGCTTACAGAATTCCATGATGTTAACACCTTTGGAACCCAGCGCCGGACCGATTGGAGGTGCAGGATTGGCCTGGCCACCCTTGCACTGCAGCTTTACAAAGCCGGAGATTTCTTTTGCCATTTTAAATGATTTATTGGTTCTAACGTCCCGATAATGATCGGGACTCCCAAATTCCTCGTTCCGCTTTTACACGGAAAACCTAAAAAGAACTAATTGGGGCCGCAAAGGTAGGGAGAATAGTTGAAATGTTGAGAATTTTATTACCGGTCCCGGAGTATGTAACCTGCAGTCTCTTTTTGAATCGTGTAAATTTATATTTATATTTAACATAAATTGTTCAACATGGAGATGAAAGACCTCTTCAACTCTCTGATCACCAAATCTAAGGAAATGTTCAACAACCAGAGCTTTCAGCAAAACTACAACCAGAACTATAATCCAAACATCCCGCAAAATCCTTTAAGCAACGCAATACAGCAGCTCAACTGGGAGTACAACCAAAGCCTTCAAACCCTTAACACACAGGATGTTTACCTGGCGGAACAGTCCCTAATGCGCGCCACCAATGCCATGCGCATGCTGGAATCTAATATTCCTCCCAACGAAGCCCTGCCCTACCATATTATGTTTAAGCAAATTGATGTAACGGTCAATTTTGTAAAAGGAATTTCACTTTTCACCGAAGAACGTTTTCAAAAAGCACTGGAAAGCTTTGAAAAAGCGGAAGAAATATGCGACAAAGCGCTGGAAGCTTTCCAGATGCTGCACCCCGGTTTCCGTACTAACCCTAACTTCAGCTATATGCTTCCGGTGCTCCAGAATTATTTCCACTATTTTGACCTCATGCTGGAAGGAAACAAAGCTATGCTGATGGGCGAAATAGACAAATCAGAAAATAAATTTGTAGACGATTACGCTACCTTCAAAAAAATCGCTGATATTTTCAAAAAGGTGAACGCCATCCATTTTGAACAGGACTATATGAACCTGGGAATGGCCTTTATGACCAAACTCAACAATTTTGCAAAGCAGCTGGAAATAAAAGCCGAACGGCTGGAAGAAAAACGCAGGAAGATCCAGTTCATGCAGCCTTATGATAAAAAGATCTTTATTGTTCATGGCCACGATGTAGCTATTTTATTTGAGCTGCAGCGCCTGCTAAAAGACAAATTCCACCTCAACCCCATTATACTTAACCAGGAAGCCGACAGGGGAAAAACCATTATTGAAAAGTTTGAACATTATGCCCGTGAATGTGCTTTTGCCTTTGTGCTGGTAACGCCTGACGACGCTGTGGAAAACAACGGAAAACAGTATTTCCAGGGAAGGCCCAATGTATTGTTTGAGCTGGGCTGGTTTTCGGGCCGGTTTGGACGCGACAAAGTACGCATCATCCGCCAGAAAGACACAGCCCTTCCTTCAGATCTCAATGGCCTGATCTCAATAGATTTTCAGACAGCGCTCAGCGAAGTGTATGACAAAATCCACGATGACCTGGTTACCAGCGGCGTTTTGGAAGATTGATTCAGTCAAAATACTTAAAACGATAAAATATGAAAAACATCACTTCCCTCAATCAAAAATTTGCGTTCAACCATCAGCCCCGCAAACTTCTTTCCTTAGACGGTGGGGGCATACGCGGCGTACTTACTTTAGAAATACTGCTGCAATTGGAACAACAATTGCAGCGGGAACTGAAAAAAGATGACAGCTTTTGCCTTGCTGATTATTTTGATTATATTGGAGGCACCAGCACAGGAGCTATTATTGCTGCCGGCCTGTCTTTAGGCATGAAGGTTCAACAGCTGCTGGACTTTTATGAAGGAAAAGGCGAAGCCATGTTCGATAAATCATTTCTATTGAAACGGGTGAAATATTTTTATAACGACGGCCCTTTGCTTAAAGAACTGAAAAATACTTTTGGCGACGGGGATATTGATATTGAGTCGGGGAAATTCAAATCATTACTGCTGGTAGTAACCATGAACCGTTCTACGGATTCGCCATGGCCCATCAGCAATAATCCATGGGCAAAATATAATGAACCAACCCGGCCTGACTGCAATCTTCGCATCCCGCTATACCAGTTGGTTAGGGCCAGCACTGCAGCACCGGTTTATTTCAGGCCCGAAACCCTGCAATGGGATCCTGCCAATTCCGAAAAAACTTTTGTGTTTGTTGACGGAGGAGTTACTCCTTATAACAACCCGGCTTTTCTCATGTACAAAATGGCCACGCAAAAAGCCTATAAGCTGCAATGGGCTACCGGGGAAAGAAACCTGTTGATTGTATCAGTAGGTACAGGATCAGCGGCCAGTCCCGGCGCTTATAGCAATATTATAAACACCGCTAAGAGCCTGCCTAATAATTTAATGTACACCATGCAGGTGGACCAGGACATCAATTGCCGCACTGTTGGCAGGTGTATATTCGGCTCACCCATTGACAGGGAAATGGACGACCTTGTACCCTTAGATGAAAATGGTAACGCCGTGGGAATTGACAACGATGCCGGCCGGCACTTTAGCTATATCCGTTATAATGCCGATCTGAGCCAGGACAACCTGGACAAATCAGGTCTTTCTCATATTGACAGTGACGACGTAAGAGAAATGGATTCTACAAAGTATATTCCACAATTACGTGAAGTAGGGAAAAAAGCCGGTGAGCAGGTTGATGTGGCTTCACATTTCAAATATTTTCTATAACCCGTAATAAACATCATGGCTGAAGTATTTATCGTTCGCCCCTTCGGAAGCAGGCGGCCAGTATTGAAAAAAAATACCAAAAATGGTCTTCAGACCATATATTTTGATTTTGACCGGGTTGAAACGGACCTGATAAAACCGGCAATGCGTGCATTGAACCTGGGAGGCGGAACTACAGGCGAAGTCTTTGCATCGGGAAGCATTCATGAAGATATGTTCTCTGAACTTTTACTGGCAGACATCGTAATTGCAGATATCACTATTCATAACGCCAATGTTTTTTACGAGCTGGGGATCAGGCATGCCCTTCGTGACAAATCCACGATACTTATTAAAGCATCAGGATATGATGAAACACCTTTTGATATTATCGGCTATAAATATCACAGTTATAATGAGCAGGATCCGGCGGCCTCCCTGGATGCTTTTATTAAGATGATGCATGAAACCCTTGAACTGGAAAGAACAGACAGCCCTGTTTTTAAGGTACTTCCTCATCTGGACACCCATGATCCTGAAAAATATATTGCCATGCCACAGGACTTTGTGGAAGAAGTGAGAGTTGCCGCGGAAGCAGGATATGCAGGCCGTTTAGGACTGCTTGCTTACGAAGCCCAGGCCTTTAACTGGAGATTGCCCGCATACAGGCTGATTGGGGAGCACCTGTTCCGCTTAAAGAAATACGGGCTTTCAAAAGAAGTATGGGACAAAGTAATTGCTAAAAAGAAGAAAGACATACAGGCCAACGACCGGCTCTCCACTATTTATCAAAGACTGGCAGAAGCAGCACTTGGCGCTAATCCCCAGGAAACCCGGGCGCTGCTGGCACAATCCGATATGGCCGCAGAAATCATCATCAAAGACAAAAATATAGACAATTATACCCGTGCAGAAGCTTATACCTTACTGGCCCGTAATGAAAAAACAAGATGGGTGATGGAGTGGTCTGCCGCTGTTGATAAACAAAAAAAAGCGCTGGAATCTATTTTCCTGCAACAGGCACAGGAGTATTACGAAAGAGGATTTTTACAAAACCTCAACCACTACTACTCCGGGTTAAATGCTTTAGCATTATTAAAAGTGCAAATTGCCCTGGCCGAAAATAATACAACCACATGGGAATTAAAGTTTGATACTGAAGATGATGCATTAAGAGAATTAGAAAAGATGAAAAAAAGGCAACAGGCCTTAACAGCAAGCCTGCGGCTTTCATTGGATGCAGCTAAAGCACAGCTAAAAGCCAAAAATGAGAAAGATTCCTGGCTGGATATTAGCGAAGCGGACTACCTGTTCCTTACTTCTAACCGGCCTGAAAAAGTTGCTGCTGTTTATGCAGCTGTTTTGAACAATGTAAATCCGCAAGGCCGCGAATCCGCCCTGAAGCAAATAAAAATATACGCAGCCCTGCAGTTGTTTAATGAGCATACAACTGCTACTCTGAGCACCGTATTATCCCCTACAATTGATGAACCGCTGCGCGAGCACTTTCTTTTATTTACCGGGCACATGATTGATAAGCCAGACAGGGAAAAGCCGCGTTTCCCCGTCACAAAAGCAAAGGAAAACGCCGTAAAAAGGGCCATCAAAAAGGCCGTAATGGACGAGCAGAAACGCCTGCCGGACGGGTATATTTTAAAAGGCATAGCCGGTGGCGCATGCGGAGGAGATATTTTGTTTCACGAGGTATGCCAGGAAGCAGGAATTGAATCTGCGATGTTCCTGGCATTGCCGCCGGACCAATTTAAGAAAGAGTCGGTTGCTCATGCCGGTAATGGCTGGGGTGACAGGTTTAACCAACTTTATAAAAAACTCCCGCATCCTGTATTGTCAGCATCTAAAGAATTACCCGGCTGGCTTCGGGGCCAAAAAAACTATGGCATCTGGGACCGGAATAATTTATGGGAACTGCATTTTGCTTTAGTGAACGGAGGCAGCAACATGACTTTAATAGCTCTATGGGATAAGCAAAAAGCCGATGGCCCAGGAGGTACAGAAGATATGGTTAATAAAGTAAATGAGCGGGGAGGAAAAGTGGTAGTGGTGGATATAAGAAAGCTATAGAACTAACGATTCAATAAAAGGCAAAATGCAGATAATAACCCTCCAAATATCATCTTATGAATAAATACACCGTATTTGTTTCTTCACCTTCCGATGTATCAAAAGAAAGAAAACTGCTTTCCGAGGTGATTGACGAGATCAACGATACACATGGCAAGCCGCTTGGCTATGAGCTTGACCTGTGGAAATATGAAAACAGGGCATATCCATCAGCAGATAAGCCTCAAAACCTGATCAATGCTATCATGACGCCTTACCAGATATTTATAGGGATTATGTGGAAGCGCTTCGGAACGCCAACTCCCAATGCGGGTTCAGGAACAGAAGAAGAATACAATGTAGCATATAAAGCATGGCAGCGGAAAGAAGTAAGAGAAATCCTTTTTTATTTCTGCGAAAAAAATTATACGCTAAGCAGCCTTGAGGAGCACGACCAGATAGGCAAAGTATTAAAATTTAAGAATGCATTGAGTGGCCAGTCCTTTACCTGGAAATACGCCAATCCTGTCGATTTTAAAGACAAGATCAGGAAGCATCTGTGCACTCTGATGAACAGGATTATAGAGGAACAAACCCGTGGCATCGGACAAAAGACAACGCCCGATGAGGCTGTAATAGATGATTTTAGAAGTCTTTGGGATAAAATGACTCCCGAGCTTCAGAACTATTTCAATATACCTTACAACGAAAACAGGATGAAAGGCGATGGCGGTATCCAGACAAGAGATCTGTTTGCGGCTATGGTAACCAACCCCACACCTGAACTGAAAGCAATAATGCAACATATACCAACCGCGGCATTACCGGAACCGATAGAAGGCAAGATAGTGTCTGAGCCTTATATAGTTAATGAAAGGCCCTGGTTGTCGCATTGCATTGCTTCATCCATCAAAAGATTAGGCAATGCCCTTCCGGAAGATCAGAAGCTGACAGCGCTGGATGTTTTTACTGATATAGCTAAAAACGGATCGGGAGAATCTGTTATGCTTTTACGAAAGCACAACATAAATCCTGAAGATATTGAAACGTTTTTACAGAAGGAAAATTTACAGGCACTGGGAGGTTGAAGAAAAAAATCTATCATCTGCAATTTTCAAATTTTTGCATTATGAAAAGGCCATTAGCATTTATCAGTTAT
The DNA here is from genome assembly GCA_027493055.1 of Niabella sp. Taxonomy (GTDB): domain Bacteria; phylum Bacteroidota; class Bacteroidia; order Chitinophagales; family Chitinophagaceae; genus Niabella. The sequence continues at coordinate 72,738 of JAPUDO010000050.1, read as the reverse complement.
CGCAGAAATGATGAAGGTGTCTCCGCCAGGTTTATCAAATCTGAAGTGGAGAGAGAGTTTGGCAAAGAAAGTGTTTTTATGGACCTGGATAATATCAGGACTTCCAATAACTGGCAGGATCTAATTAATCAAAGCCTGGAGGCGGCTACCGTCCTTATTGCCATTATCGGCCCTAAATGGCTGCAGCTTACAGATGAGCACTACAGACGGCGGATTGATTTTCAGGATGATTGGGTGAATATTGAAATAAGCACAGCACTAAAAAAGGATATTCCCATTATACCCGTTCTAGTTGGCAGAGAAAGCATCTTCCCCGAAGCAGCATTACCGGAAAACATAAGAGGCCTGGCCCAAATTCAGGGAATCAAACTTTCTGCTTTAAATTGGAGAGACTCCTTAGCATCCATAGTTACAGCAATGAAGGCAAACGGATTTAGCAGCAGTTATGAGTTTTCATTTCCGGAAATTGATGAAAACCTGTTAATGCCTCTTCCTCTGCCGGTAGATGTGCTCAACCAAAAGCTCAAAGCTTTGCCTGGCTGGAAAATTGTAGAGTATTACAGCAGGGAGCAGCAGCCCAAAGCAGGATTAGCCATTGAAAAAGTGTACAGGCTAGGTAACTTTAAGAACGCTTTTGATTTTATGCAAAAAGTGGCGAAAAAAGTAAATGAGCTGAACCATCATCCTGAATGGGAAAATGTTTGGGGAACAGTAAGAATCCGGTTTTCAACCTGGGATATCAGTCACCAGGTTACCAGGCTTGATTTAGATCTGGCAAAAGCTTGTGATGATTTATATAATGTCCTCAAAAATTATATATTGTAAAACAATGGGTAAGCGCCCCTTCTAGACCATTATAATAAATAAAAATCTAACTTCCGGCTATTTGCCGGACAAAACATTTTTTATGTCCCAGTTTTTTATTTCTTATGCTCGCGCAGACGGGCGCGAACTTGCTGAAAAATTAAAGTCCGATATTACACGCCTCAGTAGTGCCCATCATGTCTTTTTTGATACCGAATCCCTCTCGGTTGCAAGTTTCTGGAAGCGTGAAATTCAAAATGCAGTTAATAACTGCGATTATTTTATAGTACTTTTTTCGCCCTCAGCTTTACTGTCCGATTGGGTAAAAAGAGAAGTAGAAATGGTGCAGGCATCTGAACAAAAAACAGGGCTTAGAAAGCTCATAGTTGTTTGCACCCCCGGTATTTCATTGCCTGGTTATGTATGTGCTGACCGGCAGGCCCTATCGTTAAGCGATAACTGGGCAATTGACTTTTACAGGCTAATGTCGGCAATAGATAAACAACAGTCTTTCTTTTTCGTAGAAGAATCTGTTGAAGTAAGCGGCAACCAATATGATGTGATACTCAAACTGAAAGCCACTGACCCAGAAATGGAAAATCTAATTGACAGCGTGGAGTACCGGTTCGACCATGGCTTTATACAAAGCGGACTAACATTTCAGAAAGTGCTATTGAAAAAGAACAGGAACAAGCACTTTTCTATTTCTTTCTGGACAGATCAAACCATTATTGTCTTTGTGGTGGTGTATCTAAAAAACACCAAACAAATTCCCATCATACACAAAGTAATAATTGGCTGACAAACTCAATAATACAGTTTTAATTTTCATATTTTTACTGGTATGAAGCTCCCGTTAATTCTTTCCTGCTTTTTTGCCGTTGCATGCGCCAATGCCCAGCAGCCATTTTTTGATTCTGCAGGCATTGTAGCCAGCAGCTTTGAGCCCCTGATGAAAATACGGCAGGAGTTTATCTTTACCGAAGGACCTGTAGCAGATAAAGACGGGAAAGTGTATTTCACCGATCAGCCCAATAATAAGATCTGGCGCTACGATCCGGAAACAACGGTATTATGGGAGTTCAAAAAAGACGCAGGGCGTGCCAACGGCCTTGATATAGACGCTAAAGGAAATATTGTTGCCTGTGCTGATGAGCACAATGAGATCTGGTCAATTGATAAAAGAGGCCATATAGTGAAAGTATTGCTGGGAAAAGTAAACGGGAAGAAGCTCAATGGTCCTAATGACCTGTGGATCGACAAAAAGGGCGGTATCTATTTTACTGATCCTTACTATCGGCGCGATTACTGGACCAATAAAGAACAGGAAATAAAGGAAGAGAATGTTTACTATCTCCCCAAAGGAACTATCCTGCCCATAGTTGTTGCCAACGATCTGGTAAAGCCTAATGGTATTGTGGGGTCAGCCGATGGCAAATACCTGTTTGTTGCTGATATTGGTGACAATAAAACCTACAAATTTACAATCAACCCCAATGGAAGCCTGTCAGAGAAAACGTTATTTGTTTCCCAGGGATCAGATGGGGTAACGATGGATGAAAAAGGCAACCTTTATCTTACAGGGAATGGTGTTACAGTATATGATCTGGCAGGAAAGAAAATAGCCTATATTCCTGTTCCTGAAAAATGGGTGGCGAATGTTTGTTTTGGAGGCAAGAACAGGGATACGCTTTTTATAACAGCGGGACCTTCGGTATATTATTTAAAAATGGCGGTGAAAGGGTATAAATAACCTGCTATTTTCCAGGCGGCTTATTTTATGTACGTTTGCGGCTTTTAAATGTAACCAGCACCTGACTATAAATATGACATACCATTATCTCGCGTACGGCATACCGGTTGTTTCAGAAATTGAATTGCCGGCGCTGCTGCCTTATGAAGAAGCCGCTAACTCCGAAAATCCGGTGTATGTGAAGCTGGGCATTGTCCCTACAGATCTTTTATCACCCGGAACCCATCCTGATCATTTCACTTACTGTAACGCCAATGAAATGATCTATACACTTCCTGAAAAAATAAAGTTTTACGTTATAAACGGCAATGAGATCATTGTTGAACCCATTAATCCCAATTACAAGATCAACCTGCTTTACTTTTACTCCAACTGCCTGGCAGCAATCTTATACCAGAGAGATTTAATACCTTTTCATGTGTCGGGCGTTTTTGTTGAAGAAGGTAAAGTGGTCCTGTTTGCCGCTCCCTCCCGTACCGGGAAATCCACCTTAGCAATAAAATTACAGGAACTGGGTTATCAACCTTTTACGGATGATACAGCAGTTCTTTTTGTTGAGAATGGTAAATGCTATGCACAGGCCTCCTATCCCATGATACGGCTTTGGCAAAATTCTTTAGCCCAGCAAAAACTCTTACAGGACTCCGACAAACAACAGTTATATGAAGATAACGACTTAGATAAATACGGATTTCCCTTCCATGAACGTTTTGCAGCAAAACCTGCAGAAGTACAGCAAATTATTTTCTTGCAGCAGGAAGAAGGGTCTGAAATACAGACAAAGCCTGTTAAACCTTTGGATGCTTTTGTAGAATTGTCCAATAACGTATATCGTTGCACTTGGGTGCCGGCTATGCAAAAAAACAAAATACAATTCGGGCTCATTAGCCACATCCTCAAAATAACACCTTATCAATTGGTTACCAGGCCTAAAGGAAGGAGCAGCTTTGAAGACTTCCCCCTTTTTATAAAAAAAAATTTGCAGAATAAGCAATAAGTACTTATTTTGCGCACTTAACCTGTAAATTAAACTTTTATATTATGGAAACAAAAAAACAATGGGTATTACCTGAAATAACTGAAATTGAAATCAATAACGATGGCGGCAGTGGTGGTGACGCTGGCAGTCAATCAATTGCTGCAAGTTAATAACCTTCTATAGCATATTACAATTTTTGATGTACAACATCAATAGAGCAGGGTATAACTCTGCTTTTTTATTTTCCCACTTTCATTTTTGCAGAGTTATATTATGAGCCTATTTTTAGGTAGCTGGCAATATATGGAAGGCGCTTCCCCAGCATTTACATTACAGCAGATGTACGATGCTGTAGCCCTTTTCCCTAATTTAAGCCATCAATTCAGCATACATCAGCAAACGGGGTTTGGTCACCTGCTTACTGATAACACCCCGGAAGCCATATATGAAAACCTGCCTGTACTTTTGCAGCAGGAACAAATTTTGTTTACAGCCCAGGGCAGGATCGACAACGGGGAGCAGCTTGCCCGTAACCTGAATTTAAGTATTAACCGCCAATACACCGATGGCGAGCTAATGGTGAAGGCCTATTTACGATGGGGCAAAAATTGTGTACACCACTTACGGGGCGACTGGAGCTTTGCCATTTTTAATTATAAAGAACAGGAACTGTTTATAGCAAGGGAACCGATAGGCTATACTGCGGTTTATTATTACCAGGATGACAGCGGGTTTTACTTCAGCTCTTCCATTAAAAGCCTTTTAGCGTTGCCTAATTATCAAAAGAGGCTGAATGAAGTACAACTAGTCAGAAAGCTTGCGCTTTGGAGGAACAATGATACGGATACGGCCCACGACACTTTTTATAAAGACATTTATTCATTACCCATAGCCCATACGCTTACCGTAAAAAATAAAAAAAACACAACAAAAAAGTACTGGGAACCACAAAATATTCCCTTACGGCATTATAAAGACAAACAGAACTATGCAGATGAAATGCTGGAACTGCTTACAGTTGCTGTAAGAACGCGGCTGCGTAGTTCAAAACCCGTAGCTTCTATGTTAAGCGGTGGGCTAGACAGTAGTACGGTAAGCTTTATTGCAGCTGATCTGCTGAAATCACAAAATATACCACTTACTACTCTAAGCCATATTCCGCTATTTGCTGCAGAATTATTGAATGATCAACAAGGGCTTCGGTCAACATTGGATGAAACGCCTTTTATAAAAGCTGTAGCTGAAGCATCGGGTAATATAAAGCCCATTTTATTGGATTCCGCCGGTTATAGTGTATTAAAAGGGATAACTGATACTATTAATATTTGCAATGAACCTTTACACGCAGCTGGCAACCTGTACTGGCTGCACGACATTTACCAAACCACCTCTCAAAAAGGTTTTGGCGCACTTTTAAGCGGAGAAGGTGGCAATGGGAGCATTTCCTTTGCCGGCATTGATTACTTGCTGCCATTTAATTTTAATACCCTGCGCCAGTACCCTTATCGTTTTTTTAAGAAGCAAATTGCGAAACCTTTAATACTGAAATACTTTCGCAAACAGCTGAATAAAAAGAGAAAAAGTGATAATAGCCGCGAAAAATACATTTTAAATATTTTTATGCAGCCGGGTATTTTGGAACAATATAAAGTGCTACAGGATATCAGGAAAAATAATAGCGAGTTCTCTGCTGGTTATATTGCCAATATACAGGAACGAAAAAGCCAGTTTATAGAACTATATAATATCAGAAGTACGATAGGCGCTGCTTTGGGGCATTATTACGGCCTTGATCTGAGAGATCCTACAGCAGATGTAGACCTGATGGAGTACTTTTTCAGCATTCCCAACGAAGTCTTTTTTGACAGGCAATACAACAACCGGATGCTGGTAAAGCGTATGATGAAGGGTAAAATACCGGATGAAGTATTATTTGAAAAAAAACCTGGTTTACAAAGCGCCGATATTGTGTACCGGGTAAAAGCGCAGCAGCAGGAAATAACGGCGGTTATCGAAGTATTGCAGCGCAGCCCGGCCGCTAATCATTACATTGACGTGAAGCTGCTGGCGGCAAACTGGCGGCAATATTTACAGCAACCCTATGTAAAACCATATGATATGCAACGCGCACTAAAGGCTTTGGCATTTGCACTGTTTTTACAAATGAATTTTGATTAAATTAAAATATTTTTGCCCCTATGAGCTATCAATTTAATACAGCCGATGTTCTTATTACACAACTGGGAGACGAAGGTGTGGCATTTAACAGCGCAACTAATGAGTACTTTTCGTTAAACGAAACATCCTTTAAAATTTTAAAGGGCATTGAAAATAATGTTTCCATTGAGGATATAAGAAAGCATCTTGAAAATGAATATGACATATCTGCCGATGAATGTGAAAAAGCCGTAAACAGCACGATCCAGTCCTTTCTTGCCAAAAAACTGGTTGTTGAAGCATGATAAAAAAAGTAAAAACATTTATAAGGTTAAGGCCGCAACTAAAGATAATAACATTGCAGGCATTTGTCTTATCGGTTTATACAGGGTTTATCTTTACTTTTTTTAACCGTTATGCAAGGTTTGGAGAAAGAATAGCAGCAAATGAGACCTTACCGCCAGGCCCCCTTCTTATTTCCCCAAAGGGGAAAGGAGTGCAAAAGAGCGAGACGAGTTCAATACCCGGACATAATGAGGCGCTGCATTTTAAGGTTAACGATATAGCACGGGCTATAAATATCTCATCTAAATATATTCCCTGGAAAAATGTATGCAGACATCAGGCTTACCAGGCTAAGCTGCTTTGCAATTACTATAAAATACCCTGTTTGATTTTTATAGGATTTAAAAAAGGTAAAGACAGTAATGAGATACAGGCACACGCCTGGACCATAGCAGGCGGAAGAATGATCACAGGATTGTGCAACCCCGAAGAATACATGGTACAAAGCATTTACAGGAATAAATGGCAATAGATTATAAAAATTTCAATCCTAAAGAGCTGAAAAAAAATATCACCCGCTCTCTATTGCTGCTCTGGGAAGCCAGCAAACGCCTTACTGTATTGAGCTTTGTGCTGCATATAGTTCAGGCCTTGTTGCCGGTCATTTCTTTGTACTTTATAAAAATATTAATTGAAAAAGTTACCGGGAAGCATTCCTTTTCAGAAATACTGCCTGTTATCATCTATTTTTTAGCAGCACAATTATTACTGGCCGTAGTGCAGCAATATGCAGCTTATATTACTACCATTTTCCAGTTAAAACTCACCGATCATTTATCGCAAAAGGTATTGGATAAAGCAATACAGGTCAATTATGATTATTATGAGAATCCTAACTACCATGACAGCCTGCACCTGGCACAACAGCAATCATTGTACAGGGCCGGGAGCCTGCTAACCAGCTATAACACGTTTATTACAGCAGGCTTTGCATTGCTTTTTTTATTACTTCTGTTTATAAGCATGCAATCTTTTTTTGCAATGCTCTTTATTGCATTTTCGCTTCCGCTGGCTATTATAAAGTGGTACTTTGGCATAGCCACCATGCAGCAGGAAAGGAAGCTGGCACCGCTTGAAAGGGAGGCCTATTACCTGCACCACACATTAACAGGAGTAAGCTTTGCCAAAGAGGTAAGGGTATTTGGCTTTGGCCATTTTTTTATAGAAAAATTCACCAATATACGTCGCTATATCCGTTTGCAGAAACAACAGCTCAATAAACGACTTACCCATTTCAGCCTGATTGCAGAAGCCGCCGAAATTATTGCTATGGCCGTTATTTTTGCACTGCTGGCTAAAGAGGCGCTGGCCGGCGCTATCACATTGGGACTTTTTGTGATATATATACAGGGGTTTCAAAGCCTGCAAAATAACTCTAAAAACTTCTTGCAGGCTATTGTACAAATTTTACAGCAGCGTATTTTTTTACAGGACCTGTTCTCTTTTCTGGATATAAAAATAGAAAACAAAACCAGCCATCAGCAACAATTTCCCCAAACAGCACAGGCGCTTTCTATGAAGGATATTAGCTTTCGCTATACGCCGGAAAGCAGGCAGGTGCTGCAGAATATTTCGTTACAGTGCCGGCCCGGGCAAATCATTGCTATTGTTGGAGAAAACGGTTCAGGGAAATCTACGTTAATAAAGATCCTGGCCAAACTATATGAAGCCAACTCCGGCACGATTACTTTTGGCAGTACACCATTGGAAAATATTGATACAGCATCATATCGGAAACAAGCCGTTTTCCTGTTCCAGGATTTTGAAAAATATTTTTTCACCATCGAAGAAAATATTGTCCTGGGAAAACCTGATGATAATAAAACGAATCAGGATATACAAAATGCAGCTACATTGTCAGGTGCGGATAAATTTATCTCAAAACTATCCAAAGGTTACCAAACCCGCATGGGACGTACTTTTCACGGCAGCGAACAGCTAAGCGGAGGGCAGTGGCAAAAGCTGGCGCTGGCAAGGGTGTTTTACAGGGATACTGCTTCGCTGATTGTTTTGGACGAACCAACCAGCGCATTAGACGCACAGGCAGAGTTTGACATCTTCAAACAGATAAAATATCTTGCAAAAGATAAAATGGTCATCCTTATTACACACCGGCTATACAATTTAAAGATCGCTGATTATTTATACGTAATGGAAGAAGGCCGAATTACCGAAGAAGGCCGGTTTAATGACCTGGTAAATAAAAACGGAACATTTACCAGGCTTTATAATATGCAGCAACTATGATCCCTATACAAGATATACAACAAAAATATGGTACCGAAATGGCGCTGATATTGCTTTGTTGCAGAGTTTTCCTGAAAACGGAAAAATCCACAGCATTGGGATCTTTCATAGAACAGCACCCACCTGACTGGCAAACAGTATATGAACTGTCGAAAACACATCGTATCAGACCTATTATATATGAAACTGTTATTGCTGCTGATCATTTGAACGCCCGGTTTAAGCAGCAACTGAAACAGTTCTTTTTGAACCATAGCCTGCATGCATTCCACTGTCAGCAAAAAGCAACCCGGATGATATCGCTGATGAAGCAGCATAATATACCTGTCCAGCTATATAAAGGCATTCATTTATCACAGCAGCTGTACAACCATCTCTCTATACGTGAATTTGGGGATATGGATTTTATAGTCAGGAAGGAAGATATTCCCCGGCTGGTTACCGTATTAAAAGAAAACGGATACAAAATAGAGGGCGAAGAATTATTTATCAGCTTTAAAGAAGATTACCTGGCCCGCCAAAAGGATGTGGTTTGTTATGCCGATACCCCAGAGGGCACTTTCCTATATGAGTTTCATTATAAGCTGACAGGTCCTTATTTATCAATGGATATCTTTTTTGAAGACCTGCTTACTCCAAACTGGCAGATCGGTGACGAATTTTCTGGCTGTGATTACCTCCCGCTGGTTACCGTAAATCATGGAGTGGCTGATTTCTATCCCAGCCTTCGCTGTATAATAGATATCGCTGTACTGATGCAAAAATGTACTACGAATCAGCACTACAGGCTCATTCAAAAATTAGGAGGTTACTACGCACTCAACGCTTATATAGTGAAGCAGCTTTTTAATATAGATAGTAATCAACTTCCTTTTCAAAGGAATCAGAAGCTTATTACATCGTTGGGGGAAAAAATAACCCACAGACTTTTAAAAAAGAAAGAAACCGGGCGTGTATCTACAAGCTCCATTTTAAAAGCATCATTTTTATTGCGGGATGGCCTGTCTGAAAAACTTAAACTCATCAAAGCTGCTATAAAATATATGCTTACACCTAATTACCAAACAGCCCCCGCTAAGCAATTTAAATACAGGTGGCTGTATACGCTCTTCACCCCCCAGCGGTTGTGGCAATATATTAAGCGACATGTATAAGCTATCGGATAGATAGTCAGGAAGTCCGGGGTCGGAAGCAGACAGATGAGAGTTGACAGTTGACAGGAGATTGAAAATGGTGAGAAAGTAGTTGAATGTTGTTTAAAGCCTTCGCTAATCACCACTCATTTATTAAGGTTCAGGATACAGTAGAGAACCACGGTCTATAGAAATTTTCACACCTCCCTATACTAACCGAAATCTCACCTTCCCCTTCGGGGAGTTTTGATCCCGGCACTTTTAAACACTATGCAGGGCATTACCTTATCAGTACCATTTTCCCATAGCCCTTATTGAAATACCTGTCAGTATTATCACCTGTGGCTTTATACTTGTCTAATGACTTGCCATTAAGATTGGTAAGTACCCGGTACAGGTACACACCATTAGCCAGCTTTTGGCCGTATTGGTCAGTGCCATCCCATTTAAACTCGGTAATATTCCTTCCTATTCGCAATGGGCCTAATTCCGCCTTTGTTATTTCGCGCACAATTTTACCGGTTACTGTTAATATCTGGATACGCATATTCTGGGGAACTTCCGACCCGGTTAAAGTGAACACAAAAGCCGTTGATGTAGTGAACGGATTAGGATAATTTAATAAGTTAGAGATCATAGGCTTATTAATAACCTGGAATGCTACCCGGTAACTGACATTCCCAGCCTGGTTGCCGCTTTGATCTTTTGCAATTACAATCAGTTCATACTCCCCATCTTCTAACAAATGAGGCTTAAAGTTAATCGTAGCCGTATTATTCGCGTCATTCGCAGACGGAGGTGTTAAAATTAACGTATCACTATTGAAACGGTAATCCCTGACTACACCATCCGGATGCTTTAATTGAACTTTTACCAGGTCTGTATTATTCAGTAATAAATATTTAGCGTCATCTGTAAGCTTCATCAATATGTCTGGCTGGCTGGACACTACATCGCGGTTAAGGATATGAACGCCGTCAAATGTTACATCTAAGTAAGGATTGGTTGTATCTCCACGCACATAAAAATTCTTCGGAATAAAATTATTGAACTGATACTGCTCCGGCTGGTGGAAGCTCCCTTCAGGATTAAACTCTAAAAACGCCAGGTTATTCCCGGTAAAGGAACGGGTATCCAGCGAAACGTTAACTTTAGCTGTATCGCCTGTAACCAATGGTTTTACCTTAGGAACAGGGATAATATGCTCCACGTTATTTCGATCCCGGATAGAAAGTTTCACCGATAAGCTATCAAAATGATAACGGCTCACATTCTTAAAGGCAACTCCTATATGGAGCGGTTCTCCTGCTTCTGTTGTATCCTTAGCACTATAATAAATATTTGGCGCTATTGCACCTTCAGGAACGGGCGTACCTTCTAACCTCCAGTATTTGAGCTGATAGGGAGTTCTGTTGAGTGTGTCTGAGCTTTGCAGGGTAACCTTTAATCCAGGATAAGTATTAGTGCTTACAGAGGACAGATCAACAGTCTTTTGAGAAACCGGGATGCCTGTAATCAAAGGAATTTCTGTTCCGCTTTTATCCACTCCGGATATAACGAGATGAGCATTATCTGTTGAAGGCGTTTCAAGGCTATACCCATCCCACACCAATTTGTTCCAGGAAGCTGCCTTCGTAAATATTGGAGAACTTAACATACCTGTAGTGCCACTCACAGGAACTGTAACAGTAATACTTAATACCATAGAACTATCACTGGCCACCGTTTGCGCCAATGGTGCAGGATTACCCTTTTGATATATAAACACATAAGGCACCACAGACTTTATTAAGTCTATATCTGTAAGACCGATGGCTTTCAGTTTGTGGTACAAGGAAGTATTTTTTCCTAAAACTGTTGTGTCAGACTGCCACACGGAAGGTAAAATAGTCTCTCCACGCTGATTGCTGGTAAGACCAACATAGTATCCTTCAGGTATAGAGTCCAGGAAAGCCATTACCTTTTTTCTTGCTTCAACAGTGGATATATCAAATTGGAAAAAACCTGGCTTCGCAGCAGCATTCAACGGGATCGGGCGATAACTGCCGTACCTGCCGTTAGTTCCCATATCTGTATTTTCTACTGGCTTGAAAGTCTTATTGTTAATTAAATAGAACCGCAGCGCATTGGATTGTGCCGCTGGTGATGGAGAGATGAAACCCCATTGGACCTCCAACCCGTCTATATACAAAGCATAGTCATCTATAATACGGGAATATAGCGCATTATGAATCTTTATCTCAGATCTAAGGCTATCGTAAAAGAACAATCCTGACTGATTCATCCTTATATTTTCATACTTCCCATTATCAAACTGGTAATAATGCGACTGGCTAAACCCACTGTTCTCTCCTGGTATATAAGTAAAGGATGCGCTGTTCCAAATCTGCTGATCTGAAGGCGAAGCAGGTACTGATGACACACGCCAATAATAAACCGTACTATCTTTGAAAGTAATGCCCGGTGTAAATTCTATAACACCTCCTGAAGAGGCCTTTGTTTGCGAAGTCTTCAACGGCGAATTAAACAGCCGGGTGGTATCCATCTCCATTATATAGCTTCTGGATTCAGCGAAAGGATTGCCGGTAGATGCTGCTAAAACAATATCCTGGCGATTTACAATGGAATAGTTATAGGGGAACACCGGCTTTATATCATCCTCGTAAATAAAAATATCCTTAACTACCGTATTGTTATTTTCAAACAGCTCATCTATAGCATTTTCCGGATCTATAGTGATAGTAAATTTATTAGCCCCTTTATCTGTTATTGGATCAATTTCTATCTGGTAGGTCAGGGAGTCCATGTAACGCACTCCTGCAATTGTATCCCTTCTGATCATTTTTACAGACTGGTCAGGGAATGTTCTTTTCATTTCAACAATCAACCTGTTATTGATGGCTTTTCCCAGATTTGCAATACTGGCTTTTATAGTAAAATTAGGGTCAGCAGCAGAAATAATAGCCGGTGTTACTGTTACCATAGCATCCTCAATAGCATAATCTGGCTTATCAAACTGGTATAACCTGATTGCAGGATCCCCGTTTAATGTGTATTCTTCATTTTGTGCCCTTTTAAGCAGATCAGATTCACCGCCTGATGCGACAAATACATTCGCAATTGTTTTCTGCATCAGCTCCCCCAATGTCAACCCGTAACCTACTCTTGATATTAATTTATACAATTCCCTGTTATATACTTGCAAAGAACCCACACGCCCCAGGCTGGTACCCGCCATCATGGCAATACTGCCTCTTTCTCTGGCAAATAAATATTTCTCTGAAATGGTACTGATATTGGCAAGCCTGGTTTCATCCAGGATGAATATGTCGCCTACATTACATCCCATCATGTGAAAAACAGGGTATTTCCCCTGGTTCGTATAATTTGCCGGTTCATCAATGTTAAATAGTAAAACTGTTGCCCCCGAATGCCCGAAATAAGTAAGCAGGTTAATACCACCATTCATAAGCACTCTTAGTCGTTCTGCTGCAGTTTGCTCTGCTCCCGGAACAGGATTTTTTACAAAATCCGATACTATGGCTCCGTAAGCTGTATCTGTAATAATTTTCTTATCATCATTCAGGTATCCGTATAATTCGTCTATCAGATTCTGTTCATTAGCGCCTATCATGTGTATCACGTTCTTTTTCCAGGCACTGGCGCCCACACCTGCAACCGGTGTTAAGTGCTGCTCGTATTGCTTTACTTTTTCCAGGTACAGGGCTAACTCATTTCCATTTACAACTGATACCCGGCCTATTGGTGTTAAGGGTATGGAACTGTTGCCTTCTGCTGCCAGCAATATATCAGAGGCTGGCTCCCCAAATGTAGGAACCAGGTTGAGCTTTTCTGTTACGGGGGAAGATTCGTTATAACGCGCTGAAGTATATTTCACTCCTTTGCCGGCAATAAATACACTTTTGGGGGGAGTGGAGAATTTATTCCTGGCAAACCGTATAAGGTTCCTCACCGCCAGGGGACTGTTTTTTACGCCATAAGCAAACTGATCTGTTAGTTCATCAATCAGGAAAACCTTTGCATTATAGCCGCCACCTGCAGCAGAGCTGCGATACGCCCTGTACTCCTCTACCGGTTGGGCCCCGTTTGCCCCGCTTAAAATAGCTTTATGTGTAACGATCAGGTAATTTCCCTGGTTTTCTGCTGCAAGGTAATTGGTGAAATGCCTTGTCTCCAGGCTGCCGATTGTTTTAATATTAGATGCAGCAGTATTTACCAGTACCAGGTCAGGAGCTGCAGCACCTGGCTGCACGTATAATTTAACCAGCGATGGAGCAGAAACATTAGCTTCATAGCGCCTTCCGTTAGCCAGGTCATACAGTACCGGTACTCCGGAATAATTAAAGCCTGCAATTTCCAGGTATTTACCGGTACCGGCAGACAGTTCAAACCTGAAATTGCCCGATCCGCCAAAATTAAACGTCCGCGGGTAAGTAATCTCAACCGAAGCTATTTTGATCCTGTTATTAGCAACACTTGTAATATTTTTTACAGAAAGGTTCTCTGTAGTACCTGTTAAGGCTGATACAGGTACTGCGGCAGACAACCGGGAATAGGCAAAACCGGCCAGGTTACTGTTAAAAACCTGGGTATTGTTTAGCTGCATCTGAACTACGCGGCTGTTGGAGCTATTGCCCACCACGTTCATTTTTACCTGCATGGAAGGTGCACCTCCTGCTGTATAAGGGAAAAGATTAGTATAGGTAAAATTTTTTGTCTGATTTTCAGAAATCTCATTGGAGGTCCACCCCTCTCCTCCTTCAAAAGAGGCCGAGTAAGTGGCATCTGAAACGCCTCCTGAAAAAGGTCCGAGGTGTATGGTTTCATTAAAATAGGTACGTGCGGTGTACATAAAATAAGGTTCAGCGCCTACCCCTGTGGGAATATTGTTGGCTGCGGGAATAAGCCGCTTATTATTACCTGCCGGATTTACCGCTAAAAAATACGTCGCAGTATCAGTAAATAAGCTCTTACTGTTATTGATATGGTCATTTGCATTCCTGTATAAATCCTGATCAGGTTTCCCATCGTTGGCCTCACCCCAAAACTCTATATACCCACCAGCAGCAAGTACGCCTGCCTGATTTGATATATATACAGGCACTTCCTGGCCATTTCTCCATAGCTGGAACTGAGACACATCTGTATTAGCCAGGTTGGTTGCCGCCAGCACAGACTGAGGGATGCGATACAACCCCGTAGCCCCGATTTTAAACTTATAATAGGTTTTGGAATAGTCAATCCACTCATTATTGAACTGCTGCGCACCTGCAGTCAGCCAGCAAAAAAAAGATAATATGAATAGCAGTTTCTTCATCAGCGTTTCCGGTTATTGAAATACAGAAGATTTTTCTTTTTTCCTGATATCAAGCCTTAAAGAAAAAACATGGGTAAACAATGGATTGGATTGATTAGCCAGGTTGGCAAAAGCATAATCAATGACAACAGATTTTATCCTGAATCCGGCGCCCACACTCGGCTGGTAAATCCATACTTTTTTCTGGTTTAACGTATCGCCATCAGCCAGCCCCTGCTGAAAATTATTAATACCTCCTCGCACAAAAAAAACATTCTTATAGCCATACTCTAATCCTACTTTGGGGTCCACACTCACAGGATCGCTGCTCACTACTGTATTTCTGCGCCCGTCAAATGTTATGTCAAAATCAGTTTCAGCAAGAAGAGTAGATGAGCTGCCTATATTAAATAACCGCGATGCTCCCAGGGTTAACCGGGGAGAAGTAAGCTCTGTTGATTTTACCGGTATTTCATTATTTGTAAGATACAGCACCTCCTTTTCCTTATCCGTAAAATTAAAAGTCCAGGTATTGAAAGTGCTGGTTATATCCTTAGCTACTATCCCGAACCTCCATTTATCTTTAAATATCTGAAGCCCCGCGTCCAGGCCAAATCCCCAGGCCTGTGCAAACTTGCCCACTCCCCGGTAGATCACTTTGGCATTAGCGCCAAAATTCACTGTGCTGTTCTCCGTTTTCTTCAGGTTTTGTCCATAAGATAAAAGAAAAGCATAATCGGCAGATGAAAAGGTCTGGATATTATTGTAGTTCAGCGATCCGTCAGGGTTCACCAGGAACAATGTGTTGGCAATGTCATCCACCGCAAACCGCAAGGCAGTTAAGCCCAGCACCCTTTTTTCATTGGTAGTGGGCAATGCCACGTTTACAAAATCGTATTTCCCAATTTCCGCAAAATATTCTGAGTGCATAAGGTTTACCTGCGTATGTCCCTGCACATTTACCAAACCTGCGGGGTTCCAGTAGCCGGATGTTCCATCTGTTACAGAAGCAACCTGTGCACTGCCCATAGAAAGGCCACGCGCACCTGCGCCAATATTTAAAAATTCATTTGAATACTTGCGAAACTGACCCATGCTATTACTGCAAACAAAAACCGTTAGCATTAGTAAGCTCGCAAAGGATATAAGGTTTCTATTTATTACCAAACAGTTACTATTATAAGAATTTAATCAGGCTTTAGTGACCACAGCTTTCCTGCGAAATTAACAATATAGACAATATGAACAACACAATTCATGAATCGGGTGCCACATAACATTATTGCTGTCGGTGATAACACGCGACAGCGGCGGCGGCCGTGGCAGGGTGTTATCACCCGCCACAAAATATCAGCTACAATATAAAAATGATATACCTCCAATGAATCCACATTATTTCCGGCCAACAGTTTAAAAACTTATTTTTGCCGCTATGGACCTGATAAAAGAACTGAAATGGCGCGGTATGGTGCAGGATATGATACCTGGCACCGATGAACAACTGAAAAAAGAGATCACTACAGGGTATATTGGCTTCGATCCTACTGCTACCAGCCTGCACATTGGCAGCCTGGTACCTATATTATTACTGGTGCACATGCAAAGAGCCGGGCACAGGCCTGTTGCCCTGGTGGGAGGTGCTACCGGCATGATTGGTGACCCCAGCGGTAAAAGCGAAGAAAGAAACCTGCTTACGGAAGAACAGTTAGCTGCTAACGTAGCAGGCATCAAAGCCCAGTTAGAGAAATACCTCGATTTTGATCCGGCAAAGCCCAATGCGGCAATCATGGTCAATAATTATGATTGGTTTAAAAATATTTCTTTTATTGATTTTTTGCGGGATGCTGGTAAGCATATCACCGTAAACTATATGATGGCCAAAGACAGCGTCAAAAAGCGTTTTGAAGGTGAAGTAGGCATCAGCTATACCGAATTTGCTTACCAGCTGATGCAGGGATATGATTTTTACCACCTGTTTAAAGAAAATAACTGCAAACTGCAAATGGGCGGCAGCGACCAGTGGGGCAATATTACTACGGGTACTGAATTTATCCGCCGTAAAGCTCAGGGGGAGGCTTTTGCTTTTACCTGCCCGCTGATCAAAAAAGCCGATGGTACGAAGTTTGGTAAAACCGAAAGCGGCAACGTTTGGTTAGATCCCGAAAAAACAACACCGTTCCAGTTTTACCAGTTCTGGCTAAATGCCAGTGATGCTGACGCAGAAAACTGGATCAGGATCTTCACTTTTTTAGATGAGGCTACTATCAACCAGGTCATTGAAACACATAGAGCCGATGCATCCAAACGCCTGCTTCAGAAAGCCCTGGCAAAGGAGATCACCATTTTTGTACATGGTGCCGATGAATACGAAAAAGCTATTGCTACTACCGAAAAACTTTTTGCCAACCAGTCAAAGCCGGCCGAAGAAATGAGCGTAGAAGACCTGGAAGGTATGGACGGCATTATAAAATCTGCTATAGAAAAAAACCGGGTTGAAGAGGGTGTGGATATCATTTCCTTATTAGCAGATGCCAACATTACTGCCAGCAAAGGTGAGGCACGTAAGCTGGTACAGGGCGGTGGCGTACAGCTCAATCGCAGGAAAGTAGAAGATGTACAGTTATCAGTAAATGCGGCCAACCTGCTTCATAACAAATACCTGCTCCTGCAAAAGGGAAAGAAAAATTATTATCTGGTAGAAGTGAAGTAGACGGAAAGTCGGGAAAGTCAGAGGTCCGGAGTCGGAGGTCGGAAGTTGTATGAATACTGGTTCGTTTATTGTTAAACTGCTCTTTTAACCTTCCTGCACAATCTTGCTGTCTGGGACATCCTCGTCCCGGGCTTTTACTTTATCGCTTTCCACGATTACCGGGCTACTATCTGAGAAAAATAAACACAGCGCCAATAAAAGTCAGCAATATAATCAGCCTGCGATAGCTGCTATCTTTTATGAAAGCTACTATCCGAACGCCAATTATAAATCCTGTGATCAGCGCTGGCAGCAGCAGCAGGTCTGTTTTAAGCGTTGAAGCATTGATATTATTCCAGAAAAAAACCTGGAAGGGGAGTTTGAAATAGTTGATTGCTAAAAATACCCATGCCGCAGTACCAATAAAATTGTTTTTGGGCATCCGCATAGCCAGGAAATAGATATTAGAAAAAGCGCCTGCAAGGTTACCGATCATAGTAGTGAAACCCGACACCAGCCCCATGCCGGAGACAAAGAGCTTATTGGCAGGAACAATAAGTGTTTTCCTGATTTCAAGATATAACATAATGACAACGGTAATAACAATGATCACAGCCATTATTTTTCTGAACAACGTCTCATCCATTTGCTGACCGGCAAATACACCAATCAGTACCCCCATTACCATCCACGGTATCAGCTTCCAGAAATGCTTCCATTCCGCATGGCGGTGATAATACTTTACTGCCATCAGATCAGCAACGCACAGTAAGGGCAGCACTACGCCTGTTGAGGCTTTGCTTCCCAGCACAATAGCCATAATGGTTACATTCAGCATATCAATGCCTTTCAGCCCGGCTTTGGACAGGCCGATAAAAAAAGCCGCAAAAAACAGTAAAACCCAGTTAGTAATGGAGTAATCGGAGAATAAAGCTTGCAAGTGATGTTCTTTTTTGGTCGATAGTCCATAGTCGATAGACCATGGACTATCGACTATGGACTATTTTTCTATCCCCTTCAAAACCTTCCACATTTCCCGGGCAACCAGTAAGTTACCGGTTGCGTTCAGATGCACGCGGTCCGTAGTTAAAATACCTTTTTCCTCATTTTTAGGATTGTTTTTGTCCACGTAATCCATAAAAGATTTTCTCAGGTCGATCAAAGGAATAGTATTCTTCGAAGCATACTCCCTGATCCATTTAGCATAAAAATTCAAATCACCATCCTGCAGGTTCGTATCATCATTATACTCACCTATTACAGATGGTGTGCACATTACAGGCTGTATGCCCTGATCTTTCATTTTTTTGATCATCTTATCGTAGAACTCTCCAAACTTTCTAAGCTCTGTACCGGTACCACTTGTAGTCTTATGCCATACATCATTAATGCCAATATAAACTATTACTATATCCGGCTTTTGGTCCAGCACATCTTCCTGGAAACGGAAGAACAAGTCATATATTCTATTGCCGCTGATCCCCTTGCCAACAAAATCGTAATCGCCCTGCCTGTTTTCCTGTTTGCAAAGACTATCAATCTTGGGAATATAGCCTCCGGGAGCTGCTCCCTGCTGCGTTATAGAATCTCCAAAAAATATTACTTTCTTTTTCTTAACCGGTTGAAAAGCAAATAAAGCAATGGTCGCTACTATCAGGATATATTTCATCAGTATATATTTTACTTTTTAATGCTACAAGTTTAAATAAAAACCGTCATACTCCGCATCAGCCTTCAAAAAATTTTACTTTGGACGGATACCTCTTAGCATAGCCAAAAAGCATATTGGTAATAGTACTGTTTTCTTTATAAGGTGTAACCATGTCTTTAAAAGCTTCAGGATGTTCTATGGTAATGTCTGCGGGTATAAAACCCATGCCGTAAAACTTACCATGCCATACCAATATACAGGAGCGCTCGTCAAACGTAATACCGCTATCTATTATTGCAAAGGACGGCAGATTACGTAAGGCATTTAATGCCTTTTCTACCCGTTCGTTATAAATATGCGTTGGCTCTTTTTTATCGCAGGCACCTTTACATAATATCGAATGCAGCTTTTCATCATACAGGTTTTCATTCAAAAAACAAAGGCGCGAACATAAATCAAAGTCATGAACCAGCTGCCTTAAAGCGGCCCCTGCATTTTCAATATGATGATAGGAGCTGATTACTTCATAGCGGCTGTTCACTTTATCTATGGCCAGGCGTAAATAACCTGTTTGATCCTGGTAGCAAATAATACCATATACATCTTCCCGCCGTTTTTGGGCTGCATTAAACCGTGGCCATAGCCTTTTAATTTCTGAAGATTCTTTTACCGCAGCCATCAGCTCCGTACCACATTCCTCAAAACTGATGCGATATACATAGCGCATAAAATTTTGCTTCTGCCTTGTGGTAGCATTATTACTGAAATGGCTGCTTACCCGGTAACGGATATTTTTAGCCTTGCCTACATACACCACTTTGCCTTTCTCATCATGAAAATAATATACACCGGCTGTATAGGGCAGCTGCTCAAAATCGGTTTTGGGAACATTAGGAGGTAAAATATGCTCTCCGGATGTACGTTTCAGGCTTTTTGCAATATGCCCGGATCCATCATTTTCCAGCAGCATTTTAAATAACGTTGCTGTTGCATCCGCATCTCCTCCGGCACGGTGATGATTAATGTGGCTAATGCCTAAAGCATTACAAAGTTTACCCAGACTGTATGACTGGTAGCCCGGCAATATTTTCCGGCTGAGCCTTACCGTACAAAGTTTTCCGGCATCATACTGGTAACCGCAGTATTGCAGCTGGCTTCGTATAAAAGAATAATCGAAGTTAACATTGTGCGCCACAAAAACCTTATCCTTCAGTATTTCATAAATTTCGGCTGCCACGTCTTCAAACACAGGCGCATCCGCTACCATTTCATTGGTAATGCCCGTCATGGTCTGGATAAAATAAGGTATCTGGTGCAACGGGTTAATTAAAGTTTCATAGCGCTGTACTATCTCACTCCCATCAAGAACCACGATACAGATCTCTGTAATTCCGTTGGCAGCTGCATAAGAGCCCGTGGTTTCTATATCTACAATTGCGTATTGGATAGTGGATACGTTGAAATGCTGACAAATTGAAAAGGAGAACGAACATTGTAAACTTATCAACGTTTCAACTTGTCAACTAAAAAGCAACCGCTAAATTCGTAAAAAAATTTCATTGATGAGTGGCGCAGATAAATTTGAAATGTTTAAAAATCGCCTGACAAAGATTTACAGGCATTTATCTAAAACAGCAAGAAAGCAAAATATTTCCTGCTATCGCATTTACGACCACGACCTGCCGGAGTTTCCCTTCATTATTGAAAAATATGAAGACAAACTTTATGTTTCTGAATACAAGCGCAACCACCAGCTGAATGAGGAAGCGCACCGATACTGGATGGGACAAAGCATATCAATAATGTCTGAAGTGCTGGATGTTCAGCCCGACCTGATCTTTACAAAGCTCCGCCAGCGCAAGACCGGGCGCGAAGGCCAATACCAGAAAACCGGCGAAGCCAAAACTGAATTTATAGTGCAGGAGAACGGTTTAAAATTTATTGTCAATCTTTCTGATTATTTAGATACAGGGCTGTTTTTAGATCACCGCATGACGCGCAAAATGGTAATGGAACAATGCGCAGGTAAACGAATGCTCAACCTTTTTGCCTATACCGGCTCTTTTTCAGTATATGCAGCGGCGGGCGGCGCTTTGCAGGTTACAACCGTTGACTTATCTAACACCTATATTAACTGGGCTAAGAAAAACATGCAGGAAAACGGTTTTAATACCAATGACAAATATCAGTTTATTGTTGCCGATGTTTTGCAATATCTTGAAGAAATAACACCTGGCTCGTTCGATATCATTGTAATGGACCCGCCTACTTTTAGCAACAGCAAAAAAATGGAAGGCATTTTAGATATCCAGCGCGATCATGCAGGCCTGATCAAAAATTGTCTTAAAGCATTGTCGCCGGGAGGACTACTCTACTTCAGCAATAATTACACAAAATTTGAGCTGGATGAAAAAAATATTCCTGCTTCCAATATCAAAAATATAACCAAAGCCACTACCCCGTTCGATTTTGAAGGGAAGCTGAAAAGAAGTTGCTATCTCATCTCTAAATAAAATTTACTGGTCCGATTTTTGTTTTCCAGGGAATCTACATTTATTCATACAAAAGTTATACATTTTCACATGTAGAACCTTTAGACACAGCCCTTTTTCCTCATGGCAAACCAGGTTTTTTTAAAGATTTTCTGTTTCATTCTTTTATCAGCTATTACCCTATCCTGTTCAAAAAGTACTGAAACAACAAAACCCGAAGGTGTTGATACACCCGGCCCTGGCGGTGGTAATGAAGGGGACAATAACGGGGATGATGGTAATACAGGTTCTGCTTCCTATGGCGATTTGTTTCTATATGGGTCAAACATGGGATATTATCCCGGATGGACGGATGAGCAATTATCAGAAATTTTAATAGGCGCTCCTAATAGCGCAGGAGCTGGTGTAAATAGCTTAAGGCCGGCCATGTACGATAGGTTTGTAGAAGAATGGGGGTATAACATCCGTTTAAACACTTTTAAATTTTACCAGCAATCAGGCGGAAAAGATCATGTTATTTTCCTTAATGGGCCAAGTGAAGCGCACCGCGAT
Source organism: Niabella sp. (assembly GCA_027493055.1). Classification (GTDB taxonomy): domain Bacteria; phylum Bacteroidota; class Bacteroidia; order Chitinophagales; family Chitinophagaceae; genus Niabella. Next base: position 50,619 of record JAPUDO010000050.1, on the reverse strand, counting down.
AAAACAAAATACTGTGCCTCCCGCGAATCTGAAACATTTGCCAACCTTTATGAGCCCATCTGGACCAATGACGGGCAGATCAACAATAATAACTACTATGCCCGCTATGTATATAATGTGGTAAAAACTTACGGCCCCTATGTAAAATTTTGGGAAGTGTGGAATGAGCCGGATTATACCTACAATTGGAATGCCTCGCAAACCTGGGCAAATACAGATCCGGACCCTTGTGATCTCGATGGTTTTTATGCTCCGGTTCAAAGCTATGTGCGTATGCTCAGGATTACTTATGAAGTGGTAAAAAAGCTTGACCCTACCGACCTGGTTTGCCTGGGAGGTATTGGTTATGAAGGCTTTTTAGATGCTATTATGCGAAACACAGATAACCCAGCCAAAGGCGCTGTTACCAATACCTATCCCCAAAAAGGCGGCGAATGGTTTGATTGTGTCAGCTACCATATCTATCCTATGTACTACCTGGGAAGCGACAAAAAAAATTCTGATGCTGCTGCCAAAGCCATTGCAGATCATAAGAATAACCTTGAAACCGTTTTGAAAAAATACCAATACGGGGGGAAGAAAAGCTATATTGTTACTGAATGTAACATACCCCGCAAAGCGCTTAACAACTATATTGGCAGCGATGAAGCGCAAAAGAATTTCATGATAAAAGCCGCAGTTATAGCACAAAAATCCGGAATTAAAGGGCTGTACATCTATGGTGCGGCAGAGTCAGAAACGCTATCAGGTGCAACAGACCCCTACCAGGTAATGGGCCTTTATCAAAAAATGCCGGCTGCACCATACAAGGTTACTATTAATTCATCCGGTATTTCGTGGCGCACGGCCAGCCGTTTGCTGGGTAACAGGCATTATGATAAAGCAAGAACCGAAGCCATGCAGCTACCTTCAAATGCAGACGGCGCCGCATTTTATTCTACCAGTGACAAAAACTACATATATGTATTATGGGCCAAATCGTACGGCAACAGTGAAACTGCATCAGCTTCGTATAGTTTTCCTGCATTATTCAATATAGCATCGGCTACTCAATATAGCTGGGACGAAGTAAAAAGTCAGGGCAATAACAATGATTTTAAGCTTACCGGCAGTCCCATATTCATAAAGCCTTAGCTTATCAGTTTACAAAGGTGTTATTCACGCACGCTGCAACAGATAACAACAGGGATTGTCCATCCAATCTTTTACTTTTGCACCTATGTTTAACAATGATGATTTACAGGTACGCTGGTGGACATTAGAGGCGAAACTGGTGGAGCGTTTTGGGAAAAAGCCCGATATGGAATCTATACTTTTCCTGATCGGCATTCAGGAATTAGGTGTAAAAGAGAAATTTACAAAAGAGCAAAAGCAGGATCTGATGCACATAGCGATCTGCCGCTTGCTGACCCCCAGCGGTTATTATGAGCTGGAAGGAGTTGATACAGATGGATGGCCTCATTATAAACAACTAAAACCTATGCCTGATCTGAACCCTTTTGAGCAGGAAAACTTCCTGAAAGATCATGTGTTGCTTTATTTTGAAGAAAACGATTTTTAATGCGCCTGTTGTTATTCCTGTTATCCGCTGTATTTCTTTTTAGCTGCACATCCCAAAGCAAATTGCGCAGGGCAGATTATAAAAAGGATGTTTTAATCGAAACCAATTACGGCAATATGCGCGTGCGGCTTAGTGATGAAACGCCTTTACACCGCGATAACTTTTTAAAGCTGGTTAAAAGCAAATATTATGATGGCGTACTGTTTCACCGGGTGATCCATCATTTTATGATACAGGCCGGTGACCCTGACAGCCGCAAAGCCGCACCGGGCAGGCCTTTGGGCGAAGGCGGCCCTGGTTATACCGTACCGGCAGAGTTCAGGCCTGATCTTTTTCACAAAAAAGGCGTTATAGCGGCAGCACGCGAAGGAGATGAGGTAAATCCGGCAAAAGCCAGCAGCGGCAGCCAGTTTTATATAGTGCAGGGCAAAGTATGGACGCCCGGAGGATTAGATACCCTGGAAGTGAAAAGACTGAATGGCAGGAAAATACCCCAGGCTCACCGGGATGTTTATCAAACATTGGGAGGCTCGCCGCATTTAGATCAAAACTATACAGTATTTGGAGCAGTAACAGAAGGCATCAACATCATTGACAAAATTGCCGCTGTGCCCACCAGTAAAGGGGCTGATAAAGACAGACCCTTAAAAGATGTAGTGATTAAAAAGGCGAGATTGGTGAAAAGGAAATAGCTGCTCTGCGAAACTTAAAGTTTCGCAGCATTACTGTGGCAATAGCTTATAAAAGACAATACATCCTGCAAACAGGCTGCACTCCATCCAATTGCCTTTTCCACTTTGGCCGGTTAAAACCCATTGTTCAATACAGCATAACTATCGATGATTTTTTCCAGCGGATCTTCAGTATCGGACGACATTTCCACCATAGCATATTTCAACCCGGCTTTTTCCTTCTCTGCAAAGATGGATTTAAAGGGTACCATTCCCCCTCCGATCGCAGTTGATTTTTTAGTTTCAGCATCTATATCCCTTAAATGCCATAGCGGAAAACGCCCGGGGTGTTTTTTAAAATATTCCTGTGGCGAATGGCCGGCATAGACCATCCATCCCAGGTCTGCCTGGAAACTTACCAGTTCAGGGTCTGTTTTTTCCAGCAGCATATCAAAAGGTAATATACCATTGATAGCATCAAATTCATGAGCATGATTATGGTAAGCTAATTGCAGCCCGTACATTTTAGCCGTTTCTCCCATATGGTTCAAGGTGTCAGCTGCCTGTTTATAATAGTCCGTATTCTGGAGAACCTCGTTCTGAAAAAAAGACCTGACAATATACTTCATACCCATTTGCACAGCCGCTTCGCAAACAGCATGAGCGGTTTCCACACTAAAATGAAAATGCCCGCTAATGATCTCCAATCCATGATTTCCTGCCATTTGCTTCAGTTCTGACAGCAGAACACCCTGCATGGTTTTTTCAGTAATATTAAACCCTGCAGGTTCAATAAAAGTATAGCCCGCAGCTGCCAACCTGCTGAAAACAGTTTCGGCATTGTCATGTAATTGATTTCTTACAGACCACACCTGAACACCTAAAGGAACTTGCATGAACATTTTTTGAGGGAAGCTAAGTTAAGAACCGTCATCTGTCAACGGTTATCTATTTACACCGTGGGTCTCAGCTGAACAATCACCTGCTCCAGCTCTTTTATCCGCTTTTCAAGCTCGGGCAGCTTACGGCTAAGGGCCTGGCTGCGCAGGGCCGAAGTGTAATCGTGCGCAGGAGAACCGGTAACGGCTTTACCGGGCTCAAGATCTTTACTCACTCCGCTCTGTGCATTAATTTTAGCGCCATCGCCAATATGCAGATGTCCTACAATACCTGCCTGGCCGCCAATCATCACACCATTGCCCACTTTAGTACTGCCGCTGATACCCGCCTGCGCAGCTACCACTGTACTATGACCTATTTCCACATTGTGCGCGATCTGGATCAGGTTATCCAGCTTGGCCCCCTTCTTAATAATAGTAGAACCAATAGTAGCCCGGTCTATGGTGCTGTTAGCCCCTATCTCTACATCATCTTCAATTATCACATTTCCGATCTGCGGCACTTTAGAAAAGCTGCCATCCGCCTGTGGCGCAAAACCAAACCCGTCGCTGCCAATAACTGTACCCGCATGTATGGTTACATTATTACCCACCTGGCAGCTGTGCAAGATTTTCACACCAGAATGCAGTGTTGTATTTTTTCCAACTACCACATTATCTCCCAAGAAAACACCCGGGTATATCTTTGAACCCTCCCCTACCTTTACGTTATCGCCCAGGTAAGCAAAAGCCCCGATAAAAACATCATCGGCATAAGAAACCGTGGCAGATAGGTAAACCGGCTGCTGGATGCCTTTCAATTGTTGTTGTTTAAACTCCTGGTATTTGCCCAATAAAGCAGCAAAAGCGCTGTAGGCATCTTTTACCCTGATCAATGCAGGGCTTACAGCCTGCCTTAGTTCGAGCGACTCATTAACAATTATAATAGTAGCTTTAGTAGTGTATAGATATTCTTCATACTTGGGATTAGCCAAAAAGCTTAGCTGCCCCTCCCCTGCTTCTTCAATTTTACCAAATGACCCTACGGTAGCATTAGGATCACCCTCTACCGTACCATTAATTAGCAGCGCGATTTGAGAAGCAGAAAAAAGCATTTTCAGATATTTAAAATTTTATTTGTTAAGCTGTTACAGTTTTAAATCGAAGGTAGACAAGTATAAAAATATTAAAAGTTAAACTTTAAAATCAAACTCTTAACCAGCAAAAATAATATTTTTTAACAGGCTCACTTATCTTAATGTTTATGAGGGCGTTATCTACCTCGGAAATATCTCTTAGTGTTTCGTCTTTATACAAAATGCTAATGCTTTCATTATCGAGGTTATAGAGCCGGTTGGTAGCCTCGCCGCCAAAGACAAAATAGGACAGATCTCCGGTCTCCAGGCCTGTCAGCGCTGCTATCTCCTTGCTTTTTTCTTTCCTGAAAGCCTCATCAATGGGCTGCGCCTGCAACCTGATGTGCATAATCTTTCGTTGAATGATAGCCCTGCTCAGGACAGAAAGTATCTTATCCGGATGATCGCACCAGTTTTTTACCGTTGCCATGATATCGTGGTCATCCATCCGGCAAAAATCGTCCAGCAAACCTGCAACTGCTATCTTATCTCCGGAAAGATGTAAGAACTTATCGAATGATGCGGTGGCGGCGTGCAATTTTTCTCCTTTGCTGATAAGCTCTTTTGCCCTGCGTATAACCCTGATGAGCATTTTTTCGGCAGCCACTACTGTTTTGTGCAAATACACCTGCCAGTACATGATCCGCCGGCTCAGCAAAAATTTTTCTATGGAGTAGATTGCTTTTTCCTCCACCACCAGGTTGCCATCTTTTACCGCCAGCATTTTGATGATCCGGTCGTAGCCAATCACCCCCTCCGCTACACCTGTAAAAAAGCTGTCGCGGTTCAGGTAATCCATCCGGTCCACATCCAGCTGGCTCGAAACCAACTGATGCAGGAATTTTTTGGGGTATTGATCCGTAAAAATACTGATAGCCGTTTCCAATTGCCCGTCCAGCTCATCATTCAGCTTTTGCATGATCATCAGCGAAATACTTTCGTGGTGAGCACCTTTGATCAGCTCCTGCTCCAGCGCGTGCGAGAAAGGGCCATGCCCTGCATCGTGCAATAAAATAGCCAGTTTAGCACCTAATTCCTCGTCGGGTGTAATATCCGTCCCTTTGCTTTTCAGCTCGGCAAGGGCCATGCACATAAGATGATAGGCGCCTAAAGAATGATGAAGGCGGCTGTGCACCGCGCCGGGATAAACCAGGTGCGCAAAAGCCATCTGGTGAATATTACGTAACCTTTGATAGTAAGGATGAGAAATGATCTGTAACAACAAAGGGTGATCTATAGTAATAAATCCATAAACAGGATCATTGATAATTTTGCGTGCCTGGGGCATAACTGAATTAAATTTAGCTTGAGCGGGCTGTAAGATAAGAAAATCACTTTATCTTTTTGCCCATCCTCCTCACCGACCAGGGCTAGCTCACAAATTTTGCCATCCCGAATATTCAGACACAAATAGAAATAACTATAATTGAAACAGGATAGTGCAAATTTGCGCCAGAGGTGTATATCTGTGTATCTGTGGCATTAAAATTAACGTATAAACCATGTAAATATTTACGTTTGCCCTCTCTTATCTATCTGCCTCTTTTCCTGAAAAAGACTATTTTTACTAAAAGGGTTTCACAAAATTAATCAGCAATGAGGCGATGTATAAAAACTGGCTAAAATTTTTTATCCCTTTATTCCTTTTAAATAATTTGCTGTATGCGCAGCGCCCGTTCTCACATATCACTGTAGATGGCGGCTTGTCAAACAGCACGGTGCTGTCTGTATGCAAGGATAACCAGGGTTTTATGTGGTTTGGTACAAGAGATGGATTAAACCGTTTTGATGGCAGAACTGTAAAAATATACCGTAACGATCCGGAAAATCCCCAATCCATCCTTTCCAATGAATATATCTACGACATTAAAAAAGACCCATCCGGAAACTTATGGATAGGCAGTCAGAAAGGGCTCAATTACCTTAATATCAAAACAGGCGCCTTCGAGCAGATATCTTATGCAACAGCCGGGAAGAAATATCCAGGCACGTTTGCCGTTCTTTCAATTTGCATTGCCAAAGATGGTAAACTATGGCTGGGAACTAACGATGGCCTTTCTATGCTTGAAAATAGTACATCAAGAACTTTTCATCATTATACTGTAAATGACGGGTTGGCAGCAAAAGATGTGTACGATGTGTTCGAAGACAGGGATGGTAATATATGGGCAGGCACTACCGGAGGACTGACATGCTTTTCTTCATCCGGCACAACCAACAAGTATAAAACCATTAACCATCTCAATTCCGCCGCTATTGCGCCTCATCACAATTTTGTAAGATCTGTAACACAGGACAGGCAGGGTAATATATGGGCAGGAACCGACAAAGGCGGCCTGTTTAGAATAAATACCGCAACCGGGGAAATGATTAATATCACAACCGCAAACAGCAATTTATCCAACGACAATATCCGCAAAATAGTTCCGGATAAAAACGGTATATTATACGTAGGCACACAAAACGGCCTCAATTATTTTAACCCGCAGACACTGAAAACCGAAGCTGTTTTTCAGAACAATGCCGATCAGCCAAATACAATTAATGACAATTCAATTAAGACAATTTATATAGATGACAAGGGTTCCGTATGGCTGGGGACCAATTTTGGTGGCGTAAATGTAACGCACCCTGATGCCATGTTTTTCCAGCTCAACAATCCCGGAAATTATGTGCGGGAATTGCAGGGACGTATTATCAGCACAATAGCTAAGGACAGGAAAAATAATATGTGGGTGGGAACAGAAGGATATGGGATTTTTTTGTCAGACCCCGGCAATAAGCAGGTACGCAATTTTCAGCATTCAGCTTCCGGCAATAATACCATACACGCCAATACGGTTAAGTCTATCTGGATTGACAAAAATAATAACGCATGGCTGGGTCTTTTAGAGAATGGACTGGACCTGTATAACTATAACAGCGGGCAATTCACCCATTTTTTACCACAGCCGGAAAATCCAAATAAATTAAATGAAGGTTATATCAGCAGCATAGCAGAAGATAGTACCGGTAAAATATGGCTGGGTACTGCCTCAAGAGGATTGAACCTGTTAGAACCCGCAACGGGAACTTTCAGGCATATCAATGAAACGAGCTCGCCGCAAAGCATCTCCAATAATTATATAAAAGATATTTTGCAGGATTCCAGGGGCAATATATGGGTAGGTACTGCCAAAGGGCTTAACCTGATGCGTGCTAACGGTTCCGGTTTTGAGCTTTACCTGCCAGGGGAAAGTGGTATTGGCAGCAGCTATATTAATTGCATACAGGAAGATCGCCAGGGAAACGTTTGGATTGGTACTTACAGTGGTGGTGTCAGTCGCTATAATGTCGCAACCAACTCCTTCATAACCTATACTACAAAAGACGGGCTGCCCGGTAATAATATATCGGCTATCAGTTTTGACCGGCTGAACCAGGTTTGGATAAGTACCGACAGGGGGTTAGCTGTAATGCAGAAATCCGGCCGGCATATAAAAGTCTTTGATATGGCCGATGGATTGCCCACCAACGAGTTCAGCATAAAGTCTGTATTGTATGATACAGCAACCAATATGATGTACTTTGGCAGCTACAAAGGACTGGTATCTTTTACGCCAAAGCCGATGAGCGCCAATACCACGGCTCCTAAAGTGGTTATTACCTCCTTAAAATTGTTTAATAAACCAGTAGAACCAGCAGGGGCGGATAAAATCCTGACAGAAGATATTGCCTATACAAAATCTATCACATTAAAAGCCGATCAAAATATTTTTACGCTGGAGTTTACGGGCTTTAATTATGCCGCTCCGCACAAAATAAAATATGCCTACCGGTTAAAAGGATTTGAAAAAGAATGGAACTATGTATCTACTCCTGTTGCTACCTATACTAATTTGCCTCCGGGCACATACACTTTTTTAGTAAAAGCAGCTAATACTGATAGTGGATGGAGTGCAGAGCCGGTTTCCCTGGAAATTGTGGTGCTGCCGCCTTTATGGAAAACATGGTGGGCCAAACTGTCTTATGTTCTTTTACTGTTGACTGCATTGTACTTCTTAAATAAATTCCTCAGAAAGCAGGAAAAATTAGCTGCCGATTTGCGCTTTGAGCACCTGGTCAACGAGCGGCAGGAAGAAATGTATAAATCCAGGCTTGATTTTTTTACCAGGATCTCGCATGAGATCAGAACACCGCTGTCGCTTATTTATGCACCGTTAGAAAAGCTGATCAATATCACAAAAAACGATGCATCCATTCAGCAACAACTGGTAAGGATAAAAGACCAGAGCAACCGCCTGCTAAAGCTGATTACAGAGCTGCTGGATTTTAGAAAAATAGAAGCCGGTAATTTAACCCTGAAATTTACCAAAACCGACCTGGTCAACTATTGCCGGAAGCTGGCATCAGCATTTGAAAGCGAAGCGCAGGCGCACCATATAGCATATACTTTTTCTACAGATGTGGAACACCTGGATGTTTATATAGATAAAAACCAGTTTGAGAAAGTGTTGTTTAACACCCTGTCAAACGCATTTAAATTCACACCGAAAAGAGGCAGTATTCGTTTTATTATCCAGGATAAAGGCAGTGAAGCACTGATTATTGTAGAGGATAATGGGGTGGGCATTCCTAAAGAAGACCAGGACCAGATCTTCAATAATTTTTACCAGGCAGAGCATAAACAAATCAACACTATAGGATGGGGCATTGGCCTGGCGCTTGCCAAACAGATCATTGACCTGCACGATGGCTCCATTTCCGTAAGCAGCAGGGAAAGTGACGATCCCGGCACACGGTTTTACATAACGCTGAAAAAAGGCACAGCGCATCTTGATCCGCAACAGTTAGCGGAAAACGATCTTGCAGCATCCATACCGGAAACAGCGGCCATCCCGGTAGCCATCGCCGATAAAGATGAAGTAACCGACAATACAACAACCACTGCCGTTCCACCCAGGGCAACCATCCTCATAATTGAGGACAACACCGACCTCCGGGAGTTCCTGTCCCAGTCGCTACAGGATTACACTATTATTGAAGCCTCCAACGGAGCCGAAGGTTTAGCTAAAGCAGTTGATAAAATGCCGGACCTGATCATTACTGATGTAAGTATGCCTGAAATGGATGGCTTTGAATTCTGCAAAAAATTGAGGGCCGATATACGCCTCCACCATATACCTGTAATTATGCTTACGGCCATGGACACTCCGGTACATTTGATAGAAGGATTAGAATCCGGGGCTACTATTTATATGTCCAAGCCATTCAGCCTGCAGGTGCTTGAGCTGAACGTGAAGAACCAGCTTGCCGCATTAAATATCCTGAAAAGCAAATACGTAAGGGAACTCATGCTGATGCCCAAAGAAGTGCTGGCAGATGATAACCCCGATCAAAAATTCCTGAACCGGCTGGCAGAGCTGGTGGAAGAAAATATAGATGAGCCAGATTTTAATGTAGGAGCGCTGATAACAAAAATAGGCATGAGCCAAACCGTACTGTATAAAAAACTAAAAGCGCTTACCGGACTTACTATCACCGATTTTATAAAGTCGGTAAGGCTCAACCGCGCTGCGCAGCTTTTAAAGCAGGGAAGTATGAACGTTGCTGAAGTGGCTTACTCGGTAGGTTTCAGCGACCGAAAGTATTTCAGCAAAGAATTTAAAAAGCACTTTGGCAATGCCCCTACTGATTACATAAAAGGCCTTAATAACGAAAACCCGGCACCTTTTGAGCCTGAAAACTAAATTTTACCCCTATAAATCCTAATTTTTACCCTCCTTTATTTCGTTTATAAAAGATATTTGAAGTTGTAAATACAGTTATCGTGAAAACTATTGCCTTGCATATCGTCATCTTTATAAGCCTGTTTCCTCTGATTGGCATGGCTCAAAAAATGGCTCAGCGGCCCAACGTGATCCTGATTGTAAGTGATGACGGCGGCTACCAGGATTTTGGCTGTTACGGCGGCACGGAAATTCCCACACCCAATATTGACCTTTTAGCCAGGAACGGCATTAGGTTTACCCAGGCCTATGTAAGCGCCTCTGTTTGCGCCCCTTCCCGTGCCGGGATGATCACCGGTAAATACCAGCAGCGTTTCGGGTTTGAGCATAACCCTTCCAATCTTCCGGCAAAAGGCTTTACTAAAGAAGATGTGGGCATAGACCTATCGGTTAAAACCATAGCAGATCAGTTCAAAGCTAATGGCTATGCTACTATTGCTATTGGTAAATGGCACCTGGGCGCAGAGGAAAAGTACCATCCGCAGAACAGGGGGTTTGATCATTTTTACGGGTTTCTGGGAGGTCACAGGGATTATTTCGGGTACAAAAAGCCTGCGGGGAAGGAAGTGGTTTTATGGGATGATGGTAAAGCTGTTCCCGAAGACCAGGTTACTTATACCACAGAGATGTTTACATCCCGCGCCAGGGATTATGTAAGAGCAAATAAAAACCAGCCATTTTTTATGTACCTGGCTTATAACGCCATACATACTCCTATGCAGGGATTAGACAGCCTGGAAAAGGAATTTTCATTTATAAAAGATAAAGACAGAAGAGCTTTTGCAGCAATGATGAAGTGCATGGACACAGGGATAAGCCAGTTGATGGATGAATTGAAAAAGCAGGGCATTTATAATAATACGCTGGTATTTTTTATTAACGACAATGGCGCAGCTACCAATAACGCCGCTGATAATGGGTCCCTGAGAGGCCTAAAAGGCTCCAAATTTGAAGGTGGCATACGGGTGCCGTTCATTATGCAATGGCCGGGAAAAATAACAGCCGGTACCACTTACCATAAAATGGTTTCATCCTTGGATATTCTACCTACAGCGCTGGCTGCTATCAACGGTAGGCCTGTTAAGAACCAGGTACTGGATGGCAAAAACCTGCTTTACTATATCAGCAACAAAAGTAAAACACCGCACCAGGACCTATTCTGGCGCAGGGGCATTGCCGCCGCAGTGCACAGCGGAAAATGGAAGCTGATCAGGAGCGGCAGCAACCCGGTGTTACTATTCGATCTTGATCATGATATTAAGGAAAGCGTCAACCTGGCTGCCCGGTACCCAAAAGTGGTTAAATTCCTGCTGGCCAAACTGGAAAACTGGGAAAAAGGGTTGGAACAACCCCGTTGGACAAGCTCTTACGGCGATACCAACCAATTGATGAAGCACCGCATGGAAGTTACAGGCAGGGAAATGGAAAGGCAATACCCTTAAATTTGAACATTCTAAATTATTATATGAGCAAGTATCTTTTTTTACTTACAGCATTTACCACTATCACTGCTACCGCTTTTGCCCAGGCAGACTATTTCAGCATCATCATGAAACGGGTTTTTGAAAATGAAATCCAGCTATATAAAAACAAAGAAAAACCGGTGCTGGAGGTAATGGCAAGCCAGCAGCCGGACGGGAGCTGGAAAGACGTAAATTACCAGGGACAGGAAATGACTATGTGGTCGGCCACCGCTCACATGGAGCGGATGCTGAACATGGCAGGGGCTTATGCTAATCCCAACAGCAGCCTGAAGGGCAAAAAAAATGTTTATGATGGAATTGTAAACGGGCTGCAGTTCTGGCTGAAAGCCGACCCTAAAAGTAAAAACTGGTGGCATAATGAAATAGATATTCCGCAGAAGCTGGGAGAGCTGCTTATTATGATGCGATACGCCAGTAAAAAGCTGCCCCCCGATATGGAAAAACAGCTCATTGAAAGAATGCAGCGGGGCAATCCTGATGCAAAAACCGGGGCAAACAAAACCGATATAGCCATGCACTATTTCTACCGGGCCTTATTAACGGCGGATAACAGCTTGTTAAATCATTCGCTGCAACAGTTGTTTATGCCGGTATCGCTGGTTGATGGAGAAGAAGGTTTACAATACGATTATTCTTACCTGCAGCATGGCCCTCAATTATATATTTCGGGCTATGGAGAGGAGTTTATTAAAGGCGTGCTGAAAATTTCTACTTATGTAACCGGCACTCCCTATGCTATGAGTAAAGAAAAAGTAGCGCTTTTTTCAAATTTTTACAGGAACTCCTATTTAAAAACCATCAGGAATAACTATATAGACTTTAGCGTGCATGGGCGCGGCGTGAGCAGGCCTAATATCCTGCTAAAAAAGGCTGAAGTGCCGCGGATGAAAAGCCTGGTATTACAGGATACTGATAATAGCCTGTACTGGGGTAAAACCATACAATCGTGGAATAATAATACCTCAGACAATACCGCCTGTCACCATCACTTCTGGAAGGGGGATTACACCATTCACAGAAGGCCCGCTTACAGCTTTAACGTAAGAATAGTCAGCAACAGGACCAAACGCACCGAAGCCGGCAACAGTGAAAACCTTTACGGTAATTTCTTGCCTGACGGGGCTACTAATATACAGGTAGAAGGGCCTGAGTATTACAACATAATGCCGGTTTGGGAATGGGATAAAATACCCGGCACCACCAGTAAAGACTATGAAGAAGACCCACGGATGACTGAGTTTTGGGGAGTATCGGGCAATAATACTTTTGCCGGTGGTGTTTCAGACAGTCTGTATGGCGTTACTGCCTACCAGTTGCAATATGATGGCGTAAAAGCCAATAAGGCATGGTTCTTTTTTGATGATATAATCGTGTGCCTCGGCTCTGGTCTGCAATCTGCCGGCAGCGAGCACCTGGTAACTACTGTAAACCAGGTATGGCTGAAAGGAGCTGTTTCTGTAGATGGCACAAACTTCAACGCCAACACCAACGAGCTAAAAGACCTGCCCGCTCAAAGCCTTGTTTTTCACAATAATATCGCCTACTATTTTCCCGAAGCCACAAAAATAGGCATCAGCAATGCAGCACAGTCCGGCTCCTGGTACCGGATCAATAACGCGCACCCTAAAGAAATGATCACCGGGAATGTATTTAAAATGTGGATTGACCATGGCGCTGCGCCTCAAAATGCCTCGTATGCCTATATGGTAATACCCGGAGCAGCAACAGCAAAAGGAGTGAACCAACAGAAAGCAATAAATATCTTAGGTAATAATACAACCTGCCAGGCGGTATATCATTCAGGGCTGAAAATTTACCAGGCCGTTATTTATGAGCCCGAAACAATCACCCTGGGCAATATTACGGTAAAGGCCGACAATCCCTGCCTGCTGCAATACAAAATAGGAGCAGACGGAGCCATTCACCTGTACCTGGCCGATCCGCTTCAGGCTATAGATACATTAAACCTGCTTATTGGCAAAGCGGATGGCAGCAAACCCAAACTGCTGAAAGTGCCTATGCCCGGCGGCCCGTATAAAGGTTCAACTAAGGAAGTTATATTGAAGTTGTAAATGCCAACCCGCAGTCCGTTCACCCTAACAGACGGAATTCTATGGGACTTGTAGGGGCTATAATCCATAAATTTGCTGTTTACAGAAAGAATACAACGAAATGCCCGAACAGCAAAGCATAGAATACAAGCAAAGCTGGCATGATGATTACCTGAAATGGATTTGTGGTTTTGCAAATGCCAATGGTGGGACTATTTTCATTGGGAAAGATGATAATGGAGAAGTTGTTGGAGTTGATAATGCAAAAAGATTATTAGAAGAAATTCCAAACAAAGTGCGTGATGTTTTAGGTATTTTGGTTGATGTGAATTTGAACACAACAAAACAGGGCGATTACCTGGAAATTATTGTAGAACCTTACCCGAATGGAGTAAGCTATAAAGGACAATATCACTACCGGAGCGGAAGTACCAAACAAGAGTTGAAAGGCTCCGCCTTAGAAAAGTTTTTACTGCAGAAAAAGGGTAAGCGATGGGACGGAGTACCAATTCCAAATGTTTCTGTAAAAGATTTAAAGCACGAAACGTTTGATTTTTTCAAAAAGCGAGGTATCCGAAGCCAGCGGCTTGGAGAGGAAAGCTTAAACGATACCAATGAACAACTTCTTGAAAATTTAAAATTAAAAGAGGGTAAATATCTGAAAAGAGCAGCATTGTTGTTGTTTCATCCTGACCCGGAAAAGTTTGTTACCAGCGCTTACACCAAAATCGGCTACTTTGAAAATGATGCTGATTTGATTTTTCAAGACGAAGTTCATGGAAATTTGTTTGAACAAATCGAAAAAACGATTGATCTGCTTTTTACAAAATACGTTAAAGCAATTATCAGTTATGAAAATGGCCTCAATCGCATAGAGACTTACGAATATCCAAAAGAAGCTGTTAGAGAAGCCTTGCTGAATGAGATTGCGCACAAAGATTATTCGACTGGTGCAACTATTCAAATCAGCGTTTACAAAGACAAAATGATGATTTGGAATGCAGGACAACTACCCGAAAATTGGACAATGGAAAAATTGGCAAAAAGCAAACACCCGTCAATGCCTTTCAACCCCGACATTGCCAATGCTTTTTTCCGTAGTGGCTACATTGAATCATGGGGACGTGGTTTTTCAAAAATGACAAGCCAATGCCTCGAAGCTGGACTCCCCGAACCACTTTACGATTATGAAATGTCGGGTTATTGGGTAGTTTTCAGAAAAGACATTTATAACGTTGAGTATTTACAATCGCTTGGACTTAACGACAGACAAGTGAAAGCGATATTATATGTGACAGAAAAAGGGAGAATTTCAAGTAAAGAATATCAGGAATTAAATAGTGTTTCAAAAGCAACCGCATTTAGAGATTTATCTGAACTTGTAGAACAATTCAAGATTTTTGAACGAAAAGGCAATGTAGGTGCAGGAACAAGTTATTTTTTAATTGGTTCATAATTGGTTCAGACAATGAGCCAATTTTAATCGACCAAGCAAAAACTGTGTCACTTGAATAAAAAGAAATTGACTAAAAGTAAAGTATTGGGCCGCCTTCTGTAAAGCAAGAAAATATTTTATTGCCGTCAAACCAAAGACAAATGAGAACAGTGCTTTATGCCGTGTCAATGACATATTCACAACATTACCAGTCGTCACCTCAACCATAGGGAGAGGTCTCCCCTATTCAAGAAACTTCTCCTTCCTCCTCACATCCGTTGGGATTCCATCGAAATGACGATAAAAAACCAATTTATATCCCCTAAAAAACGAATTATAACCCGCTGTTAAGCCACAAAACAGATGAAATTGCCTGTGAAAACGAGTTTTTGTAAACAATAACACCCATATGAATTAGTATTATGAGAAAGCAAATTGTTCTGTTTTTATTAACGATTACCTTTTGGTGCCCTTTCTACGCCTGGTCGCAAACCGGGAAACGGGTTACCGGGGTAGTAAAAGATTTTGAAAGCGGCGAGCCGGTGCAAGGCGCAACTATCTTAGAAAAAGGAGGAAGCGGTTCGGTCACAGCCGATCAAAATGGCGCATTTTCAATCAATCTCCCCGAAACAATAAATATCCTCTCCGTATCAGGCGTGGGATATGCTCCACTTGATGTGGACATAACCGGAAAAACAACGGTTACGGTAAACCTTACCCGGCAAAATAACAGCCTGGAGGAAGTGGTAGTTATTGGTTATGGTGAGGTAAAACGCAAAGATGTTACAGGGTCGGTTGCATCTGTAAAAATAGACGAATTACAAAAAGCGCCTGTAGGCTCCGCAATAGAAGCCCTTGCCGGCCGGGTTGCGGGTGTGCAGGTATCGTCTGAAAGCGGGAAGCCTGGCTCGGGATTAAATATCGTTGTTCGTGGGGCCAACTCGCTCACGCAGGACAATTCGCCCCTGTATGTAATAGATGGGTTTCCTACGGAAGATGCCAATGCCAGCGTGCTTAACCCTGCCGAAATCGAAAGTATTGAGGTGTTAAAAGATGCATCGGCCACCGCTATTTACGGTGCGCGCGGCGCCAATGGTGTAATATTGATCACTACCAAAAAAGGTAAAACAGGTAAGCCCACCATTAGCTATTCTGGTTATGCAGGAGCACAGCAGGTTATTAACCGTATGGAGCTGATGAACCCCTACGAATTTGTAAAGCTGCAGAACGATATAGACTCCATCGGCATTAAACAAAACTATTTTAAAGATGGTAAAACGCTGGCCGATTATAAAGATGTGCCGGGTATAGACTGGCAGGACCTGCTGTTCAAATCGGCCCTGATACAGGATCATACCCTGTCACTGATGGGCGGCAGCAAAGCTACGAAGTACTCTTTCTCGGGGAACCTTTTTAACCAGGACGGTGTAATTATCAACTCTGGCTATTCGCGCAAGCAGGGCAAAATAACACTGGATCACAATTTCCGTAGTAATCTTAAAGTAGGTGTTACGGCATCTTACACGTATGCTAAAAGCCACGGCAGCACCCCATCTGCCCCTGAATCCAATTTCTCTGCAATGAACTACCTCATGTACAGTGTATGGGGCTACCGGCCTATATCTACCGGCTCTGATGTGGATTTAATAAACGACCTCGTTGACCCAGATATTAACGGCTCCAACGATTACCGTATCAATCCTATTCTTTCCGCCAAAAATGAATTGAGGGAAAATTACGACAAACGCCTTATCATAAACGGGTATGCGGAGTACGCTTTCACCAAATCGTTAAAGCTAAGGGTATCGGGCGGTATCAATAGCATAGATTACAGGAGAGACATCTTTAACAACTCTAAAACAAGGTATGGCTATCCCGGCAGCACCGACAAAGTAAATGGCTCCATCCTTTATACCAGCAGCGATACCTGGCTCAACGAAAATATCCTTACTTATAATAAGAGCTTCAAAGGGGGGCATAAGCTGACCGCACTGGCGGGTATTACGCTACAGGAAAATAACTGGGACCGCCATGGCATTGCTGCCGTTCAGCTACCTAATGAAGAGCTGGGCCTTGATGGTTTAGATCAGGGTACTCCCCGGCCGGTAACACCCGAATCATCATCGTGGTCGTTGCTATCATACCTGTCGCGTATCAACTATGACTACAAAGGCAAATACCTGCTTACGGCCTCGTTCAGAGCAGATGGTTCGTCAAAGTTCCGTAAAGAAAATCGCTGGGGTTATTTTCCGTCAGGGGCTTTCGCATGGAGAATCATTAAAGAAAACTTTATGAGCAATCAGCGCCTGTTTTCTGATGCTAAATTGCGCCTGGGATATGGTGTTACCGGCAATAACAGGGTAAGCGAATACGCTACTTACGCTCGCCTGAACTTCGACAATACGGCGCCTGACTATAATGGCTATTACTCCTTCGGCAATGTATTAACAGAGGGCGTATTTTTAAGCTCGCTTGCCAACCAAAACCTAAAATGGGAAAGCACACAGCAAAGCAACGTAGGAGTAGACTTTGGATTCTTTGATCAAAGGCTATTGCTTACGGTGGACTATTACCACAAAACCACTAAAGACCTTTTATTAAATGCTTCCCTGCCTTATACTACAGGCTATACAGCAGCATTTAAAAATATCGGCAGCACGCGCAACGAAGGGCTGGAGTTTTCTTTAAGCGGAGACATTATCAGGAAAAAAGATTTTGACTGGAATGCCAATTTCAATATCTCCTTTAACAGGAATAAAGTATTAGCACTGACCGAAAACCAGGAATCTTTATTAAGAACCGTTAACTGGGATCAGAACTACAGGTCCATCCCATTGTATATTGCCAAAATAGGCCAGCCGCTGGGCCAGATTTACGGATTTATATGGGAGGGTGTATATGGTTATGACGATTTCGACCAGTTGCCAAGCGGATCATACCAGCTAAAGGATAATGTTGCTACTAATGGGAGTTCAAGAACTACGATAAAACCAGGCGATATTAAGTACAGAGACCTGAATGATGACGGCGTGGTAGATGACCTGGACAGGACTGTAATCGGCCGTGGATATCCTTTGCATCAGGGTGGGTTTACAAACAATTTTCGTTATAAGAATTTTGATTTAAGCGCCTTCCTGCAATGGTCTTACGGAAACGACATTGTGAACGCCAACCGCCTTTGGTTTGAGTATGGTGCCAAAGTGAATTTAAACCAGTTTGCCTCTTATGAGAACAGGTGGACACCTACCAATACAAATACAGATATGTTCAGGGTAGGTGGCCAGGGACCTTTTGCTTATTCCAGCCGCATTGTAGAAGACGGGTCGTTTCTCAGGTTAAAAACAGTTTCTCTTGGGTACAACTTTCCGGCGTACACTTTGGGACGTATGAAAATTAAAAGGCTGAGGGTGTATGCCTCTGCCCAAAACCTTTTAACCTTTACCAAATACACAGGTTATGATCCCGAAGTAGCAGTTTATTATTCCGCGTTAACGCCTGGGTTTGATTACTCGGCTTACCCGCGGCCAAGAACTTTTGTGTTCGGTTTAAACGTTAGTCTGTAATCCTTAAATCGCATTTCAATGAAAAAATTAACTATAAATTTTTTTACAGCCGGCTTATTATACATGATTGTACTTTCCGGCTGCAGTAAATTTCTCGATAAAGAGCCCACATTTACAGTAAAAGAAAACTACTATAAAACAGAGGAGGAAGTGGTGAAAGGCGTGACCGGCCTGTACGATATCCTCGGAAAAGAAGAAGTGTACGGCAGCAACCTTTCTATTTTACTGCCCATAGCAGACGAAGGTGCTTACTACCGCAGCGCTTATACAGTAGGCACATCGGTATACAACTACGATGCTTCAGAAAGAACCGTTATTTCACTTTGGAAATATCTTTATGAAGGCATTGAAAGGGCCAATGTTCTTTTATCTGCCATAGACGGCGCCACCATGAGTGATGAAAGCAGAAAGGTAGCAAAAGGAGAAGCAAAATTTCTTCGCGCCTATTTTTATTTCCTGCTGGTTAGCAACTGGGGCGATGTACCGCTGAAAATATCCCCTACTATTTCTGCAAGCAACGTTAATCTTTCGCGTACTCCACAGTCCGAAGTGTATGATTTTATTGTCAAAGAAATGGAAGAGGCCGAAACTATGGTAAGTCCTATAAGCGCTTACAACAACGCCGGGCACGTTACACAAACCGCTGTGCAGGGCATTCTTGCAAGAATATACCTGAGCATGGCAGGCTACCCTTTAAATAAAACCGATAAATACCAGGATGCGCTGAAATGGGCCGGTAAAGTAGTGAATGCTGGTGGCAGCTACCAGCACAGCCTTCTGGGCAATTACAGGCAGTTATTTACCGATATGGCTGCCGACAGGTATAACCTCAATGAGTCAATATGGGAGGTAGAGTTTTTTGGTAATCGTGGCGGTGATTTTGAGGCCGGTCGTCTGGGTAATATAAACGGCATTCAGTGCAATGATGAGGCCTTTGGCTTTGGATATGGATTTATTTCCGTTACGCGCAAGCTGTACGAGGCGTTTGAAAATACAGATACCAGGCGAGACTGGAATATAGCTCCTTTTAAATACACCTATCAAACCGGCAACGCCAATAAGGTACAGGACTCCACATTTTATGCAGCCAATGATATAGAAAACAGGACCGCCGCCAAATTCAGAAGAGTATATGAAACAGTAGCGCCTAAAAACAAGAACTATACGCCCATTAATTTCCCGCTGTTGCGCTATGCAGATGTGCTGCTCATGTACGCCGAAGCAGAAAACACTGTAAACGGACCTACGGCAAACGCTAAAGCGGCCGTAAAAGCGGTAAGAGACAGGGCCAGCGCTTCGGACATAACAACGGTAGTAACAGGAAAAGAAGAGCTGTTATCCATTATTAAAGATGAACGCTTCCGCGAGCTTTGTTTTGAAGGCCTGAGGAAATATGACCTGATACGCTGGGGTGAGTTTATACCTGTTATGAAAAACCTGGCTGTTCAGATCAATAACACAGCTCCCGCAGCAGTAAAATACACCGCACTGGCAGCAAACAATGTAACGGATAAGCATTTATTACTCCCGGTTCCGATAGATGAGCTGTCATTAAACAAGGCGATGAAACAAAACCCCGGATGGTAAAAGCATTATTGAAATGAAGTAAAAACATTACGAATGAAACGCCCATGTAAAATTTTACAAACAGAGAGGATGAATATAGGGCGTTCCATCCGACCGATTAAAAAAATAAAAATTATACGGATGAAAAGAATAAGCATATATCTAATATTTTCTTTCAGCCTGCTGGCCTGTAACAAGAAAGAAGTGGTACCATTAAATTTCGATGTAAGAACCAACAAAACATCCTACAATGTAAACGACACCGTAAGGTTCCTGGTAAGCGGCAATCCCGACCAACTGCAGTTTTACTCCGGGATGCCGGGCCATCAGTATATATACAAAGACCGGTATGAAGCCAATGGCAAGCCTGCGATGAGCTTTACTTATTTTGCGCAGTATGGGGCAGAACTGAACACGTTAAAGCTGCTGGTATCCCAGAACTTTGCAGGAACTTATACACAGGCAGGTGTAGCTGCAGCAACATGGACAGATATAACAAACCGTGTTACCCCTGCATTTGTATATAATTCAGATAACCGGCCTTCCGGCACTATTGACCTTTCAGATTTCGACCAATCCAAACCATTGTATATAGCTTTTAAGTTTACAGGTACAACAGGTGCAACACAAAGAACCTGGACTATAAAGAATTTCACTTTAAACACGGAGATTGATGGCGGCACTGTTATAAGTGTAGCCAATACTAGCACCGCTGCCTGGACGAATGTTAACTTTAACAACTCACCCAGGAACTGGACTTTCACTACAGCGCAGTTGCAGTTCCAGGGCGGGGCTGCCAATATTGGCTCCAATGAGGGCTGGGCCGTAAGCAAGGCATTATATCTTAATAAAGTGGCGCCGGATAAAGGAGTAGCGCTCAAAAATATGAGCACAAGAATGGATGAATATAGTTTCATTTATACGGCTCCCGGTACGTACACCGCCACATTTATTGCCTCCAACGAAAATATCTATGGCGCAAGCAAATCTTTAAAGGAGCTAACGGTAACTGTTCAATAACCTAAAACGAAATAATATAAAATGGTTTCACAATTTATAAAGCTGTATGGCACTTTGTTTCTTTTTACAGCCTTAGCATCATGCAACACATCCCAAAACTTTGTAGCAGACGATTTTAAAACCGCGCAAGAGCAGTACACCGTTTTATTGAACAGCTCAACAGACTTAAGCTCGTTCCCACGCACACTTACTGAAAACGGCACCGTAAAAGGCACTGATGTGTGGGACTGGACAGGTGGTTTTTTCCCCGGCGCTTTGTGGTATATATACGAATACACAAACAAACCGCAATGGAAAGATGCCGCTACAAAATGGACGGAAGCGCTGGAACAGGGCCAGTTTCTTACCCAGCATCATGATGTGGGATTTGTGATGTATTGCAGCTATGGCAACGCCATGCGCCTGGAAAAAAATGCCGAAAAATTAGCAGCCTATAAAAAAATACTGGTACAATCCGCCGAATCTGCCCTAACCCGCTATAATACTAAGATCGGCTTAATAAAATCGTGGAACCCTAAAATGTCGTGGGATAAAAAAACCTTATGGCAGTTCCCGGTAATTATTGATAATATGCTCAACTTAGAGATGCTTTGCTATGTTTCTGATATTACCGGCAACCCTAAATACAGGAATGCGGCCATCAGCCACTCATTAAAAACAGCTCAAAACCATTTCAGGCCCGATGGCAGCACTTACCATGTGGTAAATTACGATACCATCACCGGAAACGCCATTAACCGGCAAACCAACCAGGGGTATGCTGATAATTCTACCTGGTCACGCGGGCAAGGCTGGGCAATCTATGGCTTTACCGTGATGTACAGAGAAACCAAAGACAAGCGTTTCCTGGAAACAGCAAAAAAAGCGGCAGATTATTTTATCAACAATCCCAGCCTGCCAAAAGATAAAATTCCTTACTGGGATTTCAACGCAGAGCAAAAAGGCTATACGCCTGATTTCGATTATGCCGCCAATAAGAAAGACTATATTCCCAGGGATGCTTCTGCCGCTGCTGTTACAGCATCAGGATTGTTAGAGCTAAGCACTTACCTTGGTGCCGATGGTAAAAAATATTATGATTTTGCAGTAGCGCAGCTTCAATCCTTATCGGGCGATGAGTACCTTGCTAAAAACGGCTCTAACGGCGGCTTTCTGCTCAAGCACAGCGTGGGAAGCTTACCTCATAAATCAGAAATAGACGTTCCGCTTATCTACGCAGATTATTATTTTCTGGAGGCATTGCTGCGGTATGACCGGCTGAAAAACGGCAAAAAATTGTTTGATAAATAGAAAGGTTGCTGAATAGCTCAAACGCTTCTTGCTTAGGTCTCCGGACCTTAAGTGTTTGAAACCTTAGAAAAATCTCGAAGAGATGTTATTATTATAGAAAAATAGTTTGGATTTTGGACGAAAACCCCGCAGGGGTGACACAGGATATTATGCCATCGGGATTTTAATCGATGTATATGCTTTTTTTATAATAATATTAGCCCTGCCCGTCCGGCAGGCGGGCTTTAAGGCTTGATTAAAACATATTTTCAGGTTTCGAACAGTAGTAGTCTCATGACCTGGGCATACCCGTTACTTGATAGGTATAGAAATCAATTCTTTCCACAAGCCAATAAAATTCCTCAATACACTGGCCGGGAGGCAAGCGCAAGATGGTTTTTGCTTTTATGCCAGGAAATACCTCCAATAATATCAGCTATAACCGTCTTGATGGCATGAACATTCCCCATAATATTAACATCAGCAAACCATACTTTTCTCAATTGTTTATATTTGCTTATCAATTGTTAAGATGATCAAATACACTCAAAACACATTAGATAAACTCGAAGCTATTCCCGAGCAGTGTGGCTATATTTTACGGTATGAACGCGGTAATTTTCAAAGTGGTTATTGTATTTTAGACAATAAGAAAGTGGTAGTACTGAATAAGTTCTTACAAACTGAAGGGCGTATTAATGCTTTGCTTGAAATTATACCGCAACTGGATATAGACCCGGGAACCCTGGATGACAATGCCCGCAGGCTCTATACCGAAGTACTGGAAAGGCCTGATGAAGAAAATGAGCCAGAAGCCCCCTGATAATCTGAAAACATTATTAATCGCTAATTATTAATTTTTAATTACTGAACCTCCTTGTCCTATCCGCCTTTACAAATAACCTTTTTGGGTACCGGCACCAGCTCGGGTGTACCAATGGTGGGCTGCCATTGCGAAGTATGTACTTCTCATGACAGTAAAGACAAGAGGCTCAGGTCCAGCATTCTCATACAATCGCCCCGTACCAGTATGGTAATAGATACCGGACCCGATTTCAGACAGCAAATGCTTACCCATAAGGTTGATAAGCTGGATGCTGTACTTTTAACCCACTCTCATAAAGATCATATCGCCGGCCTGGACGATATAAGGGCCTACAATTATTTTCAGCAAAAACCTATGGACCTTTTTGCCTCTGAAGCCACGCTGAAAAGAGTAAAAACAGAATTTGATTACGCCTTTGCTGATGTAAAATATGTGGGTGTGCCTTCTGTAAATCTGCATACAATAAATGACTATGACCCTTTTGAGGTAAACGATATGGAAGTAATTCCTATTCCTGTATGGCACCTGTATATGCCTGTACTGGGATTCAGAATAGGAAATTTCACCTATATTACAGATGCTAACAGGATAGACCCTGCATCGAAAGAAAAAATAAAAGGATCAGAAATACTGGTACTGAATGCGCTGAGAAAAGAGAAACATATATCTCATTTTACATTGCAGGAAGCCCTGGAACTTGCAGATGAGCTGCAAATACCACAGGTTTACTTTATTCACCTGTCGCACCAGATGGGACTGCACCATATTATTTCCAAAGAACTGCCCGAAGGCAGATATTTGGCTTATGATGGTTTAAAATTGCAAATTTCCTAACATTTGTTAGCGCATTTAAAATAGATTTCCTATATTTACACCAAGCCTCTTAGCTTGTCGTCATAGTAGGATAAAGTTTTGCCGTCATGTACTATAACATGACGGTTTTTTTGTATCACGCGCTCTTTCTAAATTATAAATATGAAGCTTTTTTTTACGCTGTACGCTATGCTTGTCTCTATAGTATGCTGTTCCCAACCCATTGTTGGTGACTGGAAGGGCGAGCTGGACATACAGGGCATGAAATTGCCGCTGCTGGTTCACATCATCCCGGCAGGTGATTCCTTTATCGCTACAATGGATAGCCCGGCCCAGGGAGCAAAAGGAATTAAAGCAGATACCACTGAATGGATCAACGGGCAATTAAGCCTGGTTATAAATAGCATCCGGCTGCGTTATGTGGGAAAATTATTGGGCGCAGACAGCATAGCCGGTACTTTTACGCAAATGAATACTTCGCTGCCGCTGGGCCTGGCCCGCATTAAGGACAGTGCTTTTGTATATAACCGTCCGCAAACCCCACGTCCTAAATTCAATTATAAAGCGGAAGAGGTTACCATTAAGAACGAAGAACAAGGTAACCTGCTGGCCGGCACATTGACTACTCCTTACAATAAAAAAGATTTCCCTGTTGTAGTAATGATCACGGGCAGCGGAGCGCAGGACCGTGATGAAACATTGTTCGGGCACAAACCTTTTTTGGTAATCGCTGATCATTTTACAAATAACGGAATAGGCGTTTTAAGAATGGATGACAGGGGTGTGAGTGGTTCTGAAAAAGGAAAAAAAGACGCCACTTCCGCCGATTTTGCAACAGACATTAGCAGTGCAGTGAATTTTTTAGTAAAAAAAGGGCATAAGAAGATAGGCCTGGTGGGTCACAGTGAGGGCGGCATGATTGCGCCAATGGTGGCAGTACAAAATAAAAATGTAAAATTTATAGTAACCATGGCCGGGCCCGGGATACCTGTAGATTCGCTTATGCTGATACAAAACAGGGAGGTCAGTAGAACCTCGGGCGTCAGCACTAAAGATATTTCAGAAAGTATAGCAGCCAGCAGGAAGATCTTCAGTTTGCTTACAAGCTATAGCGGGAACGATATTAAAACCGCTTTGAAAGCTAAACTTAAAACATGGCTGGATGCAGATACTACCAGGAGCGAAGATCAAAAAGAAACATTCATCAGCCAGCAGATGGCACAGGTTACTTCACCCTGGTTCTTATATTTCATAAAATTTAATCCGGATGCTTTTTTAAGCCAGGTAAAGGTACCTGTACTTGCCATAAACGGCGCTAAAGATGTGCAGGTAGCTGCAAAAGAAAACTTATACGGAATTGAAAAAAGCCTTCAGAAAGCAGGAAATAAAAACTTTGAAGTAGTAGAACTACCAGGGCTCAATCACCTTTTCCAGGAAGCAAAAACCGGCGCTGTAAGTGAGTACGCAACCATTGAACAAACGATATCGCCAACAGTTTTAAAGCTGATGACAGACTGGATACTGAAAATTACAAAACAAATGAAATGAATTACAGCATATCGTATGATACCACAACAAAAATAATCACACCAATTGCACTTATTGCAATAGTCGCGGGCATTGCCAGCGTGTGGGCAATGCATATTGAAGGAATGAGTGGCTATAAATACCTTTCTTTAGCAGTACTATTTTTAGTCTTATTAATAAGCTGGGGATATGCACCTAAATCATATAATATTGATGATGGCTTCGTGCACATAAACCGCATGTTGATGCCTGCAGTAAGAATAAATACCGGCGATATTATGTCAGTTGAAGCAGTGCCCAGATCCCAGTTAAAAGGCAGTATCAGGCTGTTTGGCTCAGGGGCGTTCTTTGGTTATTACGGAACATTTATCAGCAAAAAGCTGGGCCGCATGAAATGGTTCGCAACAAACCTGGACAACGCAGTTTTTATTAAAACCCATGTCGGAAAAAAATATTTGCTGACGCCCGATGAGCGGGACTCTTTTATAAGAACCATACAAAACAGCATCAAAAAAGCGGCCTGAGCCGCTTTGAAATTATTTCCCAAAAATCAGAGTGCTTCTCCTGGCTTTTTCTGCCCAACAGCATCTTTTACATTTTGCGGAACTTTATCCCAGATATTTTTTCCGGCTTCTGATACTTTATTCTTAACATTTGCTTTTTGCTCCGGTGTCATTTTATACTTCCAGTACGCCCAGGCTGCCAGCCCTAATGCTATTAAACCGCTTGATTTTTTCATGATGATGAATTTTGTAATTTATTATAACAAGATACAAAAAGCAAGCCATGTTATTCTTAAAGCCTGTTTAAAATTTATCTCGTCACTTAAGATGTTGGTGATAACACCAACATTGACGGTAGCCGTTGCGGATGTCATGCCTGCGGCAGATAAATTATCACCCTTAATTACACTGAATATCAAAAGCAGAAAGGCTGCTTTATTTCAGATACTGCGCCAGAAAACCCAGCATGGTTTTATAAAATTCTATACGGTTTTCTTCACGCTGAAAGCCATGCCCTTCATTATACTTAACCATATAAGGAACATTAAATCCTTTGGCTCTCAGGGCTTTTACAATCTGGTCCGACTCATTGATATTTACCCGGGGATCGTTGGCGCCCTGCACTACCAGCAGCGGCTTCTTAATTTTATCTATCTGGTAAACCGGCGATACTTCCCTGGCAATTTTAGCTTCCTCCGGCTTGTCCAGATCGTACCAGATTTGCTTTACCATCTCCTTGTAGGGCTTCCAGTATTCGGGGAAAGAGGCAAAAAATGTTTCGATATTGGATACGCCCACATAGTCAATCCCACAAGTGTACATGTCCGGCGTTTTTATCAATCCCATCAAAGTGGCATAACCACCATGACTGCCTCCGTAAATGGCTATCTTATTTTTATCGGCCCAGCCCTGTTTAATGGCGTACTGCACACCGTCTTCAACATCATCCATCAGCTTGCGACCTATTTGCTTAAAGCCGGCTCTTAAAAACTCCTTACCATAACCTCCGCTGATCCTGAAATTAACCTGCAGCGTAGCATATCCCCTACTGGCAAACAATTGCGTTTCGGGATTAAAGCCCCAGCTATCTCTTATTCCCTGCGGACCTCCGTGCGGATTTACTACCATAGGCACTTTCTTACCTTCAAGAGCTTCTTTTGGTAAAGTGATATAGCCATGAATGGTTTTGCCATCGCGGCTTTTGAAAGAAACAGGTTTCATTACCGCCATATCTGCCTCTTTCAACTGTGGCATCAGGTCGTATAAAAATGTAGTTTTTCCGGTGGCAGCATCGTATATATAATACTTACCAACCAACCTGTCGCTGGTTACATATACCAGGTACCTGCTTTCATCGTCTGTTTTTCCGGCGATGCCAAACTGGTAGCCTTTAAACTCGCTGGAAAGGTTGTTATATATCTTTTTGAATGTTTCGCTAACCGGTATGATCTCGTCTTTTTCTCCCTCATAGCTATAATAGTCCACCTCGTAGTTCCTTTTACGTGAAAGAGAGATACCAGCAGCATCAAAATCTTTATTGGCAAAAATTTCTTTTATCTTTTCCTTCTTTTTAAAGTCGTATAGAATAATGCGGGCCCTGTCAGAATCGAGGTTGGTTACCACATACGCTTCATCGGGATTGGCAGGGTTGTAACTAAAGGACTGTATACCGAAAGCATCATCCCAGTTATTAGTAAAATAAAGCTCATAATCGGCAGCGCCGGCAGGCTTATAAAAATATTGAGATTTAATACCCTGATACATCCTGGTATATCCCCGCAGGTTACCATCTTTATCAAAATCGTACCCCGCAATAGGGTTGGCAATATCCTTGTTTTCATACAGCTTTTCTAACGCCCCTGTAACCACATTTACTTTGTAGGGCTCAAAAACCTGTTTGTTGTCCTTGTTCATGGAAATGATCATGTAATCCTTCTGATCTTTCAGTATGCGTTCTATACTGGCCTGCACACCATCAAAAGGTGTCAGATCAAGCACATTGCTGCCATCCACTCCTGCTGCATAAATATGATAGTTTTCATTTCCGCCATTATCCATCACGTACACCAGCCTTTCGTCATTAATCCAGGCATAGCCTTTTATCAGTTCATCTTTTTCTTCGATAGCCCTGGTAACTTTACCGGTTGCGATCTCCTTTACATAAACATGGCGTTTACCGTTATCTTCTTTTTCCATATAGGAAAGATATTTGCCACCGGGAGATAACTGGAACTGGGCAGACTTTGGCTTTGCAAAATAGTCCTCTACTTTATATTTATAGTTGCCCTTATCCCGGGCTATTATTTTTTGAAGCTCAGCTTCACCGGAAGGAAGCGTGGTATCCCCGGGTTTGGTTACTACCGTTTTAGCAAGCACCAGGGGCAAGGTTGCGCCTCCCTGTTTAAACTCGCCCGTTATAGTATTATTGCTAAGCGTACCGTTATAACTTAAACCAGCCGCCTTCACACCTAAAAATAATTTATTGTCTGAGAAAGCGGTACTATCCACCGGAATGCCGCTTGCACCCTGTGCCGGGCTATCCATAGTGGTTACCCATCTGTCGTTTTCTTTTTTTATGTGGAATATTAAGGGAAGCTGTGTACCCTGAACGTCCAGGGCTCCTTTCCAGGAGCCTGCTATATCTTGTGCATTTGTAACCATCATACAGGAAATTGAAACAAGAAAAAATGTTAGCAAAAATTGTTTTTTCATAACTTAAAATTTTATGGGTGGCGCTATATATGAAAAACACATCCGGGATGCCAGATGTGCTTTTCTTCAAAACGATTGTTATTTATTAACAGCATTATTGACGATCTCACCTATCTGGTCTATGGTAATCCGCTCCTGCTGCATACTATCGCGGTAACGGATAGTTACCGTACCATCTTCTTTGGTCTGATGGTCTATCGTAACACAGAAAGGAACGCCCAGGGCATCCATTCTCCTGTAACGCTTGCCAATAGCATCTTTTTCTTCGTAGAAGCATTTAAACTCGCTGCGGTATTTGGCCATGATCTGCTCAGCAATTTCGGGCAGGCCATCTTTTTTCAACAGCGGGAAGACTGCCAGCTTAACAGGAGCCAGTTTTGCAGGTAACTTCAGCACCACACGGTCGTCTTTTTTCTCTGCGGTACTTAAATCTTCCTCGGTATAAGCGGCACAGATCATGGAAAGGAACATGCGGTCCAGTCCTATGGAGGTTTCAATTACATAAGGAATATAGTTACCGTAAGGTTTCCCTGTTTCAGGATTGATATCATTATCAAAATACTGCATTTTCTTTTTGCTGTACTCCTGGTGATTGCGCAGGTCAAAATCGGTACGGCTGTGAATGCCTTCCAGCTCTTTAAAGCCCATCGGGAAATTGTATTCTATATCACAAGCTGCATCGGCATAGTGCGCCAGCTTCACATGATCGTGGAACCGGTATTCTGATTCAGGCACGCCCAATTCGAGGTGCCATTTCAAACGCGCCTCTTTCCAGTACTCATACCATTGCTGCTGTGAGCCGGGCCTGATGAAGAACTGCATTTCCATTTGCTCAAACTCGCGCATGCGGAAAATAAACTGGCGGGCCACGATTTCGTTACGGAAAGCCTTACCTATCTGTGCAATACCAAAAGGTATTTTCATCCGGCCGGTTTTTTGCACATTGAGAAAGTTCACAAAAATACCCTGTGCTGTTTCGGGACGCAGGTACACTTTGTTGTCAGCATCTTCCGAAGAAACCGTAGAGCCAAACTCGGTAGAGAACATGAGGTTAAACTGGCGGATATCCGTCCAGTTGGCTGTACCACTTACGGGACATTTGATTTTATTATCGTCAATGATCTTTTTCAAACCTGCAAGGTCTCCGGCAGCATCTGCTTTTTCCATCTGGCTGATAATGGCAGCGGCTTCATCTTCCTTTCCTTCTGCCTTTAGCAGATCGGTATGTGACTCTATCAAATGATCTACCCGATAGCGTTTTTTGCTGTCCTTGTTGTCAATCATAGGGTCGTTAAAACCATCCACATGCCCGCTGGCTTTCCAGGTGGTAGGGTGCATAAAGATAGCCGCATCAATACCCACAATGTTATCGTGCATCTGGGTCATGCTCTTCCACCAATAATCCTTAATATTTTTTTTCAGTTCTGCGCCCCACTGGCCGTAATCATATACGGCCTGTAAACCATCATATATTTCGCTACTGGGGAAAATAAATCCGTATTCCTTGCAATGCGATATAATCGCCTGAAACCTGTTCGTATCTGTTGCCATAAGGCTGCAAAAATACGGGACGAATTGATATTTAGGATTTATGATTTGAGATTTAAGATTTCTCATCCTCTGCAGGCCGCTGTGAAAGTGCAAAAGAGCGAGGCTTTATGGAGTACATAAGTCCATTTATTCGGGAAAAGTAATAACTTTATTATATGAAATGGCAGGATCATATTATTTCAGATAAGGATATCTTATTAGGCAAACCCATTATAAAAGGAACAAGAGTTTCTGTTGAACTGGTTTTAGACCTTTTTGAATCAGGATGGACAGAAAACCAGATCTTAGAGGCTTATCCATTTCTTTCATCTGACTCTTTAAAAGCGGTTTTTGCATATTTAAAAAACTGCCTGCAACAAGAATTATACCTACCTATTTCAGCATAATGTTTCTGGCAAATGAAAACTTCCCGCTTCCAGGTATCCATTTATTGAGAAAACATGGATATGAGGTCGTCAGCATTCAGGAAGAGAATCCGTCTATAACGGATATGCAAGTTATCGAAATAGCGATAGCCAGCAACCTCATTATTCTCACTTTTGATAAAGATTACGGCGAGTTAATCTTCAGATATAGCAAAGAAAATCCGCCTGCAGTTATTTTCTT
This sequence comes from Niabella sp., assembly GCA_027493055.1. Taxonomy (GTDB): domain Bacteria; phylum Bacteroidota; class Bacteroidia; order Chitinophagales; family Chitinophagaceae; genus Niabella. The sequence goes on along the minus strand of JAPUDO010000050.1, from coordinate 19,679 downwards.
CAGAGAAAAAGGCAATACACCCCTCGCTGCAGCACAATTATTAATAAAACTGTTAGAGGAGGGTCATATTGTATTTAACAATACTTTTTCCGTTATAGAAGGTAATAATATACGTCAGCGTATTTACAAAAAAGGTCAATAAACCCATGAAAAAATTATCACAAGACCTGGCAGACCAATTTAGAAATGTATACCTCTCTAAGGACTGGGTATCTACCACCAGCCTTAAAGCACAATTGGAAAATACAACTTTTAAACAGGCTACAACTAAAATCAGCGATCACAATACCATTGCAACGCTGACATTTCACCTTAACTATTATGTAGAAGGGATTGCAAAAGTATTGGAAGGCGGCCCTTTGAAAATAAGCGATAAATACAGTTTTGATGCACCGTCCATTTTGTCAGAAGAAGATTGGGAACAACTAAAAGAGAAGTTGTGGCTGAATGCGGAAAGATTCGCGGAGCTTATCAGCCAAAAATCGCCGGAATATTGGGAGCAACCTTTTGCCAATTTAAACTACGGAAGCAATTATCATAATATCAATGCGATGATCCAGCATATTTATTACCACCTGGGACAAATTGTATTGCTTAAGAAGCTGATCAGGGAAGGGGCTGCACAACCAGGTCAGTCCTCCGTGTGACCTGGGCGCAGGAACAGGGTCTGACCGTCCCGGTCTGCCCCAGCTATTTTCCCCGGTAATAGCGTATCATTTGTCCAAAATCCATTTTATTGGCCAGACCAAAAACAGACTGGGAAATCCGCTTTACCTTAGTGGCTTCGGTTTTGGCTTCGTCAATCCACTTGCTGAAATAGTTTTGGTGAGAACGCGGCAGGTTGTTGAAAAAAGCCAAAGCATTAGGGTCATCGGAGAGGCAGGCAATAAAATCCTTATTCAGTTCGTATTCTTTCTCATCAACAATAAGGGAAACCTGCACTACAGCACCATGTCTTTTCGCAATACCCTTTCGCATAGCTGCATTAACAGCCATTAAAAAACTCCCCTGGCCTGCCGGCAGTAAAGACACGCCGGAGATGGCATAATGATCCAGCTTCCCCTTTACCCTGAAAGCTTTTTTATTACCAGGCTTTAATTCTGCTGCAATATCGGCAGGTATTTCAATGTAAGTCCAGCCTATTTTATCAGCATTTGCCTCAAATTTGTGAAGGGTTGCAGTGAAGAAGACCGATTTATTTTTCACGCCTAATTCGTTTCTACTTTTCCGAAGATTTCTACCGGCTTTATCCTGATGCCGAAATTATAGGGTGTGATATCAAGCCCCCGCAGGTACATACTTTTAAATGCATAAGATCCGTACAGCCTGAGAATGCCCAGGTTTACTTCGGCTATATAAGACAATTTCCAGGGCCGCATATCAAAATCGCCCCGTGTTCTTGTTTTACCCTCGTCTGAAGTAATAACCTTATTACGCGCACTATACAAATAACCAACGCTGACACCTGCACTAACCTCAAACGGGTAAAGACGGTAAGGAGTTAGATTGAAATTAAGCATTACCGGAATAGTGACATAATCGGCAGCCAGCTTATTCTTTTTATAGGTGCGGTTGGGGGTTTCATCTAAAAAAATAACAGGTGCATCTTCTACGGCAGGCGTTTGAGCTTCGTACCGGATGGGCTGCTTATAATGATAGTTATTCAATTCCATCCCAAATCCATACTGAAAATTAATATAATGGCTCAGCAGGTCAAATTGCTGGGTAACCAGCCAGATATTGACATTACGGGATTTGAAAGGTTTCAGATCCAGCCATTTTGAATTTACATCACCAGCAGCATATCCTTTAGCTTCAGCGCTTGTATAATCAGTATTATCTACATAATTGGATATCCCGAGATCAATAGTAGCCCATTGGGTCTTTATTTTTCTAGGGCTGGTACGGCTGCTTAGTTTTTTCAGGAATCCTTTTTTGGGGGCGGGGGCCAGCGCATCAGGATCATTATCCCTGATGATAGTAATACCGCCAATTTCAAGCGTATCTGGCTTAGGTTTATCCTGCGCTACCGAGGTATAAGCAACAAAGGCCAGGATCAGTAACAAAAAAAATCGCATCATCCTGTAAAGATACATCTTACAGGAAAAATATCTCACCTGTGTGAATTTTCTTTAAAACCTGATACCAACTGTATAAGGTGTCATATCCAGACCGTTTTTGAACATGCTTTTTGCAGCATAAGAACCATACAGGCTGATATAGCCTAAATTGATCTCTGCCACATAGGCCAGCTTCCAGGGGCGCAGGCTGAAGTTATCTTTCAACTTTTCTTTTCCCTCGTCAGAAGTAATGGTCTTGTTGCGGGAACTGTATAAGTACCCCGCGCTGATACCTGCGCTAAAGCCCCATTGGCGGGCCTTTCCGTAAGAAAAAACAACATCACTGCCTTTTTTATATTTGAAAGAATTGCCGGTATTTTTTCCAAAATCGAAGTTGAGCATTAAAGGAAAAGTTACATAATCGGCAGCCAGCTTATTTTTTGAATAAGTACGGCCTGCTGTATTGTCCCAACGGACGTACGGGGCACTCTCATTATAACGGATGGGGCTTTTATAACGATAATTGTTAAGCTCCAGCCCCAGGGCATATTTAAGATTTACAGTATGGCTTACCAGGTTAACTTTCTGACTGAGTATCCACAGGTTTACATTTACCGATTTACCATTCTTAAGATCGAACCAATCTGCAGTGCTTCCCGGAGCAACTGCTTCTGTCCCGGCAGAGCCATAAGCTGTATTATCCACAAAATTGGCAAATCCCAGATCAAGGCCTCCCAGCCAGCTTGTAGTAACGTTTTTGCGACGGACTGTTTTCTGGTACACATTTCCGTCAGCATCCACAATCACTTTTTTCTTATTCTTTTCTGTAATTACCCGTACAGTAACTTCGGTTGTATCTTTTTGAGCATACGCTGCAACACCCATTAAAAAGCATACGACAGCTGGTAAAAATTTCTGTAACATAACGATATTGTTTACACTTTTATTTTCTTACGTTGATAGCAAATCCGGCTACATGTATATCCTCACCATCATCAGATAAAATATCCAGGGCACGGTCGCCAATTTTCTTTCCTATTTTTTTAAGCAAAGAGTTTTTCTTTTCCTTTACGGGGGCTTCAGTAACGGCAGCCTGTATCACCATTTCGTTTGCCGTTTGCACAACAGGTTTTTCTTTAGCTGTTCCCGTAATATTATTATCCTGAGCTTTTGTAACAGGCACAACTATTCTTTCTGCCTCACTTAACTGTGGTGCCCGCACGCCTTCTGCTATTTTTCTATCAGGCTGGCTCACAGGTACCGGTTCTTTAAGTTGGGAAGCGGCAACCAGGGCTTCATCTTTTTTGGGCTTATCTTCCTGCTTTGACGCTTTCACATATTGCAGGGGCTCTATAACCACATTTTTTGCCGGCGTTGTATCAGCAGGAGTTGCCTGCGGGTTTATTTCTCTTAAAGGCTCCGGCCTTAATGTATCTGCCACAGCTAAAGGTTTTTCTATATCTGTATCCTCTTTATAAAAAAATACCCAGGCACTTACCAGGAGCAGCAATGAAGCGGCTACCGCTATTTTCCACCAGTCCATTTTTATAATCCTGGCCCTTCTGTATAAAGCCTCTTTATGGGGGTAAGTAACTGAAATATCTGGTTTGAAATATAGCTTTTCCAGCAGGGCAATCTGCTGTTTTGTATCTTCATTTTCTTTGATCGCTTTTTCAATGGCAGCCGCTTCTGAGCCACCTTCTCCATCCAGGTAGGTAAGCAGCTCTTCTTCTCTGAAGCCATTTACAGCCATCAGCTTTTCCTTATCCTCAAAACGGATATGCGCATCGCTTTTTGATACTGTATCCAGCAACAAATCCAGCTCAGCCTTTAAACCGGGATTTTGCTGTATAAATGCATCCACCATTTCCCTTTCAGCTGCAGACAGCTCATCATCTGCATACATCAGGAAAAATTCTTCGTAATTACTGTGGTTGATCTGCATGCTTCCTTTTTAAAACTTAAACTAAATTGTCCATTTTCACCAGGTAGGCCTTTAGCTGCAGCCTGGACCGGTGCAGGTACACTTTTACCTGCGATGCGCTGAGGCCGGTAATTTGCCCGATCTCTTCATAACTGTACCCTTCATAATCTTTTAATAACACCAGCGACCGGTTTTGCTCCGACAGGCGGCCCAAAGCATCTTCCAATACAGCTTTCAGGTTGTCGCGCCGTTCCACTATCCCTCTTTCCAGGTGATCAAAATTATCGCTCAGGTCCATTCTGCTGTTCTTCCTGTAATGGTCTATCATTTTATTATAGGCCACTTTAAAAAGATATGCTTTCGCGGTTTCCGTTTTTATCTCCTGCCGGTTCTGCCATAACACTTCGTAGGCATTCTGCACCATATCCTCCGCATCCGGCCGGTGCTTTAAAGTTTTAAGCATGAACCTGTATAGTGCATCCGCATACTCCGTAACACAATTATTATATTCTTTCTCTGTCATAAGCAGGCCACGCCTTTGTAAAACAATTTTTTATCATTTAAACCAGCAGGTGAACAATCCCGGTAATCTTTTATCAAAAGAACACCCTACTCCTGATATCATACATCGAACATCGTACATCATACATCGTACATTTTATATGCTACACTCTTCCAACCGCTCCTGTATAAATTATACGGACGGGAAAATAAAAAGTTACAGTAATTTGAAAAAAATTTTAACGCAGTACCATTTGCCTGTCGGCATCAAGCCGTATCAATATAAAAAGCAGCACGCTATTGGTAAGTAGCGAGGTACCACCGTAGCTTACAAAAGGCAGGGGAATACCTATCACGGGAGCCAGTCCTACCGTCATGGCAATATTAATAGCTATGTGGAAAAAGAACACCGACGCCACTCCATAAGCATAACAGCGGCTAAAAGTACTTCGCTGGCGTTCGGCAATAGTTACGATCCTGAAAAGCAGGAGCAGGTAAAGCCCTAAAAGCAGAGCGCTGCCTATAAATCCAAAACCTTCCCCGATGGCATCAAAAATAAAATCGGTACGCTGTTCCGGAACAAAGCCATACCGGGTTTGGGTACCGCTAAGCAAGCCCTTGCCCCACAGCCCGCCACTGCCAATGGCTATTTTGGACTGTTTCACATTATAATCCGCAGTATTTTTTTGTTTGCCTGTTTTAGCATCTACTTTCACCTCTCCCTTTATATATTCCTCAGGAATATCCCGGCCAATAGTGCTGAAAATACGCTCTACCTGGTGCTTTTCAAACACGTGGGTAAACAGGAACGGCACACCAAAGCGCTGAATACCAATACAGAGCAAGCCAATCAAAACAATCTTTACCAAAACGCCCTTATCCCTCTTTATCTGTCTTTGGTTAAAGAGGATGGCAAGGGCGGTTATCACTGCCAGGATGATAGCCAGCACATTTTTGTCGAGCAGTAAAGTAGCTACTACCAGTGTTGCCGCAGCAAAGCCAACAATAATGTAAATTGCCGGCAGGCCTTCCCTGAACATTACGAGGAAAAAGGCAAAAAACACCAGGGCTAAACCAGTTTCTTTTTGCAAAATAGATAACACGGCAGGAAGAAGTGTAATACCGGCAGCAATGAGCTGGGACCTGGGTTTGCTGAAATCCATTTCGGGCAATGACAGATATTTTGCCAATGCCAGCGCCACGCTTATTTTACAAAACTCAGCGGGCTGGAACTGAAAACCGCCTACTTTTATAATAGACTCAGTGCCTTTTACAGCAGAGTGGAAAGGGAAAACCAGCAACAATAATAATATACCGCCTATATACCAGAGATTGGCTGTAGCAGGAAAGAATTTACTGTCTGTAAGCAGTATAAACAGCCCTAAAACCATAGCGATGCACCCAAAGTAGAACTGTTTGCTATAATCGGTTTTATAGTTTAAGAAACTTTGTAATACGGGGTCGCCATCTTTATACGTAACTGCAAAAATGGCGGTAAAGCCAATAGCCAGTAAAATTAAATAGACAATTATTAAAATATAATCTACCCCTTTTGATATTTCTGTTTTCTGTTGGCTCATGCTAAATGTTTCCGGCTTTGCGTGTGTGCTTTTTATTGTCAATAATTGCCCAGTATTCTTTTCTTTCCAGGTCTTTTTTATCACCGGGGGCTTTAGTTGTTTTAAGCCCTGTGCCTACTTTCGTGCTGTCCTTCTTTTCGGGTATATTTCTTTTTAATTATTTCCTGTAATTGGTACTATCCCTTCTTATCCTGGCCCAATAG
>JAPUDO010000050.1:0-13401 GCA_027493055.1 Niabella sp. | reverse complement strand
GAGGTAGTGGAATCCTTTATATACTGCTCGCGGGCAAAATAACCGGGAATAAGTTTTGTTTTTGCTATCTGTTCCAGGTCTGACTTGCTTTTAGGCGTTAAGCTGTCCAGTAAATATTGTTCCATTAATATCCGCGACATCCGTCCTGCCCATGTAGCGCCGTATCCGCCATTCTGCACTACAATGCCAATAGCTATTTTAGGATTATCCTTGGGGGCAAAACAAACAAATACAGAGTGATTTTGCTGCTTCTTTCCTTTATGATAATTTTCTGCCGTCCCGGTTTTGGCACATACTGCAATTCCCGGAATAGCTGCTGTTCTTGCCGTACCCATTCGCACCACATCTTCCATACCATTAAAAATGGCCTGGTAGGCAGTATCAGAAATATGGGTCAGCACTTCATGCCTGGTCCTGTATTTAGTCAGGATAGCAGTATCGGCTATAGTTTCGCTTTCAATACTGTCAACGAAGTGTGGAGTATAATAAAATCCCCTGTTGGCAATAATGCACATAGCATTGGCCAGTTGCAACGGCGTGGCGGTCATCTGGTCCTGTCCTATTCCCAAGGTCAGGTTGGTACAGGAATTCCAGCTACCATTATATTGTTTATCGTACCGAGCTACGGAAGAAATATTTCCCGGATCTTCACTTGGCAGGTCAATGCCCAGCCTTACGCCTAATCCAAACTGGTGCATGTATTCTCTCCATACTTCATATCCTTTTTTAACATTTCCATACTTAGGATTATCTACTGTTTTGCGGTAAATATCAGTAAAGTAGGAATTGCAGGAGTTAGCGGTTGCCAGCCTTAAATTGGCTGCGTGGCCACCCCCGGCATGAGTGCAGGCTGGTTTACCAGAGCCACAGCCATAATAACGGCCTCCACAAGGATAACCGAAGGCAGGAGTAATGACCCCCTGATCTAAAGCCACCAAACCACCGATAGGCTTAAAAGTAGACCCCGGAGGATATTGACCTTTAATAGCACGATTGAACAGCGGGGCAGCATACAAAGAATCTAATTTAAAAAAATTACGTTTGAAGTCCGGGCCCGTCAGATCATTAGGATTAAAAGTAGGGCCGGAAGCCATAGCCAGGATACCGCCGGTCTTAGGATCAATAGCCACTACCCCGCCCACTTTGTCTGTAAACAGCTTTTCGGCCAGAGTTTGCAGATCCACATCAATATAGGTTTTCAAACTCCGGCCGGCAACAGCAGTCGTATCAAATTCTCCGTTCTCATAGTGCCCTACCAGCCGGTTCTTATTATCTTTTATCATATACTCTACGCCCCGCTGTCCCATTAACACGCTTTCGTAAGTACGTTCCAGTCCGTTCTTTCCAATATAATCGCCCATGCGGTAGTATTTAGAAGAACGTTCAATTTCTGCAGGACTTACCTCCCCAATATAGCCCAGCACCTGCGCCCCTACATTTGAGGGATAAGTCCTTACCGGCCGGGCCTGCAGGTTAAACCCGTTAAACCGCCAGTTATTTTCCTCGAACCTGGCCTGCATTTCGGGGGTAAGCAATGATATAAAAATAGAAGGGCGAACGCGCGAGTTTTTTAAAATAGCCTCCACTATCCGTTTGCGGAACTCTGCAGTATCAATGTCCATCAGCCTGCAAAAAGCTAAGGTATCAATGTTTTTGACTTCAGTCGGGGTAACCATCAGGTCAAACATGATGGTATTATTAAGTATGGGACGACCTTTGCGATCAAAAATAATTCCCCTTTCGGGATATACTATTTTAGCAAAAATGGCATTATCTCTTGCCAGCTGATGATATTTCCTGTCAAAAATCTGCAGGTTCACCAACTGCCCCAGGATCAGCAGAAACACTGTAAGAAAAATAGCTCGTATAATATAACTTCTGCTCTGATTGAATACGGACATGGAAATAAGGAGACTTTTGCGGAATAACTTTAATTATGTGCAAAAGTACATAGAGAGAAGCGTTGCTTTATATATTTCTACATAAAAATTTATAAACCGGTACCGTAGCTAACTTGCTGTTATTACCGGTTTGTTATTATTTTTTTATATATCCATAGGTAATAATACTCTCCTGCCCCAGGGTTACATTTTTTGTAGTGATTTTAACCGGATACCCATCTTCATTATATTCATTGTTGTAGGTAAATTGATATACCTGGCCGGAACCTGTGACTGTTGTTTCTGAAGAAGAAACATTATTAACTGAAAGATTGATGCCCATTACAGGATAATAAAACTCCCTTACAGACTTTTTACTATCGAAAGTTTTATTGGTTAAACGTTGGACTACCGAGCCGGAAATGCTGTATATTTCCCTGGAAACAATGTTTCCCTCGTTGTTAAATGTGTAAACTTCTTTACTGGAAACCGTTCCAGTACGCTCATTACGAACAGATTGCTCTACCGTATTGCCGCTATATGTAAAATTCTGAGAGGAAACGGCAACTGATGCGGCATTGTAATAAGTGATTTTTACAATTCGGTTTTGGCCATCGTACATGGCAGTACCCGAAGCCACGCTTTCATCGCCCATTACGGTTATTTTTACAGGCTGCCCGGCCGCATTAAACTCCGAATAAGTTTCTTTATAATCCATTTCTGTTGGTGTGGCTGCCCTATAAAAAGTTTCGGAAACCAGGCGGTTCTGCTGATCGTATTCGTAAACAAAGCTGCCGCTGCTGTTGGTCATTTTTACGAGCAGGGTTTTACGGGTATCGGTTTGATCTGATTTGTCTTTTTTGCAGGCTGTAATCAGCAGTACAGTAACTACCGTAATAGCCAAAAATTGTAGTGTTTTCATGGATATGTATGTTTTAATGATTTATTTTAGAAAGAAGAAAATTCTCCGGTAAGCCCTATCTTATCCGCCGGCGATACGCCCTGCATCTGTCCCTGAAAACGCCCTTTGAATTTTTTAGTGTTGCCGCTGCCCGATGCTTCGGTTATTTGCAATGCCAATGCCACACCCGATGCGCCATTACCGGCCAGGTAGGTTTTACCGTTTACTTTGGTAATGCTGGCGCCACCATCTGTAACACCGCTAATTTGGTAGTCGCCTACGCTGATTTCTGCACCCTGCGAAAAAACCAGCGAAAACCCTGAAACTCCGCCATTAAAATCCTGGTCAACGCCCGCTATGGTAAAGTTGTGCTTACCATCTATGTAAGACGTGCCGATGGCAACGCCCTTATTTGCCTCCCAAATCATAGCATCACTGCCTATTTCCATTTTTAAAGTGGCAGTAGTGTTACTTTTATCACCACGGTCTTTACGGCAGCTAAAGAAAACAGTCAGCATGCATAGAGTAGATATCAAAAAAAATTTCGTGCGCATATTTTTATCATTTGGTTAAAACAAAGTTTGCCTAAAAAAAAACTTTGCTCAATAGCATGATGATGCGTATGGCTGGCGCAATGGATGTAAAAAACTAAACATTAAGAAGAATTAATATCCATAGTGCAGATAAATCAAATCTTCACAAATTCCACCCGCCTGTTCTGTGCTTTACCATCAGGTGTTGTATTATCGGCAACCGGTTCCGTATCACCTTTGCCGTCTGTTTCAAGGCGGGCTTCCGCAATACCATATCTCTTTACAAGTTCGCTTTTCACCGAAGCGGCACGTTGCCGGGAAAGCACAAGATTGCTTTCTTTTTTTCCATCGGTATCAGTATGTCCGATGATTTTTAATTTCAACAAAATATTTTCTTTAAGGATATCTGCAATCTCCCGGATGGTTTCGGCAGATTCCGGTTTAATAACAGCTGATGCTGTATTAAATAAAATAGCATTCGTGGAATATTTTCCGTCCTTTAATATTTTAGAACGAACGTCTTCTCCCGAAACTGCGAGCCGTATATTAGAAATATAAAAACAGTTGCCTTCTTTGGATTCGTATCGGCTGAACAATAAAGTGTTCAGGCTTTTCCCGGCTTCAAAAGCCCGGGGCAAATCCCATATTTTCTCCCCATCCAAATACACTCTTAACCTTTGCTCTTGTCGCCACACCTGCACTTTTACGCGATTATTGATGGTATTGAAGGTAGACAGTGACTTAATTTTATTGAAAGCAGACTTTTCTCCCTCCTGCCAGATTTCATATTCGCTATATCCTTTTTTCTTGGCGCCCTCTTCCTGGGGATGCAGTACCAGCAACACGCCCTTGCGTTTATCTTTTCCCCTTTTTTCTTTATATCTTCCCCAAATAAAAAAATCTTTTTTGCTTTTCATATCAGCCATTATTATCCACAACGGATAGTCGTAATACGAAAATGAGGACGACACTAATAAATCAAACTCCAGCGTAAAATTTTCGGGCAACTGCTTTACTGTTTCCAGTATAAATGTGCCGGGGGTAGAAAGTTCCAGCCATTTTGCGTCCGATCCAGAAAGCGTTACTACTTTTCCGGAAGCATCGGTATTCCATCCGGCAGGAAAATCACCCTTTACATCGCGTGCAAAATCTTCAAGCACCAGCACTCTGTTACCGGGTTCAAAATCGGATTGAGCGTTTATGGTAGTACTGGTATTAGTCTCAGCCTGGGTATTACTGCGCTCATTGCTTTTCCCGTCATTGGGGCGTTTATCCTTTTTGCCTTTTAATACACCGTCTATAGCTTCATCGGTTTTTTGGGCGCTTTCTCTTTCCACTCTTCGCTCAACCGTTCTTTCGGCAGACTTAACTGCCCGGTCACCCAGTTTTTTCAGGAATTGCCCATGAATATTACTAAAACAAAACAATAAGGTCAAAAAAAGAACCCCTTTTCTCCCAGATAAAATTTTCATCAATAAATGATTTTGTTTTTGAATAATACTTTGGCAAATTTTGCTCATCATCTGCTTCTGTTCAATAGCATGATAATGCGTAGGAACAGAACAATCATTAAATTGCTAACTTTATATCCCGTCATAAAATCATTTAAACCATAACAACCGGCATGGCCCGATATTTATTATATCTCTGTATTTGCATCCCTTTTTTTGCTGCTTCGCAGGATAGAAGCCAGTCTTACGTACACCAAAAAATGAAAGAAGCGAAAGACCTGTACTGGAAATCAGATTACAGCAATGCCATAAAAGTCCTGGATGAGCTATATGCTCATTCTGTAAAAACACACAACAGGTATGGAACAGCAATCGCTTCGATCAAAAAAATTTATTATGAGACAGACGCGGGCAATCTGGCCACAGCGCCCGACTGGGAGAAGTTGAAAGAATCAGTAAATAAAAATACGGCTTACCGCAATTACCTGAACATGGAATTGCTACGGGCCAAAGGAATATACTACAGTACACTAAAAGACGGTTTGCCTGCTGCCTTACGGTATTTTGAAGAAGGTATTGAGCAGGCCGGGATTTCTCCTGAAAAATCGCTCATCTTAGGCGAGCTGTATTATAATTATGCCCAGGCCTTAGGAAAAAAAAGTGACCGGGTTACAGCGGCGAAGTATTTCTGGAAGGCTATCCATACTTTTGAGGCGCTCCACTACAACCAGGAGCTGGAACCTGTGTACGGGGATCTGGCCAACTGCTATTTCCTGATGGGCGAAAAGGAAAAAGCTATTGAGCTGGCACAGAAAGCCATCCACTCTGGCAAGGCTAATAAAAACTATGAAAACCTGGGCATTCACCTGAGTAACCTGGCCCGAATGCACCAGCTTTCCGGAAATATTGATACCGCGTTACTGTATTTCCAGGAATCATTTCAGTACACTACTAAATCGGCAAGAAAAGAAAACAGGTTTGTAACCCTGGCAGACATGGCATTTTTGTATCATTCTAAAAAAGACAGGGCCAATGCCTTAAAATATATGGAGGACGCTATTGCTTTGGGCAGGGAAATGAAAAGGAGTGAGCTTCATCGATACATAAGAGTAGCCGCTATGTTTGCAGGATATGCCGGCAATGAAAAACTGATGCAGCAATATTATGATGAAAGTCATGCCATGGCCCTTGCCGCCCGTGATAAAGACGGTTTGAGAGATTGGAACGGCTCGTTGGCACATTACTATGCAGCCATTAAAAAAGATACTGCAAAAGCCTATCCCTACCTTACCGCATTTCATGCTTATAAAGATTCCATCATCAACGAAAAGTCGAAAAAAGATTTTCATGAGCTGGAAGTATTATATGAAACGGAAAAGAAACAGGCCGCAATAGAACAGTTAGCAACGCGGGAAAAAATACAGCAATTAGAGATTGAAAGAAAGAGCGCTTTATTGAAAGGGCATCTTGTTGAAGCGGCTCAAAAGGAAAAAGAGATCCAGTTACTCACACAAGATAGGATCATCAACAATTTAAAGATAGAGCAACAGGCCAAATCGCTGAGCCTGAGCAATGCAACCGTAAAAAGCCTGCAGCAGCAAAAAAAGATCGCAGAACAGGAAAACCTGCTCAACCAGCAGAAAATCAATAATGAAAAGCTGAACCGGAACTTTATTCTTTCCCTCTTGGCGGCTGCCGTTATTGGCTTTAGCTTTATACTGAACAGGATACAGCTGAAAAAGAAAATAGAACAAAAAAATATATTGCTGAAAGAAAGGAACCGTATCTCTGTCGAACTGCATGATGAGGTAGGCAGCACACTTACTGCCATTAATATTTTATCCCACTCAGCTATCCATCAGCTAAAATCGGTGAATGCCGCTGAACCGCAAAGCAAGGTAGAAAGAATTAAAGAAAATACGCAGGCCGTAATGGATAATATCAGCGATATTGTATGGAGTATGAACCCTGATAATGACAGCTTTCCGCAAATCATTATCCGCATGAAAGAATATGCAGGCAATGTGCTGGAACCACAAAACATACAATACCATTTTAATGTGGAAGAAAACCTTGAGGATATAAAGCTATCTCCTGAAAAAAGAAGAAATTTTTACCTGATATTTAAGGAAGGTGTGAACAACCTGGCCAAATACGCAAAGGCTAACCATGCCCATATTGGTATATCCAAAACAGGTAAAGCTATTGAACTCAGCATACAGGATAACGGAACGGGGTTTGACGAAAGAATGGTTAAACACGGGAACGGCATCAAAAACATGAAAGCCCGTACAGAAAGAAACAAGGGAAAATTTGGTATAAGCTCCGGGCAAACCGGTACAACAATAAGGGTGCTGTTACCCTACGCATAATTATGCTATAACAATAGCTTTCTGTATGCATTTATTTTGCAACAAATGACAATATATGATTAAAACAGCCGTTTTTGAGGATAATGAATTTCTGCGGGAGCAGCTGATAACGTTGCTGCAACATGCCGAAGGTATAGCATGTGTGGGCGGCTGGGAAAACTGTTTGCAGATAGAAAAGATCATGGAATTTTATCAGCCCGATGTAGTACTGATGGACATAGACATGCCGGAAGCCGATGGTATTTACGGTTTAAAGCATATTGTTAAAAAGCAGCCCGGAGCATCTGTGATTATGCTTACAGTTTTTGAAGATGACCAGCATGTTTTTGAAAGCATCTGCCTCGGCGCCAAAGGATATTTATTAAAAAAATCAATCCCCGAAAAAATAATCGAATCTATAAAAGATGTAGTGGATGGCGGCTCTCCTATGAGCCCTTTCATTGCCCGTAAAGTGCTGGAAAATTTCAGCGCCTTAAAAAATACAGTAACCCATGACTATAACCTTACCATCAGGGAAAAAGATATGTTACGTTCCCTTGTTAATGGCAACAGCTACAAAATGGCTGCGGCAGAACTGAATATTTCCATTAACACCGTAAGGCAGTACATCAGGAAAATTTATGAAAAGCTACAGGTGCATTCTATGAATGAAGCGGTATCAAAAGCTATCAAGCAGCAGATTGTATAACACCTACGCCGTATTGGACCTGAACTTCAACTTACGCGGAAATATAAGCTCGGCTATTATGATCATTAGCATACTGATAGCAGTGCTAATGATAACCTTCATCAAAAAATTGATAAAAGAGCCAAAAGAAAGCCATTCCAGGAAAAGCAGGTAGAAGTTGTGCACAAAAGACAATATCAATGCATATAACAGGTAAGCGTTCCAGCCCATAGCTTTGGGAGAAGGCTCTTTATAACTAAACTCTGTTGAGTCCTTAGGTGCAAAAAGATTAATAATGAAAGGCCTCAGGAAAGCAACCAGCACACAGGCTGCTGCGTGCAGGCCGGGCGTTACAGTATAATAATCCACACTCAAACCCAGCAAAAAGCCCAGCACCAGCACCCATCCCTTTTTTATGTAAAATGGCAGCCATAAAATAAACAGGAAATAAATATAAGGCGTTATGAGCTGGTGTAAATGCGGCATTGCATTAAGCACATATACCTGTAAGAAAACGAACAGTATAAAACGTATGATATTTCTTACCAGGTCGCTCATTTGCCCCCTCCTTTTTTATCCACCATATCCTGCGTTTCCATGTTCAGTAATTGCAGTTCATTATAGTTTACATTTTCTACTACAAATACCTGCTGCATATCCGTTAAGTTGGCGGCAGGTTTTATTTTAAGGATAAAGAAATTACTGCTTTTATCTCTCAGCACAGCAGAAACAGTACCCACCATTTTTCCGGGAGGAAAGCTTAAGGAAAAATTACCGGTAACAATCGTATCGCCTTTTCTGACAGAATCTGTTTTGGGTATATTTAACAGGGTGAGCTCTTTGGGCGATTTACCATCCCAGGTTAAAGTGCCGGCGCTGCCCGTTCTTTTCATTTGGACGTTCAGTTTGTTCACCACATTTAACAGGCTCATTACCTCGCTGAAATTTTTGCCGGTATTGATCACCTTACCTACCAAACCACCATTTGAACTAAAAACACCCATATCATCGGCAATGCCGGAGCTGCTTCCACGGTTAATTTGCAGGTAGTTTTTATCGCTTCCGGCAGTAGCGTATAAAACCTGTGCGCTTCGCCAGATATACTGCCGCATCTTTCCTGAAGTGTCCTTTATCAGTGAATCGCGCATCACTGTTACCCCCGAGTCTACAGGCACAAAATTGGCATTCAGCAGGTTCATCAATGAATCATTCAGCTTATGTACCCGCCGGTTTTCTTCCTGCATGGTAAAAAAATCTTCCAGGGCATTGTATTTATTATTGAAATATGAAGTAACTTCTCCGGCAAAGCCTAATCCTTTAGCCCGGTGAGAACGGTTGTAGGTAAAAAGAAAGTACAGGGAAATGATCTGTAAGACCAGGAACAGAATGAATACTGAAAAACGCCGGATGAATAAAAAAATATTATGCACCGAATGATTGAATATTAGTTGATAGATGACAGATCACAGATGACAGATCACAGATGACGGGGTTTCCTGTCAACCGTCAACTGCCATCCGCCATCTTCCCTACCTCATCACAAACGGGTAGCGGTCGTAATTTTGCAAAGCTATGCCGGTGCCTCTTACCACACTTTTAAGGGGGTCATCGGCAATATGAACAGGAAGTTTTATCTTTTGGCTTAATCTCTTATCCAGGCCTCTCAGCAAAGCACCGCCACCGGTAAGATATAAGCCCCGGCGATAGATATCGCTTGCCAGCTCCGGAGGTGTTTGTTCCAGTGCTTTTAAAATAGCTTCCTCAATTTTAAAGATGCTTTTATCCAGCGCTTCGGCTACTTCCTGGTAGCTTACCATAATTTGTTTGGGGATACCGGTAACCAGGTCGCGGCCATTCACAGGAATGTCATCCGGCGGGTTATCCAGGTCTTTCATAGCTGCGCCGATCTGTATTTTGATCTGCTCTGCTGTACGTTCACCTATCAGCAGGCTGTGATACCTTCTCAGCGCTTCCATAATATCCGCAGTAAACTCATCCCCGGCAATACGTATGCTTTGATCACACACAATACCCGCCAGTGCAATTACTGTAATACCGGTAGTACCGCCGCCTATATCAATGATCATATTGCCAATAGGCTCTTCCACATCAATACCAATACCCAGGGCTGCAGCCATAGGTTCGTGAATAAGATACACTTCTTTGGCGCCTGCCTGCTCTGCACTATCTCTAACGGCACGTTTTTCTACTTCGGTGATAGAAGAAGGGATGCAGATCATCATTCTCCAGCTTGGCGGAAAAAGAGGTTTTTTAGGATATACCAGCTTGATCAGCTCTCTTATCATTAACTCGGCTGCGTTAAAGTCGGCAATTACGCCATCCTTTAAAGGCCTTACCGTACGGATGCTTTCATGCGTTTTTTCGTGCATCATTAACGCACGCTTCCCTACCGCCAAAACCTCTTTCGGGTTGTTACGATTTAATGCTACGATACTTGGCTCATTTACAGCCACTTCTTCATTATGTATAATAAGGGTATTTGCGGTACCCAGATCCATTGCTATTTCCTGTGTAAACCAGTTAAAAAGTCCCATTCTCTATGTATTCTAAGATTGTGTGCGCAAAGTTGTAGTAATTTCCCGAAAGTAACAAAGCAAAAGCATAAATCGGGTTATTTTTGGGGATAACCCTATTATTAACAGAATTTTTAATTGATGATCCTGCTACAGTATTTGTGCGAATTGCCATGCAGAGGCTCGCAAGAACAACAAAGCACGTAACCTATTCATTTTTCACTAAATGTCTCTTTTAACAGATTGATTTTTTTTCAGTACGTTTGCCGGAATAAAAATTTTTAAACCAAGAGAGATGGCTTTAAAAGATATTCAATCAACAGGAAGTAAAGACACCCGCAGCGGGTTTGGAGACGGCATTGCAGAAGCAGCCAGGAAAAATGAAAATATAGTTGCGCTTACAGCCGATTTGCTGGGCTCAATGAAGTTAAACCAGTTTATTAAGGAGTTTCCCGAAAGATTTATACAGTGTGGTATTGGTGAAGCTAATATGATGGGCGTAGCCTCCGGGTTAGCTATTGGCGGCAAAATACCTTTTACCACTACGTTTGCTAACTTTAGCACAGGACGTGTTTATGACCAGATACGCCAGTCTATTGCCTATAGCGGGAAAAATGTAAAAATCTGCGCATCACACGCCGGTGTAACCCTGGGTGAAGACGGCGCTACCCACCAGATACTGGAAGATATTGGCATGATGAAAATGCTGCCAGGTATGACGGTGATCGTTCCTTGTGATTACACTCAGACTAAGGCAGCTACCCAGGCCATTGCTGAATTCCAGGGGCCGGTTTACCTGCGTTTTGGCCGTCCCAGCTGGCCCATTTTTACCAAAGAAGAAGATTTCCAGATAGGCAAGGCCCAATATTTCTCTGAAGGTACCGATGTTACCATTTTTGCCTGCGGCCACCTGGTATGGAACGCCATACAGGCAGGTGTTGAACTGGAGGCAAAAGGCATCAGCGTGGAAGTGATCAATATACATACTATTAAGCCTTTGGACGAAGAAGCGGTGATCAGATCCATACAAAAAACAAAATGCGCCGTAACAGCCGAGGAACATAATATTATTGGCGGACTGGGAGATGCCATTGCCCAATGCGCTGCTAAAAACTTCCCTGTTCCTATTGAATATGTGGGCACTAAAGATACTTTTGGAGAAAGCGGAACACCTAAAGAACTTTTGAAAAAGTATGGTATGGATGTTCCGGATATTGTGGCTGCCGCAGAAAAGGTAATGGCCCGCAAAAAAGCATAAAAAGCTGATAGCTGATATAATTCCATGACCCCGCTTCGGCGGGGTTATTTTTTGCTGTTCCGAAAGAAATTTTTGCGTAGCTTAAACCTCATTAACTTTTTAAAGTCATAAATAGTTTAATGGAGGTGCAGCATATTCCTGATGATGAACTTTTATCCCTTTTTCGTAACCCTGATACGAAACATAGCGCCTTTTCAAAAATAGTAAACAAATATAAAGAAAAACTATACTGGCATATACGCCGTATGGTAATAGAACATAATGACGCTGACGATGTGCTGCAAAATGTTTTTATAAAAATGTGGAACGGCATGGCTCATTTCAGGGAAGAAAGCAAGCTGTACACCTGGCTGTACCGTATTGCCAGCAATGAAAGCATTACGCATCTCCAGAAAATAAAGAAAAAAAGAACTTTTGAAAGTAATAATGATCCGGCAAACAGCCTGGAAGACAAAATAAAGGCGGATGAATATTTTGATGCTTCAAAACTGGAATGGAAGCTGCAACTGGCTATCCAAACGCTGCCAGAACAACAAAAGCTTGTATTCAGCCTGCGCTATTTTGATGATATGCCCTACAATGAAATGAGCGAGGTGCTGGGTGTTTCGGTAGGTGCGCTAAAAGCGAGCTACCACCATGCAGCTAAAAAAATAGAGCACTACATTTTGAACCATTAAACTTTTTTTAACCCTACCTGTCTGATAATAAAATGGACGACAAAGCGCACATATTAAAGATATTAAGCAAACTGGACCATGAGGAAAAACCTTCTATAGGCACTCCCTATAAAATACCGGAAAATTATTTTGGAACATTCCACGATCGTATGATCAACATTGTTGATGATGAGTTTCAAAATACGGAAGGGGGCATTTTGCTGGAACAGCTATCAAAAGAGCCCGTTTTCCAGGTGCCGGAAGGCTATTTTCAGCATTTTGAGAAAAATATCAGGGGTAAAATTACTGCGGCGCCCACTTCCGGGATATCCTACTTTAAAAAATGGTATAGAATAGCTGCTGCTGCTGCAATTGCTGTACTGGTGGTTTTAGGAGCACTAAAGTATCAGGGAACTAATGCTCCGTTGTCCGATGATCCCAGGATATCCGCAATCACTATAGAGGACATAAGCAGCTTAGAACTCGATGCTTTTGCGGAAGAAGCCCCTAAAAGTCCTGGTAACGACTATGACAAAAAAAATTTCATTGACAATAATCAACTTTTTATTGGCGTAAGCAGCCAGGAACTTCATAGTTTTTTGAACGAAAACATGGCTCCGGGTAACGATTTTTTTTAAAAGGAAATGAGAACAATAAAAAATATACTGCCTGTTATCATCGCTTTTTTCAGTATGTGTTATAGTGTTCATGCACAACAAAAGGACCCGTCAAAGATCAATGACGTATTCTTTCAATACGTTGTACAAACACTGAAGCTAAAACCCGAAGAAGCAGATCAGATGCGGCCTCTGGTAGAAGAGTACCTTTTTAAAAGAAAGGAGATTGGTATGACTTACAGCGATCCCCTGGAACGCGAACAAAAGATCCTGGACCTTAAAATATCCTCCCGGAAACAAATGGCCGGCATCATTGGAATGCAAAGGGCCAACTCCTTTTTTGCCAGCGAGCAAAATTTCAGGCGCAAGGTAAGAGACGAGATCAGGCAAAGGAACAGTAGAAAAAAATTCAATTAATCTTTCCTTTTATTTCTTAATAATTTTTTTTCTATAAATGTATTTCCTAAATTTGCACTTGGTGTTTTTCATAGGTTAGCAACGGCCAGCTCTTTTTAGGGCAGGCCTTTTTTCT
>JAPUDO010000049.1 GCA_027493055.1 Niabella sp. | reverse complement strand
ATGTCGAATGAGCAGGGGCATTTTTCGATCAGGGTGCCCCTACGCAATTCAATTAAGATGGTAGCCAATCGCGTTTCCTATTACGACACTGCGTTTATAATAGACGGCAGGAACAATCATTCTTTACAAATTGGTCTTACACCACGAATCACCACCGAAGAAACCGTCACTCTCCGGTCTGTGGAACTGCACTGGCTGGCAAGAAATCTTATCGGCACCAAACGAAAGCTCAATAGCCTCAACCTGAAAAATTATTTTTATAAGCGTAAATTCCAGTTAGGTTTCTGGCCGGGCATCGGTACTAAAAATGCACTGAAAGGCCAGCAGGAAAATCAACTATCCTTTAATGTATTCGGGGGCTATGCGGCACAAGTAGATGCACTGGAAATAGGAGGATTATTTAATATCGTACAGAAACATGTACGTTCTGCGCAGGTAGGAGGATTGTTCAATATTGTGGGCGGCACGATGAACGGAGTACAAATCGGGGGACTTTATAATGATGTGGGAGATACAGTAACCGGCCTGCAAATAGGTGGATTAGCCAATGTAAATAAAAGCAGTACCCGGGGACTGCAAATAGGAGGGATCTATAACAAGAGCCGGGAATTTAAAGGGTTACAAATCGGGGGGGTGGTCAATAATTCCCGGAGTATTGATAAGGGAATGCAGCTAAGCGGATTGGTTAACCGTACCGCTGCTTTTGAAAAGGGATTTCAGTTATCGGGTTTAGTTAACGGTTCGGGGGATATAAATGGCGCACAGGTAACAGGATTACTTAACGTTGCTAAAAAGATCAACGGGTTTCAGTTGGGCGTGTTGAACATTGCGGATACGCTGAACGGTGTTTCAATAGGACCTTTTAATTACAGCAGGAATGGTAAACATTCCTTATCCGTTTCAATACAGGAAAATAATCAGCTAAATATAAGCTACAAGTCTGGCAGCTATGCTTTTTATAACATATTGCAGGCTGGGATTATTAACACAGGCGCTACAGGGCGGCATTATATATTTGGGTATGGCCTGGGCAGCGAATGGGCTTTGAAAGGGAAACTAAAAATGGCGGCGGAGCTTATCTCTCAATTTTATACGCCCGCAAGCAATTTTAATAACGATTACAGTAATATACTGCTGCAACCCATGCTAGTGTGGAACTTGCATAAAAACAAGCAGATATTTGCGGGGCCGCGATTTCAATACCGCCTGCCAGCTTATGAACACGAAGGCCTTTATTATAAAGGCTTTCACAAAAATTCCATCTCCTTAAGCAAAGACAAAAACGATGCTTTTCATTTAGGTTTTTCTCTTGGTGTAAATATTTTTTAAATGAGCGTAGGGGTAACAGGCATTTAATGTGTATCAGGTGTACACATTGATATATGCACATCAAAGAAATATTTTTACTTGCAGTTAGTTTAGTAACCGGCTATTATGGAATGGCGCAGGTGCCTGTTGTTAAAAGTGTTCACCTGGGGTTGGTTACACCGGTAAGCACACAAGGTAAGCTGGCAAAGGATATGAGCCCTGCTTTTTCTTTGCAGGCATTACAGGGAGTGAATTTCAATAATAAAGGAGTAACGATTGCCGGTTTAGCCAACAGGCTTTACGGCAGTAATCGCGGCCTTATGGTGAGCGGATTAGCTAACCAGGTGAACGGTTCAGATAAAGGGATCTCAGTTGCGGGTTTATACAATGGGGCTGCAAATGGACGGGGCATACAGGTTGCAGGGATTCTTAACCATAAAACAGGAAACGGCCTTATTCAAATTGCGGGGTTATGCAATTTTAGCCGCTATGAAATATTACAAATCGGAGGAATTGTTAATAGTTCTCAAAACGTTCATTCACAGGTAGCCGGGCTAATTAATATCGCCCGGTCAGTGAGAGGAGTTCAGGTTGCAGGCCTGATCAATATTGCCGATAGTTCAGATTACCCCATCGGCATTTTAAATTTCATAAAGAATGGAGAACAACAAATCGGTATACAGGTTTATGATGATGCATCTGCTAATGTACTGCTTCGCACCGGAGGCCGTAAAACATACGGGATTATTGGCGCCGGGGCAGGTAATGAGCAAAGAAAGACAGTATTTCAATTGGAAGCAGGCGCAGGCTACAGAATTACATTTAATCAAAGGCTGAGAATAAATACAGAGGTGGTTGCCATCAGCAAAACCGATTTTATTTTCTGGAAGCATACCCAATCGTTAAGAGCATTACTGGGATATAAGATAAGCCCGGTTATTGAAATTACCGCGGGACCTGCATTGAATACTTATAAATATTCTGATTCCAGAATTTTTGCGGATAATTATCTATGGAAGTTCGGCAGCAGGGAATCCTCCTTTTCCTTAACAGGAGGGCTTACAGGCGCTGTAAATATCAGCTTATAATTTATTAAAATATCTATTTAAAAAATACACATGAAATAGCCATAAGCAAAAAGTTGCTTACAAACTGTGATGATTATTTGGCGTATTCCATGTGACCATTAAAAACATAAATACAATACACATGAAACAGTTAGTAGTAGCAGTATCTGCATTCATATCACTCTACGGTATAACAGGTTGTAAAAAAATATTTCCTGAGGGCCCGGCCATAAAAGAAACAAGGTCTGTGGCTGATTTTGACAGGGTAGAAGCAGCTTTTAGCGGTAACGTGGAATTTGTGCAAGGGGCAACAAAAAAAGTAGAAGTGGAAGCTGCTCACAATATTCAAAGCTACATTCTTACCGAGGTAATAGCTAATAAGCTGGTGCTAAGAACAAAGCCCAATATTACAATCAAAGGAGGCAGTGTTACCATCTATGTATCCAATCCAACGCTTACTGGCGCTACGCTTTCCGGGTCAGGAAATATTTCTGCTCGTACCAATATACTTACACCGGCTTTAGAGTTGAAGCTTAGCGGCAGTGGCAATATTACAATACCTGCTCTCACAGCAACTTCCTTAAAGGCGGATCTGACGGGGAGCGGTAACCTTAGCATAGAAGGTGGCGCAGTTCACGGGCAGGAGGTTACTATTACAGGACATGGAGATTATATTACCAGCCTCATGCGTAGTGAAGAGGCTAAAGTAAAACTTACCGGTTCGGGCAATGCTAAGCTATGGGCCGAAGACAGACTTGACGTAACTATCACAGGGAGCGGTACTGTTTGGTATAAAGGTACTCCAGCTGTTAACACTTCTATATCCGGTTCGGGAAGCGTAAGAAAAATGTAAAAGCCTTTAAAACACCTGCTATGCTTATTGCAAGTATTCTTTTATACCTCACCAGGAAATACAGAAAAAGAAAAGCCA
This sequence comes from Niabella sp., assembly GCA_027493055.1. Classification (GTDB taxonomy): domain Bacteria; phylum Bacteroidota; class Bacteroidia; order Chitinophagales; family Chitinophagaceae; genus Niabella. The sequence continues at coordinate 14,431 of JAPUDO010000049.1, read as the reverse complement.
CTCACGCAGCTATCGCCGTTGTTAGTTAAATTTCCTGCGGTGAAGCAACAAAAAATATCCTTGAAATCTGTTGGACATTACTCATTATGAAAGAAAAATATGCAGTGATTACCGGTGCCAGCCAGGGTCTTGGTTACGCTTTTGCTAAAGAATTGGCTGCGCAAAATCTTAACCTGGTTTTAATAAGTCTGCCGGGTGAGAACCTTTGCCGGCAGGCTTTGTGCCTTGCAGGTACCTATAATGTAAAGGTGAGTTATTACGAAACTGATCTTTCTGTAAAGGAGAACGTAATAGGTGTCTGCGAATGGCTGAACAGGAATTTCGAAATTTATGTGCTTATTAATAATGCCGGTTTGGGAGGTTCTCAAAAATTCACGGACGCTTCTATACAATACATTAACAGCATTATACAGGTAAATGTGCTGGCTACCTCTCTGCTTACCCATCAGCTATTGCCCAACCTGCTAAAGCAGCCGCAGGCTTATATACTGAATGTTTCCAGTATGGCGGCCTTTTCTCCTATTGGATATAAAACGGTATATCCTGCATCAAAAACATTTATTCATTCCTTTTCAAGGGGACTGAGCGAAGAACTAAAAAATACGGGAGTGGTGGTCAGTGTTGTAAACCCTGGCGCGATGGCAACCAACGACGAAGTATGCAAGCGCATTAAGAAGCTGGGTTATATAGGACGGCTTACATTACTGCAACCCGAAAAAGTAGCCGGGCGTTGCATTAAGCAGTTATTCAAAAAAGATAGGGTAATCATCGTAAATCCCTGGAGCTGGTTGATCATGGCACTGCTTCCTGTCTGGGTAAAACTGCCATTGCTCACCTATAATATAAGAAAGGAAATACAATGACCGTATTTGTTACAGGTATCAGTGGCTTATTGGGCACTAATCTCACTTTGCTGTTATTAGAAAAAGGCTATACGGTAAAGGGGCTGGTAAGGAACAAAAAGTTATCCTATCCTGTCCGGCATGAGCGCCTGCACCTGGTACAGGGCGAATTACAAGATGATCTTTCCCTTTATTTGGAAGATGTGACGGCTGTTATACATGCAGCTGCTGTTACTAAGCAAAACCTCACCCGGTATTCCGACTATCACAAAATAAATTATACGGCAACTGTACAGTTGATGCAGGCCGCGATTAAGATGAACGTTAAAAAATTTATTTATGTCAGCACCGCCAATACCATAGGTTACGGTTCAGAAAGTACATTGGTCATCCCGGAGCAAAGGCCGATGAAACCTCCCTTCACCCGGTCGTTCTACGCAAGAAGCAAGGCCGCGGCAGAGCGATATTTGCTTCGCCGGCACAGCAAGACTGAAGTAATTATTATAAACCCTACTTTTATGATTGGTGCACACGACAGCAAGCCCAGTAGTGGAAAGATTATTTTAATGGGGATGAAACACCGGTTACTTTTCTGTCCTCCCGGAGGAAAAAACTTTGTAGCAGTATCTGATGTGGCCAGGGTTATTGAGAAATGTATCTATTCAGGCCAAAACGGGAAACGTTACCTGGTCACGGGAGAAAACATAAGCTATGCCGATTTTTTTAAAAAGGTCAGGCAGCAGACTCATAAAACACAATGGCTCATACCGGTTCCCCGATTTATACTAAGCATAATGGGCTGTATTGGTGATGGATTACATTACTGTAACATCAGATCAAACCTGGGCAGCAATAATATGCGTATACTTTGTATCAATAATTTTTACGGCAACAGTGCTTGTGTTAAAGAGTTACAGGTTCAATTGCAAAGTATAGATGAAGCCATTGCAGAAAGTATTCAATATTTTAACGGCTTATATCCATAGGCAGTAAACCCTGATGACAAGCACACCTGTCAAGGCTCCTCTAAAACATACTTATCCATTATTTGCATGATCTGTAGGTTTTGTTCGCTGTCGCCTTTGGGTTCCATAGTAAATGGTTGAACAGTCGATACCCGGCTAATATTCTATTCAAAAATCCTATATGTTTAATTTGGGAAATAAGTTAACATAAAAACTATGGCATTTTATTATTGGCGGGCTTTATGTATGATCTCAAAAATCGCCTGTGCCACCAGCTCATGCCCGGCATCATTTGGATGTAGTTTGTCAAGGAAAAGACTGTCAATATTATCAGGCTTGTCTTGGCCCCAGTCGTAAAACAATTTCCAGGTATCAATCAGGTAAGTGTTTTTACATTTGGCGATTTTATTTATAGCTTCAGCATATGCTTTTACGTTTTGCCGGCGAAACTCTTCATAAGCAGAGGTTTGCGGGTTTGGTGTGAGCAAAATAACCCTGCTTCCCTGCCTTCTTACTTTGCGTACAAAGTATTTGATGTTCTTTTTATATTGTTTTAAAGGGATGCGCGCGGAGGTGCCGGGGCCATTGTCCTGGTATGCATCGTTCAGGCCAAAATTAATCGTTACCCAGTCTGCATGATGCCTGAGTACAGCGGTATCAAAACGATCCATCGCGTGAACCACTTTTGCAAAATCATTATCCTTTATAGATCCTGTATGGCTGCTGCCGACACCTGAGTTGATGACCTGATTGAGCACACCGGCGCTGTCTAATTTTTCATGCAACCTTACTGAATATACTTTGTTCACGCCTTTGCGAAACGCTGTTGTGGAATTACCAAAGCATACAACGGTTATTTGTTTCTGGCTGTACGTCGTTGTGCAGGCAAAAATTAGTAGTAGCAGCACCAGTATCTTATTCATGATTTGATTGAAGGTCTTATAGCTTTGATTTTTATAACGAATTTTTTTCGCTCGTTCGCGATTATTGCTTTAGATTTTCGAGATATAAACTTCTAAAGGCTGTAGTATTTTTTTCTGAATTTTAGCAATATTAAGATTTATGTTTTCTGTTTTGCTGGTATTGGAAGCGATGATATATTTTTCTCCTTTTGCATTTTGTTTGAACATTATATGCAAATCTCCATCAACTTTTTTATCAATCGTTTTGAGTTTGAGAATAGGAACATTTTTGTTCAGGTCTTCCAGCATGGGTAACAGCGCATCAAAAACTTCCGGCTTTTTACTCCAGTCATTCCAGAATAAAATACCTGTTGCCCCGTGAATAATTGAAGTGTAAATCTGGCATTTCATCATGATTACATAAGCCTTAGCGGCTACATTTGCCGGCTTTGCATATCCGTTTCCGTCAAAATACAACCATATCGGGGTTTTCAATCCTAATCCTTCTTTCAGTGCATCTACCGTGATGCCCGCCAATACAGGGAGGGCAAAGAAATCGCGAAAAGCATTGATGCCAAACACATCGCCGCTTTCTTTATACCCCGCCGCTATTAATTTTGTGTTTTCATACCAAATAGATTTGAGGGTTTCAACATCATATTCTGAGTATGAATATTTACCATTGTTAAATTGATAAACCGGCAAGCCGTTATAAGCCTGAGAAAACCCAAGTAAAGGGATTTCACTGTCAAGGGCTTTTGGGTTTATTAATTTATAGGGAGGGTTTGCCGGAAGCGTGTTATGGGCTTGAAGGTATCTTTTTTCAAATAAATAAGTGCTGCCCCTGCTGTGCCCCAACAGGTCAACAAAAACAAGAGCGTTTTTGTCAAATTGTTTTAGCCTTTCATTAATCTTTGCCCCCACAGAAGGTGGAACTGCCCATTTGCTCACACCTCCCAAAGCGATTTCGTCAATGTGTGAATAGATATGTTTTTCATTAGGCAGTTTTACCAAAAGCTGTTTGATTTTTGAATCAAGATGCGTCTCAAACTCAGGGCTATTTACAATTGTTTTCATATACTGGCTTCGATAGTAATCCTTGTCTTTGCCTTTCGGCAGATCAGGGGCACGATCTACAAAGCTGTGTAGTATTGAAGAGAATGGGTTGAGAATATGAATTTTATCAGACATATACTTTTTCTGTTGCCCGGGGTTTACAAAGATCATATTGAAAGGGGCGGCTCTTTCTTTAAAAAGAGATGCCTTACTTTGGTAGGCTTGCTCATCTGTTTCAATCGAATCAGAAAAAGTATAACCCGGTACATGCCAGGTTCCAATGGCGAAAAATTTTTCAAACTTGCTGCCCGGATTTTCTTTTTGCAAAACCCAGCCGCTGTCGTATTTCCATTCAATATCGGTGGGGCGCTGGCTAAAGCCTGTATTGACTGTTAGAATAGAAAGCAGTACAGCGCTCATTAAATGGTTGATTCTGTTCATGATTTTGTTTTTCTGATGACTGGCATTCGTGAATGTAACTGCGGTTTTAATATTTTTTAAAAGAGAAGTTGTTTAAACTTTCCTGAAACAGCAGGTTTCGTTTAATGAATCGAACTATAACCACGAAGAACACAGAGAACAAAGAGAATATATAGAGATCACGGAGTTTTCTAAATTCAGGTATTCCTTCGTGTTCATTGTGGCTTTTGCATTGCAGCCCGTTTTAAAAAAGTAAAAGTTTAAACAACTCCAAGCCTGTTTAAAAATTTAATGTAAAAATCAGATGTCTATTCTTACACTATGTTTTAAACAGGTCCAAAGTTTAACTAAAGAAGTACGCTATTCGGGGGTACACTATTGTTTCAGTTTTGCAATGTTATTATGGATTTTATCCACTGCGTTGATCACATCATCCATGTCAGCTTTCGATCCTATCATAAGTCCGCCATTCCAGATCCAAAGCGCAGAGTCATAAGTTTTAATCAAAGAAGGGCAGTGGTTTCTTTGTTTGTATTGTTCAAAATCCAGCTCTTTTGATGTGTAACATTTTTTATAAATCTCGGAATTGAATACCTCGCGGAGCATTGGCTGCGTGTAAAGCGGATCATTGGGGTAACCCGTTCCCACAGGAATTCCTTCAGCATTCATTGCCTCAATGAATCGTTTGCGCGGAAGCCCGTCCATCTTGTCCTGATTGTAAACCATGCCATAGATGTAATAAGAAGCCGCTGTTGCCCCCTTGTGTAGTTGCACCGGGGAGATGCCCGGATAGGCTTTGAGTTTCTCATTCAGGTAAGCACCGTTTTCGTTTCTTAGCTTGTGTAACTCCTGAAGTCTTTCCATTTGGCATAACCCTATAACGGCCTGATATTCTGCCATTCGGATTTTGTTAGCCAAAATTAGCGCAGTGATGGCGCTGATTTGCCCTGATACAGAACCTGATGCATATCCGAAATTGTGGTACGAATAAAGGCGGTCATAGTATTCGGTATTATTGGTAAGAATGGCGCCGCCCTCACCAACCGGAAGGGTTTTTGAAGCCTGGAAACTAAAGCATCCGGCATCGCCAAACGTTCCTACTTTCTGGCCGCCAATCTCCGCCAAATGCGCCTGGCAGGCGTCTTCAACAACGAACAATTTATGTTCCCTGGCAATTTTCATAATGGCGGGCATATCAGACGGATAACCGCAGATGTGAACCGGCAGAATTCCTTTGGTGCGCGGTGTTATCTTTTTTCTGATCTGTGCAGGGTCTATTTGAAAGGTTGTGGGATCAATATCCGCAAAGACGGGCATTGCACCTTTGTAAAGGATGCCAAAAATCGACGCGCTAAACGTGTAAGGAGAACAGATCACTTCGTCGCCGGGGCCGATGTCAGACTGCATCCATGCCGCGCTTAAAGCATTTGTTCCGTTAACAGTGGTGAGGCAATGTTTCATGCCGTGCAATTCAGCCCAACTCTTTTCAAACTGGTTCACATTTTTTGCGCGAGACCATGTCAGGCTCTCCATTACTTCGTTCATTTTAGGATTAAATTTTTTATCCCATTGTGGCCACTTCAGCCATTTCTTATTAGCACGAACAGATGTTCCGCCAAGAAGCGCAGGCTTATCTGTTGTATTTTGTGCAAACGTGGGCGTAAAACCCGAAACAGCTACCCCCGCGGTAGCCACTGCAGCCGTGCTTAAAAAATGACGGCGACTGATTTCATTTTTTTTCATGTGACGATTTTTTTTAAGTAATAAAGTTGTGTTTTATTTGATGCAATGTTCTTAGCGATCTTCTCTATTTTAAAATCAATACATTTTCCGGTGTGAATATTAAAAAATTATGATAAGACTTGTAGTACTTTTATCTAAAGTATATTCTTAGCCAACGCAATCCGGCAATACTGAAATATCGTGTACGTACCCCAAAAATAATAAATTTGTAATCAGGGAACTAATTTTTTAAAATCGTAGCAAAGCCGTTCTATCTTTTCCGTTGTCTGGGCAATATTTGTGTAACAGAAAAAACATTCAGTTTTTCCTGCGTGATAAGTGCCACATATTTAACAGCAATGCAACAATACAAATCAACAGGCCACCAAACTCTCTTGTTTCTTCAATCCACGGCTTGGTAGCCTTCATACTTTGCACAATATTTTCTGAATGGTGTTCAGTGCTCCAACTCAGTACACCGTTCTTATCAAAAAATAAAAAAATGGCGTAGCCAAAATAAACCACTAACCCTAAATAATAAAGCCGGGGATTGTATTGCCCTTTTATACTTTTATAGCAAAGCCAGGCAGTGTATAAATAAATGGGAATCCAAACATAAGGATCCGGATCATTGTATTGCAACGCCGCAGAGAAGATAAAAATTACAATAAAAAAAATATTCAGCGCTTTCATGTACTACGCATCAAGAGGGGCAAAATATGTGCAGCTTGCACCAATGTCAACAGGGCCTTGAAAAAGAGAGCAGCCGCCGCATTTAGCGCCTTCTGCCGGTGGTAAATAAAGTTTACAAATTTCACAACGCATATCGGGCGATGGAGAATGATCAACATAGCCCAGCTTTGTTCTTTTATCAACTTCTTCAGCACTTAAACTGCTAAGATCGTTACAGTTTTCGGGCTGTACCATTGATTTTGGTTGTTCGCCACTTTTTACAGAAGCATCGTCAGGCTTGCTTTCATCAGATTTACAACTATTCAATAGCAAAGCCCCGCCAATAAATGCCCCGGCATAGCCCGTGCATTTTGCAATAAATTTTTTCCTGGATAATTGTTCTTGCATGATCGATTTCGTTATTTAAAATTTTTAATCAATGAGTCTTTAAGAGCAGGTGATTCTAATTTACTCCAATCTTTCGCCCTTGCTTTAAGAGTAGCATCTACATTCGGCGAGTTTTCAAGGCCGCGTCGCAGCCCTTTTAATATCACTCCTTCTCTTGGTTTCATCGTTGCCACATTTGTTAATTCCATCAAATTTTTAACCTGGGCCTTATTATTTCTCGCGCCAATAACGTAACAAAGGTCTGTAATGAAATCGTTCCAGGGTTTTGAGGTATTTGCCCCAACCGGGCTTTCCAAAACAGCTTTCAAAAATTGCGGAGAGGATCCTGCATCAGTACTCAATACGGCCATCTGGAAGTTTCGATCATACCCGTACCTGCCCAAAACATCAATAAAAACCGGCGTATTATTTTTTGCTTTAAACTCGCCAAGACTCAATACAGATTGTAAAACAACTTTCGCTGAAGGATCTTTGCTTAACGCAACCAGGTCGTTATAACAATCTGGGTATCTTTCGGCAAGAATAGCGGCGTTGCGCCTCACACCAGGCGATGCATCCTGCATAGCTTTTTTAACAACGCCAGTATTCAATGCATTGAGGGCTTCTAAAACGTAAAGTGCATGTAATCGAGCTTTATCGCTTGTGCTTTGGTTTAAAATATTTTGAATGGTGGGAATAATGGATTTATCTTGTCTTTCTACCAAAAGCCGGTGCGCCGTAATTGCGTACCATTCATTGCCGTTGGAAAGTTGCCCGGCCAACTCAACGTTGCTCATTTTGCCCAGATTTGGTTTTACAAATTTATAAGTGGCATTAACCGGCATAATGCGATAAATACGGCCTTTATCCGTTCCTTTTTTAAAGTCCATATCTTTTTGTAATTCCTCGGGGATGGAAACAGGAGTTTCAATATGCTGCCTGTAAAAGTCGAGCATGTAAAAATATCCATCGGGCGCAGTTGTAAAATTCACAGGCCGGAACCAGGTATCTTTTGAATAAATAAATTCACTGTTTTGGTCGCTCGCATCACGTTGGGCAATAAAGTACGCACTGTCGTTATTATCTTTTAGCACATCGCGGTGGGCCAGGTTTCCTGCAACCTCCCCAATAAAAAAGTTACCATACAAACCGGGCATTTTATCCCCCACATAAAATGTGCCGCCACTGCTTCCTGTAAACCTTCCGCGCTCATATTCCACGCGGTTAAGTTTCTTTTCCTGAAATTCCTTATTTCTTTTGATCGTTCTTTCCCGGCGCCAGTAGGGCGTTGCTGACACCTGGTACATTGTATCGCCATGATCCGAAATATTTTTCATTGATTTAGTGGAAGAAAGATAAGGATGCCTGTGTGTGTAGCGCCAGGGAATCATCATTTGTTGGATGGGGATTGAATTTTCGGTGATGAACCTGTTCCCATAAAAATCAATATCCTGCCCGAACTGCCCGGGCCCGGTTTCGTTTTCAAACTTATCTTTATCAAGCCTGAAACGAAAATCGCCGCCCCTTACGTTTAAAGAACTATCGCCGGGTTTTGGTATATAAGTAATATCTCCTTCCTGCCCGCGGTTATTGGCATAGATCCAGTTGTCAATTGAAAACTGCAGGTTTGAAATTTGCGTTTCGTAATTATTTTTAAAGAAGCCTGTAAAAAGTTTTTCTCTAATATCAGCCTTAAAATCTCCATTGGTATCTTTCAAATAAAGGATATCGGGAGCTGCGGTAACTAATATACCTCCCTTCCAGGGCAACAGGCTGGTGGCTTCGGAAAGTTTATCGGCAAATACTACAGATGAATCTACCAGGCCATCTTCATTCAGATCAAGCAACACACGTATCTGGCCTTTTTCTTCCCCGGGTTTGGGAGCAAAAGGCGCGTCGGGCATAAGCGCCACATAACAAACTCCGTTTTCATCAAACTCCATGGTAACGGGATCATAAACAAAAGGCTCGCTTGCAAATAGCTCAACTTTATAACCTTCTGAAACGGTGAGTGCTTTTAACGCATCATCCGGCGAAAGTGCATCGGGGTATCGTTGTTCTTTGCATGAGAATAACATTGAAATGATTACCGAAAATACAGCGATTGGGAGAAGATGTTTGCAGTTCATTGAATATCTTATAAACCATTATATAATACCTGTAAAAGTAGAGATTTATATTAAAAAAAATGTTTTTTACAGAAAATTACGTGTACGTACCCAAATATTATTAAATTTGTTTGATATCAATTTGACTTTTCTTTCAATTAAATATTATGAACGAGGGTAATAGCCGTAGAAATTTTATTAAGTTATCAGCGTTGTCCGGGCTTGGCTTGGGTCTAACAAGTTCAGTGCCTTCAATGGCGTCCGAAATTTTTAAGCGGGAATCTGGGGCAGCGTTATTTGTACCCGGCGGCAAGCCTGATATTCCTTTTGTACCGAGGCGCGTAGCCAGTTGGTGGAACAGCATCGAAGATTTGCAATGGAACCAGAAAGCAATTCGTGATAAAGTAAAGCGCCGGGCCGAAGGTTTTGCAAAAGCAAAAATTGATACGGCAATGAATTACGGCTTTCATATTCGTTTTGACTTTGCAAATTATTTTGGACAGTTAAACGAATATTTTGCTGCGGTTAAAGAAGAACTTCATAAATACGACATCAAATTTATTGAACATTACTCCTGCAATCATGTGGAAAGGCCGCGCGGCAAAGAAGAGTTTGATAAACTACACCGTAACCAGCGCCATCATACTTTATTGTTTCATGATGAGCAGGCGGCCAAATATGCGCAGTATGAAGGACATCTTTTTCAGGAGATTTGTGAGGTTGATATTTTTGATGGAGGCCGTGGCTACGCGAGGCAATACCAGATGGAAGCCTTTTGCCACAACAATCCCGGTTTTTTGGATATGCACAAAAAGTATTTGCAAAGGCTGGTGCGCGAAGTGAATTTTGACGGCTATGAAATTGATGATATGTGTGATTACGTGGGGTTGCGGGCATGCGGATGTAAATTCTGCAGAGAAAGATTCAAAAGAGATTATGGCCATGACATTCCTCCCACCACGGATAAGAGTTTTTGGGGTGATACCACGAAGCCTATGTTGCTATGGGGCAATTATGAGAACCCTGTTTTTCGTGACTGGATTAAAATGAAAGACGATGTAATTGCAGACCACGTAAAAACGTGTAAAGACATTATTGAAGATAAGCCTATGCTTACATGTTGCTCCAGTACGGGACCGATAACGTTGAATGCCATTTCACTGAACCTGGAGCGGATTGCTGATACACTTGATTTTTACATGCTTGAAAATGTGGGTACCAATATTCGCAGCGTAAACTGGCTTGAAAAAGATGCTGAAGCACTGCAACAAAAAGATATTGCTGAAAAGCGCGGATTTGCACCTGCAATGGCATTGAGCTATACTATTTATAAAGATGGCGGTTACATGGGCTGGGCGCTTGCAAGATTCTGGGGTGTAGCTAATTGGGCCAGCACTTTTCATCAAAGGTTATCAGAAGATCCGATAGATGCTATGGAATTGGAGGATATGATCATGGAGGTGAATAACTGGGAGGTAAAGCACAGTGATCTCAACCATTACAAGTCGCAAGATTTTGTAGAAGCAAGACTGGTATATAACTACTACTGCCGCATGAATGGCTGGCGTGATACAGATGGCAGGGAGCAGTGGGACAAGGTAAAAGCATGGTCGAAACACCTTGCTGAAACCAACGTGGGATACAGGTTTGTACGCTACAGAGAGCTTGCAGATGAAAAGATGCTGTCATCAGAAAAAACACCTTTAATACTGGACAGTGTGGCATGTTTGAGTGATGCACAATATAATGCCATTGAAAAATACTTGGCCAAAGGCGGTACAGCTTGGTTGGCCCTGCCTTTTGGTACACATGATGATAAAGGTTTTAAAAGAAGCGTTCCGTTATCGGAAAAGTTGTTTAGAAAAAAATACCGAAATCTTCAAATTGTAGAAACTGCAACAAACGCACAACCCATTGATAAGCTCATTGCAGAAGGAAAATTCAAACCTGCTATTAAGCAAGTTGCTGGTGATGTTGGCTGGTGTGTGCGCGCGCGCAGGTATGGAGATAAAATGGTTCTGCATTTTTTGAATTCTAAAATGAAGGCAAACCCACACCCCACTGTAAAGGACATTAGCGGGCAGCCAGTGATTACAACAATAGAATCAACAATACAAAATAACAACCTGGTTTTTGAAATAGACCGTGCCAGATTGCAACTTCCTGCATTGAGTTTGTACAGCCCTGAACTGAAAGATACTGTAAGGACTGTAGACATTACTACCTCAGGCAAAAAGCAATTGGTGAAAGTGAATCTCAGCGGGATGAGAATTTACGCGGTAGCACAATAATCTTTTGTTTTTCTTGAAAACATTTACATGTTGAGACTATTCTTACTTATAAGCTTTTTTTATTTTACTGGTATCGAAACATCAGCACAACAAGATTCATTTTATATACTCACCCCTCCACCGCCAGTTCAGCCCCGATTAAATAACCCTTTGGTTTACGGATGCCGGTCAGGAAATGATTTTTTATACCGTATTCCATGTCAGGGAGAGCGACCTATTGTTTTTACTGTAAAAGGATTGCCAAAAAGTTTGCGCCTTGATAAAAATTCGGGGGTTATCTCTGGTAAGAGCCCTGCAAAGGGCACCTACCAATTAAATGTTATAGCAAAAAATAAGCACGGCGTTAATACTAAAAGTTTCAAGATTATTTCTGGAGAGAAAATTGCCCTTACCCCTATAATGGGCTGGAATCATTGGTATGCTTATTTCGATAAGCCTACGGACGCGCTTATAAGGCAGGCCGCAGATGTAATGCTAAGCAATGGTTTGGCAGATGCAGGCTATAATTACGTTTGTATTGATGATTGTTGGACAAACGCTTACGAAAAGAACCGAATGCCCATTCAGGATTCTTTGCGCTTGAAAAGGAGGCGGGATTCAAGCGGTAGCATTTTGCCAAATGATTATTTCCCTGATATGAAAGCGATGACAGATTATTTGCATCAAAAAGGTTTTAAAGCAGGTATTTATTCGTCGCCTTCAAAAAGAACGTGTGCAGGTTTTGAAGGTTCTTTTGGGTACGAGGAAAAAGATGCAAAGCAATGGGCGCAGTGGGCCTTTGATCTTATTAAATATGACCGTTGCAGCTATCCTGATGATGCGCCGTATAATACGTTAGAACAAGCTAAGTATCCTTATGAAAAACTCGGGCAGGCTTTGAAGAAGATAAACAGGGATATATATTATAGTTTATGCCAGTATTATGGTTCTGAAAAGGATGGTGATGTGTGGAAATGGGGCGGGAGTATAGGAGGTAACTCCTGGAGAACAGGTACAGATATTAATGCTTTTTTGCCAGATGTTTTTAAAGTAGCCCTAAGAAATATACAGTTCGCCGCTTATCAAAAACCCGGGGAATGGAACGATCCTGATTTTTTAATGCTGGGATGGTTAGGAAACAGGAGGACTGGAGGCATTTATCGTACAACTATGCATCCCAATACGCAGTATGCTTATGTTTCATTATGGAGCCTGATGGCATCTCCATTATTCTTTAGCAGCCGCATCGATAAAATAGATGCATTTACACTGAACCTGCTTACCAATCATGAGATCATAGCAATCAATCAGGACCCGCTTGGTTTATGCGGCAGATTGGTTACTCTAAATGAAAAACAGTTTTTATTGGTTAAAGAGTTGCATGATGGCGCTACTGTGGTTGGTATATTTAACCGCAATAGTACCGATATGGAAATTAAAATCAACTTAAAGGATATTGGGTTAAAGGAAACATATGATGTACGCGATTGCTGGCGGCAGGTACTTATTGGCCATGACCTGTCATCCTTTCAAACAACTGTTCCAGCCATTGGTTGCGCGGTAATAAAATTTAGTAAAACGAACTAACAATTACTACACCCATTTAATTTATGGTATGATAAAAAATATAATTTCACTGACCGTATTTGTTTTAATATTTTCTATAGCTGATGCGCAAAGCGATTTAAAGTTCACTAAAAATTATTTTGAAAGCTTAAACCATACGCATGATCTTGATCTACCTGCGTGGGGGCCATACAGCAGGCGCTATGCAGGCATTTCGCATATTCCCGATGTGAAGAGTGGAATGAGGTTTGATTTTTTTGTAGCACCAGGTTATTGGCGCAATAAGGTTTTAATTCCGTCTGTGCGGTATGAATCGGATTACTACCCATGGAATATAACCAGTGATTATAAAGAGATCAGCTACAGATACCAGTTGGAATGGAAAGACAAGGTATACAGCGACGTTACTTATTATTCGGTAGATGCAAATACCGTGCTTGTAAAAATTGAAACGGTAAATAAAACACCTAATTCGCAAAGCCTTGTAATGAACCTGTTTGCAAACATTGAATACCCTGATAATTACTCTTTATATAAAATAGAAGACAATGAAGGTGAAACCTGGTACAATGCGTTGCAATATACTCACCTGGGGCATAAAATAAAAAAGTTGAATGATGACCTTATTTATGATGGCTGGCTGAGGGATGAAATGAGAAGTTCGCAGTACCTTGATGGAAGGGCAGTGGGCCGAAATTTTGGCGCTTTTGCAGGAGACAGTGTTACTTATGATGTACAGGTTACAGATGAACAGAAAAACGGGTCTGTCGTTTTTGTCTATCGCGTGCGGCCAAGTAAAACCGCAACATTTAAAATGACAGGTCTGGGAAAGGAACAACAGCTTGTATTTAATGGTAATGGCGAAACGCAAACACTTACGGTTAATTATAACCTGCAGCAGGCCGGACTCAAAAAAATAAAACTTGTATCTGAAGGAACATCTAACATTGACCTGAATGGATTTTTAATTTCTTCAAAACCAGATGCAACAGTAAAAATCTCAGAGCAGCAAAAATATCATCAGCCGGAAATTACAGAAGATGAAAAGAATAAAACGTTGTTACTTAAGTACGCTGATGCATTGCCTTACTACGGCATTGCATGGGACGCTGATAATTTTTTTATCAGGCAAATACAGCACGATACGCTTGAATTTTATTTCAGAGACAGGGTGCCTGATCATTTAAGCAAAGTGGTAAGAGGTAATTACCGCGGACATTTTGCTGATGTTTTTATCAGGCCGGTATCTTTGAAAGCCAACACCTCAAATACAATGTATGCTTTGATTTCAAGTGGTTCCAAAGCCTTTGTTGAAAACAGTTTAAATAGGCTGGAAGAGTTGAAACAAAAAGCTTTTGCCGGAATCGATAATAGTTTTAATGGATTATTGCCCGGGGCTGAAAAATACGTTTTTGGACAGCGGTTGATGAAGGCTGTTGCGCTCGGTAATATTATGTATCCTATTTACACACAAAACCAGTTCATCAAACACTTCCCTCCCGGAAAATGGTGGGCCATGCT
>JAPUDO010000048.1 GCA_027493055.1 Niabella sp. | reverse complement strand
TTTTTTCACAGCCTTGAATTTTTGCTCCACTTTTGTTTCAAGACAAAAGTGGAAAAAGTTTAAATTGTAGGTGTATGATTATTAGTTAATTCCATTCCTGTATGCTATCCTCCCTTACATCAATCAAATGCGCGGCTTCAACCAGCTTTGCTAAATGGCTGTGCACCTTGAAGGGCGCAGCAGGTGCAAAACTGCCATCCCCGCAAAAAGCTCCATCCACAACCTGTTCCCAGCAGTGCAGCCAGTTGGTTAGCGACTGGTAGCGGAAAAACTTTTGAAACACCAGGTAAGGATTACCATATTCTTTTTCAGACAGGTGGCGCGGAAACTCCTTCCACGCATCGGCGCTAACATAATGGCTGCAGTAGTATTTTTTATTGAACAGGTCTTCCGCGTTAATGACAATAGCACTGTTCTTTTCACGCTTTAAAGCATGTGCCGCTTTTATAAGTGAGCGGATGAGCTTCATATACAGCAGCACATCTCCTGTTGCTTCTCCTTTATATACTCCTGCTCCGCTGGCGCTGCTAACGAGCTTTTTAACCAGCTTTCGGAAATCGTGCACATGTGCTTCGGCAAAAATGGCGGCAAATACCTTGTAGGGGTTCGTTAGGCTTTCATTCCGCCAGCAATGGGTTTCAAACGGGTCTTTGGTGTGGCCTTGCTTGCGGCAGGCGTTTTGTACAGGTGTGGCAACGGCGTTGTTCATAACAAAAAGTTTTTTAAATGAAACACCGCGCACAAAAAAAGGCGTGGCGCTCAACTTACCGAACTGAAGTACTGGTATACCCACACACGGATAAGAGAGCTCACGCCTAGGTCGTGAGCTATTCTGCTTATCATCTCGTGTGTTAAAAATTACCAGTTTTCAGTTCGAGATTCAAAGCGAATGCTTCAAATGATTTTATGAAGTAATCGCGAAAATAGTATCATTTATAATGACATTCCAAAGATAATTAATTTGTGTTATAACACAAATTATATTTTGATATTTTTTTTGACCTTCATTTTATTAATGGAAAGTCGAATTGATAATGAGCTAATAGCAATTGGTAAAAGATTGCGCCAATTAAGAAAGCACAGAAACCTTACTCAGCTTGATCTTGAAGTAGCTTCCGGAGTTCCCAATTCCGATATTAGCAGGATTGAAAATGGAAAGAAAAATATTGAAGTAATTACTTTAATTAAATTTTCAATAGCTCTTAAAGTAAAGATGATGGAATTATTTAATTACGAAGGGAAGCTGCCTAAGTAAATCCAATTCTATTTATCCGCAGAGTTTGACCTTGCTATAAATCAATATAATGGCTAAATTTATCTTTGCGAATTCTCGTTTGGCAGTCCAACCGAGTTGTTTTTGTTCTTCCTCTTTTAGCCGTTTAAATTCCCTTATAAGATACAATTCAAATTCTGCCGAAATCCACGAGGCAAATTTAAAGGCAATGTCGGAATGAGCATAGGTTCCCCCTCCGTAACGTCCCGATTTTGAAATTATTCCTATGGCGTTTGTTTCATTAATCCATTTTTGAGATGACATCCAGAAATGAGGTTTTGCCGATTCGTTTTTAAACCCCTCATAAATGTGGGGTTTAAAATTTGTGTTATTTAGCATTTCCTACAAACCAAGATACTCGATTGTATATAGGTTCTTAGCCACAAGCTGATGATTTGTGATGGATTTTCCTTATCCCGAATTTTAGCAATGTCGGTCAAGGAAATATAATCTTCTTGCTCTTTTTTGAATATTACAATTTCTGTGTCTTTTACATTGATTTTTGCCATACAGTAAAGTTGCGAAATAATTTAGAACTATTGGTTGGATTTGTGCGGTTGGTTGCACCTCTTTTAATTTTTGCAGGGTTAAAAAATAGTTCCGCAACTGTTCTGGTCTTTGTGTTTTTAGAGGACAATTTTTTTCAAATGGTTGTTTTGCTATGATACCCGTTTTTTACAATTTATCTAAAACAGTTGGGAGAAGCCGTAAGGAGCATATATCATCCACATTTTGTATATTTATAGTAACACCATCGCCATATGAAATACAACCGTAAATCCATCCGCCTGAAAGGATATAATTATGCACAGGCGGGGTTGTATTTTATAACCATCTGCACGCATAACAGGGAACACCTGTTTGGCCAAATAATAAACGGGGAAATGGTTTTAAACAATGCAGGCAGGGTGGCGGTAAAATGTTGGCAGGATATACCCGCACATTTCCCTATGGCCACATTGCACGAATATGTGGTAATGCCCAATCACGTTCATGGGATCATTGAAATTATTTCACCCAAAAATGAATTGTTGTCCGTAGGGGCGAATGATCATTCGACCCAAAATGACCACACCGATAACAATAGGGCGAATGGTAATTCGCCCCTACGGATAACGTCGTTTCGTTCACCATCCCAATCCATCGGTTCTATTATTCGCGGATTTAAAATTGGCGTTACCAAATGGTTCCGGTATGAAAACGGATTTGCCCAAAATACACAGGTATGGCAACGAAATTATTATGAACATATTATCCGCAATGATGCGGAATACAACCGCATTGCAAATTATATTTTAAATAACCCGGCGAAATGGGACGATGACCGGTTTTATACAGGATATTAAAACCTTCCGGCTTTTATTACAGGGCTGCCCCCTCATTCTTCCGCAACTTCATAGGCGAAAACCCATGAATTTTTTTGAAGGCCATACTGAAATTGGAAGTGTTCTGGTAGCCCAGTAATAGCCCTATTTCCTGTACGGATAGTTGTGTGTCCAGCAGGTATCTTTTGGCCTGGTGCATCCGGATGTCCTGCAGGTAATCGAAAACGGTTTTGCCAAACAGGGACTTAAATCCTGTTTTGAGCTTGGTTTGATTAACGCCCACTTTATGCGCCAGCTCGATAATGGTACAGGGAGTAGCCAGGTTATCGCGGATGATGGAAGCGGCCAGGTGTATTCTGTCCTGGTCGGCAGCGCTTAGCTCTGTGCCGCTTTTTTGATTTTTGACATTTTCGTAAATCAGGGCAATCAGTTCGTAGGCTTTGGACTCCATATAAATTTTGCGCGTAAGTCCATCGTAGGCGCAGGTTTTTATATCCTGTATCGTATTATAAATAGCGGGACTGATGGAAATAGTGTTTTGCGTAAGCATGCTGCTGGAGTCCCTGCCGATTTGTGTTATGAAGTTATCCATCAATCTGGACTCGCCTGCATACTGGTTTAACAGCGATACGGGAAGGTGAATATCGAAAGTATTATACGAAACATCTTTGCGGAAAAATATCCGCGCTTCGTTCTCCTCGGCGGAAAGAAAAACAATATTGCCGGAACGGGCGGGCGTAACATGTTCGGCCCCGGACTTGCCCTGGTAAGCGATAGCGTTATCCGACAGGTTAAACTGGATCTCTAATAAAGCGGCATCGCCCCTGCCGGAGATGGTTACATCATCCTGCATGTGATAATGCCCTTCGAGGATGGAAATAGGCCCCTGTAAAATTTCTTCCTTATAATGTATATTTCCTTTGGGCGTGTGCAGCTTTATATGATTGGTGTTTTCGCCGGTAGCAGAAGTATTGATTTCATCTTCCGAAGAGATAAAATCACTAAAATCAGCGGCCATTATTTCATATCCCATAATACTTCCGTTTTCATAATTAATACTTCCACATTCATAAGAGGTTAAGGCCCCTTCAAAAATACCTTTGCGTGCACAAAAATAATTTGTAATCACTACGGAAGCGAATTTATTGAGCCATAATAGTGTAAAATAAATTTTTGCTTATTCTCTTTTACAATAGGTTGTTACTTATAGGTTTATATACTCTTTTATGCTAACCTATGAAATAATGACCTGCTTATGGCAGACCTGGTTTGTATGATGCAATTAAAAAAACTTTACTGTATTATAGCAATGATGCTGTTTGGCATGTGTTCTTCGGCACAATCGGGGCACATTCCTGTTATTGGATTTGTGCATGATGAAGGTCGCAATCCTGTTGCATCTGCCACTATTCGCTGTGCAGAACAAAACCTGTCGGCATCAACTGATGCGAATGGCCGGTTTGAATTATTGTTTTCCGGTGAAGGCGCTTTTTCTTTAGAAATTTCAGCCGTGGGTTATGATGCATTGAAAACACAAATCAATGTAACTAAGGAAAAACATGAATTCTTTTTCACGCTTCAAAAAGAAAACGCTTTGCTGGATAGCGTGGCGGTGTTTGGCTATTCTGCCACACAACTCACCAACCGGCAGGCATACAACGTTACGGCAATAGATGCGCAAAAGCTGCACAATACCACGCTGGATATTGCACATGTTTTAGACCGTGTACCGGGCGCCCGCCTGCGTGAGACCGGTGGTATTGGCTCCGATTTTGATTTGTCGCTCAACGGATTTTCCGGTAAAAGGATCAAGTATTTTATAGATGGCGTGCCGATAGATTATCTGGGAGCGGCTTTCCAGATCAATAATGTTCCTGTCAATTTCGCGAAAAGGATAGAGATATATAAAGGCGTTATTCCTGTGTGGCTGGGCAGCGATGCGCTGGGCGGCGCGGTGAATATTGTTACTGACCAGGACATGCGTAATTACTTAGACCTGTCTTACTCTTACGGCTCTTTCAACACACATCGCAGTTATATCAATACCGGTTATACTGCCAAAAATGGATTCACCGTAAGGTTAAACGCCTTCCAGAATTATTCAGATAATAATTATAAGGTTACGGTAGATGCCGCCGATATCAGAACCGGGAAATATTATCCTGATACTACTATACGCCGCTTCCATGATAAATACCATAACGAAACCGCTATTGCGCAATTGGGCTTTGTAGATAAAAAATGGGCGGACCAGTTGCTTGCCGGCATCACGGTTGGAAAATATTATAAAGAAATTCAAACAGGGGCGCGGCTTACTACTGTCTTCGGGGCCTTGCATAACAAGGGCAATATTTTAATGCCGGCGCTGGTGTATAAGAAAAATGATTTGTTTACCAAAGGGCTGAACGCATCCCTGAATGCCAATTATAATTTTGGCGAAGAGCAGAGCATAGATACTGTGCACGCCCGTTATAACTGGCTTAGAGATTCTATTAACTACAGGGGAAAAGGAGGTGAGCGTGCTTACCAATGGTATCAATATAAAAATAATACTGCCAATGCATCTGCTTCTTTTACCTACCAGGTAAGTAACCGGCATTTTTTTGCGCTTAATAATGTTTACAGCCATTTCGACAGGAAGGGCAGTAATATCGTATCTCCGCATGCTATGCTGGATAACATTCCCCAGCAATCCAATAAAAATATTTCGGGACTTGGTTATCAGTACAAGCATCCCAACAACTGGGATATTAGCGTATTCGGAAAATATCTCTATCAACAGGCCCGTACTACATTAATAGAAACGGATTTTACCCGCCCCGGCGATACGACATATAATAGGGTTACCAAAAACATTAACAGGTTTGGCTATGGCGCTGCCGGCACTTATTTTATAACTCCTGATCTACAATGGAAGCTATCCTATGAAAACACTTATCGCCTGCCGGAAAGCGAAGACCTGTTTGGTGATGTAACAAACAAGGATGGTAACTGGAACTTAAAGCCCGAATCGAGCAGAAATTTCAACCTGGGATTTAATTATACGCATCAATCAGGCATGCACCGTTTATACGTGTCGGCAACAGGTGTTTATGCTTATGTTAACGACTACATCTATTACACCTTCAACGGTTATACCAATAAACTATATCCGGAAAATCTGCTGAAGGTTTCCAATCTTGGAATAGAGTCGGAAGTAAGATATGCCTTCAAACAATTATTATCGGCAGGAGTGAACTTAACCTATCAGAATATTCGGGACAGGCAAAAATACAGAACAGATATGCAAGGGAATATCCCGAGTAACACTTATAAAGAACGCATTCCAAACGTTCCATACCTGTTTGGCAATGCTGATGCAACATTATACTTTAACAAAATACTCAACGGTTCCGACAGGTTAAGCATTGGCTACAATCTGCTGTATGTACATGAGTTTTACCTGTACTGGGCTAATGAAGGTGCCGCATCTACCAAACGTGTGATACCCGAACAGTTGGCGCATGATGTGAACCTGGTTTATACTTTAAAGGACGGGAAATATAATATCGCGTTTGAGTGTAAAGATATTACCGATAAAAGGCTCTATGATAATTACAGCCTGCAAAAACCGGGTCGCTCATTTAACATTAAGCTCAGATATTTTATTCGCAAATAATTTTTACTAAACAATAAACAGGATAAATATGAAACAAAAAAAGCTGTTCGCAGCAGGTCTTATTACCTTACTTTTCTTGGGTGCATGTTCTAAAGATGACACACCTGATAATACCAATAATGAAGACAAACCAAAAGATGGCGTATTTGTAATTACCGGACGCGCGTCGGCATTTGCCGGTTCGGACGTTATTTATACGGCCAATAGCCTTGATACAGGCACATTAATTACAACCGGTACAGGTATTGAGCAGGATGGCTCTACATTTAACTATAGTGTAAATAATGGCTCTTTATTCAGCTTTAAGTTTGGACAATCCGCAGCCGGGTCTGTAGATATATATGGCCTCGATGCTTCAAAAAAACTGGTGAAGTCGAGTAGTTTTCAAACAGAAACGATGACCTGTTTTGCAAATGTAGGAGATGATATCCTTACTTTTAAGAATGCATGGCAGCCGGAAGAGCAATTTACACAATGGTTCCGCATTAATGCGAAGTCAAAACAAATTGTAGCACAGGGAGAGATCAATGCCGAGGCGCTAGTTGGCAATGGTGAAAAAGCTTTCTTTACAGATGTAAAAAAAGTAGGGGATAAAGTTTTTGCATCTTTTATGAGTGTACAAAGTGGTCTTACTTTCAGATCTGCTTATCCGGACAGCAATTATGTGGCTATATATAAATATCCCGAAATGACGCTTGAAAAAGTGGTACGTGATGGCCGCACCGGATCTATAGGGGCCTACTGGTATAATGCTACAGACGTAGATGAAGACGGCAATTATTACGCATTTGGAACAAAGCTTACACCCGACCTGTCAGGCAAATATTCAACAGTTACACCAGCCGGTATTATGAAAATAAAAAGCGGTACAACAGAATATGATAAAACTTTCTTTATCAATCTTACCACGGCTTCGGGTGGTCAGTATGTGTGGAGGAAAAACTATTTGGGTAAGGGCTATTTCTTATTATCAATGTGTCCTAAAGCATATCAATATCCGCTGATGTATTTAGCCGGATTGTTAGGCGGCGGTGTTAAGTTTGCCATAGTGAATGTAAATGATGGTTCTTTTAAATGGGTAACCGGCGCTCCCGCGGCAACAAGTATTCAATTAACCACAGGTGATTATTATTACTCTAAACTGGATGGAACAGGTTATGTAGGTATCTATTCAAATGAAAATAACACGCAGGTGTCTGCCGTGTATAAGTTTGACGGTGCCTCAGCTACCGCTACTATGGGCCTTAAAACCGATGGTAAGGCTGCCATCACAACAATCAACTGGCTGCCTATTGCGGATTAAATAGTTTCTGAGATTAACTGATATTTTTACAGGCTTGTATTGAGATTTGTCTTGATACAGGCCTGTTTTATATAATCTGCTCCTTTTGTGCCGGTCAGGTGTGACGGTGCACGAGAGGCGCATCCGACTCTTCTGAACGTCATGTTGAGCGGAGCGCAGCGCAGTCGAAACATCCCTGTAATTGTTGGGTCGTACCACATTGGGGAGACACTTCCGCTTCACTTCGTTACGGTCAGTGTGACGGTGGGTGTGGGCGTACCCTTCCACTTCGCTTCGCTTCGGTCAGGGTGACTGTACACGTAGGGGGTACACGTTAATTTCACATCAGCTCACAAACTCTTCCTCCCTTACATCAATCAAATGTGCGGCTTCCACCAGCTTTGCCAAATGGCTGTACACCTTAAACGGAGCAACCGGTGCAAAACTGCCATCCCCGCAAAAAGCTCCATCCACAACCTGTTCCCAGCAGTGCAGCCAGTTGGTTAGCGACTGGTAGCGAAAAAACTTTTGAAACACCAGGTAAGGATTCCCATATTCTTTTTCAGACAGGTGGCGTGGAAACTCCTTCCACGCATCGGCGCTAACATAGTGGCTGCAATAGTATTTTTTATTGAACAGGTCATCCCTGTTAATGACAATAGCACTGTTCTTTTCACGCTTTAAAGCATGGGCCGCTTTTATAAGTGAGCGGATGAGCTTCATATACAACAGTACATCTCCTGTTGCTTCGCCTTTGTACACGCCTGCTCCGCTGGCGCTGCTGACGAGCTTTTTAACCAGGTTGCGGAAATCGTGCACATGGGCTTCGGCGAAAATACCGGCAAATACCTGGTAAGGGTTTGTTAGGCGCTCATTCCGCCAGCAATAGGTTTCGAACGGGTCTTTGGTGTGGCCTGACTTGCGGCAGGTGGTTTGTACGGGGGTAGCAACGGCGTTGTTCATAACAAAAATTTTTTAGGTTTACACCGCGCATAAAAAAGGCGTGATGCTCAACTTACCGCTTTTGAGGTACTGGTATACCCTTGGAACAGATAAGAGAGCTCACGCCTAGGTCGTGAGCTATTCTGCTTATCATCTCGTTCCAGTTAAAAATTACCAGTTTCCAAAAAGCGAGATTCAAAGCGAATGCTTCAAATGATTTTATGAAGTAATCGCAAAAATAATTTCTTTGTAAAGATAATAAGAAAAATTGAATTGTGGTATATTGACACCACATTTATTTTTCCACATAGCTAGACCTTGCTATAAATCAATATAATGGCTAAAGTTGTAGAAAGCGATTTTTTAATCCAACTAGGGAAACAGGTTGAAAAGCTGAGGAAGAAGAAAAACTTAAGCTATAGAAAGCTTGCGCAAAATTGCAATATAGATTATAGTAATATTAGCAAAATTGAAAAGGGAACCGAAAAAGCTAACATTACTATGTTAACGTTATTGGACTTAGCTAAAGGCCTGGAAGTGCATCCTAAAAAACTGTTGGATTTTGAGTTTGAGTTGGAGGAGTAAGTTAGTATGAAGAAGGGTTGATGTCAGCCGCTTATTTACCTGTTATTATCTTACCGTAATTTATATTTTGTATTGTGTTGATTTTGTGATTAGCTCTAATTCTTCAGTAGTGTCAGGATTATGAAAATATTCAGTATATAAAAATGCGTCTTGAGCGAAAATATAAATATGAAGAGTTTTCTCAAGTTTATTTTTTAATTCATCTTTTAAATTTCCCAGAAGTAAATAGTTCAGTCGGTAAATGACACCAACGATTCGGATATTTATTCTTTCGCTTTCAAGTAGTTTATAAATGCGGAACAAGCAACAAGCATAAACTTTGCATCCTCCAATGTGACTTTGATATCGTCTTCTAAAAGAGAATGTCTTATTCCTCCAGAGTCACTTGTATATCCATATAAAGCTGAAAACGAAGACTTTAAAGAATTGTGTATTTTGTGAGTTTTTTCAATTTGTGTCAAAGCTTTTCCTAACGTTGCTTTCGAATCATTAGTTAAGATAGAACAGTATGCTTCAACAGCAGAAATTGATTCCTTAACTGAATTGCGATAGTCTGGATGTCCTCTATTTGATAGCAATTCTAAGGCTTGATTCAAATGAGTCTCTACAGATTTGTACTTTGAAGTATTTTTTAATGCGTCTTCGATTGTACTAACTTCTTGTTCAGAGGTTATCTGTACAATCTTATTTTGAATAATTGTAAATCCTGCTAATTCTCTTTTTAAAGTATAATTTACTTTAGTTGTAAAGTTTAATTTTAATGTATCAGAAACGTCAGATAAAAATTCTATCAAATCATATTTTTCATACCATTCAGCCTTAAGAAACCATTTTTTTAGATACTCAATCATACCAGGCGTATAAACACTGCCATCTGTGTAAGATGGTATTTCGTCCGCTTTTAGTTCATAAAAGTTCTCCCAAATATATTTGAAAATTTTAGCTCTTTGGGATTCCTCATATCTTGGTGCATAATCATTTATTTCATTGATAAAGTCAGTTAAAATATTATTCCATAGTCGATTTTCAAGAACTCTATCAATGCTGTCAATTTGTAATGTTTGTCTAATATCTTTTTTACCAATTCTTTGTGAAAATCTCATAAAGCTTGTGTCTGTTAAAATTGCTGTTAACGGTTCGGGGCTTGGCGTTCGGGCGGGATTTTCGGCAGAAAATTCCGGGCGAGCGACAAGGCTCAATTTACGAAAAACTGTCGAACGGGAACGTTCGCCCCGCCTGACCCAAACCCTTGTTGGCAGTAGTTTTTACTTCGGTTTATTTCGTTCTTCAATTTGTTTTTTTCGCTCTTCCTCTCTTTTCAACTTTTCTTCTTCTTTTTTGATTTCTTCTTCTGTCATAGGTACATCTTGCAAACCCGTATGATGAATTTGCCCATCTTTTATTTCAAGTATATTGGCATATTTCACATTAACGCCTTTCCTTCTAATTTTAGAAGCTAAAAGTTGAATGTAATCTAATTCTGGTTTGGTTTCAATAAGTTGAAGTAGTTCTTGTCCAATTTTAGTAAACACAAGAACTGGAATTTGTTGTTGCGGAATATTTTCTTCTTTTTCTGCGACAACACATACGTTCCCAATTCTAAAAACAGCTTGACTTTTGTGTTCCCTTGTCTCTTGAACTAAAAATCGCAGGTCATTTGCAGTTATTAATCCTAATTCTTCTAACAAAAGTCGGTTGGCAAAAGTCAGATGATATTTTTCTTCTAAAAGTTTTTCATTTTTGAAGTTTAGAATAAATGAAGTGGTGTTTGAAGTAATTGCCAATTGTCCGAATTTAATAAAACACTCTGCTTCTTCCTTACTTAAATTTCTCAGCAACTCAAGTGTTCTTAAAGAAAAGGATTTAGGTTTTTTAATTTCTCCCGCAAGTATTCGTCCCCAAAGAGCTTGCATTTCATCATTAGAAACTTCTTCAGCGATATTAAAAAATCTTGTTTTCCAATCTTCGTCAATTGGTTCATCTGTAACAGGTTGTTCGTTTAAAAGTTGTTCAGCTGCGTATGCTGTTACGTTTTCTAAATTTAATTGTTTTTGTGCTTCTCTGTGGTCTATACGACTTTGAGTTCTTTCTTCCAAAGTAGGTGTTGAAAGTTCAATATAGTCTGCTGGTAATTCTTTTGGCGATGTAACAACAACGCCATTTTCGTTGTATTGAATTCCGCCCGTTAAAAGATGATTTTCTTTAACAGCTTTGGAAATTATTTTCATTTCTTCAGCACGTGCTTCGGCAAGTTTTTTTATTTCGTACGCTTTGGTATCAATATCTTTTCGGTCAAAATACGGTTTTGAAAGTCGTCCTGCTACGCTTGAAACAACTTCAATCAATTTGTCAATGGGCAATATTTTACCAAGTCCTAAAATGTCATTCATTTGCATTGTTTCTTTTTCAAGTTTGTTGATATTTACGGTGTTGCTATAAAATTACTGCCAACTCGCCGATTTGTGCAATCACTAAACACTTATAGTTGTTTGTAAATGCTTAAACATGGCTATATAGTAGCTTTACTTATTTAAAAAATTTATTAATTCTGCAACCGTTCTGGTCTTTGTGCTTTAGAATACAATTTTCTTCAAATGGTTGTTTTGCTAAGATACCTGTTTTTACTATTTTTATTGACGCCGGGCGAAATCTTTATACGCTGTGTTGTAGCTCAATCTCTGGCATTTCATCATAGGTTCTACCATTTAATACCCGTCCTGCTGCTTTCTTATTTTTTCCTCCCCATTGTTTAAAGAAAAAAGCAACCTCATTTATTTCACATTGCTCTTGTATATCCAATACCCATTCAGGCTTCATTGGGCGTGGTCTATGTCCACTCTCTCCGCCTACGATTACCCAGTCAATATTAGTTAAATCAAGGTTACTTAAAGGCCCAATTAAAGGCTCTAGCGATAGAAACTTCACTCTCGCCTTTGTTTTTTGTAAATGGGCAATTCTATGTCTCACTTTGTCGTTTTCAACAGAAACACCCATCCATATATTATGTGTCCATTTGAGTTCCTTATGTAGTTCAAATAAACGCTCAGCTCTTTTAGTAAGAACCTGAAAAACATGCTGAGGGTTGTCGTTCATTACAGCAAATACTTTCCTGATAAATTCAAGAGGGATATCCTTATGAAACAAATCGCTCATAGAATTTACAAAAACAATCTTTGAGTTTTTCCAGGTATAGGGAATACTTAATGCTGATTCATGAGTTCTGACTTCAAAGTTATCTTTATACTTTTCTATTCCCATCGCCTGAAGTCGTTTAGACATGATTTCGGCGTAGCAATATTTACAACCTGCTGAAATTTTATCGCAACCAGTTGTAGGATTCCAGGTCATTTCCGTCCATTCTATACTAGATTGTGCCATCCTATTTGTTGTATTTATTTACAATATCATTTCCAATTCTTTCTGCTGCTTTATTGTTCGAAGTTAGGAATAAATGGTACATGACTGCATTGCTTGAATTCCTTAATTCATAAGGCTTTGATACAAAATCAAATATCTCTTTAAGCCTTGATTTATATAATTTTGCAGAGTTTTCTATGGCATCCCTTTCCTTTTCAACAATTGTAATATCTTCAAACAACGTTGCTTTCTTTTTATAAAACTTCTTTTCAATTTCCTCACGGCTTAAACCCAGAAAAACTTCAAGTTTTTCCAGCCATGCGTCAGAAATTTGTCCATTTCTCTTAAGAAGTCTGTTTACTCCCAAACCAGTTGGAACAAGAATCCACATATCAATAGGAAGCCCTCTTAAACTTTCTATTGAACGCCATTCTACTTGCATTCCACATGGATCAATGTAAGCTAAGGTTCTTACATTCTTGTTCTTAGGATTCCTTAAATAATTTCCCAAGTCAATAATTTTCTTGTTGCAGTCATCGCATACAGGAAATATATCCTTCTTTGGGAAGGCCTGTTTTGTATTTTTTTCGAGTAGGTTGAAATTCTCCTGGTCTTTTTCAACAAAATAATAAAAATCAAACGACCTTGGTTCTGATATTTCAACGATGCGTCTGGCAGCTCCAACTGTAACATCAACATCAATTTTTTTATCTTTGATGATGAAGCCGCTACCAGCAAAACCGTCAAAGTACAATAATTTAAAAAACTTTCGATCTTTCATTATTGTCAGATAAGCTTTGGCGTATTCGACTAGTATTTCAATTTTGATTTTAGTCCAATCTCCTCCGAATGTATTCATATAGTTATTGTTTAAGAAATTTCGCCACTAATTCCTAATTAACTCGATTGCTAACGGTTTGTAAGCGCTTAGGTATGACTATGTAGTAGTTTTATCGGTTAAAAATTTATTAGTTTGGCAACCGTTCTGGTCTTTGTGCTTTTCAGGTTACAATTTTTTCCAAATGGTTATTTTGCTAAGATAGTTATTTTTCAATAACAACAAATATATAAAAGCCTTAGTGCTCTATCAAAATTGTAGAGGTGCATTCATAAAAAAATCCGCATAAGTATTTATAAAGAAACACCCATGCGGAACTGAAATATTTTAAAAGCAAAAGACTCGCCCTGGTACGCTGTTCTGTGGGTAGCGTGGCGAGTACTGTTAATACAAAGGTACCAATTTTTTGCGGAATAATTAGAGCGTATGTCCCGTATCCACATGCTGCCCAACCTTGCAGGAGTCATAATTCTTTCAAAGTCAGCATATCTCATTTATTTGATTTAATATTTGGCAAAATCAAAATTCGCAGTACTTTTGAGTTACCTAATTCCCATTAGTCCCTGAAGCAATTCAAACTAGTGGGTTTCGTTTATATAGGCACAAAGCTAATAAATTTCCTATCATTTCATACCTCTTCTAAATTAAAGGAAGTAGCATTTATTTTTAAGGTGAGTTTTCTGTAATTGAGTCGCTGCATTTTCCTTTGTGCTTCTTACTCCTTATTGTATCCTCCCGCCTGCTTATACGCCTTGGGTGTTTCGCCGGTAACTTTTTTGAACGCTGTGGAAAAATAAGAAGGCGATGAAAAGCCGCACTGGTAGGCTATTTCAGACAAAGACAGCTCCTCATGTCTTATAAGGTATTTGGCCTTTTGAATGCGCTTGTTGAGTATATACTCATTAATGTTTACATCCAGCACAGGTTTTAGCTTCCTGTATAATTGAATTTTGGAAATGCTTAATTCGCTGCAGATATCCTGTATAGAAAAGCTTTCATTGCCTATATTCTGATCCACAATAGCATTGAACCGGGCCAGGAACGCTTTATCGTTTTTCTTACTGATGGTGCCGGGCATTTCATCTGACAATGACACAGACAAATGTTTTTTCATCACATTGCGGCTTTCCAGCAGGTTCTGGATGGTTTGTTTCAGCACATCAATATTGAATGGTTTTGTGATGTAGGCATCTGCTTTTGTTTTAAGTCCTTCCACTTTATTTTCCTCTGCGGTTTTAGCGGTTAAGAGGATGATTGGGATGTGAGCGGTACGGGCATCATACTTTAAAATTTTTGTTAGCTGAATACCATCTGTATTAGGCATCAGGATATCAGATATAACAATATCCGGCATTTCTTCAAAGGCCATTTTTATGCCCTCCCTGCCATCGTTGGCTGCTATTATATTATGGTCTGCAGCCAGCCTGCTTTGCAGGAAGTCTCTTAAATCGCTGCTGTCTTCCACTATTAGGACGGTATAAGGGTTACCCCCCGCTGCCGCGCTTTCATCTGGAGCAGGAAGCGGCTTGCTGTCGTGAAGCGCATAGTTTTCAATCCACGATGGCACCTGGCTTACATATTCTTTTGATTGACTGGCAGCCATTTCTGCTTCGCTGAAATGGGTATTGCCCAAAGGCAATTGTATGCAAAAAACAGCTCCTTTATTTTTTTCGCTCACCACACGTATCGTTCCCTTGTGCATTTCCACGAACTCTTTTGAAAGCGCCAGGCCCACGCCGCTGCCGTTTTCGTTCTGTACCGTACCATGATAGAAAAATTCGAATAAATGAGACTGTTCCTCTTCATTCATACCCAGCCCCGAGTCTTCTATCTTCACTATTACATTTTTATCTTCTTCATCCTTTTCAAGCATTACATAAATGTGGCCGTTGGTGCCGGTAAATTTGAAGGCATTGGAAAGCAGGTTAAAAAATACTTTTTCCATCTTTTCCGGATCTATCCAGGCTTTAATGGCTGGCTCTTTAGTGATCAGCCGGCAATCTATTTGCCTTTGCCGGGCCAGTACTTCAAAAGATTTTATAATGTCTTCTGTGAAGCTCACTATATCTGTTTGCTGCACTTTCAGCTTCATTTTGTTTTCTTCTATTTTCCTGAAATCCATCAGCTGGTTCACCAGCAGTAAAAGCCTTGCTGCATTTTTTTTGATAAGGGAGAACTGGTACCGGGTATGCTGGGGCGTTTTGGGATTATTGAGCGATTCCTCCGCCGGCGCCATAATGAGCGTTAAAGGGGTTTTAAGTTCGTGCGACACGTTCGTAAAAAAGCTGATCTTTTGCTCGCTTACCTCCTGCACTTTTTTCGCCATGCTGTTGATCTGCTCACTTTTGGAAAGTATTTCCAGGTTCTGGAGCTGCAACTGCTTATTGGCCCTGATGTTTTTTCTGCGTAAATATACCAGCAGTCCGGACAGGGTTAAAAGCAATAATAAAGTAGCTAGCAGAATATTGATGAGGTTGCGCTGGGTATTAAAGGTTTTGGTTTGCTGCTTTAAAAGTGTTTCCTGCCGTATAATGTCTTTTTGCTGTGCAACGATCTGGTTAAACTGCTGCTGCATCATGCCCGCGTTGGTACTGTCTACTATGATCGTTCTTAAAAAATCACGTTTGGGCACTTTTTGTTGATTCAGTATTTGCGCAGCAGTCCTGATAGCTTCGCCGCCGCCTGTAGGGTACAATACCGAGGCCAGCAGGGTACCATCCTCAATATAATTAAGCCCGGTACCGGCCTGCGCATCCACGCCTATTACTTTAATATCGGGGAATCCCAGCTGTTTACAAACTTTTGCAGCTGTTGCTGCCATTATATCGTTGTGCGCAAAGATCAGCTGTACATTCTGCAGCTCATTTCTTAATAACGGCAGTTGCTGCTCCACGCTTCCTGACAGCCAATCCCCGTTAATAATGCTGCGGATGGTAATACCTGGGTACCTGGCTAGCTCATCACCAAATCCCTTTTCTCTTTGCTTGGCAGGTGTAGAGGACGGAAGCCCTGTAATTTCAATGATCGCTCCCCGCTCTTTCAGGTAACGGGCTGCGTATCTTGCTGCTAATGCCCCCACTTCCGTGTTATCAGCGCCTATAAAGCTATTATACGAGTTGGAGCTGATGTTACGGTCGACCGTAATGACCGGGATGCCGCTTTTATATATTTTGTCAATAATAGGCGTTAGTGGCTCAGCTTCGTTGGGTGATACAATCAGCAGGTCTATTTTTTGAGCCAGCAGCTCGTTTATCTGTGCTATTTGTTTAGAAGAATTGTAGCCCGCTTCCTTATAAACGATCTTCAGCTGCGGGTTAAAAACCAGCTCACGGTCTATTTCCTCCTTCATCGACTTCCGCCAGGCGTCTCCCTCTCCCAATTGAGAGATCCCGATAATATAAGTTTTCTCTTCTTTTGTTTTACAGGAAGTAATGCACAGCAGCAAACAAAAGATATAAACAAAAAATCGTGGCCAGTTTAAAAATTGTATCATTAGCAAATTTTTTCTCACCCTTTTTCATGATGGAGCTGTCAAATAACCGTCAAATAAAAAATGATTGATTATCATTTAGTTATGTTTAAAGTGGGTACTTTTATCAAATAGCCATCAAATAAGAAATTCGTTGATGATTTGCAACTGTAAACCACTTTTTATCACATAACCGTCACATAAAAAAATATTGATTTTCAATGATTTAAAATTAAGCAACCCCCAATCTGTTACATAACCGTCACATAAGATTTTATGCCCAATGGGGTAAATACCTTGCATATTTCCTTGATTTGCTTTCGGGGTCTTCTTCTTTTATAAGCTTTTCTTCCAAAGCATCTCTAATAATCCGTGAAGCTATTGCTGCATTCTGATCTTCAATCTTAAACCGTTCTCTTAAACTCTGATTGGTCATTTTTTCATTCGAGACCCATTTTAAACAGGCATGTTGATAGCAAGCCCTGATCTTTTCTTTTTTGTCTAACTCATTCAAGACTTTGTAACAATACATTGTTACCCGCGTTCTGTTTTCAGTTACCATTACATTAACAGGCGGTAATTGATACAGTTCATTGTAAAAAATCACTTTATCCAGGCCGCTACCTTTTTCTTCACAAAATCCCATTCTACGCATCAGGTCCGCTAACTTATCATTTCGGGAAAGATAAGCATCAATGAAACGTTCAGGAGAAACAAGTGGTATTCCGGGGTTGGAAACTTCAATCCTGTCCGTAAAGATCTCCACCATTGGGAAACCTTTTTCGGTCAGATCCTGGTGAATAAGCGCATTTGCTACCAATTCCCGAATGGCTATTTCGGGGTACATTCGCGACTCCTTTCTTAATGCTTTACCTATTTCCTCGTTGGCCGGCAACTGGCTGTTTATCCAGTTCACCAGTTCTTCAAAGCCTATGGCGTAGCCTTTCGCATGCATTTGCTCACGTTCAGTTTCTACCTTGTTCCGGCCTTTATATACAATCACTCTGGCCGATTTTCGTTCTGCGCTTTCAAAATCTTTGAGTTGTTTAGCAAATAGCAACGCCCCTAACTTGGTAATGGCATATCCGGTGTTTTTCACTAAGAATCCCTCCTCCAGGAATTTATTAATCACGCCTTGCTGTGTGGAGGGATAAGGCAGGTTCATTAAATCAAAATAGGTTTCGGTACTTAAATATCTTATAATGTCGGAACCTGTAAGGTTGTCTTTGGCAATTTCTTTTTCAAACGGAATATTTTCCTTTTTCCAGATTTTGGCTTGCTTTTCAGGAAATTCATTCAGTTTTCGTGTAATACTTCCTACACGGATGTATGCCTGGTGTAAAAATTCTACAGGCTGTGCTTTGGTGGCGGGAACAATAAATAAAGAAATAAAACGGTCCGAATCATAGTCAAATTCGTAAATCACAAAATCAATTCTTGGATTAAGCCGTGTGGCAAGCCAATGTTCCAGATTTTCATTCCCTTTTTTGTGCAACCTGGCCTTAAAGGTGGTACCTGTAATAAGCTGTGTTTTATCCTCAATTCCAAAAACCAGGTAGCCAAAAGGTTGGTTGTGAATACAAGCCCCATTACTTAATGCCGACAACCGCTCACCAATTTCTTCTGCTGAATGGAAGTTTTGTTTGAACTCCAGCCATTCGCTTTCCCGCGACTGTTTAGTTAAATCATTAACAAGCTCTATAAGTTGCTGTTGATTCATTTAATTGGCTTTTAATAGTTTTTCATAGTTGCTGGCAGTATATACTTGCTATACTGCTGATATTTTTTTAAAAATACCCGATACTTTTTTTAAATAGCAAAACAAATCCCTTTCTGCTATAAAGATACAAAAAGTTAAAAATCAAAAACTTGCTATGGAAAATAAAAATATTGAAAGGAATAAAGCATTTGTTACAAAAACAAAATAAGTACGGCCACAGACGGCGCTATTTTCACTGCCTGAAAAATAAATAACGATCAGGCATATGAAAAGTAAACTAGTATTCTGGAGTATTGTAATTGCCCTTGGCGGCTTACTGTTTGGTATGGACGTTGCCGTCATTTCCGGCGCCGAGCAGCAAATACAGCATATATGGAACCTTAGCGATGTATTGCATGGACAGGCCCTGGCTTCCGCCCTGTATGGAACTATTATAGGTGCTTTATTCGGCGGTATACCTGCCGAAAGGTACGGGCGTAAAAAAGTGCTGTTGTGGATCGGTATTGTATTCTTTATTTCAGCTATAGGCTCTGCCGTTGTTCACGATGTGTACTCGTTCATGGCCTTCCGCTTTCTGGGCGGCCTGGGTGTAGGCGCCTCATCGGTGGTAGCGCCTATGTTCATTTCTGAAATAGCCCCGGCCAAAAACAGGGGTAAGCTGGTGGCCACATTTCAGTTCAACATTGTATTTGGTATCCTGCTGGCTTATTTTTCCAATTACCTGTTAGCCGGCATGGGCGATGAGGCCTGGCGCTGGATGTTAGGCATCCTTGCTATACCTGCGGCTTTATTTGTGGCGCTGTTATATTTCGTTCCTGAAAGTCCGCGCTGGCTGATGGTGCATAAAAACGATTATGAAGGCGCACGTAAGATACTGGAAGTTTCAGATCCTGAAGGTGTGGAAGATGCCATTCAATCTATACAGCAGGATGTAAAGGAAGAAAAAAAGAAAGCCAGCCTTTCCGTTTTCTTCTCCAAAAGATTCCGCAAGCCTATTATTATGGCCATATTGATTGCCATGTTCAACCAGCTTTCGGGCATTAATGCCATCATCTACTTTGCGCCGCGTGTTTTTGAGCTGGCCGGACTGGGTAAAAGCGCTGCCTTTTTGCAAAGTGCAGGTGTAGGACTGGTAAATCTTGTATTCACCATGTTCGGGCTGTACCTCATCGACCGGCTGGGCCGCAAACGCTTAATGCTGATTGGCTCCCTGGGGTATATTATTTCTTTAGGCGCCATTGCTGCGGCCTTCCAGTTCCAGTTTTCAGGTACGGTAGTGCCAGTGCTAGTATTCATTTTCATTGCTTCTCATGCTATTGGTCAGGGTGCTGTTATCTGGGTATTTATTTCCGAGATCTTTCCCAACCAGGTACGCTCTTACGGGCAATCTTTAGGCAGCTCGGTACACTGGGTAATGGCAGCTATTATTACCGCTGTGTTTCCCTTCTTTGCCAATAACCCGGCCATAGGCCCGGCAAAAATATTTCTCTTTTTTATGGTCATGATGGTGCTGCAATTGCTTTGGGTTTTAGTAAAAATGCCCGAAACCAAAGGGGTATCGCTGGAAGAAATGGAAGAGAAGCTGGGAACGGGAGGGGGAAGTAGTAAATAGCGAGTAGCGAGTAGTAAGTAGGACTTCCCACTCCCTATTTCCCACTAGCTACTTGCAATAGACTAACATATTTTTTTAACTATCAATAACGATTGCAATGATCAACAAAACCAATGAAGTAGTATGTTTTGGTGAGATACTCTGGGATGTGTTGCCCAGTGGTGCAAAACCTGGCGGTGCGCCCATGAATGTAGCGTACCACCTTAAAAAATTTGGACACGACCCCGCAACTATTACCCGCGTGGGAACAGATGAAAGAGGCGCCGCATTGACCGAGCTGCTTTCAAAACAACAAATTTCTACACAATACATCCAGGAAGACGCTGTTTATGAAACAGGAGTAGTAACGGCAACACCCGACGACAAAGGCAATATGACCTATGATATTAAAAGGCCGGTTGCCTGGGATTATATTGAGCTGCACAACGAGCATGAAGCATTGCTGCAGGATGCTGCCTATTTTATTTTTGGGAGCCTGGCAGCACGTAACGATACCTCGCGCAATACCCTGTTTACATTGATAGAAATGGCCAATAAAAAAGTAGTGGACATTAACCTGCGTGCGCCGCATTTCAATAAAAAAATTGTCTCCGACTTATTCGCAAAAGCTGATATCCTGAAATTAAATGAAGACGAACTGGAATTGGTAACGGGCTGGTTCTCGGCCTACACAAATATTGAAGACCGCATCAGCCAGATACAGGACCATTTTAACATTCCAACCCTGATTGTAACCCGGGGCGCCGATGGTGCTATGCTAAAACAGGAGGGAACTACTTACAGCCACCCGGGATATAAAGTGGAAGTAGCAGACACGGTGGGCAGCGGCGATTCTTTCCTGGCGGCCTACCTGGCAAAGACCATGGAGGGTGTGCCGCCTTCGGATGCATTGGCTTTTGCATCGGCAGTAGGCGCCTTTGTCGCATCGAAAAGCGGGGCCTGGCCCGAGTATGATGTAAGTCATATAGAAAGCTTCCACAATAGTGTATTGGCTAACACAAAATCAATGAATATCTAATAAACATCAGGCAAAAAATTGTTTTATGAAGAAAATCTTAATTGCTTTTTTTATGTTTTGCATTGGGTATGCAAATGCCCAGCAGGTACCCATAAAAGGTACAGTAACAGAAAGTGCTACAAAAGCTCCTTTACAGGGCGTTACTGTAAGCTCTTCCTCCAAAACTGTTTTCACAGACAGCTCAGGACATTTTACAATATCCGTTGCTCCTAATGAAACGTTGCAGTTCTCGTATGTAGGAATGCTTCCCAAATCCATTGCAGCAACAGATAATATGAGTGTTGAGCTGACTCCCGATTTTTCCAATCTCAACCAGGTAATTGTAACCGGTTACCAAACGCAACGGAAGGCAGACCTTACAGGCGCCGTAAGTGTGGTGGATGTAGATGAAATGAAAAAGCAGGCCGTAGCCAATCCCATCAAAGCTTTGCAGGGACAGGTACCCGGCATGAGCATTACCTCCAATGGCTCGCCCAGTGCACCGGCTACCATCAGGATCAGGGGAGTGGGAACATTGAATGATAATGATCCTTTATACATTATTGATGGTGTGCCCACCAAAGCAGGTATGCATGAGCTGAACCAGGCAGATATAGAATCTATACAGGTGCTGAAAGATGCCTCATCGGCCAGCATATATGGTTCGCGTGCTGCCAATGGCGTGATCATTATAACTACCAAACACGCAAAGGGATCGGGTACGGCCGTTAACCTGAATGCTTATACAGCAGTTTCGAACTATTTGACCAAAATAAAAATGCTGGATGCAGAACAGTATGGCCGTGTACTGTGGCAGGCCAGCCTCAACAGTGGCTTTGATCCTAACAGCAACAGCATCCAGTATCGTTACAACTGGCACGTAGACCCGGCTACCAACCAGCCGGTGTTGGATAATGTGTATGTGCCTGAGTACCTGGATGCCGCCCAAACCATCAAAGCAGCCAATACCAACTGGTTCGATGAAATATCCCGTACCGGCGTAGTGCAGAACTACGACCTGCAGCTTTCTAATGCCACGTCAAATGGTAATTATTTGCTGTCGCTGGGATATTTTGATAATAAAGGCATTATTAATACAACAGGATTCAATCGTATATCTGCCCGCCTCAATTCCGACTTTAAATTGTTCAATAACAAATTGACGATAGGAGAAAACCTGAGCGTTACCAAAACCAAAGAAGTACAGGCAGATGTGATTAATGCCGCCATCCAGGCAGTTCCGCTTATACCAGTGCATACGGCAGATGGTGTGGGCTGGGGTGGACCGGTTGCCGGTATGAATGACCGGCAAAACCCCGTGCGCCTGCTGGAAGACAATCAACAGAACTACTATAACTACGTACGCATATTCGGTAACTTTTTTGCTGATTTGAAGATATTGCCCTCGCTGGTTTTCCGTTCCAATGTGGGCCTGGATTATGGCAATTTCAA
This sequence comes from Niabella sp., assembly GCA_027493055.1. Lineage (GTDB taxonomy): Bacteria > Bacteroidota > Bacteroidia > Chitinophagales > Chitinophagaceae > Niabella. The sequence goes on along the minus strand of JAPUDO010000048.1, from coordinate 64,607 downwards.
TTCCCGGAACTGGCAGAAGAAATACCAGAGCGGGTACCTGGTAGGCGATGTGAATAAAGTGATCAACACCCAGAACCATATCATGAACCTTACCTGGACCAATACGCTGAATTATAAGCTCAATAAAGGGGACAACAGGTTAGATGTTATTGCGGGTACAGAATATTATCAATCCACCACCAATTTCTTTAATGCTTCAAGGGAAGACTATGTGCTGGAATCACCCGACTATATGTACTTAGATGCAGGCACTGGCATAAAGGACAACAGCGGGTATGGTCGTAAGAATGTGTTGATGTCTTACATAGCAAGAGCCAACTACTCGTACAAAAACAGGTATCTCCTTTCCGGTACTTTAAGATATGACGGCTCGTCCAGGTTTGGCCAAAACAACCGGTTTGGTTTATTCCCGGCCTTTTCTGCCGCCTGGCGTTTGAGCGAAGAGGCGTTCATTAAAGACAATGTTTCTTTCCTTAGCGATTTAAAAATACGCTATGGCTGGGGCCGTACCGGTAATGAGCAAATAGCCAACAACGCCATTTATAACATATATCTTTCTTCTTACAACATCACCGCTTACGATATTAACGGAAACAAAAGCGGTGTGCTGCCGTCAGGATTTTATCTTTCACAAAATGCCAATCCTGATCTTAAATGGGAAGCAACCGATATGTCGAATTTCGGTCTGGACTATGCATTTGCCAATAATAAAGTGTACGGAAGCATGGACTATTATATCAAGAAAACATCCGACATCCTTATTCTGCCTCCGTATATTGGTACGCTGGGCGAAGGCGGTAACCGCTGGGTAAATGGCGCTTCCATGCAAAACAACGGGTTTGAATTTGTACTGGGGTACAGGAATAATTTAACTGAAGACTGGTCGATTGACCTTACCGGTAATTTCGACATCGTTCGGAACAAGGTTACAAAGCTGCCGGCAGAAGTGGTAAACGCTTACGGAGGCGATGGCCGCGGACAGACTATTTTAGGTAGAACCATTGGCTCTTACTTTGGCTATATTGCTGATGGGTTGTTTCAAACCCAGGCAGAGGTAGATGCTTATGCCGATCAGCCGGGGAAAGCGCCGGGAAGAATACGTTACCGCGATTTGGATAATAATGGGGTGATCAACGATTTTGACCGCACCTGGATTGGCATCCCTATTCCCAAATTCTCTTATGGCTTTAATGCTAATGTCAGCTATAAAAACTTCGACCTTTCGTTTTTATTGCAGGGACTTGGCAAGGTTGATGTAAATAACGAGGCCAAAAGGTTTACCGATTTCTGGAGTGCTGTAGAATCCTCCTCTAACAAAGGGCAACGCCTGCTCGATGCCTGGTCTCCTACTAATACAGGTTCAACCATTCCTGCGCCGGTATTAACCGATAACAATTTTGAAGCCAGAGCTTCCACTTACTTTATTGAAAATGGTGCTTACCTGAAACTGAGAAATTTCCAATTGGGTTACACCATTGACAAAAGCCTGCTGAATAAGCTGAATATAAAATCCTGCAGATTCTATATTGGAGGTGACAACCTGGGTATATTGATGAAATCAAAATCCTTTACCGGCCTCGATCCCGAAAGCCCGGCTTATGCCTATCCTAATCCAACTGTATTTACCGGAGGTGTTAACCTGAAATTCTAAAAACTAAAGAAATGAACAAGAATATACTAATAATAGTTATAGCCCTTATCTCATTTACTTCATGCAAAAAAATGTTAGAAGTAGGCCCAAGAGGTTCTTTGTCTGAAGAGCAGGTGGCTACGCCTGAGCAGGCAGATGGCTTTGTGATAGCAGCCTATTCCCAACTGGGAAATGATGAAATAAACCGTGCGTTCAGCATGTACCAGTATGGGAACGTTCGTGCCGATGACGCTTACAAAGGTGGCGGTGGCATTAACGATGGTGATGTGTTTCACTCAATGGAAACTTTTGTAACATCACGGCCCGACCAATGGAACTACGATGGTATCTGGTTTAATATTTATGTTGGCATCAGGAGAGCCAATGAAGGACTGCGTATTTTAAACAAGCTCAATGAAGCTGAGTTCCCGTTACTGGAAACACGTAAAGCAGAGCTTCGGTTTTTAAGAGGTTACTGGTACCTGATGATTGAAAACCTTTTTAAGCAAATACCTTATATAGACGAAAATGTGCCGCCGGCAGATTATAAGCTGGTAAAGAATAATGAATTTACGCGCGACCAGATACTGGAAAAGATAGCTGCGGATTTTGAGTTTGCCGCTCAAACCCTGCCAGCCAAACAGCCACAGATTGGCCGGGTTAATAAATATGCTGCTTATGCGTTCCTGGCTAAAACCAGGTTGTTTCAGGCGTATAAGCAAAATGAAACACATGCTGTAACAAGTATAGATGCAGCATTGCTTCAGAAAGTGATTGAGGCAGCAGATATGGCACTGAACTCTGACTATAAATTGCAGGATGATTTTGCCAGTAACTTTTTACCTGGCAGCTTTGAAAATGGCATCGAAGCATTACTGTCTGTTCAGTTTTCCAGCAACGATGGGGCCGGCCGTGGTCGTGTGAATTTTGGCGATATGCTTACAGTGCCGCAGGGCCTGGGCTGCTGCGATTTTCAGAAACCATCGCAAACCCTCGTCAATGCTTTTCGCACCAATGCTGCAGGCGTACCATTGTTAGACAATTATAACGACCAAAATGTAAACTTCAGCGCTAACACTGTTGATCCCCGTATTGACCATACGGTTTCAAGACCCGGCGCACCGTGGAAATATGAGCCGGCAAGAGTGGTTACAGAAGCCTGGAGCCGCAATGTGCCTATTTATGGGGTGTATAATTCCATGAAAGAAAACGTATCGCCGGATTGCGATTGCTTTATTAATCTTGCTCCTTTCTTCGGCAACACCAAAGCGCGCATCCTTATCAGGTATGCAGATGTAATGCTGTTTAAAGCCGAAGCGCTGATTGAGCTGGGAAGACAAACCGATGCACTTCCGCTTATCAATGCCATTCGCCGCCGTGCCGCCAGCAGTACCACACGGCTTAAACGAGCCAACGGTCAGCCTACTTCCAACTATAATGTAAAGGAGTATGTGCCGGGTGAAAATGTTTCCTGGGATCAGGCTACAGCACGCAAAGCATTAAGGTTTGAGCGCCGGCTTGAAATGGCACTGGAAGGTGAGCGGTTTTTCGACCTGATGCGCTGGGGCATTGCAGACCAGGCAATGAACGATTTCTTTACACACGAAAAGCCCACCCGTTCCATTTACCAGGGCGCGCTGTTTAAAAAAGGCCGCGATGAGTTTTTACCGGTTCCGCAAAACCAGATCTTCTGGAGTGAAGGTTTATATGTACAAAACCCCGGTTATTAATTCAGGCAATTAAAAATTTGAAAAATGAAAAAGCGAACCATTCTTCCCTATATAATTTTGGCGGTATTATTTACTGCACTGTTTACAGGATGTGATAAAGGATCCGACAGCAATTTTGATACAAATGCTGACGTGCATCTGCAATCATTCAGCATCAACCAGCAACAGGGCGAGATAGATTATAAAACAGGTATTATCACGGTGCGGCTTCCTTTTGGAACCAACCTTAGTGCTCTCACTCCATCTATAGAGTTGCCTGCAGCAGCGGCCCTGTCGCCTGCACCAGGAGCGCCCGTTAATTTTACAGGAGATGTTAAGTACCGCATCACCAATGGCAACCTGTATAAGGACTATACCGTTAGAGCTATCATCACGCCTCCGTTAAAATCTTTTACGATCAACGGTGTGGCAGGTACTATTGATCAGTCTACGCAAAGCATTACCGTGCTATTGCCTGATGGGGTTAACCTAAGCAATCTTACGCCGCAGATACAGCTTGAAAGCAATATTCAAATATCTCCCGCCAGCGGTGTGCCGCAAAACTTTACAGGGCCTGTATCGTACACAGTGTCATCTGGCAGCGCTACTGCGATTTACAGGGTAACGGTGATCAGCAATTCAGTAAACGAATATGCGTTCCTGGGCCTTGCAGCTACGCGAGATGCTATTGTAGACCCTGATGAGAAAGCTGCGGCAGACTGGTTTTTCTTAAACTACCCTGCGGCAGATTATATCTCCTTCCAGAGTATTGAAACAGGGCGCAGGCTTACTAATTATAAAGTGATCTGGTGGCATTATGACGAGGCGCAGGATTTGCCGGCAGCGGCTCTCACCTCCACCGTCGTAAATGCGCTTAAAGACTATCGTGCCAACGGAGGCAACCTGCTGCTTACTACTTATGCTACGCGTTATGTAGAAGCGCTGGGCATTGTTCCGCAAGGCCGCGGACCTAATAACGCATTTGGCGATTTTGGTAACGCCGGGTTTATTGAACAGAATAATGACTGGGGTATTTCTTTCCGTACCCGCGAAGATCATCCCGTATTTGCAGGCATTGAAACCTACGAACCGGGTAAAGCATGGCTGCTTGAAAAAGGAACATTCAGGCAAAACCATACGGCCTGGTGGTTCTTACCAGAATGGGGTGGTTATGGCAATGGTGCTACCTGGCGCGAGCAAACCGGCGGTATCAACCTTGCTTCCGAAGCCTGGGACGATCATTTAGACGGGCGTGTGGGTATTGCCGAATGGAAAACAGGCGATAATGCCAATGTGATCATTATTGCATTTGGTGCTTATGACTGGTATTCCGAACCATTAAACGGAGGGAAGACCACCAATGCCTATATCGGTAATATCCGCAGGATCACTAAAAATGCAATTGATTATTTAAAAGATCATTAAACTCTATATAATGAAAATGCTTTTTAATTCTTTTTGTTTTGTTACAAGCATACTGTTCACGTTCAGCAGTTGCAATAAAAATAACGGGAACAATATTATTCCCGAACCGGAGCCACAGGCGGCGTTTAATATTTATCCTAAGCCTACAGCTCCTGCAACAGCCGGAAGTACTGGCTATGCGGGCTGGGTGGGTGATGTAATGCCTTATTACCTGGATGGCAAGTTTCATTTGTTCTTCCTGCACGATGCGCCGGACAGGGTAAAGCAAAGCAGTCCGGGCCAGCATCCCATTCACCAGTTTACTACAAGCAACCTGCTCGACTATAATTACGAGGGCGAAACGATTGCTTATGGGAACGCTGCTACACAGGATCACCTGGTTGGTACAGGTTCTATGGTAAAAGCAGGCAGTACCTATTATTTTTATTATACCGGCCACAATGGTAGCAGCAGCTGGCTGCAGAACAATAACCCTGGCTGGACAACAGCAAATAGCCGTGAAGCAGTAATGTATGCCACCAGCACCGATTTGAAGAGCTGGGCCAAGAAAGATTTTTCATTGAAAGCGCCGCAGGGATTTAATATGAATGAATTCCGCGATCCCTATGTTTTTTACAACGATGAGTTTAAGGAATACTGGATGCTGGTAAGCGCCCAGCAAGCTGGAAAAGGAGTACTGCTTGTTTACAAAACAACAGATCCCGCATCCAACAACTGGCAGGTGCGTGGTACTTTAAATGTGGAAGGCGATTACCTGATGCTGGAATGTGCCGATATATTCAAGTGGGGCAATCAGTATTACATGCTTTTCGCCGAGGACTGGTCGGGTACGCCGGGTACCCATTATCGTGTAGCTAATTCTACAGCCGGTCCGTGGACAAAGCCTGCCGGCGGCAATGATATGTTTGATGGCCACCAGTTTTATGCAGGTCGCATGGCCTCCAACGGCACACAGTATTATGCTTTTGCATGGGCGCACCGCCGTAACCCGGAAAATGATAATGGCACACGCACCTGGGCCGGCAATTTAATCAGTCATGAGCTGGTAAAATTAAGCAATGGCAATCTTGGCGTAAAAATTCCCGAACCGGTGCAGGCTTATTTTGCTAAAACAGCAGAGCTTTCTGTTAAAGGGCAGGATGGCGCAGCAACGCAATCAGGTTCCAATTATACCATTGATGGTACGGCTGCTATAGCAGGGTTTCAGTTTGGTGAAATTAGGGGAACGGTGAAGATCAGCGGCAGCATCAATTTTAGCAATACCAGCGGTACCGCTTCTGTTGGTTTTAATGCGGGTACTGATAAAAACGGAACTTACGTTATACGTTTCGAGCCGGCATCCAAAAGGATAGCGGCCTATAATAACGGGTCGGAAATTACCAGGGTGCCGTTTAACTTTGAAGCAGGTAAAAATTATTATTTCAGCCTGATCATTGACAACTACATTGCAGCGCTTTTTTTAAACAATGAAGTTGCGCTCACCAACCGTGTGTACCGTGCACAGGATAATGTATGGAGCCTTCGCGCTGATAAGATTAAAATTGTAGCAAGCGATCTAAAAATATCTGCTCATTAATTCATGCAAAAAGTATATCTATATAGCAAAAGCATTGCTGCGCTGGTTTATTTACTGTTGGTATACAGCCTGCAACAGCTGCATGCACAGTATGATGAAAAATATCGCCCGCAGTTTCACTTTAGCCCAAAGAAAGGATGGATAGGCGATCCCGATGGCTTGATCTACACTCAGGGTAAGTATCATTTGTTCTGGTGGGGACATGCGGTTTCTGAAGACCTGGTACACTGGCAGGAGCTTCCTTATCCCATGAAGGGCGGCGACAGATCGTTTTCTTATTTTTCGGGATCAGTAGTTGTTGATAAGGACAATACAGCGGGATTTGGTGCTAACAGTATGATCGCTGTTTATACCATGCACCACCCTGGCGATAGTTTGCCAGAAAAGCAGGCCATATCGGTAAGCAACGACAGGATCAATTTTAATTTCTACGAAGGCAACCCGGTGCTGGACGTGCGTAAAATATTTTTCCGCGATCCGCAGGTGTTCTGGCACGATGCTATTCAAAAATGGGTAATGGCAGTAACGGTGCCTGATATTAAAAAAATACATTTTTACTCCTCGCGCAATTTAAAAGAATGGACTTATACGGGTGAATTTGGCGATTTAGGCCCGCGAAGCGCTTTCTGGGAATGCCCCGATCTGTTTGAGATGGAAGTAGAAGGCGAGCCCGGTAAAAAGAAATGGGTATTGCTCATTGGCCAGGGGCCTAACCGCGTTCAGTATTTTATGGGAGACTTTGACGGGAAACAGTTTCGGGCTGATGCGGCAACAGTTGCTTTTTTAAAAAACGGCGTTGGTCTTCCGGGGAAAGTGTTTGAATCATTTGATGCCCTCAGCTATGAGAATTGGAAAATGACCGGAACCGCTTTTGGTAATCGCCCGGATGATAGTGATTCCGTGGTACGCATTGGCAGAGGCGATGCCAATTCCCTTAACGGAAGCAATACAAATACCGGTACACTCACTTCATCTGTTTTTGTTATTACAGAACCGGTGATCAATTTTTTAATTGCAGGTGGAAATCTTCCCGGGAAAGCCTGCATCAATTTATTGGTGGATCAAAAAGTAGTACGATCTGCAACAGGCGATAACAGCGACCTGCTGAAATGGGATGGCTGGGATGTAAGCGATCTGAAAGGGGAAAAAGCGGTGATACAGATTGTAGATAATGCTTCTGATGAACAGTGGGGCTATATTCGTATTGACCATATTCTTTTTTCCAACGTGCTTCAGCCCAAAGGTTTGCAGCATGGTCTTTGGCTGGATTATGGTCCCGATTTTTATGCCACAAGGTCTTACCGTTTTCCTGAAAATCCGGAGCACCAACCCGTATTTATGGGGTGGATGGGCAATTGGGATTATTCGAGAAATGTGCCATCCACCTGGGGAAAAGGGTTCCAGTCGTTACCAAGAGCTATCGCCTTAAAAAATTTCCCCGAAGGCATACGGCTGGTACAAAGCCCTGTACAGGCTTTAACAAAGCTACGAAGGCCGCCGGTACAGCTTTCCAACAAAACCGTTAATGGTACAATGGAGCTTCGGGAATTTAAACCTTCAAAAAATACGTATGAAATAGAAGCTGTATTCAGCACGGAAACTTCGTCTGTGTTCGGTTTCAATTTGCTGGTTGGCGAAGGAAGGCAATTGAAGTTGAGTTATGACCCCAAAACGTCAGGCCTTTACATTGACAGAACGAATTGCACAGACTTTACAGAGAAGGCAGATTTTACTCAAAAGTTTGCAACTAAAATGTATGCGCCGGTAGAAGCAGAAAACAACCAGGTAAGATTTCATATATTGGTGGATCAATCTTCAGTAGAGATTTTTACCAACCAGGGAAAAGTGGTATTGAGCATGGTTTCCTATCCTTCTGAATCACAAACAGGTATCCAGCTTTTTGCTGAAAAAGGGTCTGCCCGGCTCGTCAGCTTCAAAGGATGGGAACTTGCTTCTATATGGGAGAAATAAAGTGAAGAGAATGATTAATGAATGTGTTATGATAATTTAAATTTGGGTAACGACCAGATAAAGATGAATGATGTAAACAGGTATTTAAAGTTTTTAAAAACAGCCGGGATATTTCTTTGGTTCCTGGCGTTGACAGCTACCGGCCATGCGCAGAAGAATAAGCTGCCTCCCTTCCAGGTGTTGCAGGCAGATGGAAGATTCTTTAAAGCGGAGCAGCTTCCCTTTGGTAAACCCATCGTGCTGATTTATTTTGCCCCCGGTTGCGATCATTGCGAAAAGCTGATGAGCAGTTTTATTAAAAATAAGGAAACGTTTGGTAAGGCATCTGTAGCAATGATTACCTACTATCCTTTAGCATCTGTAAAAGATTTCATTAAACAGTTCGGTTTTCAGAAATACAGTAATGTGTATGTTGGCACAGAAGGGAATTCGTTCTTTATAAAAAAATATTATAACCTTAATACATTACCTTTTATGGCGCTGTACACCAAAAACGGCGACCTGGTACAAAAGTATTATTCTGAGAAAGACATGGATACATTGATCAGGCAACTTAAAAATTTAAAATCATGATGAAATTGAAAGAAATGAAACTGACATCTTTTTTGCAAAGAATGATCCTCCTCATGCTATTCATTCCCGTAACCGTAATGGCGCAGGATAATGGCACGGACCGGGAACCCCACCGTCCCCTTATTCACTTCACGCCTAAAAAGGGCTGGATGAACGACCCCAACGGTATGGTGTATTATAACGGCACCTACCACCTGTTCTTTCAGCACAACCCTAACGAGCCGGTATGGGGTCCTATGCACTGGGGCCATGCCACCAGCACCGACCTGGTAAACTGGGAAGAGCAGCCTATTGCTTTATACCCCGATGCTTTGGGTACTATCTTTTCCGGCAGCGCTGTGATAGATGTAAATAATACCGCTGGTTTTGGTAAAAATGCCATGGTAGCTATTTATACTAACCATAGCCACACTATAGAAAAAGAGGGCTTTGATACTTATGAAACGCAGGGTATTGCCTACAGCTTAGATGAAGGCAAAACCTGGACTAAATACAAAGGCAACCCCGTATTGCCTAACCCCCGTATCCGCGATTTCCGCGACCCTAAAGTGATGTGGTACGAGCCTGCTCAAAAATGGATCATGACATTAGCTACTTTGGATCATATCACTTTTTATTCCTCGCCTGATCTGAAAAGCTGGAAAGAAGAAAGCAAGTTTGGTAAAAACATCGGTGCGCATGGTGGAGTATGGGAATGCCCTGATCTGATTCCTTTTACCGTTGATGGCAAACAGGTATGGGTACTGATCGTAAACCTGAACCCTGGCGGACCAAACGGCGGATCGGCCACACAATATTTTGTAGGGGATTTTGATGGATCGGCTTTTAAACCTTTTGATACACAAATCCGCTGGATGGATTATGGCCCGGATAATTATGCCGGCGTTACATGGAGCAATACCGGAGATCGCAAAGTATTGATTGGATGGATGAGCAACTGGCAATACGCCAACGTGGTGCCTACTAAAAACTGGCGCAGCGCTACTACCATTGCAAGGGAGCTTTCTGTTAAAAAAACAGGCCATCAATATCTTGTGGTTTCCGAACCTGTAAAAGAGCTGTACACAACTTTTGGGAAAAGCATCGTATTAAAAAATATAAAAGCAGGAAGCTTTGATGTAACTAAAAAAGCAGAAAAGCTGGACGGTGCAGCTATATTAAAACTAACGACCAGCAACGCAAAATCATTCAATGTTCTTTTATCTAACGCGCAGGGAGAAGAGGTTGTAATCGGCTTTGATGCCAAAGCAAACCAGTATTTTATTGACCGTAGCAAAAGTGGTGATACATCGTTTGAAAAGGATTTTGCAAAAAGACATTTTGCACCACGTTTTTCGGATAACAAAGAAATGGATATGACGCTGGTGCTAGATGTAGCATCAGTAGAATTATTCACAGATAACGGTCTGAGCGTGATGACAGGCATATTTTTCCCAACCACTCCGTTTACCAATATCAAAATACAATCGCCTGAACGTATAGTTATACAGGAATTACAGCTTAGCAGGTACAAAGGAGGCAATTAATACAAAATAGGTCATTATTGGAGCCGCTTCTAAAATGAAGCGGCTTTTGTTTGCTTTTTTAAAGTCCTTGCGCGGTTTGTAGCATGGAAATGAGTGTGGGCTGACCTTCGTTTGGCGCCGGTCTCAGACCGGTGTGTATTTGTATTTAATTATAAATGTATAATCATTTATCCTGGGTTGAGTTGAAAATTAAAATAATAACATAACATACAGGTCCGGAACGATGATGTATTTTTCAATAGCCTCTCTTTCAGGGCTTTGAGCAAGATGCAGAAATTGTTAGTGTTAGTAAATATATGTTGCCGGAAAGGGCAATATTTTTGAATTTTCTCCGTTTGATGAAAATATGGGATCGATGCTACGGTACAAATTCCGGCAGCGCTTTTGTTGATAATCATTGATCAGAATTGAATGGATAATAACTGCACGTCCCGGAGAAGAAAGATATTTAATGTTTCACTGGTACATACTTGCCTAATCACATCCGATACATCGGAATAAAACTTCAGTTATGCATTTGAACAAAATACAGGACAAGATCATTACTGATTTTGAAGGGATCTTTGACCAGGTTAAAAGTAAGTTCAGATACTTCCGGTATTTTGCTGATTTGGGTACGCTGCTTCCCGGCGTTACTGCTATAGAGCGTACCAATGAAAAGCTGATCAGACTCACCAAATCCAGGATCTGGCTGGATGCGGAGTATAGAGATGGCAGGGTTTATTACTCGGGTGATAGCGATAGTAAGGTCATGAGAGGAATATTATCACTATATCTGAAGGTTTTTTCGGGCAGAACGCCTAATGAAATTGTGGATTCGGATGTTTATTTTACAAGAGAAATAGATTTGCTGGAAAACCTGTCTTCCGACAGGCGCAACGAGATCGCGGCGCTTTTGGTTCGTATCAGGTCCGTTGCATCAGGTTTTAAGGTAAAAAGCCTTAAAAGTTAACCTGTAATTATTTGATAATTGCTTCTGTCAGCAACGTTCATGAAAAACTATTGTCATGAAATTGTAAAATGGCTTATTATTTGCTTTTAATAAGTAAATAACAGGTTATGAAAAAAATACTGATAGTGGCATATATAGGAGTGATTGCAATTATTGCCTGTACGCCCAAGGCGTCTCCAACGGCTACCGATGCCATAATTCCGTTAGCAACTGAGGTCAGCACCAGCCAGGAGACAATAAATGCGGGGCAGGTTATTTTTACTACCAAATGCACTAAATGCCATAAAGCTAAGGATAAGGCTGTGGCTTCGCAAACATACGAAGAGCTACGCCCGGTGCTGGCCTCTATGTCCAAAAAAGCACGGTTGAGCAGCGAAGAAGTAAAGCAGGTATCTGCCTATGTATTCGAAAATGCAAAAAAATAACTCCTCACGCTTCAGGGTAAAGGTTTTTTTATACGGTGTTTATTACTAATATTTAATTAGTTATAAATAAGAATACTATGCCGGTTGAAGCGGTGCTACTTCTATTTGTTCCAGCTCATTCTGGTACTTTTCCAGTTGCTCCTGTAAATTCCCGCTATCGGAAGAAAAGTAGTGCAATTGCCGGAACAGGTCTTTATAATAGGCAATCCCATCCAGGAGATTATTTTTAAAAGCATACCATTTTTTAACCTGGGTAGTAGCTGCATCTTCGGGTAAGGCAGCTATTTGTTTTTTGAAATAGTTTATATACAGTTTTAACTCGTTTACAAACATGTGAGGCCTGTTTGTTGTTGCTAATACATTTGCATTTCCATAAATATGCTTTGTCATAGCCGCTAATGATACCTGCCTGTCAAAATAAGCCAGGTTAGGTCCCGGGCAAATAACTACCCCTTGCTGCTGACCTTTTATATCAATACCATTTTCCATATAGGCTGTGTTGGCCAAACCCACACAAAGGCAGGCCTTGTCGGTTATAGCATTCTTCCTTTTTTGGTATTCACTGGCGGAAATTTCCTCCTTATCCGCCTCCAGCTCAAATAGTTTTTTATCCTGGTATTTTTTAGATGCGGTACAAATACCTTTAGGATCGTATTCTTTATTTAAGGATAAAAACTTCTTGGGACAGGAGCTTCCTGCTTTATTGGCTTCTATACGTTTTTGTTTCCAGTAATCGTTAGTGGCGCCTTTCACAGTATTAAATGGCACACCCAGCGGGGAAATATTACTTAAATAAAAACTATCTTCTTTGGCTTTACAAAGCAGCTGTCGGGTCTCCTCATCTACTGTTGTAGCTTCCGGCACTAATAAAAACGGCGAGCCCCAGCCCACGCTATCCAGTTGGTAATGCTCCAGTAAGAAAGCATGTTCTTCAGCGGTGCCTACCCCGCCCTGTGCTGTAATTTTTAAAGATAAAGGCTGAGATGGTACCGGTAAGTTTTTAGTCTTCAAAGCAGTTACCATTAACCCATGCGCAGATGAAACCAGCTCATTTTTTTTCTCGCGAAACTCTTTTAATATAGGCCCCATTAAAAGCCCTTCAGTGGCAAATGCATGGCCGCCACAGTTTAACCCCGATTCAATACGATATTCCGAAACCCAAAGCCCCTTCTTGGCTAAAAAATTACCCTGGATAAAGGCCGACCTATAGTCGCTTACTTTCAGAATAATTTTCTTTTTAAGATGGAAATTTTCATCGGGATAAAAATCACTGAAGTTTTCAAAATAGCTGTACAGCCTGGGGTTCATACCTGCAGACAGCACAACAGATGAGTCCAGGGTACTATTGGCAAACCCACGGAGCGATGCATGTGCATCGTTGTAAGCTACCGGCAGTTGCTCATCATTTTCAAAATTCTCCTTATCTACTTTTGTCATTATGTTCACATCAATTTTGCCGGGGCATAAATGCGTTTCAATGTAATTGACAACCTGTTCTTTTAATGTATTGCCATCTTTAATAAGATCCTGTATCTTTTTTCTAAACTCAGATTTATTAGGCAGGGTAGAAATATAGCTTTCCAGTGCTTTTTTACTTTCTGTCAATTCCTTTTTAAATGCCTGGAATTTCTCTTTCACCAGTACATCTACTATGTTCAGATATTCTGTAATGCGCTTTGCGCGGTAATCATGTATCTTTTTTGATATTTCTTCATAAGGCAGTTTAAATTTATTGCTATAAAAGGCTCTCATTTTTTCCACCAGCTCATCATCACAGATGGATAATACTGAAGAGATACCAAACGGGGCAACTTTTATGGGCGTGTCAATAGTATAGGCCAAACCCATTACAGGGATATGAAAGGAGTGCATTGGATGCTGCTTATTTGTCATAATGATCTGATCTGCTTTAAAATACCTGCGAAGATCATAATTTGGATCCACAAAGAATATGATTTAGATCAGTATCTGCAATTTATAGCTTATTGTGCCCTGCTGCAGGCCCTTTAAAACTAAAATAGCGCCTGCAGCAGCCCGCCAGAAGGCGGATGCAAAAAGAGAAACATGAAATGCATATTGTTGCTCATCAGTATTTTCTTAAAATCAATGCCGACGATACTTTCAGAGAATCATGCTTCAGCTTCAAAATAACAGGCTACTTCTTGCTGGCCCGGACCACTTTGGAGTAAGTTGTAGCTCCGTCTTTATCCACCTGGGCTATTCTTACATAGTAGCTATCAGTTGTACTTATATCACCTGAGCTTTTATTGCAACCAATACTAATAATTACAATAACTGCAATTACCAAACGGGGTACCGCTTTTCTGCGAAGAGGTATAAAAGAACCCAGGAGCAATGTAAACAGTGGTACTACAGATAAAGATAATGCAACCCCTGAGGTCCATTCATAGGTGATTTTCTCCTCGCTGTTTCCGTTAATAGCTTTGGAGGGTATGGTTGCAATTGTGGTAAATGTTTTTCCATCTTTGGATGCTTCAATCTCGAAATGGTCATTATTAGTTTCTTTTTCTGTTTGCCAGTTTACCAGCAGCTTATCTTCTTTTATCACAACCTGCACTTTACCAAAAGTTACCGGCAGGGAAATGTTAGCTGCAAAGTTGCTAAGCGTAATAGTTGTAGCGGTAGTGGCGGAAGAAATTAGGTTCCAGTTACCTGCGTCGTTGATGTTAGCTGCTATTTGTTGTTTCGAACCATTTAAAGGACCGGTATACAAGGCGTAATTCTCATTCATTCCTGCGGTTCCCAAAGAAATACAGTCGGTTCCGTTGGCAAGGCCGGGAGGAACGGTTGATTCATTAGCAGATGTTGGTCCGTTCTCATTGTTCCATTTTGTAATGCTGTTTATTGTAAGGGGATTATAATCAGTAGTGATACCGGTAATAAAATTTACCTCTGCTATCGGCAGCTTTACATCTGTGATTTGGTCGAAGTTTTTATCAGCCGATTTTGTTTGGAATACAAGTATGGGATCGCCTCCTGCGCCAAGCGAAAATCCGTTAGAGGGACTGGATGAATTGACAAATTCAGCTGTAATAGTGGATGTGGCACCCCCAGCGTTGCGCATATTAACAGCCATTCCTCCCGCAGATTGTGGCGAAACCACAGTCACGATAGCTCCTGCTTCAAGATCCTGGCCAGAAGCATTTCCTATGGTCCATTTTAAATATCCTTCGTTTGAGTCAATCCATCCGTTTGTCCCGTTTGTTCCTTTATCTGTAAAGTAAACAAAGGTCCCTTTAGTTATTTTCCTCAGTGTTACAAAAGAAAACCCTGCATTAGTGCCACTTACCCTGTAGTAGCCTACCATGCATATATCACCCGGGGTTAGCACAGTTTGGGCATATGCCGAAAAAGAAGAAATTACAAAAAGAAGAAAAGAGGAGATCATCATTTGCCTGGCATACCCCAATAGAGTGCCTGGCGCACATTTCATTTTGTGTACCATGGTTTAGAGTTTGTTTATTGAATATAAAATCTTTATTAAAAGGTGTGATAAGCTTAATGCCTTTGCATTACATCTTTAATCCAGTTAGTATATAGTTATTACCGTTTGTTACAATTCTCCCGTTTTTTTCAGATTAGCCGCGAAAGTATATTTACCTTACTCATCCTCTGCCATTTCTTTCAGCAAATACTCTATTTTTTTTGCATAGCGACCATATATATATTTTACCCAGAGTACAATAGCTGCTACTACAGCCAATGTGCCTACCAAAACAATTATGATCAGGGAAAATTGCTGGGCTTCTGTAAGATCAGCGAGCGTTTTGCCTTTTTGTACCATCTTGCCAAAAATTGCCAGCCCGAGGGTAATTAAGAAATGTGGAAGCAGTAAAAACCCAAAAGACTGGTAACGCTCCATGTTCAGCCGTAGTTCGTAGTATATGTTCCACAGGCTGCTGCGGGTATCGCCGTTGTAAAGCCCTACCTGCCTGTAAAATCTGTAAAATCCAAATATGTAATAGGCTGATATAACTACAAGCATTGTATAGGATGTATAGTAAATAATGTATTGCTCCGCCGGAAACCCAAACTGAAATGGAAAGAGTGCGATCAGCACGATAGCTGCTATCTGTGCATAGAACTCTTTTTTCATGTTCTTCTGCAGCTGTTCTAACGGGTGGTGCGCTTCTTTAAGCTGTGCTATCCTGGAAGGAATATGCACATCCTCGGCACTTTCCTTTTGCCAGTTATTTTTTAGTTCTTCGAAGTTCATATTGTCTTGTTGTAATAATGTTTTGCAATTTTTCTTTTGCCCTGCTTAGTTTTACCCTCACATTACCTTCACTCAGGCCTAATTGGGCCCCGGTTTCTTTATGGGAAAGACCCTCCATATAGTAAAACATCAGTGCCTTTTCTATGGGGCTTAATAACTGGATGGCCTTGTAAAAAACTTCCAGTTGCTCGTCTTTACTGCTATTGTATTCTTCCTGCTCTGATTCTCCTGCTTCCTGGTTGCTAAAAGTGTCTGTTCGCTTTTTTTCTTTTTTAAAACAGGTGATTGCGGTATTAACGGCCACGCGATACATCCAGGTAGAGAAAGTGCTTTCGCCTTTAAACGATTCAAATGCCTTCCACAATTGGATCATTATTTCCTGTTGCAGGTCCTGCTGGTCTTCGGGATCGCTTGCATACATACGCGACGCCTTATGCAGGATACCTTTATGCCGGTTCACCAGTTCAAGAAAGATCTTTTCCTTACTACTACTCACAAATCGGTTTTTATTGTGTGATTGGTTTTACCGTGTACTCCTGTTTATTAAAAAATGCACAATGTGGCCTGCTCTATCCGGATGGTTGCTGCCTGTTGCATACAATATACTTTCTTTTTCACTCATAAGTTCGGTAAGATTTTCTTTTCCTGAAAAGCTTTGATGATAAGCTTGTGCTTCCTCTCTGACTATCGAACCAAAAATTGTCCATAAGGTGTCAATAGTCGTTACTCTCTTCATTGTTGTTTGTTTAATTTTCAATACTGTTATACGGTTAGTATAATAGTAACAGGGTTTGTTACAGCTTTTTTATTATTTTTTTGCGAAAAAATGCACCTTAGACCTGCATACAAAATCTGGAATCAGCTTGGGCCAAAATTATCAGGGCTAGCTCTGCAGGTGATTGGCTGTAATCATTACAATTGCGTGAAACACTGATCTGTACTTGCTGTTCCTTTTAAAAAATATTACTGGGCAAGGTATAAATGACAAAAAACTGGCTTTAAAGTTGTATTTATCATAATTACTTTTGTATTGTAATTAAGCCAAAGGTTTAATGAAAGTGCAGAGAGGATTTGAAGGGTGAATAAAACAGATTTTTCAAATTTTTCATATGGCAAGCAATCGTTAGAGGTCAGTCCGTTTCTACGGAAGGACCTTTTTTGTTTTCAGACGGTCCCATTTTTTTTATAGCTTAGCATGCTTATGAATAAAATAATTGCTTTTTTAAGTCTCGTTCTGATCAGTGCGGCCTCTTTTGCACAACCGATCTACAAAACAGTCAAGAATATTAAATATTATCCCCAGGAAGAATATAAAAAAGATAGTTATAAAGATTCTATGTGCGTGCTGGACCTGTATTATCCTGAAGGAATAAAAAATTTCGCTACCATTGTTTGGCTTCATGGTGGTGGCATCACTGGTGGACATCGCGATTTACCGGAACCTTTGAAAAATAAAGGATATGCCATTGCTACGGTGGAATATCGCCTGTCCCCCAAAGTAAAAGCACCGGCATATATTGAAGATGCAGCAGCAGCAGTAGCATGGGTGTTTAAGCATATAAAACAATATGGCGGAAGCGAGCAGCTTATTTTTTTATCCGGGCATTCGGCAGGTGGTTACCTGGTATCCATGGTGGCACTAAATAAAACTTACCTGGGAAAATATAATATTGATGCCAATCGTGTGGCTGCTTTAATCCCTTTCAGCGGGCAGGCCATAACGCATTTTACCGTGAGAAAAGAACAGGGTATTGATGCCTTGCAACCGGTGATCGACTCTATGGCCCCACTGTATTTTGTGAGAAAAGATGCGCCTCCTACCATATTAATAACCGGCGACAGGGAGCTGGAGTTGTTTGGGCGTTATGAGGAAAACGCCTATTGGTATCGTATGATGAAGCTGACCGGCCACAAACAAACCAAACTGTTTGAACTGGAGGGTTATGATCATGGCAATATGCCGGAAGGAGCTTATCCGCTCTTATTAAAAGAAATGCAGCAACGCATTAAAGAAATTAATTCCGAAAAGAAATAAGCAATGCCTTAGGGCGCCTGCTGCGGATCGGTTGTTGGCCCTTCAACGGTTAAGACACCGTTTTCAGAAACATTCATTTTGTCAATAAATACTACCCGCTCATCGCCGGTTTTGCTGGTGCGGCCGTGGTACACGCAGAGCATCGTTTTACCATCGAGCGAGTAGGTAATACTGTTGTGGCCGGTACCGGTTACAATACCGCCTGTAGCTGTGTTCTTTTGCAAAACAGGGTTATTGGCTGCTTTTTCAAAGGGCCCGAGCGGACTTTTTGATGTAGCATAGCCAACCGCGTAATTCTGTCCTCCAAAATAATTGGCGGAATACATCATGTAATAGGTATCACCTTTTTTGAAGATATAAGAGCCTTCTGTCCAGCGGCGGTTTACTTCTTTAGAAGTTACGGAGCGACTTTCCCATTCCGCCTGCGTATCATCCATTTTTACAGGTGGGCGTAATAATAATACCGGTTCCCCGATTACTCCGCTGAAGTCCGGTTTCATTTCCACGCCATACACCCAGCTTTCTTCAATTTCATTGAACCATCCTTTTTGTTTTGCCCATGCAGCTACTTCACTTTCAACAGGATGTTTATAACAGCACCTGGAGTAATATAAATAGGTTTTCCCATCTTCCGCAAACAATACGTTCGCATCAATAATAGGGTAGCCGGGATCAAAGATGGGCTTGTCCTGCATATCAGTAAAAGGGCCTACAGGCTTGTCGGCTACGGCCACGCCGATCTTAAAATTTTCTTCTTCCTTGTTAGGGTTTACTTTCCAGTGGGCACTGTAGAACATATAGTATTTGCCATTCCGCTCATATACTTCCGGCGCCCAGTAAGAATGTTCGCCCCAGCCGTTTTTGTTATTACCAAAATAAACCTGGCCTTCCCATTTCCAGTCTGTTAAATCTTCCGAAGAATAAGCCGCAAAACCATTTTTGGCTCCGGCACCGGTACCATACATATAATATTTGCCATCAGATGCGCGCAGTACATAAGGATCGCCAAATTTTACCTGCAATGGGTTGCTGTATGTTTTTGCTTCTTTTGATGAGCTTGTTTGACAGGACATGCTTGTCAGTGTAATCAAAAACGTAATTAAAAAGAAAGTTTTATGCATGGGTTGATTGTTATAGAAAGGATAAAGGTAGCTGAATAACAAAAGATATCATAAATGATGTATTTTAACAATACTATTTCAAACCGATATGAAATTTTTCTCCGGGGAGTTCCTTGAACAGGCTTAAATTACACGTAGGAAGCATGAAAAATCTTATTTTAAGGTTCCTTGTGGCCAAAAACAATAATAAATATATAAGAGAAATGGATTTTGTTTTATCCCCCAAAATAAAAGAACTTCTATTTGTTTTTTTCGTGGTGTATAATGATAGACAAGTTGAGTGTGTTTATCCAAAATCCCGATTCGTACATTTTTTCTTTTCATTGAAGGCCGACACATTTCAGAATATCTTTGAATAGTGGATAGCATTGCATAGGCACGTTTTACAAATGCTGCCACTTCTTTTTCAGACCAGTTCTTTTCCAGATATGCAATAATATGCTGAAAGCTACTTTTGGCACTATCCGACCAGAATATCTCTATTACTTCAGCCATTTAGCGTATGCTTTCATTACATCAGCATGAGGCGTCACTTGACCTGCTTTTACTTCTTCCAGGGCTTTTTCAATAGCTTCCTGTTGTTCCATACTAATTTCATCCCACCAATCTTTTTGCTCTTCTGCAAATGTTTTAACAACGGTGAGCACTGTTTTCTTTTGCTTTGCGTTTAAGTGCGGTAAATATTGAGCAATCTCCAGATCAATAGATTTTGCAACGTTCATATATTTTTTTTAGTGTGAATTTATCTTAACAATTTGCAACGTATTTTCATCTTCGTATGTTATTCCAAAGGTACTTAAAAATTTGACGTATTATCAGCGCAGATGTAATAGTTAAATTGGCGTATAAAATATCATTTCGTACAGTGAAGTTGCAGGTATTTGCTATTATTATCCCAGGAACAGGAGGTGGTTTAAATAAAAAAGGTATTTTGCAGCATGACCAGCCTCCATCTTTCCTCTCTTAATTCCGGCAGTAACGGTAACTGTTATTACATTGGCAACGATGAGGAGGCTGTGTTGATAGATGCCGGCTTATCCTGCCGGGAAACCGAGAAAAGAATGTACAGGCTGGGACTGGCTATAAAGAAAGTAAAAGCCATATTCATCTCTCACGAACATGGAGATCATATCCGGGGGCTTGAAGTGCTCTCAAAAAAATATCAGCTTCCGGTATATATATCTTCCGATACGCTCCGTCATACTGGCTTGCCGTTGGATCCTGACCTGGTGCGTCCGTTGATTGCAGGAGTGCCCGTCCAGATTGGCGCCCTGTTGGTGAGCGCTTTTTTAAAACATCACGATGCTGCAGACCCGCATAGCTTTACCGTGGAGGATGGCCACACCTGTATTGGTGTTTTTACCGATATCGGGAAAGTTTGCGAAAACTTAAGTACCCATTTCAAGAGATGCCATGCTGCTTTCCTGGAAGCCAACTATGATGAGGTTTTGCTTCAGAACGGCAGATATCCCTATCATCTTAAAAAAAGGATCAGTGGAGGGCGCGGGCACTTATCCAATAAAGAAGCGCTTGATCTGTTTCTATCCTGCAGGCCGGCACACATGAGCCACCTGTTCCTGTCCCATCTTTCTGCTGATAACAACAACCCTGATCTGGTACGTGATCTTTTTTGCAGGCATGCTGCTGCCACTCATATTGTCATTGCCTCGAGGTACCAGGAAACTCCGGTATATACTGTTTCCGGCAGTAAAGCGCTTACCCCCAGCATTCCGCAGGCATTGGGACAGCTCACTTTGTTTTGATGGTAATAAAACGGCCATAACCCAAATGTTGTTCCTATGTTTACCCCCCCCCAAAAAAAAAGCCTCACATAACTGATTAAAAATCAAAAATGTAAGGCTTAATGTTGTGGTCCCACCTGGACTGTCATGATAACATAGGAAAACATTTGATTACACTCTAAAACACTGATTTAGAGAAATTAACAAATTATTTAAACGTAATTAAATGTATCGGAAAGTAAACGGATAACATGAATGTTGTCCCCATTGTTGTCCCCGTTTACTGGTACGGTATATGTCAAATCCCTGTAAAAAATTATGGCAAGCAGTATTAAATTAACATTGAGAAAAGACAAATTAAACAATCAGGGTTTAAACCCCATTCATTTCAGAATCACCAAAAACAGAAAATCAAGTTACATCTCTCCTGGTCAATACATAAGGGAATCGGAATGGGATGTAAAAAACAAAAGGGTTAAAACGAATCATAAGAATTCCGGACGGCTTAGCGCAAAAATGACAGAGTACATGCGCGGCTGTTAGAGGTTGAAACGCAAGAAAAAATTCCAACTGGGAAAACTTTAAAATATGAAATATTTGGGAAGCCGCCTGTTGATTTTTTGAGTATTCAACTAACATAAATGCTAAAAACTATACAGCAGGAAAAATTGGCACTTATGATAAAAATAAAGCTATCATAAATAAGCTAAAAGAATATAACAACAACCGGAAATTACCACTTACCGACATTACGCCAGCGTTTTTGGAAAGATATGAGCAGCATCTGAGGGCGTTAGGTAATAAGACGAATACTCTCCACAACGACATGAAATATATCCGGAAAATATTCAACGATGCTAAGAAGTTTAATATCAAAATGTCTCCATAAAGTAAGCCCCAATTACCCCAGTATAGCATGTTACAACTTTTGCAGAATTGACCGCCTTCTTTTGCTCACTTGGCAGTTTACTTATCGTTGCTACTTGATCTTTTGGTCGATGTCTTTTATATGCCTTGCTAACCTGTTTTGTTGTTGTATGTCCTAAGAGATAGGCAACTGTTGCTAAATCAACATTTTCATCCTGCAACAAGATGGGAAAGCTCAACCTTGCGCAAGACCAGGTAAACTTTTTTTCTATCCCTGCAGCTTTTGTCCACTCACCAAGAGCCTTATTCGCACCATTAGCAGTAGGCAAATCAAATACCAATTCAGGTTGTACAGCATAGTGTTGAAGTTTTTTCTTTGTTTCTCTATAATTTTTAACGCTGTAGCATGTAATGTAATTTATTCCTGGCCCTTGATATGAGGTTTTAGTAGAATTGGGTTATAAACGCACCACTGAAATTATTTAGGAAAGATTAAGTAATGACGATTACAATAATATCTGATGACAAATTATCATCGCGGGATTGGCAGTTAAATTATCTGTACCATTACACATTACCATCAATCTCTATCAAATAGATTAGGTCCCCTAATACTGGACTATAGGGGCCGGCATATTTAATGTATCCCAACTGTTCCAGCTCGCGTACACATTATAATAAGTAGTCCGGCTTAACTTAACATGTAAATTTTTAGTAATTATGATCGAGAATAAAAAATTGGCTGACGTATAGAAATTTTAATTTAATATCTCTGGCGGGATTTCACTAATTGAACGTATCCGGATATTTCTGTAGAATAATTCGGCTCCCTCAGATTGCAATTGTAACTTTCCTGACGTTAGAGGCTTTTTTAACCCATCCTTCTCTTGAAAGGAATTTTTTAAGACCATTACAGTCTTACCATTTACAACATGTACGCTTATTCCTTTTAAACAATACAAGTCTAATGTGTTCCATTGCCCAATTGGGTACTCTGCGTCAACTATCTTTTCACAGTGCCTACCTGCATAACTGGATTGGCTAAAAGTAGTAACTGTTCCTGTTGGGTTGTATATGTATTTTCGACCAACGGTATTAATAGTATTGATCTCTACTCCAGCTCCTGCTACACCCCAGTAATCTCCTGTATTATTTTCCTCGATCTGAAACTCCTGTGATTTTAGCCAGGGCTCGTTGTTTGCTCCATGTTCTCCTGTCCCGTGATAAAGCAATCCGCTATCTTTTTTCTTTCCTCTTTTATGACCCCAATTAGCTGTATTTCCCCATTTAAACTGCAACTGTAAATGATAATCAGAAAACTCTTCTACAGTGGATAAGCCTCCCCAAATTTTTCCTGACACACGTATGGCGGGTAGTTCATTTTCGATTACAACAGAAAATACTTTTAACCTATCGTTATTGAAGCCGAGCTTAGTGGGAGAAACCGGCTTACCAAAGCTGTCGGTTTCATAATCGAGATAGCTATCCCAGCCTTTTAAATCTTTCCCATTAAATAGATGATGCCATTTCTGGCTTTTTTTTTCGGTGAAGAAGAAAAAAAATGTTATAGGTATACAATACAAAAATAAGCGTGCCATATAAGATGATTTTAAAAGTGGAAAGACTACAGTAATGGTTAAAAAAGTTTGCCATTTTGGTTTGAGCAACATTTAGAAAAAAACTATAAGAAAATACATATTTTTTGTTGTCGGCTTTTAAATAAATTATAGTTAAATTATTTTTATCTGATCGGCAGGCATTGGCGGATCTAATATCATTGCAAAAATATGTTTTGCCATCATGTTTCTTTTTTTATACTATTTGACTACTACTCGATTTGTATTAAACTTTCTTAAAAACTATTAGCTGTATTAACCATATTTTATATAGGATGCATTTTTTATTTGGCTGTTGATCAGATAAGTTTGAAAACACTATTCAAGGAATTTAAATATTTAAAACAGTGGTATTGCAAAAATGCCAGTAATCAACATATTCTTGTTGTTCTTTTCTATCAATTGCTAATCCATTTATGTCTTGAGAACACTTGTTCTTAATTGTAGGGTTAGGGATTTATAAAATGTTCAACAGGATAAAATATCATTAGGTTTCGAGAATATCTTATATAAATGCTCTTTTTATATTATTGATCTTTGTCATCAGCTTTTGAATTAATCGAGAGAGTTTGTCACGGTTATACGCTGTATAAAGTGTATGTAAAGATTGTTGCTCCAATTCTATTTCTTTTTTTGTTTCATGGTTTATAGAAAAAATATTTTACTGAAGTAACGGATATGTTTCGAGTTCTGCTATATTTATTACTAGTCCCGTATGCAGGAAAAGCAATGCAGTTAATAAACGATAGGATAATTGTAACCTATGAATTGCAGCAACAAATGGATAGCAGTTTTTATATGGTGAACAAAACATGGAACACTTTATTAGCAATCTGGCAAGGTTCAGTTATATATAAAAATGGAGTAAAGGAAATTACGTATACAAGGGTAGAAAAAATTATTAGTGAAAACAAGAATTGTAAGGCTACGTGTACTACCAGTTTAATAGAAAGCGAGCTGAGGTATTGTTTCGAAAAAATAATTGAAAAAGAAGGAATAATTGGGAATAATGTTTTTGAAAAATGGGTGACATCAAAAATAAGTTGCGAAAATTCCATAAGTACTATTAATCCTTCTTTTAAAATCCTCTACAAATCTGTACTTGTCCCACCTTGAATATGCTGTAAATAAAATCAATCTTTTATTTAATTGTATTACGAAAAAAAACTGCAATTCTTAAAACAGTAAACAAAACCAATAATTTAGATTTAATAATAAATAAAAATAAGATGAAATATCCCTTAAACAACCTGAAATTAAACAGACTACCTGTATTAATAATTTTTCTCTCCCTGGCTTTTTTTCTCCCATATAAAGCATGGCCTCAGGCAAAACGAGCTCTGATTCCAAAGAAGTGGGATGCAAAAGCCAAGGCGGATCGGATAATGGATAAACTAATAAACACTACAGCCTGGCAGGTTAGAGGAGCTCACGATGCAGACATGACTTTTGACGAAGATCGTGCTTATATTGTAGCTGAAGTCAATGATATTAAATCGGGTGAATCGTCACACTGGCCATTCATCTACGTTGCAATGTCAATAGTTAATTTGAAAACAATGAAACTGGAACGCATTATTTCAATAGCTAGAGGTGAACAACCCTTCGAGAACGACACATTGCCACGCGGAGCTTGTTTTGTGCCCCGGATTATCAAAAAGGATGACAAAACATTGAGATGCTTTTTCGCAAGTGAAGAACCAGAAAAACGACAATCGCAAACATGGTACATGGACTTCGATATCAAAACACAGAAATTTACCAATCACATATACAAAGCCAAGTTAAAAACTGCGCAAGGCACTTTTGACATGCAGCCGATTCATTTTTATGATGATGCCGCCCGTTTTGGATTCGCAAAGCCAAGAAAAACGCATGGGTTGTATATTTTTGATTCCTTTAAAGAGTTTGATGGTAAAACCTATGTCGCTATTAATAATTATGCTGGAAGACAAAATGGACTCGCTATTCTAAACAAGGAAATGGATACGTTCGAGGTTGTTGGTCATTTTAATGAACCCCAAGATATTATGCTTTGTGAACCTGCAGTAAATAGATTACCGGATGGGACTTGGTTGGCCATTATTCGTCAGGATAAAGGAAACTATGTCTTTTCAACGAGTAAAGATGGTAAAACCTGGACAAAAGGAGAATACAGGGATTGGGTTCCTAATGGATCTTCTTCAAAACCAACATTTGATAAATTTAATGGAATTTATTATCTAGGTTGGCAGGAACGCGGCAGGTCAGTATTCAACATTGATGTGTCGAAAGACGGTATTACATGGGAAAGAAAGTATCGTTTCGAATCGCGGGAAAGTTTCCAATATCCCACATTCAAAGAGCATAATGGAATAGTTTGGCTTTGCGTAACACAGGGGCGAAAAGAGAGGGTCATGTTTGGAAAACTGGAGGATTTGGCGAAATAAAAAAATATAATGAGGAAGCAAATAGGTTAATGAATTGTTTGATTACTGAATATAAACATTCGGGCAAGCGGGTTAATAATATTTGCTTCCCTTTCTTATCGATTTTCAAAGGAGAGAATTGATGAGGAATAATCTATCGAGCCAGAACTACCTCGAAAATGGTTCTAACAATTAGTAGAAATATAAGTATTCAATGATGAGCTGTTCGATAGTTGCTGAGTTTTGATGATAGTCCGATAAGGCTTAAGCCAAAGTGTTTTTTCATATTATTTCGTTTGTTGAACATTTTCTTTTGAAAGTACTTTAGTCTGACTCCCGGTAACAATTTTGATGATTTTGATTCTGTCGAATAGATTGGTAGGTAAGTGCATAAGAGGCGTTTTAGCTATTATGCATCCGCTCACTTTATACAGCAAAGAGGTTGTCTTCTGGATGTAGAAAACGAGGCAATTGAAAGAGCCAGACAAACCGGTTCGGAATTTAAAGCCGAGATACTTGAAAATGGCGATACGCTTAAGCAGCTACTGGCACGAAGCCGATATGTATTGTACAAGAAAACAGCAGATTGGACACCCGGCCAGAGCTAAGGGGCAAAGCTATTATTCGGACGATATCCTGATTCACAAAAGGCCTAAAACCTGGCAACAGAATTGAGTAATGTTTACGATAAAACCACTCTATGGCCGGCTAAGTGGCATGAAAAAGTACGACAGGCCGGATTTAAAGCCTTTAATCCCATCTCAAGATCTATACAGCTGCATTACAAAACTATTGTCAATTACTTTGATAATCGGTCTGCCAATGCCTCGGCAAAATCATTTAACGCTAAAATCAAGGCCTTCAGAAGTCAGTTTAGAGGAGTAAGATCAATTGAATACTTTTTATTCAGACTAACTAAAATTTATGCATGAAACAAATAATGCTCCACAACTTTTGGACTAGATCCGATAAAACTAGGTTATTGAGATCGTGCTACTCTGTTTTATGAGTTGATAAGGTGGGGGTCAAATACAATGTTATCTTTCAACATACAAGCAGAAGGCAGAAATGTTTTGCTTTTAAGCCTCGGCGCGTTGATAAAGATGGTCCACCTTATACAGAACACTAGTATGTCTGCCGGTAAGCTTTTAATATAAAAACAACGGAGATTGTATAGGATCTGTGATGAGTCTGGTCATATATAATATAGATATTCTTTAATACTTTCAATAAACTTGGTTATGAACAAACTATCACTCAAGCCAGAATAGCTACCACAATTGCAGTTATTTAAGTGGCGTATGTTGTAAGAAAAAAGAATAGCATAATAGAAGTGTGTCATCTAATACAGATCTTGGAAAATGGGATCTGAACACGTACGAATCCTGAAGAAGTTACTAGGTGCAAGAAGGGTGTTTGGATTTAGGATCAGTATTTGAAATGCCAAACATAAGAAGGTCTTAAGCCGCTTTATCTTGAGGAATAGATATAGGATTAATAAAAAGCTACGTAAATAATATTAGCAAACAACTTGCAAAAACTAACAAATGGTATACGTAATACAAACCAACAGGACAAGCCGTGTAAAGGGGCGTTTTAAAATCCTATGCCTGTAATGATAAAAATAGAACCCGGATAATAATCCATAAGGTTCTATTTTTCTATGATAATTGATCTTGCTGTTGTGGCTTTTTAGTAAGGAGATAAATAATACACCAGGTCATTAAATAGATACAACCACAAATTGTAAAAAGTAGATTGTATCCGCCTGATAAATTTCCCTGTGCTTTAAAAAGGTCGAGTAGGTATCCTACTAGAATTGGAAAACACATACCGCCAATCGCGCCTGCCATACCACCTATTCCTACTACTGAACTTACATACTCTTTAGGAAACATGTCGGATGACAATGTAAATATATTAGTAGACCATGCCTGATGGACAGCGGTAGCCAGGCTAAGCAAGGCAACTGCCATCCACATAGAAGAGACAAATTGCACTAGAATGATAGAAGTTTGTATAAGAGCAAACGCAAGTAACACCGTTTTGCGGGCTTTTAATACTGGCCATCCTTTTTTTATCAGGCGGGAAGAAAGAAATCCGCCAAAAATACTACCTAAAGTTGTAGCAGTATATATAATCATTAGTGGAAGGCTGGGTTTTTTAAGATCTAAACTAAAAGTGGATGAAAAATAAGAAGGAAGCCAAAATAAAAAGAACCAATATATAGGATCAATGAATAACTTCCCTGCAATAAAAGCCCAAGTGTTTTTCATAGAAAATAATGCTGTCCATGAAATATTTTTATTTCTTTGTTCCTTTGAGTCGCTCGCAATATCATTCGTGATTAAACTTAGCTCCGATTCAGTAATTCTTTTTTGTCTGGCGGGCAGAGCATAAAAAATTAACCAAAAAATCAACCAGATAAAGCCCAAAGAACCTGTAATCCAAAACACTTCCTGCCATCGGTAATGGGAGAGTATGAATGGGGCTAACAACAATGCTACCACAACTCCGATGCTGGTACCGGCGTTCATTAGCCCCGTTGCTAAAGCACGTTCTTTTTTAGGAAACCATTCTGCAATAGCTTTCATGGCAGCAGGGTAATTACCTGCCTCACCGATACCTAATATAACGCGCATTACTATAAACCCCCCCACACTGTTTGCCAGCGCATGAAGCATACCTCCTATACTCCAAATCACAACAGCAACAGCATATCCTATTTTTGTACCTACCTTATCTATATACCTGCCTATTAGTAGTAGTCCTATAGCATACGCAGCTGTAAATGCCATTACAATATGAGCAAAATCTGTTTCATTCCAATTAAACTCGTTCTCTAGTAAAGGTTTCAAAAGACCTATTATCTGTCTGTCAAGATAGTTAATAGTTGTTGCGAAAAAAAGAAGGATAGCAATCAGCCACCGATAATTGGATATTTTTTGAGGCATTAGATTGATTTTATTGTATTAATGATTGTTTATTTGCGAAAGCTTCAAAATGCCTTTCGAGTGATATCCAGTTTTGTGATTCGATATATTTAGCGTCAAAAAGTGGGCTGCCTATTCCAAAGCCATCGGCGCCGGATTTTATAAATAGGTCTATATTTTGTAAGGTGATCCCGCCGGTTGGAAGTAATTTGATAGTATTTAGTGCAGCTTTTACATCTTTAATAAAATTAGGCCCTAGGGAAGATGCAGGAAAAATTTTTATCATTGTTGCACCCATAGACCAGGCCTTATGTATTTCTGTTGGTGTAAATGCTCCTGGATATACAGGGATATTTAAGTTTACACATGTCTTAATAATATCTGGATCTATGATTGGTGTTACAATAAATTGAGCGCATGCGCCTAGCGCCACCTTTAGGTCGTTCATGGAGCAAACGGTCCCCGCGCCAACACATAAACTATCACCATAATCTCTGATTATATTTTTTATGATCAGATGGGCATTTGGCGAGTTCATAGTTACTTCAAGATGGGTTAACCCAGCACGAATATATAGTTTCAGTATTGGCTTTAAAACATCATAATTGATATTGCGTACGATACCAATGATCATGACTTTATAAATTCTTGACATTAATAAAATTTTACTTGCTTTTATGGAATCGAAGGGGAAAGAACCTGTTTGAAAATCTTTATATGCGCTTCGATCACGGCTGTATCTACGGTTTCCGGTGCGACTATTTTCGCTGGTATGTTCAGTTCTCTACATGCAATTTTATATAATTCATAAAGATTGCTGCCACAACAAACGATAATCTCACTTGAATATGTCGTACGCAATTCGCCCAATTCTGAACCAATTAGTAATCCACTTAAGAAAAAATAATTTTTATGCTTATCCATTATATCAAATAACCAGTTGGAGCGCACTGCGAAAAGGTTTTTTAGTAGCCCAGAAGTTTGAGATAACTTTACACCATTGCAAAAAGCATTCAATTCGTGGTGATCAATATTGCCAATTTTAACAGGGGCCGAAACAGATTCTTTAAGTATGCTTTTGGTCATTAGCAACATAAATAGCTCTCCGGTAATGTAAGTATTAAAACCAGTGATTTTATTCCCATTTACAAAAATGTGTTTGGAATGGGTGCCAGGAAAGACGAATACTTTATCTGTTGTTAGATTGTGTTTTTGTAATTTGAGCCATTCAAAAATACCTATCAACTGTGTTTCTTCCCCACGTATTACGCTTCCGTTATCTTTTATGCCCGAAATCAAAAAAATATGATGTAAAATGTCATTTTTTATTTTCAAACTTTCAATGATTAAATCTTTACCTTCTATATCTAAAGGGATCTTTGCATAAGGCAAATTCAACAACCCTAATGAAGACGAAGCCATGCCTGATAATATCAATGGTATTTGCTTGATATCAGTTTTGAAGTCGTTAAAAATCTTGGATAAATTTTGCAATAGTTCATTGATAAAAAAATCTGCTTTTGTTATTCCGTTATTCTGTGTGGCTTGTTCCCAGGCCTGATAGGTAGGCGAAACCCCTTTTTCAGACAAAACCTCTGCCAGTATTTTATGCGTTTCTATATTTACAAGTCTGAGGCGGAAAGAACTTGTACCCCAATCACAAGAAAAAAGCAGGTTACTCATATTTAATTTTCGGTGGTTTGGTTTCTATTTCTATTGACTTGATCTTATAATTTACAAGCTTGTCTTGCCACCAACATCCATTTTTTGTCTATCTTTTGCCATATCAGTAATACGCCTAGTTTGGCAAGGCTAGGTGGCTTATCCTTATCGTGCGTTTCGCCGAAAAGCTTGTGGCGAACAATTGCGATGTTATTGTTGATTACTATTGACTGTTCTTTTAGGCTGATGTCTGTGAAATCATATTTGCCCGAAATAAGTGAGGTGATAAATTGTTTTTTATTTTCCACGACATTAGTAGAATGCCCGTAACTTAACCAGGAAACTACTAAGCTATTTAGTTGGCTCGAGTCTGCATTAATCATTGCAAGACGTAATGCTTCAACTTTTCTAGCAACCGCTACAATGTCTTTGCTTTGAGAAAAAACAGGAGAGGCGAAGAAGGATACTATGGCCAATATTTTTATTACTCTCATTTGTGCTGTTATTTGTCGTTTACTAAATTTAATGAATTTGCAAGTATTGAGCTGACAGGCAATTATATAGCAAATGTGAACAAAATGCTATGGAGTTTATTATCCTTTTTTGCCAATTGCTAATGCGTTTTTATCATTAAGGATATTCTGTATTATTTATATGAAAAAATTATAAATAGGTTGTGGTTTTGTAAAGTAATAGATTGGGTAAAATAGTATTATGATTCGCAAATATTAAACCTTATCAGTGGTGCGATATACTTCAACTTTGCTGAGTACTTTGGTTAACATTAAACGTTTGATTTATGGTTGATAGGTTTAGCACAACGTCTTGCTGCATATGATTAAGACCTTCAGATAGGCTGGGTTTGATTTTTGAACTTGTGGAATTTAGTATTTATGGGAATGGGCGTTTTTGATTAATTAAAATGTATAGTCAGAACTTCCCTTTAACATTCGCTGAAATTTTATAAAAGAGGAAGACTGTCTCCAAAATATGCTTGCTTTTTCATTTTTGTAACAATGGATAAAAATGTGTTGCAATATGATTCTATTCAAAATACTACAATGAAGCATAATGTTCTATGGGTCAATATAGCTTCAGGAAAGGGTTAATTTTTATCATTATAATGAAGAATATGATTTACAATATGAATATCTTTTTTAGATGGTTGACTTGTTTGCTGATGTTGCATGGCCATTTTATGATTATGGGGGGAGGGGAGGATGAATTTTCAAGATCGATAAAAATGACTTATTTATCAAAAAATACTTGCAAAACGTCTGTTAATGCAATTGACTCATTAAGTCATCACACACAAAAAGAAGGAAATCTATCGCCATTAAAAGATGTAACAAAGAGGGTATATATATCAACTTATGGAGCATTTCCTGGCGACGGACAAAACACCCTGTTTGCGGTGCGAAAAGCCATTGCTGAAAACCGAGATAACAACGGGTTGATTCTGATATTTCCAAAGGGGAGATATGATTTTTATCCTGACACAGTTAACGAGGCAGGAACAGGCATTTCTTTGATGGGATTAAAAAATCTGACTATTGATGGAAGAGGTTCATCTTTTATTTTTCACTCAAAGATGAGTGCGATATTAATAGATCGTTGTGAAAATATTTCTTTGCAGAACTTCAATATCGACTGGGATCGTCCCTATATTTCTCAAGGCCAAATCACATATACCAATGAAAAGTTTATTGATATAAAAATCAATAAACGAGAATACCCTTATCAGATTAAGGGTGGGAGAATTTTCTTTGAAGGCGAAGGATGGCAACTAGGAGTATCCTTGCATAATTTATACGATAATAAGACTAAAGACATTATATATAGAACTTATGATAACCCATTAGGAAATAATTTTTTTGATTCCCGAGCAGAAGCGATCGAAAAAGACATTGTCAGATTTCATACTGCTACAAGCTATAAGCCACCTGTAGGCACATATATATCAATGTTACATGCAAGGTATCTGGCTTCATGTATCCAGATTTTGAGAAGCGGGCACATAAGCCTGAAAAACATAGATATTTTTCACTCCTTGAGTATGGGAGTTGTGGGCTTTAGGTCCAGAAATCTCTACCTCGATGATGTCAACATCCGGGTAAACGATCGCAAGGGCAGGGTTTTTAGCGCTATCGCGGATGCCTTTCATTTTTCTACATGTAGGGGGCAAATTGAAATAAAAAATTGCACTCATAGTGGTCAGGCGGACGATTTTGTAAATGTTCACGGTGAATACATTGCTGTTAAGGAACGTGTGAACGATTATGCTGTTTTGTTACCTTATAAGGGAAGAACTAGAAACTCGAGAGATATTATCGAGCCGGGCGATGAAATATGGTTTGTAGATTCCATTACCTTTCAACGTTCAAAGACTTACAAGGTCAAGCAGATTCAAACTGTCTCTCAACACGAAAATTTTCAAGGCTATCAGTTAATAGTCGATCATGAATTACCTAAACATTTAAACGGACAATTTTATGTTGAAAATAAAACTTGGAATCCTTCATTAGAAATTAGAAACTGTTTTATTCTAAAGAAAAACAGAGCTCGGGGTATCCTGGTGACAACACCTCAAAAGGTCTTAATTGAAAACAATTATTTTAACACTGCCGGTGCGGCCATTTTAATAGAGGGTGATCTTAATTATTGGTTTGAAAGTGGTGGTGTAAAAGAGATCAATATTCAGAACAATGTTTTTGAAAATTGTGTTACTTCCGGTGGACGTTGGGGAAGTTCAATAATAACAATAACACCATCGATTAAACCTAGTGGACCATTGACAAGGCCCTATCACAGTGGTATAAAAATTTCCAACAACCTTTTTAAACATTTTGACCAGTCTATATTGGCTGCTCGATCTGTTGACGGCCTTATTTTTTCTAATAATGAGATTGTAAAATCCAACACATATATCCCATATTCTGATTTTCCTGGATTTTTTCTGGACGGATGTCGTAATACAAAAATTGAGGGGAATGCTATTTCTAAGAATTTTTACCCAATGAAAATAGATTTAAAGAATATGAGCAAAACAGATTTAATACTTCATGATAAAAGCATGACAATCCGCAAATAAAATTAGTATAACCAAACAAAATCTGAATAATGAACAGACGATCACTATTATTATGTATTTTACTTTTTTTTTCAACGCTTCAGCTCTTGGCAAACGGTAGTCAAAACCGGGTAATCAATTTAGCGGACTATCTTGTTAAAAACGGAGACAGAGTTGATGCAAGTTTTGCTGTGAGCCAAGCCTTGGCTGACTGCAAAAAAAATAAAGCAGCTAAATTGATTATCCCCAAAGGAACATATCATTTTTATCCAGACATGGCATCAGAAGCCTATATGTTTATAAGTAATAATGATGAAGGGCTGAAGCGTATTGCCTTTTTAATAGAAGGGCTATCTGATTTCACGGTAGACGGACAGGGCTCAACCTTCATATTTCATGGATATATCTGCCCGTTTATTGTCAAGTCTTCTAACAAAGTAAGTTTAAAGAATTTTCGCATTGACTGGCAGAGAACTTTTCACAGTGAAGCAAAGATTGTGAATGTATATAAAGACAGTCTTGATATATCCTTTTCTACAAAATATCCTTATGCAATAAAAAACGATCTGTTGTTTTTTAGTGACAGTTCAGGTATAAGCTATCCTTACAAAAGCCTTTTAGAATTTGATACCCAAAAGAGAGAAACTGCATTTAAGGTGAAGGATTACTATGCTGGTCCCTACGCTAAGGCAAAAAGAATCGATGAGGCTACGGTACGCCTGTTTGTTCCGACTATCAGCGCATCCAGAGGCAATACGATGGTTTTTTTCCCGTCGGATAGGTTATGCCCCGCGATTACGTTATCCCAAACTAATGGGATAAAAATAAATGATGTTTCAATACTTCATGCAGGAGGGATGGGAGTGATAGCGCAAATGTGTTCTGATATAATTTTGCGCAATGTGTCTGTTACTCCTTCGCCTGGAAGAATAGTTAGCACTACGGCCGACGCTACACATTTTGTGAATTGTTACGGCAGCATAAAGATAGATAGTTGTCTTTTTGAAAATCAGGGGGACGATGCAACTAATATTCATGGAATTTATACATTGATAGAATCCCAGCCTGATAGCAAGAGCATTATTGTTCGATTAAAACACTATCAGCAATACGGACAGAAATTATTTATACCCGGCGATTCCATTGAATTTGTAAACAGGAATTCACTTGTTTCTTATTGTTATACCAGAGTGGATAGTGTTAAACCGATCAATAAAGAATTTACACAGCTATTTTTAAGTAGCCCTGTTCCTGAGAACAGCGAGGGGAATGCGATTGCCTCGTTAAAATATCCTGAGGTACTGATCAGTAATTGTATTATTCAAAATAACAGGGCAAGGGGGCTATTACTTGGGTCAAGGGCGAATATCACAATAAGAGGAAATTATTTTCATACTCCTGGCGCTGCCATCCTTTTTGAGGGGGATGTCAATTACTGGTTTGAACAAGCCGGGGTTAGAAAAGTAACCATAACGGAAAATCGATTTGAAAACTGTAATTATGGCATTTGGGGCCATGCGATAATTCAATCCGCATCTAGAATAGCAGAACAATTTAGAAATGATAGCAGATATAATCAGAATATCCATGTATATAACAACACTATTAAAAGATTTGATCCACGAATAGTAAATATATATAGTGTCAAAGGGTTTAAATTCTTTGACAACAAAATAATAGATAGTAAAGATTATGCAAATATCAATATAGGCGCTGAGCCTTTTATTACAGCCTATTGTAAAGGCCTGGAGATAGAAAAATAAACCACTCACTAAAATAGTTTGAAAAAAATGCATTGAAAGCAGATAAAAATGAATTATAAATAAGTGGATCTATGGGGCATTTTTGTACTATAATTTACACTTGTGTTCTGCGTGAAACTGTAATATACCAAAAAAACTAGTAACGATTATGCTTAAACAATTAATTACAAAGAGTGTTTTTTACCTGTGGGCTATAATAGGGTTTAACACGATATCTAACATTGCTAATGCCCAAAACTCCTTAACCGGTACCGTAACCTCGGCTCTAGGAGAACCTGTCTCTTACGTCACGGTTACCATAAAAAGAACCGGGAGTCATGCCGTTACAGATAGTTTAGGCGGTTTCAGGATTTTAAGCTATCGGGATAATGACACTTTATTATTTACTGCTATAGGTTGGGAAAACAGGGTGGAGTTGATAAATGGAAGAAAGAATGTAAATGTGATCTTGTTAAAGTCCGCCAATGTCTTGGATGAAATAGTAGTAATAGGTTATGGTGAGCAACGAAGGAGCGATTTAACAGGCTCCATAGCTTCCATTAAAAATGAAGATTTAACAAAATCAAGGGCAATTTCATTTATAGAAGCAATGCAAGGAAGAATTGCTGGAGTACAAGTTACGTCTAATTCCGGTGAGCCTGGAGCAGGGGTTTCTGTGAATATCCGAGGTAGTAATTCTGTAGATGCCGGTACACAGCCATTATATGTTATTGATGGGCTTCAGATCGATGTCAATACGCGAGAGGTGGCCTCAAACTCATACGACGCCGATGTTAAATACAATCCTCTATCAAGTATTAATCCGTCAGATATAGAATCAATTGAAGTACTTAAAGATGCATCCGCAAGTGCTATATACGGTTCCAGAGCTGCAAATGGTGTAATAATAGTAACTACTAAAAAAGGAACTACAAAAAATCCTAAAATTAACTTTAATGGATATTGGGGATTTGGAGAGCCGGTAAAAAAAATAGAAGTATTAGAAGGGAATGACTATCTGGATTATAAGTACGCCAGGGATCCGAGAAGTTTAAGTTGGGGAGTTGATACTAATGACGATGGCGTTGCTGATAAAATTCGTGATATTAATAATTTTAGTGTGCATAACTGGCAAAATGAATTACTGCACAAAGGCCTCATTCAGAATTATAATCTTGGGTTAACTGCTGGAACGGGTAATAGTAATGTTGCCGTTTCGTTTGGATATCTGGATCAGGACGGCATCTTGAAAAACAACAATTTTAAACGATATACGGCTGCTGTTAAGGGGGGTGCAACTTTTAATAAAAAACTAACGATTAGTGGCGATATTAATTTTTCTCATACAATATCTTCCGGAGCTGCCGCCACAGCTTTAGGAGCAAATTCTTACACGGGGGTTGTGCAAAGTTTTATTATTTACAGACCTCTTTTAAGAGGAGTTGAATCAGAAGAGGATATTGCACAAAATGGAGGAGTATCAAATCCACTTACTATAATTAATAATGCTTTTAAGGAGATCGGTACTTCCCGATTGTTGGTAAACGGGGGTGTGAAATATGACTTTAATAAAAACCTGAGCTTAAATATTTATGGTGGCGGGATATTAAGCTATTCTAAAGCCGAAGCGTGGTTTCCCAGTATAACTTCTTGGGGCGCCCCGCCAGTCAACGGATTAGCAATGATTGATAATTCGAATTCGATTGCTATACAAAATTCAAATACATTAACATATAATAAAGTCTTTAATCAGCACCATCAATTAAATGCAATGGCAGGAATAGAAATTAATCAATATTCCATCAGTACATTTGGAACCCGTGCAACGGGTTTTGAAAATCAAAGCTTCAATCCTGTTTACGATATAAATCAAGGAAGTGTCTTCCCTGACAAGGTGGAGTCGTCTAAAATCAAAAATAACCGTTTGTCACAATTCGGAAGACTGAATTACTCTTTTAAAGGAAAGTATTTGCTTACCGCTACTTTAAGAAGGGATGGATCATCAAAATTTGGACAGAATAATAAATATGCGTTATTCCCTTCATGGGGAGTTGCCTGGAAGCTAAATAAGGAGAATTTGTTTTCGAAGATAAATTTTATAAATGAGTTAAAAATAAGAGCTACGTATGGTTTAACGGGAAATGATCGTATCCCCGAATACCGGTCTTTATCAAGAACAGACAGAGCTTATTATGGAAATAGCTCCGGTGGGGTGGATCTAGGGCTGGCGCCGGCAGAAGCAGCAAACCCTAACCTTAAATGGGAAACAACTTCTCAACTGGATTTTGGGGTTGACCTATCGATGTTTAAAGGCCGTATTACTATCGTGGCGGATTGGTATAAAAAGCAAACGACAGATATGTTGTTGCAAGTCGGTATACCGAGCCAGACGGGATCGAGCCGTCAATGGCAGAATATTGGGCAGATAAATAACGAAGGAATTGAATTTGCTTTTACTACGCGAAATATTAGTACAAAAAACTTTTCCTGGAATACCAGTTTCAATATTAATACTAACAAAAACAAGGTGGTTTCATTGGGTAGCTCTGAATTCCTGAAGGTGACAGGTAGAGGCGGTCACATCCAAGAGATCGGCCGGCTAATTCCAGGTTATCCAATAGGAATGGGATGGGGATTTATATTTGATGGTATTTATCAAAAAACTGATTTCAATTCAGATGGAACGCCGGTTGCAGGTATCCCTTCCTATTCCGGAGTAGTTGTGAAACCTGGCGACATCAAGTTTAAAGATCTTGACGGAGATGGTGTGATCACACCTGGGGGTGATAAGACATTTATTTCAAACAGCAATCCTAAACATTTTGGAGGCTTTTCCAATAGCTTTCAATTTAAAAAAATAGAATTAGATATTTTTCTGCAATGGTCATCGGGTAACGGAATTTTGAATACAGGTAGGTATCGCTACGAAGGGAATAATGCATATTATAATGTGACTTACGACTATTACAGAAATCATTGGACCAATGACAATGCTTCAAACCTATATCCATCTTACGATGGCCGTTTTAGGGATGCCAACTCATCTTTCTATGCGGAAGATGGATCATTTTTGCGGCTGAAAAATTTGAGATTGGCCTACAACTTTTCAAGTGCGTCTCTCAGACGCTTAAAAATATCAAATATTAACCTTTATTTGACCGCCGAGAATCTTATAACGTGGACTAAATATAGCGGCTTAGATCCAGAAGTATCTTATCATAATAAACTGATAACCGGTTTTGATGATACCGTTTATCCCCGCCCACGTGTATATACAATTGGTTTAAACGTCTCTTTTTAAGTTTTTTCAAAATACCCAAAAATTATTATCATATGAAAAAGTTAAGAATATTAATATTAACGTCTGTGTTAGCAGCTATTTGTATTGTTAATAATTCCTGTTCCAAGTTTTTGGAAGAAAAAGTATATTCATTCTCTACTCCGGAAGATTTGTATACTCCTGAAGGAATTGAGCTTGCAATGACAGGCGTATATGATGTAATGAATGCTTCCAGTATACAGGGAGTTGGAAGCCAGAGTTTATGGGGAAGCCGGCTGAACTGGATCCTAATGCTCGGAGATGAAGTAATAGCAGATTTTACTAAGCTGAATGGTGATCGTCTTAATATAGCAAGCGGGGCGCTTAGCACAGAGAATGCGTTCATTTCTGATGCGTGGTTCTCTCTATATGTGGGCGTTAATCGCGCTAATAATATTATTAACCGTGTTAATGCGATCAATATATCCGAAGAAAGGAAGAAGCAAATTATGGCTGAAGCCCGCTTTTTTAGAGGCTTTTACAGCATTTATCTAGCTTGGATGTTTGGCGCTATTCCTATGCCAGCAGGTATAAACGATGACCCTCAGGCACCTAGAGAAAGTTTGAACATAGTTTATCAGAAGGTTGAGGATGATTTGCGTTTCGCTTATGATAATCTAAATCATCGCAATGCAAAACAAGGTAGGGTGAACAAATGGACTGCAGCTAGTTTTCTTTTGAAAATGTATACCTATTTAGCCTCTTGTAAAGAAAACAATGTGGGCGCCGAGTTGAGTTTCGAACTTAACAGTTTTAATTGGGTCAACGCAATGGATTACTATCAAAAATCTGAAGCGCTGGGAAAGGAAATATATCAAAATAGCCAATATATATTATTACCATCTTATAGATATAATTTTCTTGATGTAACAAGAGACGAACAGGCAAGTGAATGCCCAATGGTTGTGCAAACAGGGCTTAACGGAAATAGTGATTTTTATCTTCTTATTGATTGGGTTAGTCCACAGGGACCAGATGCAAGCGGGGGTGGAAGGGGCCACGTGAGATCTATGGGGGAGTTGAAAGATAAGTACAACCTTAAAGATCTGCGGTATTTACATAACATTACAGGAATAATTAACGCTTCTTCAAAAACCGAAATAATAAAAAACGCGACCTTTTATATTCCTAATGCAGTGAATAGTTCAGGGACTCAAATTTGTTTGTCCAAATTCCGGCAGTCGAGCGGCGCAGACAGAACGGCATTGGGGGTTCCTGGATTGGCGAGTTTATTGAACTTTCCTATAATAAGATACGCAGATATATTACTACTTTATGCAGAAGCAAAATTTAAAACAGGAGATGAGTCAGGGGCAAGGGAGTTGGTAAGCATAGTAAGAAGCCGGGCTGCGGGAGGTGACGCAGTTTTGCTTAACGAACTCAATAGTTCTTATAGAAAAGAAAATTTTATGGATGAACTGTTAGATGAACGCAGCCGTGAGCTTTGTGGCGAAAACTGGCGTCGTTTCGATTTGATTAGAATGGGAAAACTGCAGTCGGTCATTCAATCATTGAAGACTCCCTCTGCATCAGACTATAGAGCTACTGTTGGGGCGCATTATTACTTTAATATGTTGGGTGCGCAAACGGTAAAAGAAAATTTTTTCCCTTACAAAATATGGTTTCCCATCCCTAAAAAAGAGATAGATGTGAATCCGAACTTGGTTCCTAACCCTGGATACTAAGAGAGTGTTAACTAAAAGTCAATAATTATGCGCAATATTTTGAAAATATGGATCATGATAAGTTTTATAAGCTTGTCAAGTTACTTGCATGCACAAGATGGATCGGGAAGCCGTCCCGCACTGTTTAAAAAAGCGAAAGTAGAATTGCAGGGATCAAATGAGTCTTTGATAAGGATGTTCTCGAAACATGGACTGTTACTAAAGTCTATGGCTCTTTTTTCAGATAGAGGATTTAAGGCGAACATTGAAATTCCCAGTCTTTTAGATGGATTATTGTATTTTGAATTACCATTTAATAAGGAATACGCCATTCATTGTTTAGAGGCTGGATATGTTTTGGTGCTTGCGCCGACAAACCAGTCTGTTGACAGAAGTAAGCCTCTACTTGATAATGGTTTTACTAAAATAGATAGTGTGCCACCCTTTATTCTTTTCTATGATAAGCCAGAAAATACTGTAAGTGTCTTTAGCAAATCCCTGAAAAAGGATGAAAAGCTAACACTACCTGCATGGTCGATAGTTACCGGCTTTGAGGTTAACAGACTAGAACCGGGAGGAGAGTTGCTTTACAACGGAATAAGATTGCCAAAGCACTGGCCTCCAATAGTTGACTGGTCAATCAATGGGCCTATGAATGTGCCTTATTTAACTCACAAACCCGAACTCATCAATATCAATGTGGGACGACAACTCTTCGTCGATGATTTTTTAATAGAGAAGACCGACTTAAAAATAGAATACCATTACCCGCAAAAATACGAAGGCAACCCTATTCTTAAACCTGAAACAGATATAGAGAAAAAAGGGCTGAATAATTTAGCGTTAGCTGGCCCCAAAAGCGGAGGTCTATGGTGGAATGAAGAGAAAAAATTATTTGAACTATGGTATGAAGCAGGATGGGTAACTACTCTTGCCTATGCAACTAGTAAAGATGGCTTACATTGGCAAAGACCTAACCTCTCTCTGAATCCTGGCACCAACCAGATACTGCCTTCTGAGATTAAACCAGATTCCTGGACCGTTGTGAGAGATTATAATGCTACCAAACCGAATGAAACGTATAAAGTTTTTCTTCGTGGAGGAGCGGCTAGGGATAGGGCAAGAGCGTTCGTTACAGGAAATGCAACAGATTTTGGTAAAATGTATGAAATGGGCATAACAGGAGACAGAAGTACGATGTTTTATAATCCATTTAGGCAAAAATGGATATACAGCCTGAGATGGTTAAGTCCTGAAGGTAAGCGTTCCAGAGCCTACTGGGAATCGGATGATTATTTAAAAGGTATGCAATGGTTGCCAGACGAACCCTACGATTGGGCAAGAGCTGATAAGCTTGATCCGCCATATCCAGGGAGTGAAGAAGACGCACAATTGTACAATCTTGACGCTGTTGCCTACGAGAGTATTATGCTGGGATTTTTTGAAATTTTAAATGGACCCAATAACGAAGTACTGGCGGCAAAAGGATTTCCTAAAAGTACAGGATTAAATTTTGCGTACAGTAGAGATGGTTTTCATTGGCACAGACCAGATCGGAAAATGGCTATCGATTCAGAAAATAAACCAGCGTGGGACAGAGGCTATGTACAATCATTGGGTAATTTGTTAACAGTACGAGGGGATAAACTTTGGTTTTACTATATTGGCTTTGCGGGTGATGAAAAAGTAAAACTCGGCGACCCAGGAGTGAAAAATTCTATGTACTCAGGATTATATGCTAATGGAGCTACAGGTCTTGCATTTTTACGGAGAGATGGCTTTATATCTTTAAATTCCGACGCAGGTTCATCGGGGCTATTGCTTACCCGACCAGTAAAATTCTCAGGCAAATACTTGTTTGTAAATGTTGACGCGCCGCAGGGGGAGCTGATAGCGGAAGTTGTTGACATGGAAGGAAAAACTATAGCTCCTTTCACCTTTGAAAACTGTATAGGAGTAAAAGGTAACACGACTATTTCGAAAATAGGATGGAAAGGAGAAAGCGATTTATCGATACTTAATGATAAACCCGTGCGTTTTCGGTTTAAGGTAAAAAATGGAAAATTTTATTCTTTTTGGGTGAGTCGCGATGACACTGGTCGGAGTGATGGTTATATTGGAGGTGGAGGTCCTGGCTTTTCCACTAATGTAGATAATGTAGGTATTAAGGCTTACGAGGCGGAGAAGAAAATGAGCCCATTATATAAAGATAAGATCGCGCAATAAGATTTCATTCTGAGATCTCGATCTTTAAGGTTTTTTAAACCAGATGAATTTGATACGTAAAGGAAGTGAGTCGGTCAAATAGTTGATAATTTTACTTTTATTTTGAAAGTAAATACCTGCATTGATCTTCTAAATATTTAAGTGAAAAAAGGAAATAAAGTATAAGAAAAATACTATTCTTTTTCCCGAGAACACGAATGTTTTCATACTTTGATCTCATTATGCAATCAAAAAGAAAATTATTATCGATGAAAAAATACATTTTATTATGCTTGTTTGCAGTTGGAGTATTTTTTAACGCAGAAGCAAAGATTGAGCTACCTGCGATTTTTGGTAGCGGTATGGTACTGCAACAGCAGACAGAAGTGGCCATTTGGGGCAAGGCACGAGCGAGTTTCATTGTAAAGATTAAGCCTTCCTGGAGTAGAGAGTCTTATACGGTGAAGTCAAATAATGCGGGCGAATGGCGGGTTCTTTTAAAGACTCCTGCGGCAGGTGGCCCGTATGATATTGTTATTATCGATGATGAAAAACTCATATTGACAAACGTCTTGATAGGAGAGGTTTGGGTGTGTTCTGGCCAATCAAATATGGAGATGCCCATGAAAGGATTTGCTAACCAGCCGATTTTGAATTCAAACGATATTTTAGCTGGGCCGGACAACAATTCGCTAAGGTTATTTCAGGTTAAGAAATCTGCATCTGTTGTGCCGGAATATACTTGTGGTGGTCAATGGCAGATATCATCATCCGAATCTGCAGCAAATTTCAGTGCTATTGGGTTCCAGTTTGCTAAAAGGTTGCATGAGATTTTAAAAGTTCCTGTGGGGATTATCGAGTCCACGTGGGGAGGAACTCCCATTGAATCATGGATGGATCAAGAAAGTGTCCATCGTTTTGGTCAAACACAAAGGCCAATTCCCGGAAAAAATGATACGGCCGATCGCCTGAAAACTACTTGTCTATTCAATGGTATGATTAACCCCATTGCAGGATTCGGAATAAAAGGATTTCTATGGTATCAAGGGGAATCTAATGTGGTTAGATTCCCGGAGTATACAGAACTAATGAGGCTTATGGTGGAAGGATGGCGCAAATTGTGGCAACGGGATAGCTTATATTTTTATTACGTACAAATTGCACCATGGAAATATGGAGCGA
Organism: Niabella sp.; assembly: GCA_027493055.1. Classification (GTDB taxonomy): domain Bacteria; phylum Bacteroidota; class Bacteroidia; order Chitinophagales; family Chitinophagaceae; genus Niabella. The sequence continues at coordinate 21,017 of JAPUDO010000048.1, read as the reverse complement.
ATAGAAATAAATCTGCTTTACTAAGGGAAGCGCAATATAATGCACTCACTACCCTGCCTCTTAGTGGTATGGTAGTAAGTATGGATAAAGGCAGTGATAAAACCATTCATCCACCGGACAAGACAGCTATAAGCAACAGATTGCTGTATTGGGCGTTAGGTGATGCTTATCACAAGAAGGGAATAGCCTATAAAAGTCCAAGCTTTAAAAGTGTGGTGTTCAGAAGTGATACGGCGGTGCTTAGCTTTGATCATGCACCCGCAAATTTCACGTCATACGATGAAGAGGTAGTAGGCTTTCAGATAGCGGGGTCAGATAAGATTTTTCATGATGCCAGAGCAACAATAGTAAAAAATAATATAGAAGTTATTAGTGAAGAAGTAAAACAGCCAGTAGCCGTAAGGTATGCTTTTACAGATTTTATCAAAACAAATCTATTTAGTCTGGAGGGATTACCTGTAATACCTTTTAGAACTGATAGCTGGTAATGGCAGCCTTTCGGGTAAAACTATAATGTTTCGGTTTTGTTTAAAGCCCAAAGCCCCAAACCCATATGTTTGTGAGAGCAGATTAATCCTCTTTATGGAGGAAATTAATTTTGGAACTTTCTTTTTACGTTTTAATGTGACGTAGAAGCGAATGAGAATAAAACTACGTATTTTTAAATATCCGCAGGTATTCTTTGGGCGTAATACTTTTTATCTTTTTGAATTGCTTATTAAAGTTCGATAGGTTTTCAAAGCCGCAATGATAGGCAACTTGTGAGATCGTGTATTTTTCTTCTTGTAGTAGCTTGCAGGCATATCCGACTCTGATGTCGTGGAGGTAGTTTACAAAAGATTTGTGTGTTCTCGATTTAAAAAAACGGCAGAACGAAGTAGGTGTCATATTTACGATGGCTGCGGCGTTCTCAACTGTAACTACGTTGGTAAAATTCTTCATTAAATAGGTAAATATATTTTGCAGTCTTTCATCATTTCCTTTAAAAGAAGCTGCAAAGCCTTCACTTGTGATAGGCGAGATAATTTCGCATGAGATAATGTGATCGAAGATTTGTAACAGTGCATATATTTTGGAAAGATCCGTTTTGTTAATCAACGAGGAAATCATATCGCTTATTCGCTCGGTTGACGTAGAAGATTTAAGTTTTATACCTTTGTCAGCCTGAGCGAAAAGTTTTTGTAACTGTTTTGTTTCAGAGAGATTAAAAAAATCTACCCCCAAAAAATCGGTATTGAAATGTATAGAGTAGCTTTCCGATAGTAAATCAGGATCTTCTTTAATATTACTGCGCCACTCATGCGGCAGGTTAGGACCGATTAAAAAAATATCGTTTTGTGCATAATCAACGATTTTATCTCCAATAAAAAGCATGCCGTCTCCTTTTTTTATAAATGTAATTTCAAATTCTGGATGGTAATGCCAAGGATTGTGTAGATATGGCCCTCCGTTGTACCAAACTTTGAAAGCCTCATTTCTTGGCTCAGAGTGACGCATTAAAAGTGGTTTCACGCTTTTTATTTAAAATATTTACTCTATATGGAAGCTCAATAAGGTGCAAGACAGCGGTATTACATACCACACTTATATAATATTGCAATATACGTAAAATCTAAAAATTTAACGGGTTATAAAAGTGATTATGAATTTCCAAAATGCTATTTATTTTGATTGCAGCTTAGACAGCGGTGGGCTTTTTTGTAAGCTTCTCCTTATTAGAAGCCCTAGCCAGTTAGGACTTCTAAGTCTATTACCTCCTTTGTTTTGTATCACTTTACCAACTCTGGCAACGCTTCAATATTTGAAAAATTTCCGCTTGCCTGCGTGAATAAAAGGCTGACGTCTTAACATCCAGATGTTTGATATAAGAAAGATAGCTTAGTTATTTTTGAGGTCGTTTGGTATATAGTCGCTTCTCCATTCTTTGCATTTTTTCCGCACTTCGACAGACTTTAAAACAGTTATACATTCAACGACTCCTGTCTTATTAAGCTAGTTTAACCCATCAATTTAAATATTTTCAGAAAAAGTTATACATAATTTTTATCAGGTATTTGTAGCATTTTTTTTAATGTGCTTCAGGTCATGATTTAAATCCCGTAAAAATGTTTATCAATTGTTTATCAGGGGACATAAAAAAAGCAGCTACATCTAATGTAGCTGCTTGATTATTAAGTGGTCCCACCTGGGCTCGAACCAGGGACCACCTGATTATGAGTCAGGTGCTCTAACCAACTGAGCTATAGGACCGGTACTGTTTATAACGGTGAAATAATATATAGAAAAGAACTTTCCTGTTTTAAGGGAGGGCAAAAGTATAGAAAATTTTCAATTTGGCACTACTAATTTTTAAAAATTCATTCAAAAGTGTAACTGCAAAAAATGTCGATATCCCACCACTACTTTTTTATAACGAAATCGGCCAGCAGGGCCTTATGGTCAGTAGGCCAGTTTCCCTGAGGTAACAGAAAGGGGTCTTTGGTTGCTTCTGTAACAGGCTGGCTTTTAAGTATAGATTCCTTAGGCCCTACAATAGTGACATCCTTCAGGCGGACCGCTTTGTTTTTCCTGTAAAAGATAAAATCAATGCGGTCCCTTTCATCTGCGTCCGGCGCCCAAACCAGCTTTTTTGTGGGTACAGTAGTAATATATGCCGGAAATGTAAATCCGGGATGACTAACTTCATTTGGAAATTGTTTCCGGTAGGCATCTATAAAGCCATTCTTTTGCAAAGAGAGGGTATTATTCCAGGGAACGATCTGGCCATGGTGGTCAAAAAGGTTTTTAGTGCGTTTGGTCCAGTCCAGATGGGAGGGTTCGTTAAAATCGCCACCCAGGAAAACCAGGCGGCCTTTTTTTGTTTCCTGGCGGGCATCCTTAATAAATGCCGCTATCGCTTCGTCCCTTGTAGAGAGCTTATTATTTTGTATTATCGAATCAGCGCTCAAAACCGGTGCCGGCAGTTTTTCCCAGGTATCAGCATCATACGCCCTGGGGAGATAATTGGCCGCTTTTGTATATTGCAGGTGAGCGGTATAAAAGGTGATCTCTTTACCGCTTTCATGTTTTACCACTACCTTATGAATGGTGCCCCTGAAATCAATGTCCTTTTTTCCCAGCGGACCATATTCTATTAATGGATATTTAGAGAGAATGCCGGTATCGTCGCTATAAAACGAATAATAAGTCAGCCCTTTGGCTTTTAAAGCCGTTACAATGCGCTCATGAAATCGGGTATTGTTGTAATTTCTCACTTCTGAAAGAGCCACCAGGTCGGGCTGCAAACGTGCTATTTCTTCTACAACGCCATCAAAGCCGCCAGGAACAGTAGTTCCCTCCTGCCAGATATTGAACTGTAATACTCTTAAAGGATACGTTTGGGCAGTACCTGAACCAACGAAAATAAAAACAAATAAAAGGGAGTATACAACCTGCTTCATGGGCGTTTTATATTAAGCTTGATACGGCAGGGCCTATGAGACTCTAAAATTACACCGGGCACTTCTCATGATAGTTCACCAGCTCAATAGGAGCGGCGGTAATTTCGTAGCCAGAATAGCGGACAATGATTTCGTCCAGTATTTTATCAATCTCTTCCGGCTGATTCAGCGTAACCAGCTTACTGCGGTATTCTTTAATATTAGGCAGGCCTTTTAAATAGTTAGCATAGTGCCGGCGCATTTCGTTAATGCCCACTACCGGACCTTTCCATTCCAGGCTCTTATGCAAATGCTTGCGTACTACGTTTACGCGTTCTTCTACAGTTGGCGGTGCCAGTAACTCACCGGTCTGATAAAAATGCTTTATTTCCCTGAATATCCAGGGGTAGCCAATGGCTGCACGGCCAATCATGATGCCATCCACCCCGTAGCGGTTCTTATACTCGACCGCTTTGTGCGGACTGTCGATATCACCATTACCGAAAATGGGGATGTTGATGCGCGGGTTGTTTTTTACTTTACCGATCAGCGTCCAGTCGGCATCACCTTTATACATCTGGCAGCGGGTACGGCCGTGAATGGCCAGGGCCTTAATGCCTACGTCCTGCAAACGTTCAGCCACTTCTTCAATATTCAGCATACTGTCGTCCCAGCCCAGGCGGGTTTTTACCGTAACCGGCAGGGAAGTGCTTTTTACAACGGCTTCTGTAAGACGTACCATCAGGTCAACATCTTTCAGCACTCCGGCGCCGGCGCCTTTCAGCGCTACTTTCTTTACCGGGCAGCCAAAGTTAATGTCTAAAAGATCGGGTTGTGTAACATCCACAATTTTTGCAGCCAGGGAAAGGCTTTCCTCGTCGCCGCCAAAGATCTGGATGCCAATGGGGCGTTCATAATCGAAAATATCCAGCTTGCGGCGGCTTTTAATAGCATCGCGTATCAAACCTTCGCTGCTGATGAACTCGGTGTACATCAGATCGGCGCCATTATCCTTGCATACAGCGCGGAAAGGAGGGTCACTTACATCCTCCATAGGAGCAAGAAGCAAAGGGAAGCAGCTCCCTAAATCCCCCGAAGTGGAATTTTTTAAAAGATGCTGTATAGTTGTATCTGATGCCATATAACCGGAACGATAAAACGAGCGTGGCACATACGATGATAGCAGTACTGCCGCTGGCCCCATAATTAATTAAATCAAAAACAAGAAACTTTTAGTCCTATTTTTGAGCCTGCAAAAATACACACTTATTTTTAAAACAATGATGGAAGAAAACAAGAGTGCTTTTGAGGTAAAACCACCCGCAGGAAAGAGTGAAAAAGGGGTTTCGTATATGGCAGGTTTTTTCATGCTGGTTGCATTTGGCATAGGGGGCACTGTTATAGGTGGCATCCTGGGCATCCCGATAGCAGCGGCAATGAGCGGCCGGAGCATTGCATTTATAACAGAGAATTTACAGCAACTGACCACAGATCCTGCTTTTTTAAGAGAAATGCAGGTGATACAAACCTTTTCAGCGTTATTTGGCTTTTTGCTGCCTGTTTTATTTACGGCATCGCGCCTTAGCTACAGGCCGGTAACGCTAACCGGCTTTAAAGGTATTATTACAGCCCGGCAACTGGGCCTAACGGTTCTTATTATTGCGGCAGGACTGGCTTTAAGCGGTGCGCTGGGATATTTTACTTATAAACTTCCTTTTCCTGTTAACTGGCGGATCATGTTTGACCGGATGGAAAATGACTATGCCAAAGCGGCATCGGGCCTTATTAATTTGGATTCGGTTCCCGAACTTTTACTTTCCATTGTGGTGCTGGCGCTGGTACCCGCGGTATGCGAAGAGGCTTTTTTCAGGGGCGGATTACAGAATTATATGTACAGGGGCACCGGCAAATTGTGGATGAGCGTAATTGTGGTAAGCATTATTTTTAGCGCTGTGCATTTTTCGGTGTATGGCTTTTTATCGAGGGTGGCGCTGGGGATTGTGCTGGGACTGTTATACCAGTACAGTGGCAGGTTATGGCTGAGCATACTGGCGCATTTTATTAATAATGCGGCGGCGGTGCTGGTGATATACGTTCAAAAAGCGAACGGGAAGTCCATGCAGGAAATTTTAAGCGATAAGGAGGGCAGCTATTTAGGGCTTATTGCCATTCCGGTTATTATATTTTTATTTGCGCGGTACAAACGAAGCGCTCACTCATTAAAACCGGCAGATGGCATTTAACTGGAGTACTTTCTGGACAAGGGCTTTTACAGCGCTGATATTTGTAGCTGTAATGATGTTTGGCCTTTTGTATAGCAAATGGAGCCTCTTCCTTTTGATCTCTGTTATTCATTTTGGCTGTTGGTGGGAGTATTGCAGGCTGGTTGAAAAAAAACAAAATCCATCCATACATCCCTATGCAAAACTGGGGTGGAGCTTATTGGGATATCATTTTTTTATATGGTTAGCGGCCGGTGATTTGCGGTTATTGGCGTACAGTGTAAAGGATAGCTTTAGCCTGCCTTTTTTAGTAGCAGGCTGTATCCTCACCGTATGGGGGGTGTTTAAAACAAAAAGCGTAAACAGTGGGATTGTGGTATGGTGTATTGGCGGGCTGGCTTATATTTCTCTTGCTTTAGGTTTGTTGATCAATATTGCGGATACCGTTGATTTATACAGAGACCAGGGGGCCGTAAAAATTCCCGGTTCACATGTGGTCCTTTTCATAATAGGCAGCGTATGGGTAAACGATACGATGGCTTACCTGGCAGGTTCAGCTATAGGCAAAACACCGCTAAGCAAAATATCCCCTAAAAAAACCTGGGAGGGTACTATTAGCGGCATAATATTAAGTGCAGCGTTAACATGGTTACTGTATTCTTTAATTTTCCTGAAAGGAATTTTTTGGGCTGTTGCGCCAGCAGGTATCATAATAAGCGCTATTGCTGCTATAAGCGGTACGTTTGGAGATTTGTTCGAATCAAAATTAAAACGGATGGCCGGGGTTAAGGACAGTGGCCATATTATGCCGGGACATGGCGGTTTTTTAGACAGGTTTGATTCTGTTTTATTTGCGGCACCGGCAGTTTGGTTATTTATCAGGATTTTTTTATTAAAATAGGTGCTAACTTTAGGGCAACCTATGTAAGCATGAAAAACCCGCTTTTATACCAGATAGCACTAACACTTATTCCTAATATTGGCTGTGTGCAGGCCCGCAATTTATTGGCCCATTTTGAGCCGGAAGAAATATTCAAAGCCAGGAGGTCGGCCCTCGAAAAAATAGAAGGCCTGGGTGAAGTAAGGGCCGGAAGTATCAGCAGCTTTAATGATTTTACTGCTGCCGAAGAGGAGCTGGCCTTCATTGAAAAATATAAAATACAACCGCTTTTTATAAAAGACCCTGCTTATCCGCAGCGGCTGCTAAATTGTTACGATGCGCCAACGCTGTTGTATTATCGCGGTGAAGCCGATTTAAACCAGTCTAAAATAGTAGCTGTTGTAGGATCGCGCGCCCATACCGATTATGGCAAAGCTGAAACTGAAAAGCTGATAGAAGGGCTTGCCTCATCAGGAGTACTGGTAGTAAGTGGCCTGGCGTATGGTATTGATTCCGTAGCACACAAAGCGGCTTTAAAAAACAAGATAGCAACAGTAGGGGTATTGGCCCATGGCCTTGATAAAATGTATCCTTCCTCTCATACCGGAATGGCCCGGGAAATGATAAAAAACGGCGGGCTGCTTACAGAGTTCAGGACTAAAACCAAACCTGACCGGCACAACTTTCCCAGCCGCAACCGCGTGGTGGCTGGAATGAGCGATGCTACCATCGTTATGGAAACAGATATCAAAGGGGGCAGCATGATAACGGCAGAGCTGGCAAATGGTTATAATAAAGATGTATTTGCCTACCCGGGGAAAGTGACAGATAAAAAGAGCAACGGCTGCAATCATCTTATCAAAACTGATAACGCTATTTTGCTTACCGATGCCATGCAGCTACTGGAAACAATGGGATGGGCCAGTCCTAAAAAGTTAAGTAAAAATAAAACAAAGCAGCTGTTTATTAATCTAACGGCAGATGAAAAAATAATCGTGGACCTGCTTAATGAGAGAGAGGAATTGAGCATAGATGAAATAAACTGGCAAAGCGGCTTAAGCAGCAGCACCGTTGCGGTTTGTATCCTTAACCTGGAAATGCAGCATGTTATATCATCCTTGCCAGGAAAGCGATATAGATTGCTGTAACAGGTACTATAACTTCACTAAAACAAAAGCTACCCCGCGGGCAGCTTTTATTAAATTGATATAAGGCTCAATAGTTAAGTTTATGCTTAAATGGCTTCTGAACGGATATTTTCTGTTTTCATGTTTGCATAATCTTCTATTTCATCTGCGGTATGCTCAAACTTTGCAGCCACACTGTCAATAAAGTCCGCAAACTGGTTTTTCAGGTCATTCCCTTTATCACTTATTTTCCTGCGTGTATACGTTCCTTTGTCAGGGGCGTAAAGAATGCCCACTATTAAACCTAACGCAAATCCTGTAATTAGCTTATTCATAAATCATTTTTTAATCGGTTATTAATCGCTTCTAAGGTAACACAAATAATCTGCCAAAATAGCGAAGCGGGTAAACTTTCCTGATTTTTTCGTTCAGGGGTAGGGCAGGGCCGGAGCTATAATCAATAAAATACAGGACAATGTTGTTTAACCGGGGGAACGCCGTGGCCAGGTGTTATCCTCCGCCACATCCTGTTTTTCAGGGGCTTTGGCGTGTACAGTGGTTTGCAGGTGAAAGGCGGAAACATCCGCAACGGCAACCACCAATGTTGGTGTTATCACCAATATCTTAAGTGCACGATATTGAAATACAATAGAGCCGCCGGTCAATCGCGGTAAGCCCTGCCTGTCAGCTCCAGGAACAAGCCTTCCAGGCCCTGCTGTTTATGGTCTTTTAACAGATTGTCAAGGGTATCTTTTACAATAATGGCGCCCTCATCAAAGAGCGCTACCGTATTGCAGAGATCTTCGGCCTCGCCCAACTGGTGCGATGTGTAAATAAGTGTAGTGCCTGTTTTGTTAATGTCTTTTAAAAAAGATATGATAGCGTTTCTTGATTGCACATCAACTCCTACAGTGGGTTCATCCAGGAACAGCACGCGTGGGTGATTCATTACGCCAATAGCCAGGTTCACCCTGCGTTTCATACCACCGGAAAAAGATTTCACCGGAGTATCGGCTACATCATCCAGTCCCATCACCTTCAAAAGATCCCGTGTTCTCTGTTTTGTTGTTGCTGCATCCAAACCATACCAGGCGCCAAAAAACGCCATGTTCTCTGCCGGGCTCAGGTCTTCGTAAAAAGAAAAATCCTGGGGTACCAGCCCGATCATTTTATTCACCTCTTTTTTATTGAGGACCACTTCCCTGCCAAATACTTTAATGCTTCCCTGCTTATATGGAAGCAGTCCGGTTATCAGGCTCATCAGTGTGGTTTTTCCTGCACCGTTAGGGCCAAAAATACCAAACCGTTCACCGCCTTCAATGGTAAACGATAAATTGCTTATCAGCGAAGGCTGGTTTTTATAATTAAAAGAAAGTTGTTCTACCTTAACTGCGTTCATTCAAACGAAAGTATTAAAAAGGAATTATTTTACTGATAAAGCATATACGGCAAACGAAGCCAGCCAGTGCTCGCCGCCATAACCGCCGCTGAATATCTTTGGTAAGGATTGGTCTAAAAAATCATTAGCTGCTGCTTTGAAAAGAGGCTTGTATTTATGGCTGGCCGGCAGTTTACCGGCAATACCTTTCATGCACCAGGCACGGCTGAAGCTAAGGCCGTCCAGGTGAACGATCTGGTAGTCGTTACGGTCGCTTACTGTGGGCGCTTTGCAAATGCGCTTTATACCTGCTTGGGTATAATAATCATTCAGCCATTTCACAAATGCTGCCTGTGGCAAAATACGGCGCATCAGGTCGGCTGCCATCAGGCTGGGAGAGAAAAAGTCTGAACCATCCGGCTCCAGGTGGGCAGGAATTGCTTTATTATTAAAATAAAAATCCCTGGCGCGGTGAATGATTAATCTTTCAAAGGCTGTATCGTTTTTAGCCCTGGCCCAGTCCAGCGCGAAGCACAATCCAAATGCAGTGTTGCCATGCACACCTGTACGGTTAGGATAGGTTTGTTTGGGCAGAAATTCTTTCCATAATGCTTCAATTTTCTGTGTAAGTGGCTGCATAGCCTCGTGCCATTTGCCAGCCAGCGGATCGTTCCATGTAAGCAGCTCTTCATCCAGCTTTAGCAGCCATGCCCAGCCATAAGTGCGCTCATATCCTTTTGATGCGGTGTACCTGCCAAAATAGTTGGCTTCCTGCTGCATTTTCTGCAACTGGAAGGATTGGTCTAAAAGGGCCACAATACTATCCCTGCCGGGCAGCTGCGGAAATAATTTTAAAAGCCTCACCAGCATCCAGTGTCCATGCACGCTGCTGTGCCAGTCTAAGCAGCCATAAAAAACAGGGTGCAGCTCATGTGGCAGCAAACGGGCATCTTCCGGCCCATCGCTTAAATGGGAGGTTTTATTGGGAAATTCCGTTGGAATACAATGCAGGGGCATTTTGCCAAGCTGCATGGCTACCTGCTCCGTAAGTTGGGTTTGGGCGCTGGCAGCATTCAAAGCGAAACAGGATAATATTAAAATAAATATTTTTTGCATTATTTCACCTTTTTTATGGCTTCCCGCAGCTCTTTAAACGCTTTTTTCTCCAGCTCTGAAATTTCAATAAGCCGGTCACCCATATTATCATAATCAGCCTGTGTGCCAAGACGCCCTTTGTAAATTCCCGAAGCCTGTATGGCGGCATCTCGCCACTTATCGCCACTGGCCGTTATTTGTTGTGATACATCCAGCAGCTCATCAACAGGTAAATAGGCATGGGCCTGCTGTAAAAAGGCGCCATAAATAAACCTGAAGCCTCCGCCGCCTGTGCCAATCTCTTCCTGCATACGTACTAATTGGGCCAGGTAAGTGCGGGCTTTTTCATCACCCAGCCTGTTTTTCCATTTTTTGATCTGGCGGCCCGTATAAGCAATGCCTTTTGCCCCTCCAAATGAGCCAGGTATCATCAGCATATCGCGGCAGTTTCTTTTAATACCTGTAATAATACCCAGTCGCATTTGTTCATTGGAAGGTTCTGCCAGGTTATCACCGGGATAATACATTTGCCCGCGTGGTGCAAAAGCGCCTTTGGCAAAGCGCACGCGCTCCAGCTCATAACTGTTCATGGTAACCAGTTCCTCCATGATCGGGTCACTGATATAATAATGATCGCCCTGCTTATCTACAACAATAAGATTGTGCGCATTGAAATGAAAACGATATTCCTTCGGAAAATACGTGAGGTAAAAAACACCTACCTGGCAGGCAGTGGGTTTACCCGCAGCCAGCCTTTCATCCAGCTCACGCATAGCTTTTTCGTGCGAGGTGTATTTTTTCCGGGTAACCGGAACTCCCAGCGCCGTGCAGGTTCTTTTAAAGATAAGTCCCGGCATGGTGCGAAATGAAATAGCAGGGCCCCCGTTCACTTTCATAAACGGGAGCTGAACATAAAACAATCCCGAGCCTATGCCAAAAGCGAGGGGCTCGGTAATTTTTGTTATGCCATAATGATGAAGCAGTGCGGTAGTAACGCCATTTTCGCAATGTGCCGCCTGTAAGTGGTGAAAGTTAGCCCCCGGGGCCCCAAAGGAGGCGTTTGGCGTTTCTTTATAATTTGTAGTTTCCAATATCGTAATTATAGATTTTCTGGTCTCGTTGAAATTGTAAATCTATGAACAATGAACCATTTGCCATGAGCAATTAAGCGCCAAACGGCAGTTTCAACTCCTCTATACTCACTTCAAAAAGCTCAGCGTATTTTTTCAGCTTTTCTTCCGGAAGCTTTTTAAATACAGAAGGTTTAAGATGCCGTTTAATGGTCCATTTCCAAAAGCCGGTGTAGGAAGATAATATCGACAGGTCCATTATTTTCTTTTCCATGAAATAGAGTAGGGGACTGGCGGTTCCGTTCAGTACTTTTTGCCTGGCTGCTTCTATTTTTCTCTCCACCTCGTCCCAGGCCACATTGAGCGCTTCGGTTTTAACATCCCAGCCGGAGCTTTGGGCTGTTTCATATTTGCCATCTTCGCCTACCACATAGGTAACCTCCCTGGCTATACGGCCCAGGGCACCGTCATCCTGTGGTATTTCTTCTTTTTTCATCTGCAGATGTTTATTAAGGCAAGCTAATAAAAATTGATGAAATGGATAATAATCATTCAGGAGACTTCCGCATAACATAATTTCTTTTTAAAATTTTGATGACTTGTTAAGGGGGATCACGATATATCAAAAACATATTACAGGATAGAGGCTAAAACGCTCCTCCGTTCTAAAAACTTAAATTAAATATTCACCAAAATCAAACTTCAACATCATGAAAAAGAGTATTGTAACTATTGCATCACTGGCTTTATATATGTCTGTATATGCCCAGGACGTTCACTATGGTGTAACAGCAGGCTTAAATATAAGTAATGTGTCGTATAAAACCGATGTTTGGGATAAACCTAAAAGTATGCTGGGGCCACAGATTGGTTTCTTTGCAGAGATCCCGGTAGCAGACAGGCTAAGCATTAAGCCCCAGCTGCAATATAATGCGCTCGGATATAAATTTCCTCCTGGTGATGTCATTAACGGTGTCAATGTTAAGCTGAATTACATAACCTTACCTGTTACCGCACAGTATGAAATTGTCAGCAATTTAAAAGCTGAATTAGGCTTATATGCAGCATTACTTCTCAATGGCAAAAGCAAAATAGTACCGGGAGAGGAGGATGATCTTGGAGGCACCAGTTCTGCCTCACAGTATGCATCTGCAAGTAGTTATTATGACGATGAAGACTTAAAATACACTAAAATTGAGGATGGCCTCGCTAAATCAGATTTCGGGCTAAGAGGCGGGTTTAATTATCATTTCACAGAGAAATTTGGAGCCGGAATCCATTATAGCATGGGGCTTTCCAATATTTTAACAAATGCTGACGGGGCAAAAGCAACCAATACAGCCTTTTCTATAGGCATTAGCTACAGATTCAAATAAGCTACCGTCTCTTAAGCAAAGCTGTTTCATACTTGTGATGCCGGGGGGATTTTCTCCCGGCTTTTTGTTAGAATGTAGAAACCCTTCTGAGATTTTCCGTGTAATCTGTGAGAGATAAGAATTCAGGCACCGGCTTCTTACCTGATACACCCGGTTTTACCCTTTTTTATTACCTTGTGCCTGACCATGTGGCACAAGCATTTCTTTATAATTGTTTTTTTACTTTTTTTATTTGGTGCACCGGATGCACAGGAAACCTATAAGCCTAAATACCTGGGCAGTTCCCAGGGCTTGTCCAATAATTCTGTGCGCGCAATTTTCCAGGATAGCAGGGGGTTTATGTGGTTTGGCACTTATGACGGGCTGAACCGCTATGATGGCTATGAATTTAAGATACTGCGCAACCGGATCAATGATACTGCCTCTCTGCCGCATAATTATATTTCTGCTATAAATGAAGACGATGACCACCATTTGTGGATCGGTATGGGACAGGGTGCGGTTACTTATAATCCGGTTACGAATAAGGTAACACCGGTTTACTGCTTTTCTTACAGAACAAAGCAGGAAGCGCGTATTACGGCTTATATAAACAGTATAGAAAAAGACGCTGAGGGAAATATGTTTTTAGGAACCAGCGGTTCGGGGCTTATCGTTAAACTAAAAAATGAAAAGGTTGCCATACAGGTTCCATTACGAAATACGGATGGAAGTATAAGCGCTTTTTCCGCTGTGCAGGCTATGTATATGGACAGGCAGAAACGTACCTGGGTATTTGTCTCGGGCAGTGGGTTGCATCAGTATAATTATAAAACCCGGCAGTTGGATGCTGTGGATGTATCGCTTATCAACCTTCCTGTAAATAAGATGCTGGCCGATGAACAGGGAAATTTATGGCTGGGCACTTCTACAGGCTTGTATAAATATTCGGTTTCTCAAAAAGCCATTCTTTCCAGCTATACCGCTGATAATGGTAAGCTGAGCGCTAATTATGTTACGGCGCTAAGTGCAGATGCCGGAGGGAAATTGTGGATCGGCACTGACGGCGGAGGGATTGATCTGCTGGATACCCATACGGGGCAGATATCAAATATAGAGCAGGGCCGGCAACCCGGACTGGTTTCTGCAAAAACCATCCTAACCATTTTTATTGATAAAGAGTCACGGAAATGGATAGGCACTAATAAGGGCGGTATTAATGTGTTTGACATTTCGGGCAACATGTTTAATACCATAAGGAGGGACCCTTTTTATCCGGAACTTTCCAACAATTTTATTACTTCCTTTTTTGAGGACCCAAAAGGAAGCCTTTGGATAGGCACAGATGGCGGTGGTGTAAATGTATGGAACAGCAGGCGGGATCATTTTACCGTATATCAAACTCCCGTTCTTTCTAATAATATTATTAGCAGCATTACACAGGATGCAGTGCAAAATACCTGGATCGCCACTTTTGGCAGCGGCGTGAACCGGCTCACAAAAAGCGGCAGTATAAAAAATTACCGGTTAATTAATACCGATGGCTATGAAAATAAAATAGCCATTCGCGTTTATCGGGATATGGAAAATAACCTGTGGGCCACAACCTACGAAAACGGCCATTTATATTTATATAATAAAGAGCTTGATCAGTTTGAGGCCTTTGATCAGAATCTGGGCGATCTGATGTCTATAAAGGAAGACAGGGATCATACCTTATGGGCCGGCAATGCATCACAACTGGTAAAAATTGACCGGGTTAACAGGAAGCACCAATTTTATGAAATAGGCAAAACAGTACGCGCTATTTACGAAGATTCAAAAGGAAACTTCTGGATTGGGGCAGAAGGCGGTGGCCTTATACTGTTCGACAGGAAGGCAGGAAAAATGGCTGCCCGTTATTCTGAAGAAGAAGGGCTCTCCAGCAATACGGTAATGAATATCCTGGAAGATGATGGCGGGTATTTATGGATCAGCACTTCCAACGGCCTAAACAGGTTCGACCCCCAAACAAAAAAAGTCAATAGCTTTTACGAGTCGGATGGCTTGCAGAATAACCAGTTCTCCTATCGTGCGGCTCTTAAATTACAATCAGGCGAGCTTGTTTTTGGAGGGAATAACGGGTTCAATATTTTTGACCCGTCTAAAGTTGCTATCAGAACCTATTTCCCCCGGGTAGTTATTACTTCGTTCAGGGTTAATAATAAAGACCTCTCAGATGATAATGACTACAGGACCAATAAAAGTGGCGATATAGCCAGTCTCACCGTTCCTTATAATGAGGCCATTTTATCAATACAATTTGCTGCACTTGAATATTCTGCTCCCAATAAAATCCAGTATGCCTATTACCTTGAAGGCTGGGATAAAAGCTGGAGCGTTAGTGGTAGCTCCCGGGCAGTAACGTATAATAATATCCGCGAAGGTTCTTACACCTTGCGCATAAAATCTACCAATGCCGAGGGTACCTGGAATACACAGGAAACGGTAGTAAAAATAAGCGTGCTGCCTCCATGGTACCGTACCTGGTGGGCCTACACATTGTACCTGCTTTCTATTGGCAGCCTTATTGTTCTTTACCTGCGATACAAGACGGCCCAGGCTAAAATAAAATATGAGCTGAAGCTGGCCCGGATGGATGAGGAAATGCGTAAAGCAGAGCTGGAAAGTGAGCGTATGGAAAAAGAAGTGCAACGTGCCGAGCTGGAAAAGACCCATGCAGAATACGAAAAAGAAAAGGCCGAAAGAGAAACCGAGCGGGTGATTAATGAAAAGGAAAAAGAAATTAACCAGAAACGGCTCTCCTTCTTTACCAATATCTCGCACGAGTTCAGAACCCCGCTTACCATGATTATTAATCCGGTGCAGGACCTGATGAACCAGTACCAGGGCGAAGAAAAAGAAGAGCTTCGTGTGATTGGCCTGAACGCCACGCGCCTGTTAAGCCTTACAGACCAGCTGCTATTGTTCAGGAAAATTGAAGAAGGGGCCGAAGAGCTGCATGTAGGAAAATTTGATTTCAGCAGGCTCTGCAATACGGTGTTTTATTATTTTAAACATGAAGCCAAAACCAGGGATATCCGTTACACAATAGAGGGCATTGAGGAGCCGATAGCGCTTTATGGGGATAAAGCTAAAATTGAGATCATACTGTATAACCTTATAGCCAATGCTTTTAAATATACGCCCAAAGGAGGTAAAATTCACATTCAAGTAAACCGGAACGGGAATATAGTAACAACGGTGATTGAAGATACCGGTGCAGGCATTCCCGAAGGGACGGGCAATGCCATATTTGAAAGGTTTTACCAGGCACAGGGCCATGTAAAGCTGGGGTTTGGTATCGGGTTATATATGGTAAGGCAGTTTACTGATATGCACAAAGGCGCTATTGCTTATCAAAGTACTTTAAATAAGGGTACCCGGTTTACATTAGAGCTACGCTTAGGTAAGGACCATTTTGCAGACATACCGGTTACAGAAGATTTACCGGAAGCCAATGAAACCATTAAAACCAATGATTTTGAAGAAGCCGATGAACCTGGTACCGCCTTTATTCCCGAAGTACCGGTACTTACCGCTAAAAAAGCCATCCTGGTAGTAGATGACGATAATGAGATACGGAACTATGTGGCGTCGGTACTGGGCCGGAATTACCTGGTTTATACAGCTTCTAATGGTGAAGAGGGCCTGCAAATGGTGCGCGATAAAAAACCCGAGCTGATCATTTCCGATATCACTATGCCGGAAATGGACGGTATTGAACTATGTAAAGCTATTAAAACCGACCAGAATACGAATCATTTGGCGGTTATTTTGCTTACAGCCCATACTTCCCAGGAGGTGGAATTAAAAGGAACAGAAGAGGGGGCGGATTATTATATTACAAAACCATTTAGTAAAGATCTCCTGCTGGCACGGGTTAACAGCATTTTTAAAAGCCGGGCTAACCTGCAGCAATATTTTTACGACCAGGTTACCCTTAAAAAAGCCGCTGTAACAGCAGAGGAGCAGAAAGTGCCTGCCGAATACCAGGAGCTTTTAGATAAATGTATTGTAATAGTAGAAAAACACCTGGATGACAACTCCTTTAACATTGAAATGCTGGCCCGCGAAATGGGTGTGAGCCATTCCTATCTGTACAAACGCATTAAGCTGATCTCCGGCCAATCGGTTAATTCGTTCATCCGTTTTTTACGGTTGCGTAAGGCTGCCGAATTTTTAATTACCACCAACGATACAGTTACGCAGGTGGCCTATGCCGTTGGTTTTAGCGATGTGAAGTATTTCAGGGAGCAGTTCACCCGCCTCTTTAAAATGAAGCCTACGGAATATATTAAACAATATCGTGGTAAAATGACAGATAATCTGCGCATTGATAATCAATAATAAATTCGTATTAAGAATGGGATAGGCCGCCTTTATGGACTTTTAAAACCGACATGAAATTTTTCATGCTTAAATTACACAAAGAAGCATGAAAAATTTCATCAAAGGTTCCTCTTGGCCAAAAACAATAATAAATATACAAGAGAAATATACGAGTTTAACCCTCTTTTTAAATGAATTTCACTCCCTTCCTTTTGTAGTAATGTACTTACTTTTGTAATTGTTTTTTTGACAATTATTTGATTGTCCCTAAGTTTGAGCAAACGTTTGCGAAGAAATGCCGCGGATTTTTAACGGTTGTCGGTATTGCTTATAAAGCAGAATATTAAAATATGAAGAAATTTTTTCTTTTGCTGGTATCGGTATTTGCTGTCTTCCTGCTTTTTGCACAGGCGGGTAAAAAGAATAATAAAAATAGTGAATCCCGGTACGGTGGCTACCTGTTTACCTATTTTACCGGTAATAGTAAGAATGAGGAAGCCATTCGTTTTGCAATAAGCGAAGACGGTTACCGTTACACTGCTTTAAACGATAATAAACCGGTGATACCGTCAGAGGACATCAGCTCTACAGGTGGTGTGCGCGATCCGCATATTTTGCGCGGCGCTGATGGCAAGACTTTCTACATGGTGGTTACCGATATGGTTTCGGCTAATGGCTGGAACTCCAACAGGGCTATGGTGCTGCTGAAATCAACCAACCTGGTAAACTGGACATCGGCTATAGTGAACATTCCTCAAACCTTTAAGGCATTTGAAAACGTAAACAGGGTTTGGGCCCCGCAAACCATTTATGATTCAGAAAAAGGCAAATATTTGATTTACTGGTCAATGAGGGCAGGAAATGATCCTGATGTGATTTATTACGCTTATGCCAATAAAGATTTTACCTGCCTGGAAACCGAACCGAAGCAATTATTTTATAATCCGCATGGTACCGCCAGTATAGATGGTGATATTGTTAATAAAGACGGGAAATACTATTTATTCTTTAAAACGGAGGGGTCCGGTAATGGGATTAAAATAGCGGTTTCCAATAAACTGACTGAAGGGTATGTGCTGCGCGATCAATATGTGCAGCAAACCAAAGACCCGGTAGAGGGCGCCGGGGTGTTTAAACTGAACGATGGCACTGGCTATATCCTGATGTACGATGTGTACACTAAAGGAAAATACCAGTTTACAAAAACCACCGACCTGGAAAATTTTAAAGTAGTGGATAATGAAGTAGCAATGAACTTTCATCCACGGCATGGAACCGTGCTGCCCATTACCCGCCAGGAGATGGAACGGCTCACTGGCAAATGGATGACTGCTGAAGGAGTGATCACTAATGTACAGGCAAAGCAGGTAAAACGTAATAACATTGTATTGGATACTGCCGGAAAAAAGCTATTGTTGCCGGTGTTGCCCGATACTGACCTCCGGCAATTTGACCCCCAGTTTGGTAAAGTGCCGGGTGTTAAGATCACTTCAAAAACCGGGAACTTTTCTAAAGGACCGGTAGCTTATACAGTTTCTATTGCGAGGCAGAAGCCTCAAATTTTCCAGATTCAGGCTATAAAAAACAACAATCCTGCTTTAGCAGGATATTATGCCGATCCTGAAGTTTTGTATTCGGAGAAAACGGGCAAGTTTTATATCTATCCTACCAGCGATGGCTTTGATGGCTGGAGCGGTAATTATTTTAAAGTATTTTCTTCGCCCGACCTGGTGCACTGGAAAGGCGAGGGCGTAATGCTTGACCTGCCCACTCAGGTGAGCTGGGCTAACCGAAATGCATGGGCTCCCTGTATTATCGAAAAGAAGATCAACGGGCAATACAAATACTTCTACTATTTCACTGCCGCTCAAAAAATTGGGGTTGCGGTTGCTGATCATCCCACCGGCCCTTTCGTAGACTCCGGTAAACCGCTGATTGCAGATAAGCCTGCAGGGATAAAAGGAGGCCAGGAGATAGATCCCGATGTGTTTACTGATCCGCAAACAGGAAAAAGCTATTTGTATTGGGGTAATGGCTACCTGGCAGTTGCAGAGTTGAATGAGGATATGACCTCTCTAAAGTCCGGAACGCTCAAAATAAATACGCCCGACAAAACGTACCGGGAGGGCACTTATGTTTTTTACAGGAACGGTACTTATTATTTTATGTGGAGCGAGGATGATACCCGCAGTCCTAATTATAAGGTGCGCTATGGCACTTCGCAAGCACCTGATGGAAAAATAACGATTCCTGCCAATAATGTAGTGATAGAGAAGGAAGTCTCTGAAGGTATTTACGGGGCGGGCCATAACTCGGTCATTCAAATACCGGGTAAAGATGAATGGTATATTGTTTACCACCGTTTCAGCTACCCCAATGGCATAAAGATGGGCAGGGCCGCGGGTTACCACCGTGAAGTATGTATAGATAAGCTGGAATTTAATGCAGATGGAAGCATCAAACAGGTGGTTCCAACGCATAGGGGGATAGAGCCTGTAAAAGTTGGAAAAGGGATTTTTTAAACCTGATCACATAGATACATAGCAATTGCATAGGAATAAGAAACTTGAAAGAAGGAGGAGAAGGATAGGTCCACAAAGATTTTTCATCGAAGATGAAAAACTATATTTTCCTTAACTGTGGATATTTTTTAACCGATTCTATATTACTATGATTCTATGTGGTTTAAAATAAATTTAAACATTGTATAATTATGATCTCACGTTTTTCTTTATTGTTTTTGATAGCCTTATCCGTTTGCTTTAACGGGCTGTTTGCCCAGCCGGGTTTTGGTAATGCCCAAAAGTTAAACAATGGCTGGATGTTCTCATTGAACAGCAGCGATACCGTAGCGGCTTCGCCTGCAGCCAATGCGCAATGGCAAAAGGTAGATTTGCCGCACGATTGGAGCGTAAAGCAAAAGCTCGATCCTAAAAATGCAAGCGCCATGGGCTATTTGCCCGGTGGCATTGGCTGGTATAAAAAAACTGTTGTAGTTCCTGCATCCGGCAAACAGGTGTACCTGTACTTTGAAGGGGTGTATAACCGCAGTGAAGTTTTTGTAAATGGGAAATCGGTAGGGAAAAGACCTAACGGATATATATCATTTATGTATGATATCACTCCTTACATCCGGTTCAATCAACCCAACGAGATATTAGTAAAAGCAGATCATCACCGTGATGCCGACTCACGCTGGTACACCGGTTCGGGTATTTACCGTGATGTATGGCTGGTGTATGCCAACCCTGTGCATATTGCGCAATGGGGCGTTTATGCATATCCCGAAGTAGCCAATAATACCGGAACACTTCATATAGAGACAGATATTGTAAATACAGAAGGCAAAAGCCAGAAAGTTACTGTTATAAGTGAATTGCTTAATGCCGCCAATAAAGTGGTGGGAAAAGCAAACAATACCATTACCGTTGCTGCAAACACATCGGGCAAACAAACTGCAGAAATAAAAGTAGCTAATCCGCGATTGTGGCGCCTTACCAATCCTGCTTTGTACAAACTGCAAACAAAAATTTTAAAAGACGGAAAACAGGTTGATGCCAATACAACCGTTACAGGGTTTAGAACGCTGACATTCGATCCAAACAAAGGATTTGCTTTAAACAATGAGTGGATGAAAGTAAAGGGTGTTTGCCTGCATCACGATGCAGGTGTATTAGGCGCTGCTATGTATAAAGAAGTTTGGCGCAGAAGATTGCTGAACTTAAAGGAAGTGGGCGTAAATGCGGTAAGAACCAGCCATAATCCGCAGGGCACTGTGTTTTATGATCTTTGTGATGAGCTGGGTTTACTGGTATTGGATGAGGCTTTTGATGAATGGGAATTTCCTAAACGTAAATGGTTAGAAGGTTGGAATGCCGGCACACCGGGGTTCCAGGGAACTTACGATTTTTTTGAAGAGTGGGGAGAAAAAGACCTGGCGGATATGGTAAGGCGCGACAGAAACCATATCTCCGTTTTTGCATGGAGCATTGGTAATGAAGTAGATTATCCTAACGATCCCTATTCGCATCCTATCCTGGATGGAGATGGGGGCTTTACTCAAAAAGCGTTTGGTGGCTATAAGAAAGATGCTCCGGATG
>JAPUDO010000047.1 GCA_027493055.1 Niabella sp. | reverse complement strand
CTATCCTTATCCCCTGGCAACAGATTCTTTAGATGTGAGCAACCCCGATTACAGTACATTATACACCTTTTTGCCAATGAGCAAAGCGCTGCCCGATTGTCCTTACGAGATACTGGATACGGTAATGATGCTGATGCCGGAAACGGCTGGCGTGGCTGCGGCCTATGCAGCGGCTGGCAGGGCAGACAAGATACCCGTTACAGGCTATAGCGGTACCCTTCCCCGTGCCCCTCTTCGCGATCTGATACCTATTCCCTGCGATCCCTGGGCCGACCCGAACGATTACGAGAACCCGTCAAGTATTTGCGATGACGCACCACCACCTGCCGAACCACCACCTGCGCCTCCTACGCCATTGATGCCGGCCGAGGACCGGCCCGTACCCAACACCGTTTCTTTTAACGGTTGCGTAATGAATACCGATGACAATTACCCCAGCGGCAGGATAATGGTGGAGGAAACGCAGTGGGGCAACGGCAGTACGGTTTATGAAGGCGTAGCGGATATAAAGGTGGAAATATTAGGGCCTAACGGGCAGCGGGTGGTAGCCCAAACTAACCGGTACGGCTGCTTTAAAGCCACCGGAGCTATAAGGGGATATAAAATACCCCGGCCATTTGCCCCGCCACTACTACTGCCTGTAGTACAAAATGTTATTTTTAAAAGCGACAGAAAAGAAATAAGAGGCTATAACGATGCCGCCAACCTGGCCCAGTACACACTACCGTTAAAACATATATATGCGGATATTTCTGACCGGATGAACAGCGCCAATATTTATTATGACAGGAATACAAACGACCAGGACAATGCCTGCAAGCGTTATGTAGCGGCAACGGTGAATAATGCCCTTTACGATTTTGACGAGTATGCTGCTGCCGATGGCATTATGGCGCCACCCGGCCACCTGAGGATACTGGTACACCGATTTGATAACAGCGGGGCCGCTCCCATGTTTCATCAAATGTCCGGATCGCATCCCATACAGTTTGCCACTATCAACGGGTTCTTTTCTGCCACAGTAGGCCCTGTAGCGGGTCTTATAGTGGGCGACCCCATATTAGGAGCCCTGATAGTCAGCCACATGGCCAATAATGCACCCGATATTTTGGTAGGGTACAATTACAGCAATACCAACCACTTTGCTACCGACCAGATAAAAGAGGTAGCCTATCACGAATTTTCCCATGCCAGCCATTACCGAAAAACCAGTTTCCAGCTTTGGGTGGATAATATTAACTTTATAGCTCATTACGGCGCTTATGGAAGCGCCGGCGACCCGGGTGTGGAAAAAACCGACCTTATAGAAATGTGGGGCTACTTTATGGGCAGGGAATATGCGCACAGGAGGTATGGACCTAATGCGCATAGCATAAGTACCATTTTTAGCAATACGTATAATCCACCAGAAACAAATACAGTGTTTCGAAATAGTTGGTATGCGTTAAATGAACTGACTCGAGTTGATTATACCCACATCCCCTCTGGTTTTTTGCATGATCTACTGGATAATAATCAATATAATCAAGAAAATTCCAGAAACCTGCCTGAAAGCGGAGGCCCTATTTGGGATAATGTGAGCGGCTATTCTATTGGTACTATTTACAGCTTTCTGAATAGCAACACTACTTCTCCGGCAATTTTAATGAACCACCTGCGTAATAGCTTACCTGATGGCAATACTATTACCGCTTATGATTCGCTAAGAAGTTCGTACGGATACTAAAATTAAAATATGAAATATTGTAAAGTTATATATCTATTAATGTTTTGTTCGTTCATGGTTGGATGCGACCCTCAAACAGATTATAAGATGCTTGTAAATAACAGGTCATACTACGAAATACAAATTAATCAAAAAGTAATAATTTCTCCTGGCAATGAGAAACCAATCTATGAATATCATGGGATGGGAGGGCCTGGTTCCAATGATAAGTGTGAGGCAGGGCCGGGGGGTATCGGTGCAATAAATATTAATATACCATCAAATCCGGAACTTAAAGTAGTAAAAGATTTGTCAGATATGAACAATTGGACTTACTCAAAAGAGGGAAATGGCTGGAAAGGCTATAAAGCAAGATGCTACACCACCATCACCAATGCCGATATAGTACCTAAATGACGACCGACCTTATAGAAATGTGGGGCTATTTTATGGGCAGGGAATATGCGCACAGGAGGTATGGGCCGACGAGGCATAGCTTAGCAGCAACAGCCGCCTTTAATAATGGATGGTAACCGGTGGAATGAAAATGGTGCTGGTTTTGGACTTTTTGAATCAAATGGCCATATTGCCGCTGGTTTTTTACATGATATAATTGATGATAACATTTATAATACTGCAAATGGTTTAACAGAAAATAATGCAGTTATATTAGACAGCATTCAAGGTTTCACTATTTCATCTGTTTTTAATCAAATGGGATCCTCTACAACAAGCGCTACAGCTTTAATTAACAATCTCAAAGCTTATATTCCGGTGGGTATTGGAAACAATACAGCAAATTATGACTCACTAAAATCCTATTATGGATATTAAAAGTATGCTTATGAAACCGATATACACTGTATTTATATTGTTGAGCACAGCCTGTGTTATGAATAGTTGCGATCCTCAAAATACTTATAGGAAATCTATTTATAATCAAACAGACAAAGACTTATTAGTAACAGAATATCTAAACAAAGAAATACTTAACACATATACAGTTGACAACAATTCAGAATCATTAATATACAATTTTTCAAGAACGGGAGGTCCAACTGGTACCTGCAAATTTTTACTGGGAGATTCGTTAGGTGTGCAGGTTAAAAATAATACATCATTAATAGTCACAAAGAACCTTAATATAGAGGATAGTTGGGTAAGAAATAGTTCCGGTAGTTCAGCAAAAGGTTATTTGACTGAATGTAAAGCAGTGATTAAAAACACAGATGTAATACTAAAATAAAGGGTAGCTATTTTATGGGCAGGGAATATGCGCACAGGAGGTATGGTCCAACAAATCATAGTTTGAGAAATTCGCCCAATTTTTCTAATAGCTGGTATGCCTATAATGAAAACAGGTATTGGCCGATAGATAATGCTTCTATTTTTTGAGTCAGGACATATTCCAGCAGGATTCCTACATGACATTTGTGATGATAATGGAGGATATAATATTCCAAGATCGCTGAACGAACACATATTAGTAACTTCAGATGAAATAAGTGGATACCAGATATCTACAATTTACAATTTCCTGGACGGCAGCACAACATCGCCCAATACATTAATCAATAAGCTAAGTAATCAACTTCCTTCTGGTACAAATAATACTATTGCTAATTTTAATACTCTGAGAAGCTTATACGGCTATTGATTACGTTTTATAAAACAAGGCGAAACACAATATATCTTTGAGTAAGTAAAAAAAGAAAAATGAAATTGTATACACGACATTCAACCTGGCTCCTTTTTTTCATATCTATTTTTTTAGGCTGCGACCCACTTTCATCATATAAAGTCTATGTGAAAAATAGTAGCAGTAGCAACTTAAAGCTATTGATATACGATAAAACAGCGTTAAACTCACCTAAAGAACCATACGATAGTGTATCAATTGATAGAGGTGGCACAGAACTGCTAAAATCCAGTAGTGAAAGAGCATCAGTTGAACTATGCACAAACAATAAGGATTCTATTGTCGCTATTGTCAGAGACAATCCTTCTTTGTCAGTTTTAAAAAATCTGAATACTGAAGATAGCTACCATTCCAGCAAAAGTGGCAATAGTACAAAAGGATATTCAATCAGATGTGAAGTAATCATCACCGATGCCGATATAGTACCTAAATGATGACCAACCTTATAGAAATGTGGGGCTGTTTTATGGGCATTCTATCGCAACCTCATTGCAATAATAATCCCGCTTTCTGCAACTATGTTTTAATAATAAAGCCCGTACCGTTTTTCCATGCTTCAACCTTACAATAACTTTGCATGTTATAATAATGTGCTATGGCTGCAAAAGAAAAAATACAATGGAAAGTGGATGGAATGGATTGTGCCACCTGTGCCCTTACCATTAACAAGTACTTAAATAAAGAAGGGGCGAACGACGTAAAAGTAAATTTTGCCACCGGGGATGTAAGCTTTGAAACCAACGGCACTGTTGCCCCCGATAAAATTTCAAAAGGACTGGCGGATTTAGGCTACACTATAGTTAACAACAATAACCACGCACATTTACATGATCATACCGGTCATAACGAAAAAGGAGCCTTTCTGAAAAATAATGCACAACGCTTCTGGTTTTGTTTACCGTTTACGTTGATCCTGATGCTGCACATGGTACCGGCCCTGCATCACAGCTGGATCATGCATCCTTATGTTCAGCTGGCTCTATGCCTGCCGGTATATATGGTAGGAATGTCCTTCTTCGGCGTAAGCGCCTGGAAAAGCATTAAAAACGGCATGCCCAATATGAATGTGCTGATTGCTATTGGCGCTACCGCTGCGTTTGTGTATAGCCTGTACGGCACTTTCACCGGGCAAACGGACTATATATTCTTCGAAACAGCAGCTACCGTTATCTCACTGGTCTTTTTAGGCAACTTTATTGAGGAAAAAGCAGTGGACAGTACCCAGGCCCAGTTAAAAAAGCTGGCGGAAAGTCAGGTAGTGATGGCAAATATGATCGCGTACGATAATGAGCATAACGAAAATGTATTCCCTGTAGAAAGCAGCGCACTGCGCACTGGTGACCTGGTGCTGATCAAAAGCGGCGAGCAGGTTCCTTCCGATTGCAAAATATTGTGGGGGGAGGCTAATGTGAACGAAGCCATCATCACCGGTGAAAGCGCCCCTGTTACCAAAGGTTATAAAGAGAAGCTGATTGGCGGCAGCGTTATAACAGATGGAACAGTAAAGGCACAGGTTACCGCAGTGGGTAAAGATACGGTGCTCTCCGGCATTATCAATATGGTGCAGGAAGCACAGGGTGAAAAGCCACCCGTACAGCAAATGGCCGATAAGATAAGCGCTGTATTTATACCTGTTGTATTAGGTATTGCGGCGCTTACATTGATTATTAACTGGGTTATACTAAAAGATTTTACGCCATCCCTCATGCGCGCTATAGCGGTACTGGTCATAGCCTGTCCCTGTGCAATGGGACTGGCTACTCCTGCTGCTATTGCTGTAGGTTTGGGACGGGGCGCACGCAACGGCATCCTTTTCAGGAACGCTACCAGTCTTGAAAACTTTAAGAACATTAAACAGGTAGTATTTGATAAAACCGGCACCCTTACCACCGGCAGCTTTTCTATAACCGGTTATAAAGTGCTGGACAACAAGATTGATGACGCCTCTTTCAAAATGCTGGTTTATTCAATGGAAAAATATTCTAACCATCCCATTGCAAAAGCTTTTGCCAAAGAGTGGAAGGCTACAAGTGAGATACGCTGGCAAAAAATTGAAGAAATAAAGGGAGAAGGGATGCGTGCCACCGATAAAAGCGGTAATGAATACCGGGCAGGATCTTATAAAGTAGCAGCACATTTAACACAGGACGGTACACATAATATTTATGTAACAGAGAACAATATATTGATCGGCTATATTGATGTGGCAGATGAATTAAGGCCCGAAGCCCGGCACGTAGTAAGCTATTTTCACAGTAAAGGCATTTCAACTGTTTTGCTCAGCGGTGATAAAAAAGAAAAAGCACAGCATATTGCAGATGCACTGGGCATTGATGAAGTCATTGCAGAAAAAACGCCTGAAGAAAAGCTGCAGATCATTGCTCAAAAAAATGCAGCAACACCAACCGCTATGGTGGGAGATGGTATTAATGATGCTCCTGCCCTTGCCAAAGCCACTATCGGGATCAGCATGAGCGATGCTTCTCAAATAGCCATGCAAACAGCACAGGTGGTATTGATGAACCACGGGTTAAAAAACCTGCCAATGGCGTTGGGACTGGGTAAACACACTTACAAAACCATTAAGGAAAACCTGTTCTGGGCCTTTTCTTATAACATTATTGCGATTCCTGTAGCTGCATTAGGATTTCTTACGCCACAATTCGGCGCGCTGATCATGGCCTTCAGCGATGTGGTGCTGGCTGCCAACAGCAGCAGGTTATTGGTAAAGAAAGTGGATTGATGATCCCGCAGGGCGAGCGCATAAATTATTTTGCCACGGATGCACAGATAGGAATGCCTAATAATTGAAATATGATAGCACAAATTTGCGCCAGAGGAGCGTATCTGTGTCCCAAATATTCGGGATGGCATTAAGATCAATGCATAAACTACGATGTTTAAGTCAGATCAACTAAGAAGCTTGTTGAAGCTAAAAAGCAAAAAGGAACTGAGCTGGTAAGATTGTGAAAGTGAAACCCGAATAAATACTTTACATTTTAAAAAAAACCTCTTATTTCCTTCAAGTTCATTAAAAATGCTATTTTAGAAGCGGCTTAACCGCCTTATATGAGCACAATAGCACAGGACACCCTCAAACAGTATTTTGGCTTTGACCATTTCCGCCCAATGCAGCAGGAAATTATTGAAGCTGTATTGCAGGGAAAAGACGTGCTGGCATTGATGCCCACAGGCGGCGGAAAATCGCTCTGCTATCAGGTCCCGGCGCTTGCAAGAGAAGGCCTGTGCCTCGTTATCTCCCCGCTTATTGCTTTAATGAACGACCAGGTACAAAACCTGCGTAAAAAAAACATTACAGCATTCTGTATTCATACAGGTATGCAGCGCAAAGAAGTGATCAGCATACTCGAAACAGCAACGCACAGTAATTGCAGGTTTTTGTATGTATCGCCCGAAAGGCTGGAGACCAAACTGTTTAAAGAGTTCCTGCCCGGCCTGGGCGTTCATCTTATTGCAGTAGATGAGGCGCATTGCATTTCGCAGTGGGGATACGATTTCAGGCCGCCGTACCTGCGCATTGCCCAATTACGCGAAGAGCTGCCCGGCGTACCGGTAATTGCACTCACTGCATCCGCCACACCTCTTGTACAACAGGATATCTGTGAGCACCTCACACCCATGCCCCCTTCTTATTCCCCCGAAGCGGGAAGGAATACAAAGGAGAGAGGTGACTTCAAAATATTCCGGCAGTCCTTTGAACGGGCCAACCTCTCCTACAGTGTGTTTAAAGCATCATCCCGCATTAATAAAATAACAGCCATTTTAAAAAGTGTGGGAGGCAGCGCTATTGTGTATTGTAAAACCCGGAAGCGTACTAAAGAAATAAGCGAGCTGTTGAACACGCAGGGATTTACTGCAGATTTTTATAATGCCGGCCTGAGTACGGAAGATCGAACAAAGAAACAGGACCGTTGGATAAAGAACCAGGTACGTGTAATGGTTTGCACCAATGCGTTCGGGATGGGTATTGATAAGCCCGACGTGCGGATAGTAATTCATGCGGATGTGCCTGACTGCCTGGAAAATTATTACCAGGAAGCGGGGCGGGCAGGACGTGACGGGAAGAAATCCTTTGCTGTTCTGTTGTATGATGATGCAGAAGTAGAAGCACTAAAGTCTTTGCCAGACGTACGTTACCCGAACCAGGCTACTTTAAGGGAAGTTTACAGGAACGTAGTACATTACCTGCAATTACCGGAAGGGGAAGCGCCGGGAGAAAGCTATGATTTCAACCTGAAGGACTTCATCAAAAAATTTGGGGTAGATGTGCAAACTACTATTTACGGGTTAAAGGCCCTGGAGCAGGATGGATGGCTCAGCTTTAATGAGCAGGTATTTGCCCCGGCAACCGTACATTTTACTATTTATAAAGAAGACCTGTATGAATATGAAAAACTGTACCAGGACTACGAGCCGCTGATAAAAATATTACTGCGTACTTATGAAGGCATATACGATTATCCTGTTGCTATATCAGAAAGTTATATCGCCTTCCTTTTAAAATATGATACAGATGTAGTAAAAGAGCAGCTGCATAAATTAAACTTTGACAGGGTGATCCATTATCAGCCGCAAAAGGATGAGCCACAGATAATGCTTACACGTACAAGGATCAAAACAGATCTGCTTACTATTGATTCCGAACATTACAATGAACGTAAAACCATATTCACACAAAGAATAGATAAAATGGCAGGCTACCTGGAAGAGGGCTCGCTTTGCCGCAGCAGGATCATTGGTAATTACTTTGGTGATGCTAACATGAACGACTGTGGTATTTGTGATAATTGCCTGAAGAAAAAAAAAGCGGTACTCTCCCCGGAAGCTTTTGATCATATTGCAAGCAGGCTGAAAGAGCTTCTGCAACAGCCGCTATCTACCGAGGAGGTCATCAATAACCTGCGTGGCAACCACAAAGATCATATATGGACGGTGATCAATTTTCTTATTGACGAAGGCATTATCGTGATGCAGGAGGACGGGAAAATAAAGCTTGGGTAACTGTAAATTTATCAGCCACTGACTAGAGCCATCCCGAAGCATTCGGAACACAGATATCAGCCTTTAGCGCACATATTATCCGTGCATCTGTGGCAAAACATTTCATGCATCTGCGCCGTATCTTTCTTACTTACGTATACGGCTCAACGTTTCCTGCGACATACCCAGGTAGCTGGCTACCATACCCAAAGGCGCACGCAGCAATATATCCGGAGCTTCCTCCATCATTTGCTGGTAACGCTCTTTGGCGCTCATGTATTGCAGGGCATAGATCCTGTACTCCATATTTATAGCCAGCGTTCCCATTACCGATATCATTAACCGGGATATAGAAATAGAGGTTTCTGCAAACTTTTGCAATTTTTCAAAACTCATGTAGTTTATCACTGAAGGTTCAAGCGCTTCAATACGGCTGCGCGAGGGCTTTTGAAGGAACAACGCCTCCTTACTGGCGGCAAAACCCGCCTCTTTTATAAAACCAAGCGTAATATCCTTTCCGTCCTCATTATAAAAACTACGCAGGAGCCCACTCTCTACAAAGTATATATTCCTGTCCAGGGCGTGGGATAAGCCAACAGGGGCGCCTTTTTCCAGCAAACGCATATCCACCTGCTCCAGGATAAATGTTCTAATTGCATCATCTACTCTAATAGTTTGGGATAAAACGTCCAGCAGGTACATTGTCTTTTTGCTCAAAAATATTGAATAAAACCGCAATCAACTAAAAAGGCCACTGCTAAAAAGCAACGGCCTTTATCAACAATAGAAAACGAAAAAGAGTTATGAGCTTTGCTGAGCGCTTCTCTGTTCCAGCAATCTTCTGTACTTTTTCCTGATCACTGCTTTCTTTTTTACAACTAATGTAATCCAGCTCAACACAAAAAACACTGCCAGCAAAATAAACAGGTGCAGGGCATATGGACGGGTCAGGAACCCATTACCCTGCTGTATCACCGATATTTTCAAAGCTTCAAGAAAAGGAGTAAGCGGCACAATAGATGTAAGGGCATTTACAACAGGAGGCATGGCAATAGCCGGCCATGTAAATCCGCTCATAATAAAAGCAGGAGATGCAATCACCATCAGGATCTGCGTGGCCTTCAAAGCATTGGGAATAAGAACACTTACAAAAACCGCCAGGAATATAGATGCCAGTATGAATAATTCGGTATTAAGGAAAAATGTACCTAATCCTGCAGGAGTAGGAATTCTAAATGCAAGACTGAATAAATAAAAGAAAAGAACATTCAGATTGGCAAAGAAAAACGATGGGATAGCTTTTACCAACATTAACTTAAGCTTGCTTTCCCGCCTGAATATTTCCACAAAATCTTTTCTTCTGAAATCACTGGCAAAGCTTACCGCCATAGCCAGCATAATTACCTGCTGCAGCACCACAGCCATTATAGCCGGCCACATAAACAGCAGATAATTGCTTGTAGTGTTGAATAAAGTAATATAATTAGCTTTGAAAGGCTCATATTTTGTTTTGGCCAGCTCAGCAGGCATACCCTTTTTTTGCAGCGCCTTCATTTCGGCGCCGGCTGAATAAGTACCCATTACCGTTTGAATAGATTTGGAAGCAAAGTTGGCGGTAAGCAAATTGGAGGTATTGATATACGCATTTACTTCAGGATATTGTCCCTGCTGCATCATAGCTTCAAATCGCTCCGGTATAACTACCATTGCAGCAGCCTGCGTTTTAATGATCTCATCTTTAATATTTGCAGGCTTTACCATATAGTTAAGCACTTTGATGGTATTATTGTCGTTAAGCATTTCCACTAATTGGGAGGAAGCCGGCGTATGGTCGTAATCAACAACAATCACAGGAACATTCTCCACTTTACCATCCTTATACGTAAGGCCTATCAGCAGGGCATAAATAAGAGGAGCCAATATAAACACCAGCAGTAACGTGGTATTTCTGAAAAACAGCTTGAACTCCCTTTTTACTAATTGCACAAAACGTTTCATAACTTTCTTTTTAATAATGTTAATTCAAAGCAACGTTAGCATTCACCAGCAACTGCGCTGCTTCTGCATTATTTACCGGTACTACTTTTATTTCGTACACGGCATCTTCAGGGTCATAATCAGGAAAAGCAGTGGTAATATCTGCATACCTGGCCAATTGTTTTACCGAAGTAAGCTTACCGGTAATTTTCTGCTGATTATAAGGCACTGTCATTTTTACCTCCATGCCTTTTTGATACGCAGCCATCTTGCTTTCAGGAACAGTAAAACGGAAATAAGTGGAATTAGGAATATACCCTGTGAACAGCGCGTAACCAGCGGTAGCCAACTCACCTTTATTAAGCGATATGGTTTCAATTTCCATATTATTGGTAGCAATTATATAGCGCTCTTTATAGGCAGTTCTTGCCTCCTGTAAAACTCCTTTAGCCTGGCTGGTCTGCCCGGTGGCCATAGCCACTTTTTCATAACGTGTACCGCGCTCTACATCCTTCAGTTCTGCATTCACCGCATCTAACTGGGCTTTTGCCCCCAGGTATTTTGCATATACCTCATCATAGTTCTGTGGTGATAACAAACTGTCGCGGAACATGTTCTCAGCCCTGTTGTAAGACTTCTTGGCAAAATCAAACTGGTCCTGCAAACCACGCTGCTTTGCCCTAAGTTGTTTCATCTGGTCGGGTGTAGCACCGTTCCTTGCCAGTTGCTCCTGTGCACCTGCTGCAAGTGTAGCACCTTCGGCCTGTGCTATCTTCGCTTCCACTTCCGGTATATCCAGTACTGCCAGCGTATCGCCGGCATGTACGGTTTGTCCTTCCTGTACATATATCTCAGCTATGCGTCCGCTGATTTTAGGCGAAAAAGAAATCACTTCTTTTTTTATTTTGCCTTCTACTGCCCTTTCCCGGGTATTACTGTGACAACCTGCGGCTATGAATGTAAGGGCAAAACCAATAGTAAGTATCTTAATATTTTTCATGTATAATATTTTTATTGTTTTTCTCAATGATTTAAAGTTTATCTATATCCAGGCTTTGGGTAGCTTTCATCAGCTCTATGGCGGCCCTTCGCTGGTTGAAAATTGCCGTCTGGTACTCTAATTCTGCATTTTCCAGGTCATTTTCCGCATCTATATAATCAGAAGATTTTTTAGTGCCGTACCGGAACTCCTTTTCAATATTGGTTAATGCTGTAGCTGCTATTTCCCTTGATTTTTCCTTTAACGCTATCTGGGCATTGGCTATGCGATAATTCGTTTGGTTATTAGCCAGGTTCAATTGCAGCTTATCCTGTGCATCTTTCATTTTGCTTTCAAGTATCTGCTTTTCTACTCTTGCCCTTGTGGTTGCATTCTTTCCTTCCTTGCCATCAAATATATCCCACTTAAAACCCACACCTACCTGAACGATAGGACGAACGTGAATATTTGCAGGATGCCAGTCCAGCTTTTTCCCTGTTCCCGGCAGCAAGGGATCGGAAGTAGATATACGGTTATTGTACAACCCAAAGTAAGATGCTGATGTTTGCGCCATTACTTTAGGTGCCCACCATCTTTGCTCTGCCTTTATTTTATAACCGGCAGCGTTAATGCCATGTGTCAGCGCTTTTATTTCGGCACGTTCCCGGATGGTATTTCCGGAAGCTGTGGAATACATGGGCTTTAGCTGTGGCTGAATATCTGCAAGGCGCTCTTTTTCTATTCCGGTAAGTAAAGAAAGCTGCGTGATCAGCAACTCTTTTTTTCCTTCATACTCAATGATCTTTGAATCGAGCGTAGCCTGAGCCAACTCTATTTTTTTAGAATCGTAAGGAGTGATCAGCCCATATCCCAATGCTTTATCAGCCGTCTTTTTCATGATCTCAAGCCTTTCCTTTCCTTTTTCCAATACATTGGCCGATTCATTCAATAAAGCGAACTGATCGTAAATTTTACTGATGGCTGTAACCACCTCATCCCTGCTCTTTTCCATTAACATATTTTCGGCAAGGCTTTTTTCTTTGTTGGCCTCCTTCAGGTATTTTACTTTGCCGCCGGAATACAATAGCACTGACGCTTTAGCATCGGCCAAAGCTGATATTCCTGAAATATGAAGGTTATTATCCAGCTGACCTTCAGGTATCACCATACCGGGAAATACATTGGCTACCGGTGGTATCGTAATTTCAGGGGACCGTAAGGTGGCTGCACTATACAAATAACCCGATTTACCCGACAGCTCAACCTTAGGCAGGAATACGTCTTTCAGCTTTTCATCATCCAGGCGTGTAAGCTGGTTTTCAAGGGTTTGCTGCTTCAGCGTTGCATCCTGTTGCAGGGCGCTGTTGATCAGGTCTTTTAAAGAGGGCATTGTTTGCGCCGTTACCATACCCTGCATGCCAAGCAGCAGAACTGCTGCAAATAGTACTTTTTTCATTTTCACTTTTTGTTTGTTGACAGTGCAAAAGTGAAAAATGCCCTACAGAATAATTTTGACTTTTGTCAAAAAATCACCTCTTTTCCTTATTTTTAACGCAATCGGAAAACAAACCTGTTATACATGCTTTTAACAGTACTGGCTGGCTTTATTACTTCTATATTCATCATTCCATTTGGTAAAATTTTAAAATCAAAGTGGAGTGTTTTGTTAATGGCCCTACCTGTAGTATTATTTTTATATTACACACGTCTCATACCGCATATATCATCAGGCGGTAATTTGCTGGAATCAACCCCATGGATACCCTCATTAGGCGTAAACCTTGATTTCAGGCTGGACGGCCTCTCCCTGCTGTTTGCGTTACTCATTACCGGTATTGGGATAGCTATTTATTTTTATGCACGTACCTATTTAAAGGGGCATCCGTATTTCGACCGCTTCTTTGGGTACCTGAGCCTTTTCATGTCGGCCATGCTGGGAATGGTGCTGGCAGATAATATGCTGCTGCTTTTCATATTCTGGGAGCTGACCAGCATCAGTTCATTTTTTCTGATTGGTTTTAATAATACAGAACCCGGTTCCAGGAAGAGCGCTATTACGGCGTTATCTGTAACAGGTTTAGGCGGTTTCTTCCTGCTGGCAGGGCTTATATTATTGGGCAATATTGCAGGTACTTATTCTATATCCGAACTTATTCACTCGCGAGATGTAATCATCGGCCATCCGTTGTACCCCTTGGTTTTAGGGCTTTTGTTCATGGGAGCTTTTACAAAATCAGCACAGTTCCCCTTCCATTTCTGGTTACCTGGTGCTATGAAAGCGCCAACCCCGGTATCTGCTTACCTGCATTCGGCAACAATGGTAAAGGCAGGCATTTATTTACTTGCACGATTTAGCCCGGTATTAGGCAACACACCGGAATGGAGCTACCCGCTAATGATCGTAGGCGGATTTACCATGTTATTTGCGGCTTATCACTCCCTGCTTCGCACAGATCTAAAAAGCATACTGGCTTATTCAACCATATCAGCTTTAGGAATACTTACTTTCCTGTTGGGAATCGGAACAAGAGAAGCTGTTATCGCGGCAAGCGTATTTATACTGGTGCATGCCCTGTACAAAGCAGCCTTATTCCTTATCACCGGCATTATTGATCATGAAACGCATACGCGCGATATAACCCAACTCTCAGGGCTCAGGAAAGTATTACTACCCGTTGCGCTTGCAGGACTTTTAGCAGCGCTATCCAGCGCAGGCGTACCTTTATCTTTCGGGTTTATAGGGAAAGACCTGATCTATGAAGCTACCCTTCATACCCCATCCTCATGGATTTTTATACTGACAACCCTGGCGCTTATTACCAATATATGCCTGGTAGCAGCAGGATTTATGGCCGGTATCAAACCATTTGCAGGACCACTTCCAGAACCGTTCAAAAAAATACATTTGCCATATACCTCCATGTGGCTGCCTCCGCTTATACTGGCCCTGGGAGGCATATTGCTTGGTATTATGCCGGATTATGCAGGATCATTGTTTTCCCTGCAGGCAGCAAACGCTATATTTGGAGCAGACACTCAGCTGCATCTTAAGATATGGCACGGATTCAACACAGTGCTGGTATTAAGCCTGGTAACCCTTGCTGCAGGAACGTTCATCTATATGATCAATAAACCCGGAAAAGAGCGGCTCAACTTTGTTAAAAAATTGAACCACCTTTCCCCTGAATACATAATGGGAAAATCAGTGGATGCTTTTTTCAGGTTTTCTGAATGGTACACCGGCAAATTCCACAACGGCTATCTGCGCTCCTATCATCTGCAGATCATTCTTTTTGCAGAAGCGTTACTGGCCTACAAGCTCTGGTTAAGCGGCCCTATTGAAATTGATTTTTTTTCACTGGCTATGCTGAGCGTTTATGAAGTAGCTATCGTGGCTATCCTCATCGGCGCCTTGATCATGATGCTTACCACGCGCACAAGGCTTACAGCCGTAGTTTCCATGAGCGTTATTGGTTACTGTATTTGCCTGATGTTTGTTTTTTACAGCGCACCTGACCTTGCCATGACGCAGTTTACCATAGATACCCTTACTACTGTATTATTTGTACTGGTGCTGTATAAGCTGCCTCCTTTCCTGAACCTGGGCACAAAGAAGGAACGTTACAGGGATATTGCGGTGTCATTAATATTCGGGATTATACTTTGTATGGTGGCGCTTCAGGCGCACCATGAACCTATTGTTACGGCAACCAGTAATTTTTATGGCGATGCAGCTTATACAGAGGCAAAAGGAAAAAATGTAGTAAATGTGATACTGGTTGATTTCAGGGGGATTGATACATTGTTTGAAACGGTAGTATTAAGCATAGGAGCCATTGGCGTATATAATTTATTACGATTACGATTAAAACCTTCGGAGAAAGAATAACATGAGAAGCAGCATTTTACAAACAGCTACAAGGTACCTGTTGCCGATATTATTGCTTTTTTCGGTATTCCTTTTACTGCGCGGTCACTATTATCCCGGCGGCGGGTTCGTGGGCGGACTGGTAGCATCAATAGCTTTTGTGCTGCACAGCTTTGCCAACGGCACCGATGCTTCAATGAAGCTATTAGGCAGAAAACCTTTATCCCTCCTGCCTATTGGTTTAGGTATTGCCGCTTTTAGTGTTGTACTGCCTATGTTCTGGGGCCTGCCTCCAATGACAGGGCTTTGGCTTAAAGGTACTTTTCCTATAGTAGGATCGCTGGGCACAGCCCTGTTTTTTGACCTGGGCGTGTACCTGGTAGTAGTAGGTGTTGTATTAACCATTTTGTTCACCATTTCATTAACCGACGATTAAATAATGGAACTACTATTAATACTGGTTATTGGTATGCTATATGCAGGAGGCATTTATTTCATCCTCAGACGCAGCATGGTAAAGCTGCTGCTGGGTATTATGCTGCTGGGAAGCGCTACCAATATTTTAATATTTGTACTGGGCGCTATTGTAAAGGGAAAACCGCCCATTATTGGCTCTATGCAGGATGTTTTAGACAAAGCCAGTGCTGACCCGGTTCCGCAGGCACTCATACTTACAGCTATCGTGATCAGCTTTGCCCTTACGGCTTTTGCTATTGTGCTGCTAAAAAGGGTATATGCGCTCCTGGAAACAGATGATCTTGATGATTTAAACACACCGGAGGAAGAAGATATATGATGGGAAATTTAATTTTAGCACCGGTTTTTATTCACCTGTTCACGGCTATTTTTCAACTGATAGCATGGCGGAAAACTGTTACGCAACGCATACTTTCTGTATCAGGGGCATTAGCTGCATTAATTGCTGCCATAGCTTTATTTACCGAAGTTTATAGCCACGGTACTTTTACCATAAACGCGTCGAACTGGAAAGCGCCGTTTGCTATTGTGTTTGTTGCAGATCTTTTGGGCGCAACAATGGTGCTGCTGGCATCCATTGCAGGTTTCGCCGTATCCCTTTTTTCTGCAACAGGGCTGAGCCGCCAAAGGATGCTTTATGGTTATTTTCCCATATTCCATTTCCTGCTGATGGGTTTGAACGGGGCCTTTTTAACAGGCGATATTTTCAATCTTTATGTATGGTTTGAAGTAATCATCATTGCCTCTTTTGTTTTAATGACGCTGGGAGGCAGAAAGAACCAGCTTGAAGGCGCCATGAAATACATGTCCATGAATATACTGGCGTCCATGTTCTTTCTTACCGGGATCGGGATATTGTATGGTATGACAGGATCGCTCAACATGGCAGATCTCTCTGAGAAAATGCACGATGTTCAAAACCGTTCACTGGTGGGCATCACGTCAGTATTTTTTCTCCTGGGCTTTGGTATTAAGTCGGCCGTTTTTCCTTTGTACTTCTGGCTGCCTTCCTCCTATCATACTCCGCCTTCTGCAGTGGCTGCAACCTTTGGAGGGCTGCTTACCAAAGTAGGTATTTATGCTATGCTGCGTGTGCACAGCCTCATCTTTATTCCTGACGATTTTACCAAAAAGCTGCTGATGGTAATAGCGGTGCTTACCATCTTAACAGGTTCTTTCGGAGCACTGAACAAAACCAATATCCGCCGCCTTTTTTCTTATCTCATTGTTTGCCATATAGGTTTTATGGTGGGCGGGATAGCCATGTTCAGCAAGCTGGCATTGATGGGTACTATATTTTATCTTATTCACGACATTATGGTAAAAACCAATATGTTCTTAATTTCAGGCTTTATTATGCAGCTCAGAGGCGTGGTGAAGATGGAAAAGCTGGGAGGCCTGTACAAGGAGTATCCTAAAATTTCACTAATGATAGCTATTGTATTGCTTTCGCTGGTAGGCATACCCCCGCTATCTGGCTTCTGGCCCAAAGTATATTTGTTCCGGGAAGCGTTTACAGAGCATCATTATTTTTTTATCGCAGCCTTAATTTTGGGGAGTCTTGTTACTTTATATGTAATAGCGCGGTTATGGGCAGAAGCATTCTGGAAGGATGTACCACCGGATATTGTGGTTGAAAATAAATTTGAGCCCCTGCCCCTGTTTAGAAAATGCCTGCTGCTGTTACCTATCGGCATTTTAGGAACGGTATCAGTATATATAGGATTAAACGCAGAAAACATTATACAGGTTGCTGACAGAATAGCAACCGAATTGCTGGATACCAGCAGCTATGTAAAGGCCGTATTAAAATAAACCAGTAAAAGTATGACAAAGAATTTTTTAATGAACCTTTTGCTATCCTTTTTATGGGTAGCGTTAACAGGTTCCCTGTCTTACTCAGGTTTTCTTTTTGGGTTCATACTGGGCTTTTTTGTTTTGTGGATCATGAACAGAAATGAAAAAGACCGGAGATATTTTTATCGCCTGCCCAAAATTTTCAGCTTTGTATTCTACTTTTTATACCAGCTGCTGAAAGCCAATGCACTGGTGGCTTACGATGTGGTAACCCCTAAATATTTTTTCAGACCGGGTATTGTCCGTTATCCACTTAATGCCCGGTCCGATTTTGAGATCAATTTATTATCAACACTTATATCGCTCACGCCCGGAACATTGATAATGGATGTAAGCGAGGATAAAAAGACTTTATACATACATGCCATGTATCTTAAAACCCCGGAAGCTTTTGTAGAAGAATTAAGAACGGGAATAGAACGCAGGCTGTTAGAAATTTTAAGATAATGACACTTGTAAATTATTTTGATTTTGTGATTTTACCCATATTGACTATTTCAGTAATATTGGTATTTGTCCGCCTGTTCAGGGGACCGGCAATAGTTGACCA
>JAPUDO010000046.1 GCA_027493055.1 Niabella sp. | reverse complement strand
AATTAGCTTTAGACAAATTCTATTCCTTATTTGCGATTATTCTGCCTAAGCCTATGTAAAATATAGAAGGACTCCCTTCAGGAGTTGATGATTCCTGGCCTTGTGAACTTTTCAACCTTTCAGCTTTTCAGCCATCTTTAACAATCTGTCAACTTTAAACAGGGAACCCCGAACCTGAAATAACTTCACAATTCCGCTTAAACAATTAAATTTGCTGCTATTCAAGTAAAAAGTATATGAGCGCAGATAAGCATGTGGAGGAAGAAAAAAGCCTCAATTTTTTAGAAGAAATTGTAGAGAACGACCTGGCGGCCGGTAAATATCAGTCAATCATGACCCGCTTTCCGCCGGAGCCAAATGGCTACCTGCATATTGGTCATGCCAGCAGTATATGTCTCAATTTTGGATTAACCCAAAAGTATGGCGGAGGAACCAATCTTCGTTTCGATGATACCAATCCCGTTACAGAAGATACCGAATATGTAGAGAGTATTAAAGAGGATATTAAATGGCTGGGATTTGAATGGAAAAATGAGCTCTATGCTTCTGATTATTTCGAAACCTTGTATGCGTATGCTATTAAGCTGATCCGGGAAGGATTGGCTTATGTAGATGACAGCAGCAGCGAAGAGATTGCTGAGCAGAAAGGGACGCCAACACAACCCGGCCGCCGTAATCAATATGCAGAAAGAAGTGTTGAGGAAAACCTACAGCTGTTTGCGGATATGCGTGCGGGAAAATATGCTGATGGTGAAAAAGTACTGCGTGCTAATATAGATATGGCCTCTTCCAATATGCTGATGCGAGATCCCATCATTTACCGTATTAAGCATGCCCATCACCATCGTACGGGAGATAAGTGGTGTATTTATCCTATGTATGACTTTGCACATGGCCAAAGCGATTCGATAGAACAGATTACGCATTCTATCTGTACCATGGAATTTATACCGCATCGCGAAGTGTACGACTGGCTGATTGAAAAGTTAGAAATATTCCCTTCCAAGCAATATGAATTTGCCCGGCGTAATTTGAGCCATACGGTTACCAGCAAAAGAAAGCTGTTGCAATTAGTGAACGAAAAACATGTTATTGGCTGGGATGATCCCCGTATGCCAACCATAGCAGGCTACCGGCGCAGGGGTTATACACCTGAAAGCATCCGCGATTTTTGCGAAAGGATAGGAGTGGGGAAACGTGAGAATATGGTGGATGTAGGTTTGCTGGAGTTTTGTGCGCGTGAGCACCTGAACAGGATCGCTTTAAGAAGGATGGTGGTTTTTGACCCCGTAAAAGTAGTGATTACCAACTATAGCCAGGATGGTGAAATATTGCTGGCAGAAAGCAATCCGGAAGATGTTAATAGTGGCAACAGGGAGATCAGCTTCAGTAATGAGCTGTATATAGAGCGTGAGGATTTTATGGAGAACCCACCCAAAAAATATTTCAGGCTGGCGCCTGGCCAGAAAGTACGCTTGAAACATGCTTACATTATTCAGTGCGATGAAGTAGTGAAAGATGAGTCTGGCACTGTTATACAGCTGAACTGCACGTATATCCCTGAAACCAAAAGCGGCGCAGATACATCCGGTATTCATGTAAAAGGAACCCTGCATTGGGTGAATGCCAAAGATCATATTGCTATACAGGTAAACGAATACGACAGGTTATTTACTGTAGAAGATCCCGCTGGTGAAACCGGTGATTTTCAGTCCTACTTAAATCCTGCTTCTCTTAAGGTAGTGCCCAATGCTTTGGCAGAGCCATCGCTGAAAGAAGCCGGGCTTAAGGAGCGTTTCCAGTTTTTGCGTAAAGGATACTTTGTCCTGGACAAAGAGAGCTCCAAAGATAAGCTGGTATTTAACCGTACGGTTACTTTAAAAGATAGCTGGGCAAAGGCGGGAAAATAATTATTATAACTTGTGATCTCCTTTTTATGGGTTAAAAACCTGCGGATATAGTCCTAAAGAGCATAATTGGTTGCGCTTCACCTTATCTATCTTTACTAATTACTGCTCTGGTCGGTTTTTGAATTGTCCTGTTTATCCTTAAAGGGGGAAGAGATAAGAATACCCCCTCCGTTGTTTTACATGAGAAAAAGTTAATACAGACCTATGCGGTTTTTATTTGTCCGCAGCGGCAGAACACTTTAATGGTTTCCTGTTATTTTTTGCTCAATAACGCTTCACTGTAATATGCAGATTCAGAAATGATCTTACCGTTTTCATCAAAGCCCATACTAAGGTGCATTGGCAGGGAAATAGCTTTTTTATCCGATTTCCTTATCAGGTTAAATTTCCACCATGAGAGCACTTCACGGCCATTGTCCATTTCGTATTCCAGGTAATCGGGGTAGCCGATCATATCTATGCTCTTGATCTCAAAATGGCTCATGAATTGCTGGATATTGGCTTTTTCTTCCGCTTTGGTACGGGTTTTCCCCCATTCACTGTTAATGTCGTAAAACTGAACATCATCACTGTAGTAGCTCATGTATTGATCAATATCCCCTTTTTCCCAGGCATAGATGGCCTTGCGTGCAGTATTGATATTGTCATGATGATTGTAAATTTTCCCGTTGGTGCGGTTGGCGAAGCTGGAAAAAATTTCATCAATGACTTTGCCGTTACTGTAGTTGATGATTCTTTTGATCTTGCCATCTTTGGTTACATAGTAAATGCGTTGTGCGGCGGCGTCTAATTTTACACCGGTGGTTTTATGCACTCCTTTCAGCAGGATCCAGCTTTGAACTACTATATCCCCGTTCTTGTTGTCTTTTGCATATTCAAGGGCATCGGGGTAAGAGCCGGGAAGAGGTTCAATAGCAAAATAGTCCAGGTCCCTGCTATAATGAAGAATAGTGTTTAAATAGGCTTTTTTGTCGGCAGATGGGAGCGCCAGGTCGGCAGTAGTACCATTGTACGATTTAAAATCATCGGTTAAAAAACCGGCAATTTTTGCAGAGTCGCCCTGTACCGTGGCTTTTTCGAAAGCGCTTACCACGTTAATAGCGGGGTGCTCTATATAAACCGTTCCGTTTGTTTTTTTCTGGGCAGAAGCGGTTAAAATGCATGGAATGGCAAGTGCGAGAAGCAGTACTGTTTTTTTCATTTTTTGTAGTTTTAAAAGTAAAATCAGAATAAAAGGGTGAATGTTTTTCTCATTAATTCTATATGTGTCCGGTGTTCCTGGATTGGTGAATGGTCTTTCAAAGTTCTGTTAAGCGCGGTTTTTTTGTGAGTAATTTTTTGTCATTTATTTCCGTGCTTTGGTTTTTTATCAGGACAAATTGTGCAGCAGCAGGATAAATTCAGCATTTTGTAAATTCCTATACAAAAGTTCCTGGTACGGTAAGGTTAATACGTGCCAAAGGGAGTATCTTTATAGAGATGCCAAAACAGTGCTATATCCTTTTCTCTTTTTTGCTGATCCTGTTGGTTTACAGGCATCCTGTTTCAGCGCAGCAGGCTCCTGCCGATGAGCTTATTTCTACCACGCAGGGACTGTCGCAGGGAATGATCCATGACATGCTGCAGGATAAAGAGGGGTTTATATGGATAGCCACCAAGGGCGGGCTGAACCGGTACGATGGATACAGCTTCAAAGTTTTTACGAACGACCCGCAGGATACCACTTCTATCAGCAGCAATGCGGTAAGCAATTTGCTGGAAGACAGCAAAGGCCGGCTTTGGGTGGGCACTTATGATGGCGGGGTAAATGTATATAACAAAAAGACCGGGCGTTTTCTGCGGATCGGCTTGTTGGGCAGCC
Source organism: Niabella sp. (assembly GCA_027493055.1). Taxonomy (GTDB): domain Bacteria; phylum Bacteroidota; class Bacteroidia; order Chitinophagales; family Chitinophagaceae; genus Niabella. The sequence continues at coordinate 257,329 of JAPUDO010000046.1, read as the reverse complement.
GCATCGAATCGCCCATATATGAGTTGCCCGGCGGCGGCATATTGGCATACGCCCACGGCGGCAGCGCCGGGATTATTTCGCTGCCCGATACCGGCGAGCCTGTAATCCGGTTGTTACATATACCAGGCAACCGCACTATAGATATAATGGTAAAAGATGAAAGAGGCTTTATCTGGACTTCGTGCAGTGACAACAGTATCTTCATCTTCAACCCTTCTACCTCCGGCTTTGAACTTTTATATGACGGGCATCGCTTTACCTCCCTCATCGAAAAAACGGGAAAATTGCTGTCGGCCAGATTTGGCCTGTCATATATTTACGGAACCATTCCTTTGCGGCAGACCAATATTAATGAGCTGCCCTGGCAAATACCGTCTGCAGTTGCCGTTGATAGTACAGGTAAGCAGCTGTTGCCTGTCGGCCATTTCAAACCTGGCAGTTGGGGTTGTAATTTATTTGATTTCAGCGCTGTGAAGGCTGGTGACCCTATCGGTAAAGCCAATGGGTTTTCTTTAAACAATGCAACAGGCCATAATACCAACTGCCTGTTGCTGGATCGGTCGGGTGTACTGTGGGTAGGTACCATGGGATATGGTATTTATAAGCACCGGATCCGGAACAATCGTTTCCACCCGCTGCTGCCGGGCATGAGCCTGCAGCGGATAACGGTTTTGAATGATAAAAATGTCTATATCCAGGGCTGGAATGGCGTTGCGTCATTAACGGCAACAGGCAATGCTGCTATTACTCTTCCTGAAAAGATGTTTGGGCAGGAAGCCTATTCTGTGGTGTTACAGGCTAAAAACGGTGACTATTGGGTATACAGGAATCACCAGGTAAGAAAACTGTTCCGTTACACGGCTGATATGAAGCTGGCAGCTACTTACTTTGAGCCGGTTAACCCGGTACCTACCGAGCACCTGCAGCCGATGATAGAAGACCGTAAGGGCCACATTTGGGTATGCGGCACCAATGGCACATTGGCAAGGGTAGACCCGCTTACCGGCAACATCACCAAATTTGTAATTGATATAGAGAAATACACGGGCGCTACTGCACTGGCGCAAACCAATGCCTTTTATGAAGACGGGCAGGGTATTTTCTGGATGGGCACAGAGCATGGATTGGCGAGGCTGGAATTTTCTGACGGGGCATCGCCTCCTGATATAAAATGGTTCAAGAACATTCCCGGCAACAGTCATTCTCTCAGTTATAATTATGTATCGTGGCTGATGGACGACCCTGCCGAACCCGGCTATTTATGGGTATGTACCAAAGGCGGCGGCCTGGACCACATGGAAAAATCGGGCGGGAAATTTACTCACTATACCACTAAACAAGGGCTGCCCAACGATGTGGTGTATGGGGTGCTGGCAGACAATGCCGGTAACATTTGGGGCAGCACCAACAAGGGGCTGTTTTGTTTGCTGGCAGAGAAAAAAGGAGAACAGCCGGTGATAAGGGTTTTTAGCACCAGCGATGGGTTGCAGGCTGATGAATTTAATACCAACGCGTTTGCTAAACTGCCCAATGGCAACCTGGCGTTTGGCGGCGTGAATGGCGTGAATATTTTCAACCCGCAGCAAGTGCTGTCGGCCGGCTATACGCCCTTGGTATTTATTACTTCCATTCAGATTGGAAATAAAACCGTATTGCCCGGCGATGAAACCGGCGTGCTGCGGGAAACAATTGAGCAGGCCACTTCCATTACACTCCATTACCAGCAGGATGTACTTACACTGGAATTCTCATCGCTCGATTTTACAGCCCCGCAGCAAAATAAATACCGCTACAAGCTCACTGGTATAGATAAAGATTGGGTAGAAAGTGGTACCCGGCGTACAGCCACTTATTTGCATTTGCCATCCGGAACATACACATTTAAGGTGCAGGGAAGCAACAGCCAGGGTATATGGAGCAATTATATCGCAACGTTAACCATTAAGGTATTGCCACCCTGGTGGCGAACCTGGTGGGCTTACGCCATTTACGCACTGTTGATCGCTTTGGCTATAAGAACCTACCTGAGGTTTAAGATAAATAAAGCAAAACTCCAGTCTCAGCTGGGTTACGAGCAACTTGAAGCGCAAAGGGTAAAAGAATTGGATACAGCTAAAACGCAGTTGTATACCAATATCACTCACGAGTTTCGTACACCTCTTACCGTTATAATGGGCATGGCGCAGCAGGTAATAGAGAAGCCCGATGAGCAGTTTGACATTCGTATGAACATGATCGTTCGTAATGGACGCAGCCTGCTGAACTTAGTGAATCAATTGCTGGATCTGTCCAAACTGGAAAATGGTAAGATGCATTTACAGTTGTCCCGGGGCGACATTATCCGCTTTCTGCGTTATATCGTTGAGTCCTTTCATTCATTGGCTGAGAGCCAGCAAAAACAGCTGCATTTTCTTACGGATATCAATACACTGTATATGGAATATGATGGTGGAAAATTGCAGCAGATCGTTTCCAACCTGCTGTCAAATGCTATTAAGTTCACGCCCGAAAAAGGAAATATTTATATCAGTGTAACAGAAAATATACCACTTCGCGCTGAAGACCAGCCGGCATTGATCATTAAGGTAAAAGATACCGGGATAGGGATTCCCCGGGATCAGCTGCAATATGTTTTTGACCGTTTTTACCGCTTAGATAACAGCCATACACGTAAAACGGAAGGAGCGGGTATTGGCCTGGCGCTGGTAAAAGAGCTGGTAAAGCTGATGAATGGAGCAATAACCGTAAAAAGCCCACCACCCGGGGCTTTTAAGGGAACGGAGTTTACTGTATCGCTTCCGCTCAGTAAAATATCCGGGATGGAGGAACATATCTCCGAAGATTTTTATGAACGATCCGTCTCTTTAGAAACAGTACAGGCAAACAGCACAGTTGCAGGCAATATAGATGCGCCGCTGATATTACTGGTAGAAGATAACGCCGATGTAGTGGCATATATAGCCTCCTGTCTGGCCGGTTACAGGCTGGCCGTGGGTAAAGATGGAAGAGAGGGGCTGGATATAGCTATAGATATGATTCCCGACCTTATCATTACAGACGTGATGATGCCATTTATGGACGGTTTTGAGCTCGTAAGCAAATTACGGGCAGATGAAAAGACCAGCCATATTCCTGTTATTATGCTGACTGCAAAAGCTGATGCAGGCAGTAAAATAGAAGGCCTGCAGCAAGGAGCTGATGCATACCTGGAAAAGCCTTTCAACACGGAAGAGCTGCTGGTAAGGGTGAAAAAAATGCTGGAGGCACGTAAAATGCTGCAGCAATACTATCTTAAAAAAGCAGGTGTAAGTGAAGGAATGCTGCCCGAAACAATGATGCTGCCTGATCCGTTTACTGCTTATTCTATTGAGGACGGTTTTGTAAAAAGGGTTCGGGAAGTAGTAGAGCAGCATTTGCCCGATATCAATTTCACTGTAGAAAAGTTGTGCAGGCTGGTTTTTATGAGTCACTCACAGCTGCACCGTAAATTAGATGCGCTCACAGGCTGCTCCCCTAATAAGTTCATCCGCATGATCAGGCTTAAACAGGCAAAAGAATTATTGCAGGATCCGGCCAATAGCATAGCATCGGTTGCACTGGATTGTGGTTATAACGATCCGGGTTATTTTGCAAGGGTATTTAAGCAGGAATACGGTGTAACACCACAGGAGTGGAGGTTTGGTAAATAGCCGGTTTAAAGTGCGCCTCCGGTTTTTGGTTGGTTTTTTGCTTTGTAGCTGGTATGAAAGATATTCTATTGGGCACAGAGACCTGGAGTTTTTTGCCGGAGGTTCTTTTACGCTGCTTTATTTCCTTTATTGTTGTTTTGCTGGCTTTAAGGCTTACGGGCAAAAAAGGGGTGCGTCAGCTTACGGTATTTGAGCTGGTCATTATTTTAACGCTTGGTTCGGCCGCCGGGGATATGGGCTTTTACAGCGATGTGGGCATATTGCCGGCTGTGCTCACCATTATAAGCATTATAATTTTTTACAGGGCTATTACCTACTTGCTTTTGAAATCAGATAAAATAGAAAAGCTGATTGAGGGAGAGCCTGTCATCATCATAAAAAACGGCCGGTACACAGAAGAGGTCGTGAAGAACGAGAATATATCTTTCGATGAGTTTTTTATGGAGCTGCGGCTGGCAGGTATTGAGCACCTGGGCCAGGTAAAATACGCTATTCTTGAAGTAAACGGAGGTGTGAGTGTTTTTAAACGGTCTAAAAATGATATAAAGCCAGGCCTGCATATTCTGCCTGATAAAGTTAAGAAATGCTATACAACACAGTATCCCCGGGATGGGCTATATGCCTGTGTTTGCTGCGGTTATACCGAATCTAAATTACAGGGACCTGTTGATACCTGTAATAGTTGTGGAAAGGTTAAATGGTCAGAAGCAAGCGATGCGGGATGGATATAAAAATAGTATAGTATCTTTGCCCCTTAATTTTTTGTAGAAAATGAGCAAAAAAGGGAAAGTTCTGGTGGCTATGAGCGGCGGTATAGATAGTACCGTGGTGGCCCTTATGCTGCATCATGAGGGGTATGAGGTAGTAGGGATTACCATGAAAACATGGGATTATGCACAAAGTGGCGGCAGTAAAAAAGAAACAGGATGTTGTAATGTAGATAGTTTCAATGACGCCCGCATGGCTGCAGTACAGCATGGATTTCCGCATTTTATATTGGATATACGCGAAGAATTCGGGGATTTTGTAGTAAACGATTTTGTGGAAGAATACCTGGCAGGGCGTACGCCCAATCCCTGTGTGCTGTGTAATACCCATATTAAGTGGCGGGCGCTTTTAAAAAGGGCCGATGCCCTGGGTTGCGAGTTTATAGCAACCGGGCACTATGCAAAGATCCGTCAGTATGAGAACGGCCGTTATGTAATCAGCAAAGCAGTAGATCCCACTAAAGATCAAAGCTATGTGCTGTGGGGACTGCAGCAGGACCTGCTCAGCCGTACTATATTGCCGCTGGGGGGATATCATAAGACAGAGATCAGGCAGATGGCTGTTGACTATGGCTATCCCGAACTGGCTAAAAAAAGCGAAAGCTATGAGATCTGTTTTGTTCCCGATAATGATTACCGCGGCTTCCTGAAACGCCGTGTGGACGGGCTGGAAGAACGGGTGAATGGCGGATATTTTATAGATAAAGAAGGTAATATACTGGGAAAGCATAAAGGTTACCCGTTTTACACTATCGGCCAACGCAAAGGGCTTGATATTGCTTTGGGAAAACCAGCTTTTGTAACGGAAATTAACCCCGCAACCAATACGGTAACTTTAGGTGATGAGGATGACCTGGATAAAAATGAAATGCTGGTAGGTAAGCTGAACATGATCAAGTACGAAGCGGTTACACCCGGTATGGAAGCTGTTACCAAGATCCGGTACAAGGATAGTGGCACTTTGTGTAACCTGTACCCCGAAAATGGTCATATGCGCGTAAGCTTTTACCAGAATGCCAAAGGCATAGCACCCGGGCAAAGTGCTGTTTTCTATGAAGGCGATGATGTTATCGGCGGCGGGATCATCCAATTAGGAAAAATGGTATAAATTAGCCGGTAAAATAATGATGAAGCCTGCATTCATTACGGCTTATAGAATGACTGTCAACTTTAAAAAATACAACTTGGTTAAGTACCTGTGCTTCCTGTTCCTCCCGGTGCTGCTCTTTTCCTGCGCGGAAAAAAAAGAGATTTTTGAAACAGAGCGCGTTGCAGATTATATGCCGCTGGTTATAGGTAAATCAATTACCTACAGGCTGGACTCTACCATTTTTGCAAAAAGCGGTACTGTTATTGAAGTCCATAAATACCAGGTAAAACATACTATTACCGGGGAGACTACCGATAATAACGGTCGAAAAACCTTTATTATACAAAGACAGCTCAACAATGAAACAGCAAGTGGCAACTGGGTGCAAAACGGTACTTATTTCATTACTCCTTACGACAATAAAATTGAAGTAGTAGATAACACCATGCGCGTGGTTACTTTGCAGGTGCCTTTAAAGCAGGACTTTTCTTGGAAGGGGAACAGCCAGCTGCCTTTTGCGCCTTACGGGCCATTGTTTGATATGAGCACCGGCTATGATATGAACACATGGAGCTTTGTGTATTCAGCTTTTGGAAATGAGACGCTGGAAGGACAAACGTACAATAATGTATGGACCGTAGAGCAGCATAACGAGACGATGAATATACCGCCTACGCCTGAAACGGGGATCGGAACCAAAGAAGTGTCTGTTGAAAAATATGCCAAAGGTATTGGCCTGGTGTATAAAGATTTCCAGCTTTATGAATACCAGGGTGCTGGTGGCTCCGGCAACACATCGGCCCATTATACCGGTTTTGGTATTACCATGTGGATGGTGGGACATGAGTAAGTTGCTGGTTTCTGGATGCTGGTAAAAGCCGAAGGCATAAGGCTTTTTGCTTCCAGCGTTTCGTTTTCATATCGTACATCGTACACCTTACATTATGCCGGTTACTGTATACGATACACCTGATATCGTATACCGATACTGAATACGGCTTGCTGGTTACAGACGAAACGTAACATTCTACATTTAACATTTTCCATACCCTATCATCTGTCATCCGTCAACCAAACCACCTCACGGCATCAGGTAGCTAACGCCTTCCAGCGCCAGGTCGGTATCAGGAAATACCTCCCGTGTTTCAGTTTCAAATTCCTCAAGCGTATCGTAACGGCTGCTGAAATGGCCGATCAGTAATTTTTTTACTCCTGCCAGCCGGGCTATTTTACCAGCCTGCCTGGTGGTAGAATGAAATCTTGCGTTGGCAATTTCGGCAAAAGTATCCAGGTAGGTGGTTTCATGATAAATCATATCGGCACCTTTTATGTGATCAAGGATACGTTCATCATAACGGCTGTCCGCACAAAAAGCGTACATTTTAGCTTTATCAGCAGGAAAAGTGAGCAGCTCATTTTTAATAACACTTCCTCCGGGAGTTACATAATCCCTGCCCTCTTTCAGATGATGGTAAAAATTCACCGGCACTTCAGTGGCCTTAACGGCGTCAATATTCAGCTTGCGCAGCTTCTCAATCTCTTTAAAAACAAAACCGTAACATTCTATGCGATGATCGGTTCTGAAACAGCTTACTTCCACTCCGTCAATAGTCATTAAAACCCCGCTGCAATTGATAGTTATGAATTTGAGCGGGAAGCAAAGTGTAGTATGGGCTGCATCAAGCTGCATCCGGATAATTTCCTGCAAAGGTTCAGGTGCCACAATAGTAAGCTCCTGCTGGCGGCCTAACAGGGCAAACGAATTTATAAGGCCTACCAGGCCAAAATAATGGTCGCCATGCAAATGGGAGATAAATATATGAGAGATCTTACTCCTTCTTATCTTATATTTTATAAGCTGTATCTGTGTTCCCTCACCACAATCAATCAGAAAATTACGTCCGGGTAAAGTTAATACCTGGCTGGTAGGATGCCTGTCAAAGGCAGGTACGGCCGAGTTATTACCAAGTATAGTGATTGCAAACATTTGAAATTACAGGTTAGGTTAAAAACAATCATTCATCCAGCGGGTCCTCATCCAGCAGTTCCCGCTCTATTTCTTCCATTTGAACAATATCAGCAGCTTCACTTTGCGTGGGCGCAACATTTAAAAGCTCTAAAAGTTCATTATCTGCCAAAAAAGCTTCTACGTCTTTACTCAGGCAACAGGAAACAAAAGACGCATTATTTTCATAAAAATCCTGCTGAATATGAAGTAATTGCTCTGCAGTACTTGTATCTAATGCAGTAATATTGCTCATGTCCAGCACAACATTTTTCACAGCATTTTTTATGTAAGGCAGCAGTGCTACCTTAATACCATCTGCCATTGTAACAGTTAAAGCAGTTTCAATTGGCGTGATGACGTGAAATTTCTCTTTGGTATCTATTTTGACCTGCATAATAATAAAGCCGGATTAAGCTGGTATACGTTTATAAATAACCTAAACCAGTACCAAATATATTTGTTAATATTGTAACTAATCATTTTATCTGCAATAATATGGATAATAATTTTTCAACTCAGGTAAAGGAAATCATTTCTTATAGCAGGGAGGAGGCGCTCAGGCTGGGGAATGATTTTATTGGCACAGAGCATTTACTGCTTGGTTTAATACGTGAAGGAGATAATACAGCTATACGAATACTCAAAGGGTTTAATATAGATATTTTTGAACTGCGTAAAGAAATTGAGCTGGCAATAAAAGATAAAACAGGTAAGAACATTGCCAACATAAACAGCCTGCCGTTAACCAAACAAGCCGAAAAGGTGATCAGGGTAACGGTGCTTGAAGCCAAAGCTCTAAAAAGCAGCCAGGTAGAAACTGAGCACCTGATGCTTTCTATTTTAAAAAACAGGGAGAATATTGCCACACAGATCTTAAACCAGTACGACCTGGATTATGATATGTTTAAGCAGGAGCTGGGTATTGTAAAATCCAATGAGCCCCGCGCAGAGTTTGGCGAAGAGAATGACGATGATTTTGATGACGAAAAGAAATATGCGCAGCAACCCAAAGCTGCCGCGTCCAAATCAAACACCAAGAGTAAGACTCCTGTACTGGATAACTTCGGGCGTGATGTTACCAGGCTGGCAGAAAGCGGCAACCTTGACCCCATTGTAGGCCGCGAGAAAGAAATTGAAAGGGTTTCCCAGATATTAAGCCGCCGTAAAAAGAATAATCCGATTTTGATAGGGGAGCCGGGAGTAGGTAAAACGGCTATCGTAGAAGGTCTTGCGCTCCGGATCGTACAAAGGCGTGTAAGTCGTGTACTATTCGATAAGAGAGTGATATCGCTTGACCTGGCATCGCTGGTGGCCGGTACCAAATACCGTGGGCAGTTTGAAGAAAGGATGAAAGCTATTATGAATGAGCTGGAAAAAAACCGCGATGTTATTTTGTTCATTGATGAAATGCATACCATTGTTGGAGCAGGCGGGGCCAGCGGTTCACTTGATGCCAGCAATATATTCAAACCTGCGCTGGCACGTGGAGAGCTGCAATGTATTGGTGCATCAACCTTAGATGAATACCGCATGTACATTGAAAAGGACGGGGCGTTAGACCGCCGTTTTCAAAAAGTAATTGTAGATCCCCCAAGTGTGGAAGAGACCATACAGATATTGAACAATATCAAATCCAAGTATGAAGATTTTCACAGCGTGACCTATACCGATGAGGCTATTGACGCCTGTGTTAAGCTGAGCGACCGTTATGTAACGGACCGTTTGCTGCCCGATAAGGCTATTGACGTAATGGATGAGGTGGGCGCCAGGGTGCATTTAAAAAATATCAATGTACCGGATAATATCGTTGAGCTTGAAAAGAAAATAGAAGATGTAAAAGAAGAAAAGAACCGTGTGGTAAAAAGCCAGAAGTTTGAAGAGGCCGCTTCTTTGCGCGACACTGAAAAGAAACTGGCTGAAGAATTAGAACGTGCCAAAGCGCAATGGGAAGAGGAAAGCAAGCACAAACGTTATCCTATTACTGATGAGGATATAGCGGAAGTGATCAATATCATGACAGGCATACCTGTAAGGAAGATGGTGGAAGCAGAAACAGAAAAGCTGCGTAAGATGAGCGAGGATATGAAGGGTATGGTGATAGGCCAGGATGAAGCAATTTTGAAGGTTGTAAAAGCCATTCAGAGAAATCGTGTTGGTTTAAAAGATCCCAGGAAGCCTATCGGCAGCTTTATCTTCCTGGGTCCTACCGGTGTGGGTAAAACCGAGCTGGCCCGTTCGCTGGCAAGATATCTTTTCGATTCGGAAGATTCACTCATTCGTATAGATATGAGTGAGTATATGGAAAAGTTTACGGTAAGCCGTTTGATTGGCGCTCCTCCGGGCTATGTGGGTTATGAAGAAGGTGGCCAGCTTACAGAAAAAGTACGCCGTAAGCCGTATAGTGTAATTCTTTTAGATGAGATTGAAAAAGCGCATCCGGATATTTATAATATCTTATTACAGGTGCTGGACGATGGACAGTTAACAGATGGACTTGGCAGAAAAGTAGACTTTAAGAATACTATTATTATCATGACTTCCAATATCGGGGTACGTCAGCTGAAAGATTTTGGTTCAGGTGTTGGTTTTGCTACACAATCCCGTCTAGCAAATGAAGATGAAGAAAATAAGGCGGTCATAGAAAAAGCGTTGAAACGTACGTTTTCTCCGGAGTTTTTAAACCGGATTGATGATGTGGTGATCTTCAACAGCCTTACTAAAGAAAATATCTTCAGTATTATTGATATTTCAATGAAAGGTGTTTTAAAGCGTATCCAGAACCTGGGTTATGGCCTGGAGCTTACCGAAGATGCCAAAACCTTCCTGGCAGATAAAGGTTACGATCAGCAGTTTGGCGCAAGACCGTTGCACAGGGCTATTCAGAAATACCTTGAAGATCCTTTAGCAGAGGAAATTTTAAATATGAACGTGAAGCCGGGCGATGTGTTGCTGGTAGATTTTGATAAAGAAAAAGATAAGCTGTTCTTTACAGCCAAGGACCCTAAAGAGAATCCGCAGGAAGCATAATTGTAACGCTAAATAGATAAATATAAAATTGCCTTCAGAAGCTACCATTGGTAATTTCTGAAGGCAATCTTTTTTTTGTTCTTCGCTCTTCGGAACTATAAGTTCCGAAGCTCTATTATGTAGCCTTTGGCTACATTTAAACGTAGCCAAAGGCTACATAATAATCCTGCGAAACAAAATGTTTCGCAGAGCATCGATTACGAAGAGCCTGGGGCGCAATGTTTTATTTTCCCTTTACTAAAGCTGCCCGCACTTTTTTTACAAAGGCTACAGATACTTCTGCAGCGTTTGCAGCCTGCTCATCTGTAAAGCCAAATTTAGTGATGAGGTTTTTTACAGATAGTTCTTTGCCCTCTTCTACTCCCTCTTTCCTTCCTTCTTCAATACCTTCTTTCCGTCCTTTCTCCATGCCCTTTTCCATTCCTTTTTCTTCAGCTGTTTTCAGCACAGAATAGGCAGTCCATTTATCTAAAAGATCCTTTTCGTATAACATGTAATCCTCCTTTTTTAAATTAGCTACTTCTGCAATTTTAAATAATTTTTGAAAGATCTTCTTATGCAAAATTACCGGAATTTTCTCCATTTTAGCCATATTGCACAACACATACATCCAGCGTTCAAGATCGGTTTTTATTGCGTTTTCTTTTATGGTAAAGTTTGGAAGCTCTAAAAATATAAATCCCAGCTTATTGTAAAAAGTCTGCCCTGTTTCTTCCTCTGCCAGCCGTACCCGGTGCAGGTATTTACCAGGCATGGTATCATCAAAGTTAAAATCCATCAGTCCTACAAAATATATTTCCTTTAACTGGAAGTTCCAGTTTTTACTACCCCCTGGTCCTTGCCCGTGAAGTTTACTGGCCGTGTAGAAAAGAGCCCGGTCTATAAAAAATTTTTGATCTGCCCGCTGCACTTCTATAATGAATGTTTCATTATTGGCCCCGGTACAGGTAAGATCAAAAATAGCTTTTCGAAAATACCTGGCCGGGCCATTTTTTTCCTGGGCATTATACACCAGGTCTTTTATTACTTTTCGGCCCCTGAATAATTCATTTAGAAATGCTATCAATAAATCCTTATTGGGCTCGGAGCCGAAGATTCTTTTGAAACCAAAATCGGTTAGCGGGTCAATAAAACGGCCTATAGGCGGTGCCGTTTTTGCGGGTGTTTTTTTCATTACCAAACTTACATGAAATTTTTTATTTGTACAATTCAGCTTCCGTTCCCGGCTCTTCGGGACCTTGTAGCCCCGAAGCTTTACTAAAAATTAATCCGGCGCTATCACTATAATTAGGGAGTTTGGGTAATCATTTTTATCTGAAAATTTGCAATCAGATAATACGCACTATGATTACACGTCGCCGATTTATAAAGCAGGCAGGAATGACAGGCGCCGGCTTGCTGTTAACTGCTTCATTGCCAGCCAGGCTCACTGCTGCATTTTCAAAAACAGTCATCTGTATAGGTGCAGGTCTTGCCGGGCTGGCAGCAGCCTACAAATTAAAGCAGGCAGGCTATAAGGTAACGGTGCTGGAAAGCAGGAACCGTGTTGGCGGCAGGGTATTTTCGCATCCGGTTGCTAATGGCCTTGTGATTGAATTAGGAGGTGAATGGGTGGGCAATTCTCATACAAGAATGCAGGAATTATGCAGCGGATTTGGCCTGGAGCTGTTAAATAACCAGCTGGATACCCACCTTATTTATAAAGGTAATTATTCTCCTGCCGGGAAATGGGACTATAGCGAGCCCTGGAAGAAAAAATGGAATGAGTTGATTGCAGGATACGGGCAATTGTCAGATGCAGATAAACAGCAGCTTGACCAGTACGACTGGTGGCGGTACCTGGTTAATAATGGCTGCGAAGGGCGCGACCTGGAGATACGGGAACTGCTGGACAGTACCGATTTTGGCGAAAGTATCCGTCATGTATCTGCATTTGCAGCTTTAGCGGAGTACGCGGAGAGCAGTGAGAAAAATGAAATGGATCTCAAAATAAAAGGGGGCAATCAAATGCTTGCTGAAAAGCTGGCCGATGCCATCGGGCGCGAAAATATTTTATTACAGCATACTGTAACAAAGATTGATCAAAAGGAAAAAGTAACGGTGTCCTGCAGCAATGGAAAAACGTTTAGTGCGGACAAAATAATCTGCACCGTTCCCACTTTTGCACTAAGCAAAATACAGTGGCTGCCAGGATTGCCGCCTGAGAAAACAGCTGCCATCAATGAACTGCAGTATGCCCGTATTAACAAACATGCAGTAGTTTTTAAAGAACGGTTCTGGAAAGAGGAAGCCTTTGATCTTATCAGTGATGAAATGCCGCAGTACTTCTATCATGCCACAAAGGGACAGCCCGGAGCAGAGGGGGTACTGATCTCTTATACTATTGGCGATAAGGCTGCTGTCATGGCTAATGGAACTAATGCAGTTAATGCATCAGCCATTGCCCAAACACTTGCGCCCTGCTTTGGTAATATACAACCGCTGATCCGGCAGCAGGTAAATTATTATTGGGGTACAGATGCTATATCACAAGGGGCCTACGCGCTTTTTGGCGTTAACCAGTGGTTCAGGTTGCGCCCTGTTTTAGCTGAGCCCTTTTTGCATACCCATTTTGCAGGCGAGCACCTGGCCGACTGGCAGGGGTTTATAGAAGGTGCGGTTAATACCGGCGAGGTGGCTGCCCGGCAAATAATATAAAGCAGTGTTCTTCCTGCCAATGTGTTGTAGTGCATAGTTGTCAATATCTGTGAAAAGCTATCGTTGTTCCGACTAAACGATTTGCGGTGCAAAATTAATGATGCGATGACGTTGAAAGGAAGGAATTTATTGTAGTGATTGGAGGGAGCGGCCTTGAAAAAATTGCGTTAAGAAAGTGATTTTGTAAGCCGTTAAGAAGCCGCTCCCGATAAATCGGGATCTGAGCCCGTGGTAACTAAGTGATTATTAAAATCTAGGGAGCGAGTTTGGCGGGTTTAGGCTTACGGAATCATTTTTAGCAAGTTTTTTCATAGCCTTGATTTTTGGCTCCACCTTTTTCTTAATAAAAAGGTGGAAAAACATAAAGTCGTTTGTTATTGTGCCATTATTAATGTGTTATTAAACGCGTCATTGGCACCGTAGGGAGGGACCTCAACGTGAACCCGAAATATATTGTATCATCCAATATAGTTTTTATACCAACAGCAGCCTCACGCTGATATTTTCTTCGCTGCATTAAAATGACAAAAAAATCATATCATCAATCCATTGATTTCTGCAACGCATTTTTAACTCGTTATAACTTATTTAATGTTAAACTTTCGCTAACACATCATTTGGAAATGAATATGTACGAATGTCATCGTATTTTTATACGAAATTTTTCGTTTATCTAAATCAAACCTGATGCAATTTTTCAATTTCCTACGCAACAAAGTTGTTTTAGTTATAATGGTAATAATGATTATTGTTTCCCTGGGGCGGCCTTCTTCCGGTAAACTGTTTACTTCTTTTTTTTATGCTGCAGGAAGTCAGCTACCCGGTTATAATAAGGAACTAACAAGATCCTGGCAGGAAGGGCGCAGCCAGCAAGGATGGTCTATAAGCATGGGTGATACTTTATTTCACCTGCGGGTAAAGGGTTATTGGGTTGATTTACAACTCTGCATTCCCAAAATCAAGGGTATTTATACTAATTGAAGCATAAGTTTGGTTATGTGGAATAAGCATGGTATATTTTGCAAAATGAATAGGATCAGCCATGTTTAACGTTTTTAAAGCCCTGAGAAGAAGCTGGAGGTATATACAAAGAAAGCACAAGAAATCCCCTTTAAGGCGTAATATTTATAATCTTGCCAAGATCAGCCTGTTTGCAGTGCTTGCTATCTTTTTACTCAATCTTACCGACCTTCCCCAGCAAACCAGGAATGCCTTGTTCCTTTTAATATTGGCCACGGGGCTATGGGTTACAGAAGCCATTCCCCCGTTTGCAGTAAGCCTGCTGATCATGGGCTTTGCCGTGGCTTTTGTTGCCGATAAAAATACAGAAGGTCACTGGCAGGAATATGTAAATACCTGGGCCAGCCCCATGATGTGGCTTTTTATGGGTGGCTTTTTCCTGGCGCAGGGAGCTGCCAATACAGGACTTGATAAGCTGTTTGCCAGGAATGTATTAAAACGTTGTGGGGAAAAGCCGGATAAGGTATTGTTTAGCGTAATGCTGATTACTTTGATCCTTTCTTTGTTTATGTCAAATACCGCAACGGCTGCCCTGATGTTGATGACCATTACTCCGTTAACTGATAAGCTGGGCAAAAAAGATCCCCTGTCAAAATCGTTGGTCTTAGGTGTTGCCATTACAGCCGCAATAGGAGGTATGGGCACTATTATTTCTACCCCTGCCAATCTTATTGCTGCCGGTGTTATTGAGTCTAAAGGACTGAATATGGGCTTTACCGAATGGCTGTATTTTGGATTACCGCTGAGCGTAGGCTTAGTGTACCTGCTTTGGGTATTTCTGAAATATGTGTATCGCTCAGACCGGGAATATGTAAATATTGATGAGCTGCTGGCTGTGAATAAAGAAAAGCCTTTGGACAGTGAAGGGGTTTTAAGACAAAGCGTTGCAGTGCTTACTACCCTTGCTACCATCATCCTGTGGATCTTCTCCAGCTATATCAACATACCGCTGGCCGTAATTTCTTTCCTGCCTATTGTTTGCTTCACCGCCACAGGTATTATTGTTGCTGAAGATATCCCCAAGCTTCCCTGGGATACATTGATACTCGTAGCAGGCAGCCTTACGCTGGGCATGGCGGTAACAAACACAGGATTGGCGGAGTATTTTGTAAAGTCAATCAATTTCGGATCAGCTTCAGTATTGGTTATTTTTATTATCCTGGCATATATCTGTACCGTGGTATCCAATTTTATGAGCACCACAGCCGCAGCCAGTATTCTTATTCCTATCGGGGCTACCTTATTGCCGGAGCATACCGTGGCTGTTTGTACGCTTATAGCTTTGTCCGTTTCTACTGCAGTGCTGTTGCCTATTTCCACACCGCCCAATGCGATGGCTTATGGAACAGGAATTTTACATTCTTCCGATTTCAGGCCTATAGGTTTTTTGCTAGGCGGAATTGCTCCCTTAGTTATAGCAGTGCTGATGTTTATTATTTTTTAAATCGATATATTTTTTATGATCTTAAAGATGCACCAGGTAGATGCCTTCACCGGTAAGGATATGGGGTAGTAATCCTGTTGTATCTGTTTTTATCAGTGATATAAATTAATGCTTTAGTCAAAACCTCCTTTTCTTGTTGGCAATACTGGCTTGGGCCATTCGCGTGGCTTTCCTGTAGCGGGATCTTCCGGCAGCACTATTTTTTCACGCGATGTTTTTTCGGGGTCTTCGCTGGCTGCATAGGCCATCACAGCAGCAAGTATAGCATTGTTGCGCAAATCATCAAATACGATCTTATCATAAGTATCCCGGTTGGTATGCCATGTAATAGTACCGTAGTCCCAGCTTAAAGAACTTAAGGAGAATGCGGGCGCACCCGCCATTACAAAAGAGGCAAAGTCCGAGCCGCCCGTTCCCGGTACTCCTGGAAAGCTTGTTTCAATATATTGACGGATACTTTGGG
The DNA here is from genome assembly GCA_027493055.1 of Niabella sp. GTDB lineage: Bacteria > Bacteroidota > Bacteroidia > Chitinophagales > Chitinophagaceae > Niabella. The sequence continues at coordinate 241,124 of JAPUDO010000046.1, read as the reverse complement.
GTACCTTCAACAGCCATTTGCCAAGATAATGGTAAGAATGCAAAAAGCCCATACCCTGCAGGCTGGTTATGCGGCCGGTACCATTGTCCTGGTTAAATAAAGCCTGGAGATTGTTCACTATTTCAGGATGGTCTTTCACAAAAGCTCTCGATCCGTTCAGGCCCTGCTCTTCACTGCCCCAGAGTCCCACTAAAATAGTGCGTTTGGGATTAGGATATATTTTTTTGAGAATGCGCATGGCTTCCATCATGGTTAAAGTGCCGGTGCCGTTATCTGTAGCACCGGTAGCACCGTCCCATGAATCAAAGTGGGCGGAGAGGATCACATATTCATCAGGCTTTTCAACACCTTTCATTTCGGCAATAATATTGAATGCCGGGGCTGCAGGCAGGTCCTTTGATTCAATGGTCATCCGCATTTTAGGTTTTTTGCCCGATGCGGTAAGGCGGTATAGCAGACCATAATCTTCTAACGAAAGATCAATAGTGGGTATCTTCCGGGCATTGGCCCCGAATATTTTATTGGAGCCTACAGCTTTTGACCAATAGCTGGTGATGATGCCCAAAGCACCCGCTTTTTCAAGTGCTGCGGGCAATGTTTTTGTAGTATAGCCGCTTTTCCTGATGCGATTGTTCCAGGCTTGTGTAAGCGAATCTCTTTCCCTGTTCATTTTTACCACAGATTCCGGTGTGCCAAATTCAGCCCAGTTTTTATCCGCCCGGCCGGTAGGCTGCAGCATAGAGAGCATTACAAATTTTCCTTTAACAGCAGGAAGCCATTGAGCAAACGATACTGAGTCAGCAGCATCGGGCAGTATAATCGTTTCAGCCGAAACCGGTTTGCCATTGGTGCCGGGGCTCCATGCCAGTTGCGTGCCTTCTAAAGATTTCAGGCGGGGATAAGTCATTTCAAAATGCGCAGGCCCGCGTTGCCAGCCACGCCACTCACCCCATTTTTCATTATGGGCCGGTATGCCCCATTCTTTAAATTTTTCAATAGCCCAATCTCCTGCCTGCTGCATTTCGGGAGTGCCTACCAAACGGGGACCAATGCCATCTAATAGCTCCTGTCCCAGGGTTTCTAACTGCGAATAGTGCGTGCCTTCTTTTACTATGGCCGTTACCACGGGGTCTTCAGGCAACGGTGTATTTGGCCTGGCCCCGCGCTGCTGCGCCATTATAGTACCTGCAGATAAAATGACTGGGAACAAAAAGGATAGCTTCAAACCTTGCATATAAACTATTTAAAGTCTAATATACAAAATTGGTTCCTAAGCAGGATGGATGACCAGCAGAAAGCGTACGGGATCAGCGCATTAATTGCTGTTGTTTCAGGCGTTGAACATAAGTTTTACAATTGTATAATAATATGAATCTGAACTGTTTTTACAGCGATTACAGCTTTGGGTACCATATAAATAACAAAATATTGGCTTTATAATTGTATATATCATAATTATCTTTGTGTAACAATTAAACCAAAGGGTTTATTGATTAAGAGGAAAGGAACAGCAGGGTTGGATAAAACAGATTTTTTTAAGTTTTTTCATATGGCAAGCAATCGTTAGAGGTCAGTCCGTTTCTACGGAAGGACCTTTTTTCTTTTAAGGCCGTTATACTTGTAAATAGCTGTTGCTGCCGCCATCTTCCTGCATCATCTGCCGGGGAAAGGCAGCCAGTTAAAAGGCTAATACTTTATCTTTACCCGGTGGTTATCATTTTAAACATTGTATATTCACTTTATTGTTTGTTGATTGCTGCGAGCTGCTTTTTATATTTTTGAGGATATTCGGGATTTTTCCGGTAAAAAAATACCTGACCCATTGAGTCCAAAATTAACAAATAAACCTCCTTTGTAAATGGAGCAAAATATCAAAGAACTTATCCGTTTGATATCTGAACAAGATGACCAGCTTGCTTTTAGTGAGCTGTACAGGCATTATTTTCCCGGCCTGTTCTCTTTTGTTAGCTCTATTGTAAAAGATAAGCAGGAAGCTGAAGAAATTGTGCTGGAAGTATTTACCAAACTCTGGGAAAATCGTAAAACGATCATTGAAGTCAAAAATCTTTCCGGTTATTTATATACTGCCTGTAAATATGCTTCTATCAGTTTTCTGAGAAAGCAGAAACATCTGGAGCCTGATGAAATAACTGAAAGTGCCTCTTATTCTTTTTTTACTCCCGAAAGCCAGCTTATATCCAAAGAAAATCTGCATCTTATTAATGAGGCCATCAATAGCCTGCCTGCTAAATGCCAGCTTATTTTCAGATTGGTAAAAGAAGAAAGGCTAAAATATATGGAAGTGGCCCAGTTGCTGGACATATCGGTTAAAACCGTTGAAACCCAGGTATATATTGCAACCAAAAAGCTGATCGAAATACTGAAAAAGCCTTTCCCGGGCGTGAATACCGGCAGTGCCGGTAAAAAAAATGTATAATTTTTTTTAAAAGCTTTAAGGAATTTAAAAATTTTTTGCGACGTAATAATAGCATATTATGAATATGGACCAACAAAGGCTCATTACATTGTTGATAAAGAAGGAAACAGGAAGCATCAACCTTCATGAGCAAACTGAATTAATAGCTCTGATGAATGAGGCGCCTGCTGCTGATATTGCTGATGCTGTAAGTGAGATCTTTAAAAGCGCCATAAGTTTTGAAGAAGACATTCCAGGGGATTTTGTACAGCAATCTGTTGAAAGCCTGCAGCAACGTATAGCGCCATTGTCTGTTAGCAGAAAAGAGCCGAAACGGCCGCGCTTACTTATAAAGGTAATGGCAATAGCGGCATCGCTCCTGGCGTTACTAGGTATAGGAAGATTGCTGCTGCTAAATAACAGCACACCGGTATTTAAACAAAACATCGTAGCTACTCAAAAGGGCTCCAAATCAAACATTCTCCTGCCCGATGGTACTACGGTATGGATTAATTCCGATACACGCCTTACTTATGAAAAGTCGTTTGGAGAACGGAAAAGAGAAGTGACACTTGAAGGGGAGGCGTTCTTTGAGGTAGTGCATGACAAAAGCCGGCCATTTATTGTGCATACAAAAAATATGGATGTACGTGTTTTAGGTACCGTGTTTAATGTAAGAGCCTATAATAATGAAGCTGAAGCCCAGGCTACGTTAGTGAGTGGTTCGGTTGAAGTATTGCTGAAGGATAAGCACAATAAGAAAGTAATACTAAAGCCCAGTGAAAAGCTCATAGTGCAGAATGATTATCAGGCGGGTAAGAAGAACAATCAGGCGTATATAAGCAATGACTCTTTGGAGGTTGTATTACGACCTGCCACCATCAGTCCGGTTGATTCGGCTATACTGGAAACACAATGGTTGAAAAGCAGCATCAGCTTCGATCAGGAAAAGCTGCAGGATATTATTCCTATGCTGGAAAGCTGGTATCATGTAAAAATTACGGTGAATAACCGGGGCTTGCTCCAAAAGAGGTTTAACGGGAAAATTGAAAATGAGAGCTTAACGGAAGTGCTTCACCTTTTCAGCCTGGTGTCGGAACTGCGCTATAAAATAGAGGGAGACAATGTAACTATTTATAAATAAACCATTTTACTGACTAAAAAAACGATGCTATGACCACAATAACTTAATTACCATGTATGAAAAAGGCAGAAATGCGGTAACATTCCTGCCCGAATAACGACATCTGTCATTGTTTTAAACAATGAATACTATCATTATTAATTGAAAAAGCAAAATTATGAAAAAAAGCGATTGCCTTGCCACAGGCAGGCAGGGGAATGTATTTGTCAAATTTTTTATGATAATGAAGCTCTCGGTTTTCCTTATTCTGTTTACTTCTTTTCAGGCTGTAGCTATTAATGGAGCTTCTCAAAAAAGGATCAATTTAGACCTGAAAGATGAATCTATTATTTCTGTGCTGAAACGGCTTGAAAGGCGATATGAATACCGCTTCTTTTATAGCGATGATGTAGCCCTTGACCGCCAGAAAGTAAATATCTATGCCAGCAATGCTACTATTGACAATGTAATGCAGCAACTGCTTAAAAAAACAGCTTATTCTTACAAGACCATGAGTCGTGACCTTGTTGTCATTATAGGGCATGAGAATGAAATGGCTAAGATGTATCCTGTGAAGGGCAAAATTGTTAATAATAAAGGCGAGCCGCTCTCGGGCGTAACCGTTATAGAAAAAGGAACTACTAACGGAACGAGCACAGGTGAAGACGGCAACTTTAGTCTTGATGTAACCGATCAGAATGCTGTATTGATTATTTCAATTGTGGGTTATACAACGCTGGAGCTGTCGGTAAAAAACGACAATTATACCAGCGTGGTACTGACGGCAATAGAAAGCAAGCTGGATGAAGTAGTAGTAGTGGGGTACAATACACAAAAGCGGGCCAGTCTTACAGGTGCTGTCTCTGATATTAAAGGAGAAGAAATCATTCGCACTAAGAATGAAAATTTACAGAATATGCTCACTGGCCGCCTGCCGGGTCTTCGCATATCGCAACGGTCATCAGAGCCGGGTTCGTTTGATATGCAGATGGATATCAGAGCAATGGGTACACCACTTATTGTTATAGACGGGATCCCTCGCGATATGGAAGCGTTTCAGCGGCTGAATCCTAATGATATAGATAATATTTCCATTCTTAAAGATGCCACTGCCGCCGTATATGGTGTAAGATCTGCAAATGGAGTAGTAGTGGTCACTACAAAAAGAGGAAGATCGGGAAAGAGCGAATTGTCTTATGATGGCTCTTATATTTTCCAGTTCCCTTCCGGCCTGCCAACTACGGTAAATGCCGTGGATAATATGATACTGAGGAACGAAAACTCTATGCACCGGCTTCAGGGACAGGCCCGCACTTATAGCGATGAGCAGATAAATGCTTACCAGAGCGGTACAAAGCAAAGCACCGATTGGGAACAAGCCACTTTCAAAAAATATGGCCCGCAAACCCTTCATAACCTGAGCGCCACCGGCGGATCTGACAGAATAAAGTATTACTTCGGTGCGGGTTACCAGTACCAGAACAGCTTTTTCAAATCGGATGATATAAACTACAAAAAGTACAATGTCCGGTCTACCATTACGGCTAATATCACCGATCACCTGAAGGCAGAGCTGCTCATGAATTTTATTATGGATGAGCAGAACACTTCTGATGTTGACAGCTGGTGGATCATAAGAGCATTCTGGAAAGTAGGACCCTTTTTCCCGGTATATGCCAATAATGATCCCACCAGGTATAACTTCAATAGTGAAAACGATGGTGATAACCCCGCGGCCTATATTAACGGGGATCTTACGGGCAGAAGAAAAACCAAAAGAAAATGGATGTCGCCCACGGCCAGCCTGCGGTACGATGTTCCTTTTGTTAAAGGGCTTTACCTGAAAGAGCAGGTTTCTTACGACTGGACGATGTGGGATATGAGCCATAACAGGAGAGAATACCAGTTTTATACCTGGAATGAGGCTGCTCAAACCTACAGTGGTGTTTACAGGAATTCGCCCAGCCAGGCAGAACGTGGCATGATCACGCGCGACCAGCTGGTATCGCAAACTTCAATAGGGTACGATAAAAAGTTCAACGCGCATAATGTATCAGGCCTCTTGCTTTGGGAAACCCAGAAAAGAACCGCCGATAATTTTAATGCCCAAAGAGACCTGCTATTACCGGTACCCTATCTTTTTGCCGGTATTGCAGAAGGTCAGCGGGGAGGAATGAACGCCACTGATATTTACGAAATGACCGGTATGGGGCTCGTAGGGGCGTTTCATTACGATTATTCAGGTAAATATATACTGGACTATAGCTTCAGGTATGACGGCTCGTCCAAGTTTGCACCCGGCCATCAATGGGGGTTTTTTCCTGCTGTTGCAGGCGCCTGGAGAGTATCAGAAGAAAACTTCTTTAAGAGAACATTTCCTTCTGTAGATCAGTTTAAGCTCAGGGCTTCTTACGGTATTGTAGGGGATGACGCGGCTTCGGCCTACCAGTTTGTTTCGGGGTATAATTATCCTACCGGCGGGTCAGACAGAAGATGGTTTACATCCGGCTATGTGTTTGGCAATAGCTTTTTAGCAAGCGCCGATAACAAAGGTATCCCTAATCCTAATATAGGGTGGTTTGATTCCAGGACATTTAATGCCGGTTTTGATTTTATAGGATGGAAAGGGCTTTTTGGTGTAACTGCAGAGTATTTTGCACGCAAGCGCGTGGGATTACTGGCCCAGCGTAATGGCGGTATTCCCACTGTAGTGGGGGCCGCGCTCCCACAGGAAAACATTAACAGCGACCTGACTTCCGGTTATGAACTTACATTGTCTCATAGGAATACGCTTGGCCGCGAGCTCACTTATGGATTGAAAGGCATGGTATCCCTGGTTAGAATAAAAAGACTGTATGTAGAACGGGGCGCCATAGGCAGCTCCTGGAACAACTGGAAGAATAACCAGAACGACCGTCTGCAGGGCGTGTCCTGGTTGTATAACGGAACAGGCCAGTACCAGAGCTGGGATGATATTTACAACAGCAAAGTGTTTGTGGATCCGAATGTTTTACCGGGCGATTATATTTACGAGGATTGGAACGGGGATGGCGAGATCAATGATAACGATATCCACCCTATGCGGTTCAACCAAAATCCCTGGATGAACTTTAGCTTAACAGGTGACCTGGCATATAAAGGCTTCGACTTTTCTTTCCTGTTGCAGGGACAGGCGCTGGCTACTGTTACCTATGGCGAAAAAATAATGAATCCATTATGGGGAAGCGGGCCTTCAGGTATCTTAAGTGAATTTATGGATCGCTGGCACCCGGTTGATCCTACGGCCGATCCTTACTCCCGTAATACCGAATGGGCAAAAGGCACTTATGGGTACACCGGCAGCAATCCAAGAGGCCAGTCAACTTTTAGTACGGTAGATGGTGCTTATTTAAGGCTGAAGAATGTGGAGTTGGGCTATTCTTTACCGGACGCATGGTTACAGCGTGTTGGTCTTTCGGGGGTACGTATGTATGGAAGCGCTTACAACCTGCTCACGTTTACAAAAGTGAAATTTGTTGATCCTGAGCACACTGATAATTTATATGGATATATCTATCCGTTAAATAAGACAGTAACCGTAGGTTTAACTATTAAGTTCTAAAAAACGTAAATTATGAAATATCGATATATACAATTCCTATTAATCATATTCGGCTTTTCTTTTGTTTCCTGTAAGCATTACCTGGATGTGCCGCCTAAGAACGTGGTGCAGGATGCTGATCTTTTCAGTTCATCCAAAGGAATGATGGTGTACCTGTCAAGAGTCTACAGCCAGATGCCTTATGAAGATTTTAAATACTCACCTGGCGGCGGCTTTTTTCACGACTGGTTAGTGTGTCCGGGTGTAAATGAAGGCAGCTCCATAGGGCGCGACAGGAGCGGCGCCATGACAAGTGAAGGACAGGGAAACTGGAATTTCTGGGCAGGAGGGTTTGCTGTATTGCGGGATATAAACCGTTTGTTAGAAACACTTCCAGCTTATAAAGCTAATTATACTGTACAGGAGTACAATCATTTAATAGGCGAAGGCTATTTTGCGCGTGGCTATCTTTTCTACGCTTTTGCCAAGCGTTATGGTGGCGTACCTCTTGTAAAATCTGTTTTAAAATACCCTGAGAATGCGGCTCCCGAATTAGAAGTGCCTCGTGCATCGGAAGAAGAAACCTGGAACCAGGCACTGGCCGATATGGATAGCGCTATAGCGCTGCTGGCTGCAGCGAGCCCGCAGCGGGGAATGGTAAATAAATATGTGGCTTTAGCGTTTAAATCTGAAGCCGCACTTTATGCCGGCAGCATCGCAAAATACAATACACTCACCGGCTTTGGCGACAAAACCAAAGTACGTGTAATAGGTTTCGACCCTGCTACAAACACGGCCGTTGCTAACAAATACTTTGCCGAAGCGTATAAAGCAGCAATGGAAGTAATCAAGTCCGGTAAATATGACCTGTACCGGAAAAAATGGTCAGCAACAGATAGAGATGCGCAAAAGCAAAACATGATCGACATGTTCTTTGACGCATCGAGCCCCGAAAATATATTTGTAAAGGATTATAAATACCCCGACCTGGCACATGGTTTTGATGTGTACAATATTCCTTTGCAGCTAATAGGTGGCGGGTATTCTTCTGGTAATTGCCCTACGCTGGAATATGTAACCATGTTTGACGGGATTCCTAAAAACCCCGATGGCTCCATTAAAACCTTTGATGCAAATGGTAAATATATGATGTACGATAATATTACTGATCTCTTCAAAAATGCGGAACCCCGCCTGAAAGCTTTTGTAATATTACCGGGCGAAACATTTAAGGGACAGGCTATTGATATCAGGGCAGGTATTTATACTGGCGGTGTAACCAACGGAATAGCGCCGTTACGTACGGTGAATGGCAACGTGAATTATTCGTTAGCCGGCCCCGTTAAATACACTGAAACAGATGCTTACCGGGGCACAGGGGCGTTTACTTCCAAAGTGCTGTACGTATCGTCACAGAAGGGTGATGAAATTGTAACATTACCTGACGGAAGTAAGGTAGCGGCCTCCGGTGCGAGCGGACCGTTTACCAATAATGCCACCTGCGCTATGACCGGGTTTACCGTACGTAAATACCTGAATGAAAATATGCCGCAGAACCTGGTACAGGAAGCTCGCTCGGAGCAGTCGTTTATCTTGATGCGTTTGGGCGAAGTAGTGCTGAACCTTGCAGAAGCCGCCAAAGAGCTGGAGCTGGCTGGTCAGCAATCACCCGATGGGCAAAACCTTGTAGGTGTAGCTTATGAAACCATTCGCCAGATAAGGGAAAGAGCCGGTGCGGAACCGATGGCCGGCCCTGCAGATATTATGGGCGCCAACGGGCTGGAGCTGATAAGAAAGGAAAGAAGGAAGGAGCTGGCTTTTGAACATAAAATATTATGGGATATCAGGCGCTGGCGCACCCAAACTACGGAAAAGATCAATGGGCAGACCGAGGAAGACGGCACGAATTATAGCGGACTGTATCCTTTCTACTCCACAGTAGCCAATAAGTACTTCTTTGATCCCGGTCCTGAAACTTTCCGTATCCGGTTCAGGATGACTTATCCCGAATATTATTTCCTGATTCCCGGAGACCAGGTTTCAAAGAGCCCGGTTATAGATCAGCAGCCCGGCCGTTAGTACTACCCCTGTCCTAACCTTATGATAATTGATAAAATTTAAAAATAGTAAAATGAAAAAGCTATTACAATATATTATTTTTTCAATCCCCGTTCTGTATGTTGTGTCATGCAGTAAGCCGGATAATTACAAAGAACCGGCTGAAACCATAAGAGGTAAAATTGTAGATGTAAAAACCGGCGAGCCTGTGCTTACCGACCAGGGAAGTGAAGGCACCCGCATACGCTTACGCGAGCTGAGCTGGAAAGAAACACCCACACCGGATAATTTTGATTTTTGGTGTATGAAAGAGGGCGTGTACCAGAACACAAAAGTTTTTGCCGGCACTTATAATGTAAGGATAGATGGCGCCTTTATACCTTTAGTGCGGCGGAACAGTAAAGGCGATACCCTTGTCAACGAAAGTAAAACAGTAGAGATTAAAGGAGTTACAGAAGTGGATTTCCAGGTACAGCCGTTTCTTAAAGTGGAGTGGGCAGAGAAGCCGGTTGTAAAGGACGGTAAAATAACCGCTAAGGTAAAAGTAACCAGAGGGGTCAGCCGCGAAGACTTCAGGGCCAAAATTGAACCTATGGGTGGCTATAACGATAATTTTTTAAATGTAACCGATGTGCAGTTCATGGTAAGCGAATCGCCTTTTGTAGGTTATCGTACTACCTACAACGACAATAGGAGAAAAGCCATAGAATATAGCGGCAATGCTTTTGAACCTTTGCTGGGCACACCTATTGAGGTGACGCATAATGGGGTGATCCAGTCTGGAAGAACCGTTTTTGTACGTGCCGCTGCAAGAATAAACTATGCTACAGAAGGTGTGAGGAGGTGGAATTATAATGAAGCGATACGGGTGGATGTGCCCTGATTATTTAACTTTTTTAACGCAAGGAAGTGCACCTCAAAAAACAGTTAGTATGAGGGTAATTTCAATACCAATAACAGGCTTAAAGCATTCTCATAACCAGCCCTTATCTCCGTGCGCAGGGAGGAATCTGACCCTATTGAGGACACTTCTCTCTGCGCTTTTCTTGGTTTGAAGTGACGATATGCTATAGATATCATTACATCATTGCTTCAGCAAATAATCAGGAAATATGTTTAAGCTGAGGAAATTCAAATTCAAACAAAATGAACAGGAAAAGTTTTGTGAGAGCAGGCAGTATATTAAGTGCAGGGTTAGCGTTAAATAACAGGATCCCGTTTCAATGGGCCGGAAAGCATTTTCCTGTTGTACGGACGCGGGAAAATAAGAGGAATTTTAAAAGCGCTGCCATAGAAAATGCAATCAGCGTTTTTAAAAGTAAAACAAAGGATAAAGAATTAGGCTGGCTTTTTGAAAATTGTTTTCCCAATACACTCGATACTACCGTTTTTTATGAAGAAAAAAAAGGAAAGCCCTATACCTATGTTATAACAGGCGATATTGATGCCATGTGGTTAAGGGACAGCTCAGCACAGGTATATCCATATATTTCTTTCGCAGTACAGGATAAAGCCCTGCATCAGCTGATTGCAGGCGTTATTAATAAGCAGGTACATTTTATTTTAAAAGATCCTTACGCCAATGCGTTTTACAATGATGAGAACCATGTGGGAGAGTGGGTAACAGATCATACTGAAATGAAGCCCGGGGTTCATGAACGTAAATTTGAGCTGGACTCTTTATGTTATCCCATTCGCCTGGCGTATAATTTTTGGAAGCAAACCGGCGATATAACTCCTTTTGATGCTAAATGGAAAGAATCAGTTATTTCAATATTAAAAGTTTGTAAAGATCAGCAGCGAAAAGATACTGTTGGTCCATATAGTTTCAGGCGAACATCAGAATGGGCAATAGATGCGGTTCCAAATATGGGAACGGGTGCTACGGTTAAACCTATAGGATTGATTTGTTCTGTTTTTCGCCCCAGCGATGACGCTACTATTTTCCCTTTTTTAATTCCTTCTAATATGTTTGCGGTTGTTAGCTTAAGGCAGGCCGCTGAAATGGTAATTAAAATAAATGGAGATCACAAGCTCTCTGAAGAATTGTTGGGTATTGCGGATGAAGTGGATATGGCTGTTAAAAAGCACGCAATAGCCGTAAACCCTAAGTATGGTAAAATATACCCTTTTGAAATAGACGGATTTGGCAGCCAGCTATTGATGGATGATTCAAATGTACCCAGTTTGCTATCACTGCCTTACCTTAGCGCTGTTGCGGTAAACGATCCTGTTTATCAAACCACACGAAAGTTTATATTATCAAAAGAAAATCCTTATTTCTTTAGCGGAAAATTTGGTGAAGGTACGGGAGGTCCGCATATTGGTAAAGATATGATCTGGCCCATGAGCGTGATTATGCAGGCAATGACATCTGTAAATGATAGCGAGATTAGCAATTGTATTAAAATGCTACAAAGCACTCATGCAGGTACCGGGTTCATGCATGAATCTTTTCACAAAGATGACCCTTCAAAATTTACGAGGAAATGGTTTGCCTGGGCTAATACCTTGTTTGGCGAATTGCTGTGGAAAACCTTACAGGAAAAGCCGTATTTACTTTAAAATAGAATTTTATAAAATGAAGTATAAGAAAATATTCTTCTAAGGAGTCCTCTGGACATTTTTATACCCGAAAATAACGAATATTTTCTTATGCTAAATTCCATCCCGCATGTTTGCGGGACAGGTTCTGACAATAGAAAAAATAAAAAATATACAGATGAAAAAAGCATTCTTCATTTTTCTTTTATCAGGAGCTTTTCTGTTGGCTGCAGCCCAGGAAAAAACGGCTTTCCAGGTTGCAGAGGCCTGGAATGAGGCTTATGATGTAAGATCTGATGTAGCTATTGTTTATGGTGTTAATGATGCCGGCGGAAACTTTGAGCAAAGGGTAAAAGGCTGGCGGGATAAAGGATATAAAGTGCATTTTATGACCGGTATTGCCTGGGGCCAGTACCAGGATTATTTTTTGGGCCGGTACGATGGAAACATGCATTTGGATGAAGGGCAGGTGCAGCGCAACGGAGATACAATATGGCATGGCAAAAATGTACCCTATATTGTTCCTTCAGCAAACTATCTCAATTACCTGAAAACCCATTTAAAACGAGCCATAGACGCAGGCGTAACAGCTATTCATTTGGAAGAGCCGGAATTTTGGGCAAGAGCAGGATATAGCGGAGCTTTTAAAAAGGAATGGAAAAACTATTATGGCTTTGACTGGCGGCCGCAGCATGAGTCTCCTGAAGCAACCTGGCTTTCATCCAAATTAAAATACCAGTTGTATTATAACGCCCTGAAAGAATGTTTTGCCTATGTAAAGGCTTATAGCAAAAGTGTTGGAAAAGAAGTGAAATGTTATGTGCCTACGCATTCACTGATTAATTATTCCGCATGGAAAATTGTTAGCCCCGAAGCCAGCCTGGCATCTATAGATGATGTAGATGGGTATATTGCGCAGGTATGGACCGGCACTTCAAGAGAGCCTGTGTATTTTAATGGGATCAATAAAGAACGCGTTTTTGAGAATGCGTTTTTAGAATACGGCTCTATGATATCTATGATACAGCCCACCGGAAAAAAGATCTTTTTACTTACCGACCCTATTGAAGACTGGCCGCGTACCTGGGATGATTATAAAAGAAATTACCAGGCTACTTTTACCGCAAAGCTTTTATATCCATCCGTGGCCGATTATGAAGTAATGCCATGGCCCAACCGTATCTACATGGGAAAATTTAAGCTGGAAAACAGCGATGAACGGCAACCTATATCTCCTGCTTATGCCACACAAATGCAGGTAATGGTAAACGCGCTGAATGAAATACCCGTATCCACAAATCAAGTAAACGGAAGTCACGGCATTGGGATCCTGGTATCCAATTCCATGATGTTTCAGCGGTTTCCCACGCACGCCGGTTACGAAGATCCCCAGCTATCCAATTTTTATGGAATGGCCATGCCATTGTTAAAAAGAGGGGTGCCGGTAGCAACCGTTCACATGGAAAACCTATCCAATGCTAATACCTTAAAAAATATTAAGGTCTTAATCATGAGCTATGCCAATATGAAACCACTAAGTGAAAATTATCATGCTGCATTAGTCCAATGGGTAAAGAGAGGAGGTGTGTTAATGTACTATGGCAGAGATAATGATCCGTTTCAGAAAGTGCAGGAATGGTGGAATACAAACGGGAAAAAATACGGTGCTCCTTCCGAAGACCTGTTTAAAAAAATGGCATTGGGCAGTACCGCTATTTCTGACGGGAAATTTATTAAAACAGGAAAGGGGTGGGTGTGCATCAACAGGCAGGATCCTAAAGAATTGGTTTTAACAGCCGGAGCAGATGCTGCATTTGTAAATTATGTAAAAAAAGCATTTGAAATGTATGCAGGAGAAAAGCAACTCCTCTTTAAAAATAATTTTATTTTAAAGCGGGGGGCTTATATCGTTGCAGCCGTTATGGATGAAAATAAAGATAATAATTCACTCCAGATCAAAGGACCCGTAATAGATCTGTTCGATCCCGGGCTTCCCATATTAGATATGAAAGAAGTGTTGCCCGGCACGCAGGCTTTTCTATTGGACCTGTCTGGCATTAAAACAAACCGTCCCAAAGTACTTGCTGCTGCTGCGCGGGTTAATGATGAAATAGTTACTGGCAACAGCTATACTTTTATGGCAAAGAGCCCTTCCAGTACTATAAATGTAATGCGGATTAGGTTGCCAAAGGTTCCTAAGGCCGTCAGTGCACATAAAGGCAGTGATAGCGTTGAAATACTTTCAAAAACATGGGATGCAAAAACACAAACCCTGTTGCTTCGTCTGTCTAATTATAGCGAAGGGGTTCGTGTAAGCATAAAGTGGTAGCAAAATAAAATGAGTTCGATTACCTTGCTTTACAGATACCCAGGATTTTAGCGCAGGTTCATTTGCTGTTAACTCAGAGGGTGTTATTTTTTATAAAACCGATAATTTCTTTAATATACCCAAACGCCATACAAACAACCGTGTCGGCTGCACCATAGTACACAGCAACCTTTTCGCCATCCTGCAAAGCAGCACAGGGGAAAACAACGTTAGGAACATCCCCTGTCAGTTCGTAAGGTGCTGCCGGGGCTAACAGATAGGGCTTGGACCGGTACAAAACTTTTTCGGGTTTGTTTTTATCTAATAAGGCGGCGCCCATGGAATACCTGAAGCCATTGCAGGTATTAATAACTCCGTGGTAAAACATAAGCCATCCTTCTTCTGTAAGAAAAGGAACAGAGCCGGCCCCTATCTTGGTGCATTGCCAGGCGCTTTCTGTAAAGGGGGCTGTTTTCATAACACACCTATGCGCTCCCCAGTATTTCATATCGGGGCTGTAGCTGATATAGATATCTCCAAAAGGCGTATGGCCATTATCGCTGGGGCGGCTAAGCATAGCGTATTTCCCGTTTATCTTTTCAGGAAATAAAACGCCATTCCTGTTAAACGGCAAAAACGCATTTTCACATTGGTAAAAGGTTTTAAAATCAAAAGTATAGCCTATGCCGATGGTAGGCCCATGATAACCATTACACCAGGTGATCCAGTACCGGTCTTCAATAAATGTTACCCTGGGATCATATTTGTAATCAGACTCAATCATGTCTGTATTGCCCGGCTGCATTTGAATAGGATCATGCTGAATATCCCAGTGAATGCCATCTTTACTAAAACCGGAAAAAATGTTCATTTGTACAGCCTTATTATCACACCTGAAAACTCCGGCAAAGCCATTGTCAAACGGAACTACAGCGCTATTGAAAATACTATTGGACGAAGGTATCTGGTAACGGCCAATCACCGGGTTTTGTTCGTAGCGCCACATTATATCTGTATTATTTTCAGGCCGGTCCTGCCAGGGTATTTTTATTTTGCTCATTATGTAACAAATTTAATCACTATTGATGATCTTTGAATGTTCGTTATGCGTGAAGGGAACAAACCTGGGGATAAAAAAGGCAGGTATTGCGGCTCTTGGATGGAGCGTATAAAATATGGACGTAAAACACAGGCAATAAAAAACCCCGCAAATTTGCGAGGCTTTGTGGGAGTTGACGGGCTCGAACCGCCGACCCTCTGCTTGTAAGGCAGATGCTCTGAACCAACTGAGCTAAACTCCCGATATTTCAAATCCCCTTATTTCTAAAGGGAGTGCAAAAATAAGGGAACCACTTTAAATATTCCAAATAAACTATAAATTTTTTTTATTGATATTGCAGCCATGTCAAATTACTATTGCGATTTTATAAAGGGTAAAGGGAAGGATAGCGTGCATCAGCATTATCATGATAATGAATACGGCTTTCCTTTGGAATCAGACGATGAATTATTTGCCAGGCTGGTGCTCGAGATCAACCAGGCAGGGCTGAGCTGGGAAACCATTCTAAAAAAGAAAGATAATTTCTATAAAGCCTTTGACAATTTTAATATAGACAAGGTAAGCTCTTATACGCAGAAGAAATTTGATGCCCTTATGCAGGACGCTGGTATCATCCGCAACCGGCTTAAAATAAACGCCGCCATCGAAAATGCCAAAACCATCAAAGCGCTGCAAAAAGAGTTTGGCTCATTTAAAAACTGGCTCAATCAGCACCATCCCAAAACAAGAGAAGAGTGGACAAAGCTGTTTAAAAAAACGTTCAGGTTCACAGGAGGGGAGATCGTAAATGAATTTTTAATGAGCACCGGTTACCTGCCCGGATGCCATAGCGAAAGCTGCCCTGTTTATAAAAAAATAGCAAAGCTAAAACCAATGTGGATGAGATAGTCCATAGTCTATGGACCATAGACCATGGACATTTTTTAAGAATTAATTCCTATCTTGTCCACTACAACAAAACCATACTATGTCCGGAGAAAAATTTAAACAGTCCCTTAGCTTATTTGATGGTACTATGATCGTTGCCGGCTCCATGATCGGCTCGGGTATTTTCATTGTAAGCGCAGACATGACGCGTAATGTAGGCAGCGCAGGCTGGCTCATCGCGTTGTGGGTGATCACCGGCTTAATGACGGTTTTTGCTGCTGTTACCTACGGAGAGCTTTCTTCCATGTTCCCAAAGGCGGGCGGACAATATGTGTATTTAAAAGAAGCCTATAACCCCTTTACGGGGTTTTTATATGGGTGGAGCTTTTTCGCTGTAATACAAACCGGGACCATTGCCGCGGTGGGGGTAGCGTTCAGCAAATTTGCCGGCTACTTCATTCCCGCGCTCACTATGGCAGATGAAAATATTATTTTCCGGATAGGAGACTGGTTCAAGCTGTATCCCGCGCAACTGGTATCCATTGCGCTTATTGTTTTTCTCACGTATGTCAATACAAGAGGTATAAAAGAAGGAAAGTTCATACAGTCCGTATTTACAATAGCCAAGCTGTTCTCATTATTTGCATTGATCATATTTGGCCTGCTCATTGCCGCTAAAGCCGATGTATGGAACGCTAATTGGGCCACCGGCTTTGATTTCAGGTTTACAGAAGCGGTAAAAGATGAAAGCGACAGCCAGATAGGCTGGTCGTTGTTCAAAGAACCTTCATCTGTTTTCCTGATGATCGGTTTGATCAGCTCCGCCATGGTAGGCTCTGTGTTCAGCAGCGTTGCATGGGAAAATGTCACCTTTATTGCGGGGGAGATCAAGAATCCTAAAAAAAATGTAGGGCTCAGCCTTTTCCTCGGTACGCTTATCGTAACCACTGTTTATGTGCTTACCAATATCATGTACATTGCGGTATTGCCTTTATTTCCACAGGCATCTGAAGGCGCCGCTGCTTTTGCTACCGAAGTAGCTTCGCCCAGTGTAGCATTTCCCTTGCAGGACAGAGTAGCCACCGCCGCTGCTTCTAATATTTTCGGCGCTTATGGTACGGCCATTATAGCGGTAATGATCATGGTATCTACATTCGGATGTAACAACGGCCTGGTACTTACCGGTGCCAGGGTTTTTTATACCATGGCGCAGGACAAACTCTTTCTTCCACAGGCGGCTTCGCTTAACAAGAATGCTGTGCCGCAATGGGCTTTATGGGCACAGTGCGTGTGGGCAGCCCTGCTTTGTTTAAGCGGTAAATATGGGTTGCTGCTGGATTATGTAGTATTTATCACACTGGTATTTTATATCCTCACCATCATCGGTGTTTTCAGGTTGCGCAAAAAGCGTCCCGATGCCGAAAGGCCCTACAAGGCATTCGGTTATCCTGTTATCCCTGTTATTTACATTTTAATGGCCGGTACTATGGCTTTAGGCCTATTGTTTTACAAGCCTGCTACTTCCCTGTTTGGCCTGCTGATTGTACTGATAGGTGTGCCCATCTATTATATAGCTATGCGTAGCAAAAAAGTGGCGGAATAGATTTTTTATTAGGTCACCGGCAGTGCTGCTATCAGCAAAATTGCGTCGCACTCTTGTTTTGTGGTGCAAAATCAATGATGCGATGGCATTTAATGAAAAGAGTTTATTACAATGAATGGGAGTGGCCTTGATGCATGAGCGTTAAGAAAATGAATGGAGTGTAGCGTAAAAAAATGCCTGTTGTCTGAGCCCGCAGGGACTGTTTAACTTTTTCAACCGGGGAGCGAGTTCAGGCATTTTAGCGGAACGGAATTCATTTTTAGCTCAGGCATCACTCCCGATCGCTATCGGGATGATTTTTGGCTCCACCTTTTTATTAAGAAAAAGGTGGAAAAACATAAAGTTGTAATATCTATGTAACCACTAAAAAACTAAACACATGAAATTGAAACTCATAAAAAACGAAAAAGATTATATACAGGCCCTGGAACGGCTGGAGAAGATATTTGATGCAAAAAAAGGAACAAAAGAAGGAGATGAGCTGGAAATTCTCGGTATCCTGATTGAAAAATATGAAGAAGAATATTTCCCTATTGATATGCCGGACCCCATTGAAGCTATTAAGTTCAGGATGGAGCAACTGGATTATAATCAGAACGATCTGGCAGATCTGATCGGTCAGAAAAGCAGGGCCAGTGAGATATTAAACAGGAAACGAAAACTTTCGCTGGATATGATCAGGAAGTTAAGCGCCACATTGCGTATTCCTTCCGAAGTACTTATACAGGCTTATTAAGCAAGCGCAATATTAGGGAATGAAAAAGATCAGGGCTCTATCTTCACCGGTTTATTATGCTCATCTATCGCAACCAAAGTAAATAAGCCGCTGGCAGCCTGTTCCCTGAAAGCCTCTTCCATCTTTTCCAGGAAAACGTTCACTTTTATTTTAATACTCGTATTGCCCGTTTCTTCAACGTTGCCGATGAATTCAACAAGCGATGCCGCAGGGATCGGTCTTGTAAATTCGATCTTATCAGCGCCCACAATAACAAAACTTTTCCTGCAAAACCTGGTAGCCGTCATAAAAGCCGTTTCCGTCATCATCATCATTATCTGCCCGCCAAACATGGTGTTATGATGATTTGTAGTATCAGGAAACACCGTTTTAAAAACATGCGTTTCCGCCTGTTTCATTCTTTCTTCTCTTGTCATTTCACAAAACTCCTTATTTTAAACAGAATAACAGTTATAAACTTTTTATATCTGTAAGCCCTCATCTCCAAATTATTATAGAAAATATATACACCATTCCAATGAAAATCAACACCTGTCATGCCAAACTGCAGGCTGCAACTTTTTTTCCACACCCTGCTGTAGAAATCTGTGTATAAAACGCTGTAGCAACAACCGTTTCATGGTATATATTCGCCGTTGCAATAAAAGTTTTTCATCGTGAGATTAAAGAGTTTAGAAATAAAAGGTTTTAAAAGCTTCGCCGATAAAACCATTGTGAATTTTGATGACAATATTACCGGTATTGTAGGGCCGAACGGGTGCGGTAAATCCAATATTGTGGACAGCATACGCTGGGTAATTGGTGAGCAAAAGATCAGTGCGCTGCGTAGTGAAAACCTTGACAGCCTGGTGTTTAACGGTTCCAAAACCCGTTCAGCCAGTGGCCTGGCTGAGGTAAGCCTTACTTTTGAAAATACCAAAAACCTGTTGCCCACCGAGTTCAATACCGTGCGCATCACCCGTAAATTTTACAAAAGCGGGGAAAGCGAATATCGATTGAACGATGTACAGTGCCGCCTGAAAGATATTCAGAACCTTTTTATGGATACCGGTATCAGCACCGATTCCTACGCCATTATTGCGCTGGACATGGTGGACGATCTCATCCGCGATAAAGACAACAGCCGCCGGAAAATGCTGGAGCAGGCCGCCGGTATCTCCATTTATAAAACAAGGAAAAAAGAGGCCAAACAGAAATTAGATGCTACGGAGCTGGACCTGAACCGTATTGAAGACCTGCTGTTTGAAATTAATAACCAGCTAAAAGCGCTGGAAAGCCAGGCAAAAAAGGCCGAAAAATATCATGAAATAAAGAAAGATTACCGCGA
This sequence comes from Niabella sp., assembly GCA_027493055.1. Classification (GTDB taxonomy): domain Bacteria; phylum Bacteroidota; class Bacteroidia; order Chitinophagales; family Chitinophagaceae; genus Niabella. The sequence goes on along the minus strand of JAPUDO010000046.1, from coordinate 221,502 downwards.
AATAAGCATAGAGTTAGCCAAAGCTGCGCTTGAAGGGTTCAATCTTACTTATAAAGACCTTACAGAGCAGCAGGAAGCCGAAACCGATAAAGTGCTGAAGCTGGAAGCTGAAGTAGCTGCGGAAGAAGCCGCCCTGGAACAGGAAAAAACAGGGTTTATCGAAAAAGAACGTTCATTGCAAAGCATGCAGCATGCTTTTAATGAGCTGCAGCAAAAAGTGCGTACCAAAGAAGGCGATAAAAATCTTGCAGTGCAGCGTTTGCAGTACCTGAAAGAAAAAGAGGGCGGATTACAGGAGTTTTTGGATAAATCAGGGGAACAGTTAAAAGGTATCGAGGAAAGTATTGCATTCACCGGGCAGCAGGTAGCAGAAGAAGAAAAGGCTTACGAAGGCCTCACTGAACAATTGGATAGTCTGAAGGCCGAAGCAGATGAAAAGCGTGGTATTTTAGATTCCAGGCGTAATGCGCTGGATGAAATGCGCCTCGAAAACCAGCAGGTGCAGCGCACCCAGTTTGAAGCAGAGAAGAAAGTGGCCGTGGCCGATACTTCTATTCAAAACCTGCAGCGTGCTATTCAGCAGATAGAGCAGGAATCAGAGCAACGCGCTGCAACTTTTGAAACGCTGGATGCAGAAAGGATACAGAAAGAACAATTGCTGGAAGAGCAAAAGCAATCTTTAGAGCAGTTGCAGGCACACAACGAGCATACAAAGGAACAGATCTTACATACGCAGCAGATATTAGATGGTTTGCGCAACGAAATGGCGGAGGAAAGTCGCAAGCTGGATGCTAAAAAGAACGAGCATGACCTGCTGAAAAGCATGATCGATTCTATGGAGGGCTACCCTGACAGTGTTAAGTTTCTGCACAAAAACAAAGACTGGAACTACAATGCGCCTATCCTGTCGGATATTATTTATGTAAAAGAAGAGTACCGCACGGCATTGGAAAATGTGCTGGAGCCCTACCTGAACTATTACGTGGTAAACAGCCTGCAGCAGGGATTAGAGGCAGTACATCTGTTAGATAATAATAAAAAAGGGAAAGCTAATTTCTTCCTGTTGGATAAGATCGGTGAAGCGGTTGGTGCTTCATCGGATCATACTTTAGAAAATGCAACGCCCGCTTTAAGTGTAGTGGAAGTGGATGAAAAATACAGTAACCTTGCCAAACATCTGCTGGGCAATGTTTTTATTGCAGAAGGAGAGGAGGCGCTGAATAATTCCAATGGTTTTACTGTTATTGAAAAGACCGGTCGCTATGTAAAAGGAAAGCATACGCTTACCGGCGGAAGTGTTGGTTTGATTGAAGGTAAAAAAATCGGACGGGCTAAGAATTTAGAGAAGCTGCAGGAAGATATTGCGGCACAGGATGCTGTAGTGCAGAACCTGCGGGCACAGATACAGTCAAGGCATAACGAAGTAATTGCCTTCAATGAAGATTTAAGGGAAAATGCGATAAAAGAAACGGAGAAAGCCATACAGGAGCTTTCCAACCAGGTGTTCTCTTTGCAGAATAAACTGGAAAATGTACAGGGGCAGCAAAGCACTGCCCGTAACAGGCTGGAAGATCTGAATGAGCAGTTGCAGCAAACCCAGTCTGCTGTAGAAGGAGTGCGCAGGGAGTTGCAGGAGTTTAATGAAGTGCTGCAACTTAATGCCAACCGGTTGGCTGAAGCTGAAGAAGCTTTCAAAGCAGCGCAGGGTGCTCATGAAGAATCGTTAGGTTACTTTAATGAGTTTAACCTGAATGTAACCCGCCAGCAGAGCAAGGTGAATGCTTTAAAGCAGGAACTGGCTTTTAAAAACAACCAGCTGGAAGCATTGCAAAAACAGGTGGAACAAAGCACACAGCAGCTGGCCGGCACTAATGAAGATATTGCACAAAATGAAGCGGCGCTGGTTGCCGTGGAAGACGAATTGCTACAATTAATGCACGCGCGTGAGGAAGATAAAAAAGTGCTGGATGAAGCGGATCAGGCTTATTACAACCAGCGCAACCAATTGAGCGAGAAAGAGAGTGAACTGCGCCATAAAGCGAAAGAAAAAGAGCAGGCAGAGCATTTACTGGCTGCCATAAAAGACAAGCTGAATGAGTTAAAGCTGCAGCTGGCCGGTACCAAAGAACGTCTGAATGTAGAGTTCAAAATTCAGCTCGAAGATATACTGGATGAAGAACGCACTTCTGAAACCACTACCGAAGAATTGCAGGAAAAAGCAGATCGCTTGAAAAAACGTTTGGAAAACCTGGGAGAGGTGAACCCAACTGCTATTGAGGCATTCACAGAAATGAAAAAGCGGTATGAATTTATTGTAGAGCAAAAGAACGACCTGGTGAATGCCAAGGAAAGCTTATTAAAAACAATTGAGGAGGTAGAATCTACTGCCAACCAGAAATTCCTGGATACTTTTAACCAGGTGCGGGAAAACTTCAGGAAAGTATTTAAATCTTTGTTTACGGAAGATGACCAGTGCGACCTGGTGCTGGAAAATCCTGAAAACCTGGCCGAAACAGGTATTGATGTAATGGCAAGGCCCAAAGGTAAAAGGCCTACTTCTTTAACACAGCTGAGTGGTGGAGAAAGAACGCTGACAGCAACTGCTTTGCTGTTCGCTATATATCTTATCAAACCGGCGCCATTCTGTATCCTGGATGAGGTTGATGCGCCGCTGGATGATGCCAATGTGGGCAAGTTCACCAATATGATCCGCGAGTTTAGTGATAACTCCCAGTTCATTATTGTTACGCACAATAAAACCACCATGAGCACGGTGGATGTTATTTATGGTGTAACTATGCAGGAGCCCGGCGTAAGCAAGCTGGTAAGCGTTGACTTCAGGAGCCTTGCTGCCGCAGGATAAGTAGCAGCAACTAACTGTCAGGGTGAACTTGTTGACCCCTTGCTCTATATAATATGTAATAAAAGCCGCCCGTTGTACGAGGCGGCTTTTGAGTTTTCATGGATAAGTTATTTCCTGGTTATTCCAAATTATTTATAATGACGGCCTTTCATCTTGCCTTTCCAGTTTTTCATAGCATCACCCGTAAGAGTAAAGCCCATGCTTAACCCTATGCTGCGATGCGTGAAAGAAGGTAAGTTGCTTTCGTACTTATTTTCCACTAAGCCGTGATAATAATTGATATCATGGTTAATTAAAAAGCCATCAGCCACTCTTACACTTAAACCTAATGATCCCGTAGCTCCGGCATCTACTTTGGTGCTCATAGTTTTGATGGTCTTTGCTCCTGCAAAAACATCGTCTTTGCTGATAACATAGGTTTTACCGCCAACTAAAAAGCCAACAGATCCGCCCACTCCAAGGCGGGGCCTTACTTTGTTGGCAGGATCTCCAAAGGTAAACATAGCGCCCAGGGGGATGCGTATATAGTTCATACGCTGCTCTGCTTTACGGGCTGCCGTATTATTCTGAATTTTAAAAGTACCTCCTTCGGTGCTAAAAAAAGTGCCCAGGCCTATACCCACATTATCGCTGAAATTGTAAATGGCGGTACGTCCAAACTGAACTGTAGGATGGAAGGCATATTTCAAATCATCGCTGCTGCGGTTACCTACCGTCCAGCTATGGCCAATCATTACTTTATCGCTGACTGCAAATCCTTTTTGCTGGGCAAAGCCCGAAATAGCTGTAAATAGTAAAAATCCTGATGTGCACAATATTCTTTTCATAATAAAAGGTTTAAGATTTTGTATAGTTATCGACAAAATCATGCCAAACCTTTTATCAATGACAGGCAAAATGGTTATAGCTTCTTAGCCAGACCAATACCAATGCGAACATTCCGGTTAGCGATCATGGGGCTTGAACCGCCCAACATAGCGTGCAACTGGGAAAAGCTATGAAAATAGCCTGCAAACCCTGAAATGCTGAGATTCCCATTCAATGAGTGCATTAACCCGAGGTTGCCAAATAAACCCATCTCTTGCTCATTATTAACGCCGGGGGTATAAGTAGAAGAAACTTTCCCTTTATGATAGCTTTTATTTTTGCCGCCAAGATAAAATCCCCATTCGGTCCCTGTATCGGCAAATAGTATGGTTCTCTTTGTTCTGTTTACAAGAAATCTGGCAAAAATCGGAACTCTTATATAATAGAGATTTTCAACAGTGTGTGAAACACGGTCGTTCGTCATCCCTTCTCTGCTAAAGGCAGCACCTGCTCCAAACCCTACGGGGCCGTCCCATATTTTTATAAGATTAAGGCCTCCTTTGTACAAGGGATGAAAGCGCACTTCACGGCTGTTGCTATACCAGCTATGTCCACCCATGGCCTGAACTTCGGCATACCAGCCTTTGGATACCTGGGCATTTACTTTGATCAAAAAAAACAGGGGGGCAAGCAGTAAGAATTTTCTCATATAGTTTTTTTTTCTAAAACGATGAATATAACTGAAATGCAACAACTGCTAAATATTTTTTTACTTAAGGTCATTCTCCTTCCACTTCGTTAATTTTGCAACCTTTAAATGAATTACCTGGTATGATTACTATTACTCTCCCCGATGGAGCTAAGAAGGAGTTTGAAGCAGGCGTTACTGCACTAGATATAGCAAAATCTATATCCGAAGGTTTGGCACGCAAGGTTATTGCAGCCAAAGTAAACGGCGAAGTGTGGGATGCTACGCGCCCTATCTATAATGATGCGGAACTTTTTTTACTGACATGGAACGATACGGACGGCAAGAAAACGTTCTGGCACTCATCAGCGCACCTGATGGCAGAGGCCGTAGAAGCCGCTTTTCCCGGCGTGAAGTTCTGGGTGGGCCCTGCACTGGACTCCGGCGGGTTCTATTATGATATGGATCTGGGCGACAGGAAATTATCGGAAGATGATTTAACGGCGCTGGAAAAGAAAATGAATGAGCTGGCTAAAGCCAACAATACGTATGTCAGGAGGGAAGTGCCTAAAGCCGAAGCCATTGCCCACTTTACAGAGAAAGGCGATGAGTATAAGCTGGACCTGCTAAGTAACCTGAACGATGGCGAAATTACCTTTTACACCCAGGGCAATTTTACCGATCTCTGCCGCGGGCCGCATATTCCCGGCACAGGCATTATTAAAGCTATAAAGCTTACCAATATAGCCGGCGCATACTGGAAGGGCGACGAAAAGAACAAAATGCTTACCCGTGTTTATGGTATCACCTTTCCCTCGCAAAAGGAACTGGATGAGCACCTGGCTATGCTGGAAGAAGCTAAAAAACGCGATCACCGGAAGTTGGGCAAAGAACTGGGTATCTATACTATGGACGATGATGTAGGACAGGGCCTTATTATGTGGATGCCTAATGGCACTGTTATCATAGAACAGCTTGAAAAGCTGGCAAAGGAAACGGAAGACGCCGCAGGCTATAAGCGTGTGGTTACACCGCATATAGCCAAGGAAAGTATGTACCTTACCAGCGGTCACCTGCCTTATTATGCTGATAGTATGTACCCGCCAATGGAGCTGGAAGGGGAAAAGTATTACCTCAAATCAATGAACTGCCCGCACCATCATAAGATCTTTGATGCAGAACCTAAAAGCTATAGGGACATGCCATACAGGATAGCCGAGTATGGGACCTGCTACCGTTATGAGCAAAGCGGTGAGTTGTTCGGGCTGATGCGGGTACGCTGCCTGCACATGAATGACGCGCATATTTACTGCACCAAAGAGCAGTTTGCACAGGAGTTTAAGGCTGTGAATGACATGTACTTAAAATATTTCAAAATATTCGGAATAGAGAAGTATGTAATGCGGCTCTCTTTGCATGATCCTGAAAAATTAGGGCAGAAATATGTGAACGAGCCCGAGCTGTGGAAAGAAACAGAAGATCTGGTGCGTAGCGTTTTAATAGAAACAGGTGCTCCTTTCGTGGAAGTAAAGGGTGAGGGTGCTTTTTACGGGCCTAAAATAGATGTGCAGATATGGAGCGCTATCGGCCGGGAATTTACATTAGCTACCAACCAGGTAGATTTTGCCCAGCCCCGCAGCTTTAAGCTGAGCTTTACCAACCAGAATAATGAGCCTGAGATCCCATTGATCATTCACCGCGCGCCATTAGGTACTCACGAACGTTTTATCGGCTTCCTGTTAGAGCATTATGCAGGCAAGTTCCCGGTATGGCTGGCGCCGGTACAGGTGAAAGTATTACCTATCAGCGATAAATACCTTCCTTATGCAAAAGAGGTGGAGAAAAAATTAAAGCGTGCCGGCATACGTGTGGAAGTGGATGACAGGAATGAAAAGATAGGCAAGAAAATACGTGATACCGAACTGTATAAAGTACCTTATATGCTGGTTGTTGGAGAAAAAGAAATGACCGAAAGCCAGGTTTCTGTAAGGCGGCAGGGTAAAGGCGATGCCGGGGTAAAAGGAGTGGATGAATTTATGCAGGAGATCTTAAGGGAAATAGAAGAGAAGGCAGATACTGTCAGCAATTAGTAACTTGGTTATAAGGAACTCACAGGCCCGGAATGAATAAGGTTCCGGGCCTGTTTTTTTTCGCGCTGTGCGAAGCGTCCTCGCTTCGCACTTTGTATTTTCACTGGTCACATACGCAAAAAAAGAGAACCTGTATACACCCTTGTTTAATTGATTGTTGCTGATGGTATTATTAACGTAAACTTGCACCCTTCGCCGGGCGTACAACTGGCAACAATATCCCCGCCGTTTTTTTCGGCAAATTCTTTACTTATTTTAAGGCCCATACCGGTTCCTTTTTCGTTGGAAGTACCCATGCTGGAAGCTATATGAGCAGAGGTGAAAATTTCATTAACTGTATCTTCTTTCATGCCAACACCATGGTCTGTAACAGAAAAATGTATAAATGCTCCGTTTTTTTCAATGGCCACATCAATTTTACTCCCGGCAAAGCTGAATTTGATCGCGTTTGAAATAAGGTTTCGCATGACCAGCTTAATATGGTTAGGGTCAGCCTCAATGATTGCATTACCATCGCCTGTAATATTTACCTGTATATCTTTATTCAAAAGGTTGTACTGTAAAAGATCCAATGTCTCTGCCAGGAGCGGCTCCAGGGCTGTTTTTTCTTTTTGAATTTCAATACCGCTCATTTGGCCATTGCTCCATTTAAGCAGGTTCTCAAGGCTGCTGTGCAGCTGGTTTAACTGCATAGAAAGCTCTTTGGATAGGTGCATAAAATCATCTTTAGATAAAATGTTTTGATTAAACAGATCTAAAGATGTTTTCAAACCTGCAATAGGGGTACGCACATCGTGGGCTACAATAGAAAATAACTTCTTTTTGGTACTGTTTAATATTTCCAGTTGCTTATTGCTGAGTTCCAACTGCTGGGTTTGGTTCAGCAGCTTAATTTGCTGTAATTGTAATTGTTTGTTTCTGTTTTCTATTTCAGCCCGGTAGTTGGTATTCAACGTACGGAAGTAGCTAAAAAAAATTACATAAAAAATAACCCAGAGGAATATATTGGTAAAGTATTGCTCTTTGGGGAAAGGCTCAAAAAAAGTATAATTATCTCCATAGCGGAACAAAAGAATAAATAAGAGGCAGTTGACAACAGAAATGATTTTTACGGCCATTCCTTTTTTCATAACAGTGAGCACCATTGCTGTTACAATGAGCAGGTAAAACTCCATTCCATTATGATATAAAAGGCTGCTTAACGCAAATACCAGGCTCAGCACAATACTGATAAGCAACTGGCCAAAGTAATAATGTTTTTTATAGTTGGCATACAGAAGCCCATAGTTAGAAGCCAGGGTGGCTAAATTCAGGTAAGCCAGCACCTGCCTGCCTGCATAAAGATTGGTAATAAAAAAAGTTGTTGAAGATATGGCGCCCAGCAATGCAATCAGGTTAATTACTCTTACGCGCCTGCTTTCTTCATGATTCAGATCTGTGGTAACACCAATATTAATAATAGAGTTAATATTAATAATAGAGTTAAGCCAACGCCTCAGAGCTGAATATATTTTTAAATAGCGTTTATTTCGCATTCTGACAAGTAGAACAATATCCTTCCGATATTATTGGTTTAAAGATTGATAATCCCTGCGCCCGGAATTAAAAAGGATCACATATTATGTTTTGACGAACCGTTCAAAGTTATTTTACTTTTTTCAATCAGAAATCATTAAAAAGTAAAATAATTGGCGCAATAATAATCTAAAAACATCGTCAAAACTGCATTACTTATCTAAAACAATGCCTCATTTCTAAAAATTCTTATGATTGACAGATTTGTTTAAACAAACTGACATCTTTATTGTTTTTGTTTGAATGCTTTTGAAGTGGGTCCATGTTGCTGATCTACCGGGTAAATTTTGTTTTATGACTTTTCTTTTAGAGAAATTAAGGTGTAAAAGAATCCTAACAGCCGTTAGCTTTATGGGTGCTTTATTCCTTACGTTTACGGCATATTCACAAAGTGTAGATACGTCGTCATTGCACAATGCCACCTTATCGGGCATTATTGATTATGCGCTGGCAAACCAGCCTGCTGTAAAACAGGCAGAGATCAGCCAGGAGATTACTGATCTGCAGATAAAAAACAGGCTGGCTGACTGGTACCCGCAGCTTAATTTCAATTACAATTATCAGCGGAATTTTGAATTGCCGGTAAACATTATCGGGGGTAACCAGGTACGCTTTGGAGTATTCAATACCTCATCGCTTCAGCTTACTGCCACTCAAAATATTTTCAATAGGGATGCCCTGCTCGCCAGCCGTACACAGCAGGATGTGAAGCTGGTAGCTTCCAAGCAAACCGAGAATGCAAAAATTAACCTGGTCGCCAACGTTTCCAAGAACTTTTATGATTTGCTGGCTACCGAGCAGCAGAGAAAGATAACGGAGGCTAATATTATAATGCTTTCACGCAGTCTGAAAGATGCGCGCGCACGTTACGATGCGGGCATCACTGACAAAACCGACTACCAGCGGGCTACTATTGCCCTGAACAATGCTATAGCATCAAAGAAAGAGATTGAAGAAGCGCTGAATGCCAAGATCGCCAACTTAAAATTTCTTATCAATTACCCCGGGGAAAAAGAATTATCCCTGCAATATGACAGTGCTGGCCTGGAACAGGAAATTTATCTGGACACTTTGCAGCCTCCCAGCTATACCAAAAGGGTAGAGTACCAGCAATTGCAGGCGCAGCTCCGGTTACAGGAAGCTAACGTTCGTTATAACAAATGGAGCTATATACCTACCGTTTCTGCTAACGGCGCTTATATACGGAATTTCCTCAATGATAATTTTGCAAAGCTCTATAATCAGAGCTTCCCGAATTCTTATGCGGCGTTAACATTGGGCTTCCCCATTTTCCAGGGAGGCAAGCGTAAGAACAATATTGTCATTGCAGAAAGACAGGCGGACCAGACAAAGCTTGAGCTGACTAATTTTATAAACCAGGCCGGCAGCGAATACAGGACCGCCATGGCGCGGTATCGTGCTAACATGGCCAATTACCATGCCTTAAAGGAAAATATGGAACTGGCCGCAGAAGTGCACCGTATCATTGAACTGCAATACCGTGAAGGCATAAAAACGTACCTGGAGTTAATTACAGCACAAACAGACCTTAGAGCCGCGCAGATCAATTATTTCAATGCAGTGTATGGCCTGCTCAGCAGCAAAATAGATGTGCAAAAAGCGGATGGGGCTATCCTCTTAAAATAATAAGTCAAACGAAAATAAATAAAGATGATCATCACAAGGGTTTCCATATTCTCACTTTTTTTATTGTTATTAGTAGCCTGTAAAAGCAAGGAACAGGCACCCACGGCTCCAATGAATGCCGCAATTCCTGTTAAGGTAGTACAGGTGTCAGAAAGCGGCAACGCTACTTATTATGATGAATACCCGGCAACGCTGGTACCGCTAAACCAGTCAGAGATCAGACCCCAGGTTACAGGCTATATTACCGGTATCCATTTTAAGGATGGTGATAAAGTGGGTAAAGGTCAGAAGCTATATACCATAGATCAACAAACCTACCAGGCCAATTACGAGGCGGCTTTGGCACAGGTGGCGGTGCAGGAGACCAATGTTATTAAAGCCCAGAAAGATGCTGAACGTTACCATGCCCTGGACAAACAGGACGCCATTGCCAGGCAACAGGTGGATTATGCAGATGCAGCCTTAGCTGCTGCACAGAAACAACTGGCTGCGGCCAAAGCCCAGGCTAATGCCGTGCGTGCCAATGTGGGCTTTGCAACCATTTATGCACCCTTCAGTGGCACTATTGGTATTTCGCAGGTACGTTTGGGAACTTCGGTAGTGGCCGGGCAAACTATATTAAATACTGTATCTACCGATGATCCGATGGCGGCGGATTTTGTAGTTGATCAAAAAGAAATTTACAGGTTCTCTAAATTACAGAGTAGCAAGGGGCTTATAGATTCCACTTTTTCGCTGGCTTTTGGGGATGATGTATATCCCCAGCATGGTAAATTACAGATTATAGACAGGGCGGTTGACCCGCAAACAGGCGCTATTAAAGTAAGGCTGATATTCCCTAATAATAACCATCTGCTTAAAGCAGGGATGAGCGGAACCGTGAGAGTCCTGAACGCTGCATCTTCCCGCTCTACCATGATCCCTTACAAAGCCGTTACCGAACAGCTGGGCGAGTTTTTTGTGTATGTGGTGGGCGATAGCAGCAAAGTATCCCAGCGCAGGGTTTCCTTAAGCACACAGATAGGTGCTAATGTTTTGATTAAGGAAGGGCTTCAGGCCGGTGAGACTATAGTAGTAGAGGGTGTTCAGAATCTTAGAGAAGGTGCTGTAGTTACCGCCGATACATCAAATGTTAAGAAATAAGTTCGCAAAGAAAGGGCGGCAATTGGCAGGAACCGGTGTGTAGGGAACAGGGAGCCGTAAATCTCAATCTCTGATACAAAAAATAAGCAGATAGTATTGCAGTTGCGCTGTACCTGACACAAACTGTCATCAGTCAACTGCCAGCTGTCATCTAAAATACACTTCATGATCGCAGACGTATTTATAAAAAGACCGGTAACAGCCATTGTTATTTCAGTTGTTATTGTGCTGGTAGGTGTTATCAGTTTGATCAATTTGCCTGTAGCGCAGTATCCCGATATTTCACCGCCCACAGTTTCTGTATCGGGCAACTATACCGGCGCCGATGCACAAACAGTAGAGCAAACCACTACCACTGCTATTGAAACACAGATCAATGGTACACCGGGCATGACCTATATGACCAGTAACAGTACCAGCAGCGGGCAAAGCAGCATTACTGTAAACTTTGAAGTGGGTACCGATATTAACATTGCCACGCTTGATGTGCAAAACCGTACCAGTGTGGCAGAACCTACCTTGCCAGATGCCCTGAAAAGACTGGGTCTTACGGTTCGCAAGCGTAACCCAAGCATTATGATGGTGCTGGCTTTTTATTCTCCCAAAGGCTCGCACGATGCTACTTTTATCGGCAACTATGTAAACCTTTATGTAAAAGATGCCCTGCTGCGCGTAAAAGGTGTGGGTGATATCTTTTCACGGGCAGATGATTTTAGTATGAGGGTATGGCTTAACCCGGAAAAGATGGCCGCTCTTGGCATTACACCGGCAGAAGTCAATGCTGCTTTGCAGGAGCAAAATCTGCAGGTAGCGGCAGGTACAGTAGGAGGCAACCCGCAGCAGGCGCAGCAAACATTTGAGTATAGCGTGCTTACCAATAGCCGTATTAACACACCGGAGCAATTTGAAAACATAGTAGTACGTACCAGGCCTGCTGATGGCAGCCTTGTGTACCTGAAAGACGTGGCTAAGATTGAGCTGGGAAAATTTGATTATAGCGGTAACGCTTTTGTGAACGGCAGTCCATCGGCGTTTTTATTGATATACCAGGCACCGGGAGCCAACACGCTTAGTACCTACAATGGTATTATGAAAACCCTCGAAGAAATGCGCCCTGCGTTTCCTAAAGACATAGATTTTGCTATTCCCAACGAATCAGCAACCGTGGTAAAAGTGTCTATCAACGAGGTTTTGCAAACACTGGTAGAAGCGCTTATACTGGTGGTGCTGGTGGTTTTCTTATTCCTGCAAAGCTGGAGAGCCACTTTGATACCCGTATTGGCTATTCCTGTATCATTGATCGGTACGTTCATATTTTTTAGCCTGCTGGGTTTTACCATTAACACGCTTACCTTATTTGCCTTTGTATTGGCTATTGGTATTGTGGTGGATGATGCTATTGTAGTAGTAGAAGCTATTCAGCACCACATAGACCATGGAATGACCCCTAAAGCTGCCACCATTAAAGCCATGAAAGAAATATCAGCGCCGGTAATTGCTATTGCGCTCATATTGGCGGCAGTGTTTGTGCCGGTAGGATTTATACCCGGAATTGTGGGACGATTATACCAGCAGTTTGCTATTACTATTGCCATTTCAGTATTGCTGTCTGCATTTGTGGCCCTGTCGCTTACACCTGCTTTATGTATGCTGATGTTAAAGCCTACTAAAACCAACCCTGAAAAAATGAACTGGCTGGAACGGTTCTTCTATAACTTTAACAGGTGGTTCCACAGGTTAACAAGAGGGTACACCAAAGCTGTGGGCAACTGGATCCGCCATACACCTTATGTACTGGTGATGATGGTAGTGCTGGTGATAGGACTGGTATTTCTGTTTAAGACCAAACCTACCGGGTTTATACCTACCGAAGATGAGGGCCGGATGTTTGTGACTTATGAAATGCCGGAGGCTACCAGTACTACCCGCAACATTGCCATGATGAAGGATATTATGGGCCGGGTACAGCAAATTCCGGAAGTAGCGGTCGTGGGAGGTATTGCCGGGCTGAATGTTATTAGCTTTAGCATGAAGTCGAATGTAGGTACTATGTTCGTACGCCTGAAACCCTGGGCCGAACGGAAAGGTAAAGGCAAAGATGTGCAGGCAGTAATTGGTAAGATCATGGGCGCCACCAGCGATATCAGGGAGGCGAGGGTGCTTCCTATTGCTCCTCCTGCCATTCCGGGTTTGGGGGCTACCGCCGGTTTCTCTTTCCAGTTACAGCAAAAAGGAACTACTGATGATATTAAACAATTTGAAACCGTTGCCAATAAATTCCTGCAGCAGCTGAACGCACAACCTGCTATTGGCAGGGCATATACCTTCTTTAATGCGCGTACGCCCAGCTACCAGGTAGATATAAATAAAGAGCTGGCCAAAAAAATGGGGGTGAATGTGGCAGAAGCATACACCACGCTCTCTAATTTTTTAGGCAGCAGCTATGTAAATGATTTTAACCTTTATGGACGAAACTTCCGTGTGATGACGCAGGCTGAAAGTGTTTACCGGGGCTCCCTGGAAAGTTTGAACGGTTTTTATGTACGTAACAGTTTAGGGGGTATGGTACCTTTACGCAACCTGATCACTACAAAAGTAATAGAGGCTCCGGCGGTGATCTCGCATTACAACGGCTACCGGTCTGTAGAAATAAATGGTACGCCTAAAGATGGTTACAGCAGTGGGCAGGCAATTGAAGCATTAAGGGAAGTGGCTAAAACACTGCCTGCGGGATACGGGTATGAGTTTTCCGGAATGAGCCGGGAAGAGATAGCAGCCGGAGGACAGCAAACCACCATTTTTGCCATCTCAATCATATTTGTGTTCCTGTTCCTGGCCGCCTTATATGAAAGCTGGAGTGTACCATTTTCCGTATTGTTAGCGGTGCCGATAGGGGCGTTTGGCTCTATCCTCACCTTAATTCTTTTACCCAAGCTGTCTAATAATGTTTATGCACAAATCGGGCTCATTACGTTGATAGGACTGGCAGCAAAAAATGCCATTCTGATCGTAGAATTTGCCAAGGAGCGGGTTGATAGCGGAACCGATGTTGTACAAGCTACATTAAAAGCAGTAAGGCTGCGTTTACGGCCGATTATTATGACATCGCTTGCGTTTATATTAGGGGTAGTGCCGCTGATGTTAGCTACGGGAGCCGCATCGGTAAGCCGTAATACCATTGGATGGACCGTTTTTGGAGGAATGCTGGCTGCTACATCGCTGGCCATATTTGTAGTTCCGGTGTTGTATGTGCTTATTACAAAGATCAGTTATCGTAGAAAACTTAAGAAGCAGCATCATTAAAACGGCTGCATAAAAGTTTTTAGCCCGGCATTGCACTTTTTTTCTTTTCTTTGTCACTGTCGGGGTAAAAGATACCTGTCCGGCGTAAAGGATTAAAAATCAGCAAAAAGATTTAGTATGCCCCTAAATGTTGGCAGCGCCATTGCTTAAATAAATCTGTTAAAATAAAATTGGAATACTAAGTTTAATCCCCATCTTTGTGAAAATCTTTTAACATGTCATTCCCGCATGGCATTAAAAAAAGCAATAAATAGTGCTTCTGTGCGGGGGAAGCATAACGAATTATTTTTAGATGGCAGTACCACAAAAACCTATCTTTAACCGTCCGCCTGGCGCGGGTGGCCCTTACAGGCCGGGAGGTAATAAACCAAAAGGAAACTTCAGAGGACGTTTACCACAAAAAGAAGCTGAGCACCGGATTAATCACCATATCAGGGTACCACAGGTGAGGCTTGTGGGGGATAATGTAGAGGTAGGAATTTATTCTACCCAGGAGGCGTTAAAAATTGCCCAGCAACAGGAGCTGGACTTAGTGGAGATATCTCCAACGGCAGATCCGCCCGTGTGTAAGATCATTGATTATAATAAGTTCCTTTACGACAAGAAGAAGAAAGAAAAGGAAATGAAGGCCAAAAGTAAGGCCACAGAGATCAAGGAAATACGTTTTACGCCTAATACTGATGACCACGATTTTGATTTCAAAGCGAAGCATGCCGAAGGTTTTTTAAAAGAGGGCAATAAAGTAAAAGCTTATGTTCAGTTTAAAGGCCGGGCCATCCAGTTCCAGGACAGAGGGCAGCTGTTGCTTTTAAAATTTGCAGAGAGGCTGGCAGAGTTTGGTTCATTGGAAAATATGCCGAAGCTGGAAGGCCGGAGGATGCTGGCCATGATTGCTCCAAAAGCAGCGGCGAAGAAAAAATAAATACTTAACATTTTTAATTGTAACACTTGCTGTTTGTTTTGGACCGCTTATGAATATTGCTCACCTAATAATGACATATACATGCCCCCTTTTGACGGAGCGATTGATTAAAATGATGAGCCATCCCGGTTTTGATTTTTTTATTCATGTAGATAAAAAAATAGATATTAAACCTTACTTATATCTCTCCAGCCTGCCTAATGTTTTTCTTATTAAAAACCGGGAAGATGTGAGGTGGGCCGGTTATAATACAATTCTGGCAACTTTTAAATGTATTCGTGAAATTTGCAGTACCGGGAAAAAATACCAGTACATTAATTTCTTGAGTGGTCAGGATTACCCGCTTAAATCAGCAAGTTTTATTTTTGACTTTTTTAAAAGGAACAGAGGTAAAGAGTTTCTGGCTTATAAAAGCTATGTACATGAGTGGCCGGAAGGATTGAAGCGCGTAAAAGAATATTCATTTGTGAATTTCCGTTTTCCGGCAATGCATTTCCTGGAAAGAGTTGTAAATAGTATCTTACCTTCCAGATCTTTGCCTTACAATTATCACCCGTATGGAGACTCCATGTTTTGGATGCTAAGCCCCGAATGTGCTTTGTATGTGACTGATAAAATAATGAACGATAAGAAACTTAATACTTACTTTAGATATACATGGGGGTCAGATGAGTTTGCTTTTCAAACGGTATTGCTCAATTCTGAATACCGTGACCGTGTTGTGAACAACAATTATAGATATATAGATTGGTCAGGCGGTGGCAGTCATCCAAAAATTTTGGGTATAGAAGATGAACAAAATCTAAGATCCACTCCCATGTTATTTGGAAGAAAGTTTGATTATAACTCTGATAGACGTATCTTGGATGTTCTTGATAATATAATTAGAGATGGCTCAACTGTTACAAATAAAAACATTTAAGGATTCGCGCGGAATATTAACTGTTCTGGACTCTGTGGTGCCTTTTGAAATAAAAAGGCTTTTCTACATTTACGGAGTAGACAGCTCCGACAGAGGAGGGCACAGGCACCATACTACCCGGCAAGCTGCTATTTGTATTCAGGGGAGTTGCACAATTACAAACCATAATGGCAGCGTTAAGGAGGTTTTTGCACTGGATGACCCTGAAAAATGTTTAATATTAGAGCCGGAAGATTGGCATGTTATGCACGATTTTACACCGGACGCTATTTTGCTGGTGCTTGCATCTACAGCCTTCGATCCTTCAGACTATATTTATGAACCCTACAATAACAATACCTTACGAGAATCTCAAAGTCCTTAATCAACGCTTTGAAGACGCATTTAAAACTAAGTTTGATGAATTTATTTCGCGAGGTTGGTATATTTTAGGACAAGAAGTGCAAATATTCGAAAAGGCTTTTGCGTTCTGGCACAATGTTCCATTTGCCATAGGCGTTGCCAGCGGGCTGGATGCACTTATATTACCGCTCAAAAATCATAATTTTCCAGCAGGCAGCGAGGTGCTGGTTCCCTCAAATACCTATATCGCCACCATACTATCAATCCTTCATTGCGGACTGGTACCGGTATTAGTGGAGCCGGATAAGCTTACATATAATATAGATCCGGAAATTGTTGAGCAGCATGTAACAAAAAACACTGTAGCATTAATGGTAGTGCATTTATACGGGCAATGTTGTGAAATGGATACTTTGCTTTCTATTTCAGAAAAGTATAATCTTTTGGTAATTGAAGATTGTGCCCAGGCTCACGGAGCACGCTATAAAGGCCGGTTAGCAGGCACTTTTGGACATTATGGTGCTTTTAGCTTTTATCCAACAAAGAACCTGGGAGCTTTGGGAGATGCAGGTGCCATTCTATGTAAAACAGTAACCCACGCAGATCAGCTAAAAAAATTACGTAACTATGGCTCAGGTATAAAGTATTATAATGAAGTGGTAGGATACAATTCAAGGCTTGATGAAATACAGGCAGCTTTTTTAAATATAAAGCTTGCTTATCTTAATGATATCAATGAGCACAAACGAAAACTGGCTGATATTTATTTTAAAAATCTGGATTCCCGGTATATACTGCCATACAGGCACGATGACTATTTTAACGTTTATCACATATTTAATATCAGGCATAAGAAAAGAAATGAGCTGAAAGACTTTCTTGCGGCAAGCGGTATTGGTACAGAAATTCATTA
Organism: Niabella sp.; assembly: GCA_027493055.1. Classification (GTDB taxonomy): domain Bacteria; phylum Bacteroidota; class Bacteroidia; order Chitinophagales; family Chitinophagaceae; genus Niabella. The sequence continues at coordinate 204,287 of JAPUDO010000046.1, read as the reverse complement.
TCCCGAGCCGCCACACCGGCAAAAAGCATTAAAATCCGTATTACAGGGACAAAGCTTTCCTGTTTCCGAAGAAATACACAGTACTACTTTAAGCTTACCTTGTTCCTATGCTCATACTGCTGAGGATATTTACAAGGTTGTAGAAGTGCTTAACAGGTTTGAATAATTCATGTTTATTGCCTGGAACCAGGGTTATAACCTGATGCCCGCACCCAGTTTGGCTCCAACAAAAACATGTTCATTGTCATAATGTTTCCAGTTGTCTGGAATATGCTTTTCCCTGTTTGAAAAACCCGTAACACCGCCTACAAAAAGTTCAGTGGAGATAAATGTTCTGCGATTTACATGTACCTGCAGGTTGGTATTAAAGGCGAGGGCAGATACAATACCCCGGGTGTTTTTCCTGACGTAGATATGGGATTTTTCATCATAATAGGTGCCTTTCCAGTCCCGGGAGGAAAAAGTGTACATAGGGCCTAAGCCAAACCGTACCCTTCCTGCATTAGAAGTATAGGCCCTGGCAGTAACCGAAGCCCCGTATGCTCTTTGATTCCAGCCAATGAAGGGGGAAATATTGATGCCCAGTCGCTGACGGGCCATCATTCTTTCAAAAGTAATATAGGTAATGAAAGTGGCTTTATCATTTCTTCCTGCAGAGGAGGAGTAAACAAAATATACTTCCGGCGTGCCCCATACACCTATACCGGCGCTTAGCATATTAGGAGGAAGATTCCTGTATGTGGCCTGTTCTTGCCTTTTTCTTTCCGTATGCCTGGCGTATGCAGCCACCGGGTCTTTGGATGAAAAAGGATGCCTCCGTATAGACTTTTCAAATACTTCTACTGTACCATTCTCAAATACGATAGAATCTACATCTGCCACATGAAGCCGGTACACAGGCCCGTCAGGGTTCCCCGTCTTTTTATAAACGATGGTCTTGAGGTCAATTTCAACTACTTTGGCTTTTATTTCCGTCCAGCTGATGGATGGCTTATTAGTGATCTTCCGGGTATAAATAATATCCTGTGCACTAACGGTTGCGGACAGGGATACAACAAATAAAATGGATAAAATATGTTTCATATGTCATCGTTAGTTTTGGATGGTAGATAAAAGTTTCGGATTGGCAGGCGTAGATATATCATACAGCACAATGCCTCCCTGTATATAAGCTATAAGCAGGTTGTTGTAGGGAATAACATCTATAAAAGTATTACCGGTAATGGTTTTTAAGACAGCAGGTTTTGTTTTGTCTGCAATGCTGATCACATTCATGCCATTGATCCCCAGGCATACATACAGTACATCATCCTTATATCCCAAACCATTAGGCTCGGGCATATCAAGGGTGCTGACCATCTTTGGGGTAAGGATATTATTGCCCTGGATGTCATATATCTGCAGCTGGTTCAATGTGCCGCCACATCCTGCATTTGAGTTTCTCAGGGTAACATAAGCATAGTCATTATCCGCCACAACCGGATCACAGGCCCTGAAATGCTGCGCCTGTCCCTGTAGCTTAGGGCTTTTGGGATTACTGTTGTCAAATACAAACATGCCTTGCTGCGAGCCTATGAATAATTTATCGCGGTAAGGGAAAATGGTTTCTACATTGTTCCAGCTTATATATTGCTCATTCAGCAATACCGTTTGGGCTGGCTGGCTGATATCGTAAGTGTACAGCTTACTGGAGCTTACAATGTACATATAGTTTCCGGATATGGTCATTCTTGCTGTAGAGCCGCCGGCGCCGGCGGAGGAGCCTGCGGCATCTCCTTTTTTACAAGCTGCAAGCAGGCTGCATAAAATGATAAGCCAGAGAAAGGACAGGTAATACTTTTTCATGTGTTGTTTATTAGTAAGAGCAGTTGGGGTTGATTAATGTTTTCTTTTGCCAGCCAACAATGACACCTTTTGACGGATCGGGACATTCAAATTTTCCATGTTCAGGCGGGACCGTAGTGCTGCTGCTGTTCATAAAAGACTCCGGCAGCCTTTTTACAACGTCTATAGCATTACCATTTTGTTGCAGTATAACAAGGTCGTTCATATTGTTGGTATAAATAATACCGTTTTTCACCGTTACTTCCTGGCACCCGCTGATCTTTATGAAACCTTTCTGTTGCGGCTGTGCGGGGTTGGATATATCTGTGATATGAATGCCTTTTCCTGATTCCACCTGGAAAAGCATATTGCCGGCCACATAAATCTTACCGCCTTCCTCAACATCCTGTGCGGGTAATAGCGTTATGGATTTTAATGCTGAAGCGTCACCGTATACAGGAGCATAGCCCAATACGGTTTCGTTATTTCTTTTCCAGCAGGAAACTGACAGGCATGCGAGTACAACTATCGCAATTAGCTTTTTTGCTCTCATTGGGTTATAATTTAGTTCCTGGTATTGTAAGGTGGGGTTGTTTTATCAACCATTAATACTATAAACGGATAATATTTTGAAAACGCAACAGGCAGGGGAATATATCAAAAAAAATCTCCGCATTAAATGCGGAGACGCTGTAATATAGAATATCGGTAATACTATTAAATAATATCCATAGCCTTTACAAAAAAGGTAGTAACAAAAGGTAAGATCAATGTAAGCCAGGGCCAATGAGTAAAACACGCAAAAATGAACGCAAAAGCGGATATCAGAAATAAAATCCACATTAAACTTTTGTTTTTTGTACCAGATGACATATTTCTTGTTTTGCTGCAAATTTAAGAGATCAGCCTGAAATTAAATATAAAAATTTCCTGCTGAACTTTTCGTAGTATTGCCCGAGTGCATAAATATTTTTCTTGATTTGGCTGTTGGTTAAAAGACACAACAGCGGCAACACGGCCATTGTTGGTGTTTTTGAGGCTGACCGAGAATGTTAGGCCTCTCGGGTAGGTGATGGAGACAAGATGTCGTTTACGCGATTCTCAAGCCATTCAAAAATATTCCCGGTCAGCCTCTTTTTCACCAACGATACTGCGAAAAAGTTTTATGCACCACATTACTGGTGAGGCCTGCCAAATATTTATTTTTAAAATAAAGTATATTGATTATTTTCGTTTTGTGTATATTGTACACAATAATGAAATAACGGTTGAAGCGATGAAATTTGTTTTTTATTTAAGATATCACACTAAGTTTGGAGAAACCCTGGCTATAACTGCTGATTTTTCGGAGCCCGGGTTGGGAGCACAATACATGGAAATGCAGTATTTTAATGATGAATACTGGAAATTTGAAATAGATATTGGCAATCCTGCCATTTCTCAAAGAATACTGAAATATAAATATACGCTTAAAACGGCCGAGGGAGTAGTAATTGATGAGTTTCAGCAACCCCGCCAATTAATTATAGAAGATGATGCGGATATCCTGAAGATCTATGATACATGGAATTATGCAGGAGCTATTACAAATGTTTTTTATACTTCACCTTTCCACAATGTATTGTTGCCCAAACATAAAGTTGTTAAAGCGAAGCCTACAAAGGGAGTTACCCATCTTTTTAAAGTAAAGGCACCCCTGATTGGCAGAGATGAGGTGATTTGTATTTTGGGGGAGGAAGAAAATTTGAGCAGCTGGGATATTAATGCGCCTGTTCTTTTAAATTATGATGGGGAGCAATGGTTTACGGAACTTGATCTTTCAGGTGCCAGGTTCCCCATTGCTTATAAATATGGCATCTATAGTAAAACAAAAAATGAATTTGTAAGATTTGAGAACGGGGGGAACCGGGTGTGTTTTGAACCGGTACTGGCAAACGGTAGGGTTGTTTTACAGGATGGATTTGTAAACCTGCCGGATGATACATGGCGTGGCTGCGGCATCGCTATTCCTGTATTTAGCTTAAGAACTAAGAATGGATTGGGAATAGGAGAGTTCAATGACCTTAAATTGCTGGCAGACTGGGCGGTTAAAACAGGTTTGAAATTAATACAGATATTGCCTGTTAACGATACCACGGCTACACATACCTGGGCAGATTCTTATCCTTACGCCGCTATATCAGCTTTTGCATTGCATCCGGTATATGTAAACCTGGAAGCTATTGACGGTAAAAAGAGTAAGAACTGGGAAATCGCTTTAAAAAGCAAGCGTAAACAGCTGAATGAACTGGCTCATATAGACTATGAGGCGGTGATGAAATTTAAAATGGCTGCTTTACAGGAGCTGTTTGATGAGAACGGAAATGATTGCCTGGAAACTCAGGGGTATAAAGATTTTTTTAAAGAAAACAGGCGTTGGTTGAAACCCTATGCTGCGTTCTGCTACCTGCGTGACAGGTTTGGTTCTCCCAATCCTGCAGACTGGGGTGCTAATGCTGTTTATGAAGCGTATAAGGTAAATGCGTTTTTTGAAGAAGGGAATATTGCTTTTAAGCACGTGCAGTTCTATTGTTATGTTCAGTATCAGTTGCACCTGCAATTAAGCGATGCGGTGGGCTATGCTCATAAAAAGGGGATTGTTATGAAGGGTGATATTCCTATTGGCGTGTATCGTTACGGGTGCGATGCCTGGGTGGCGCCGGAGCTGTATCATATGCAATGGCAGGCCGGGGCACCGCCGGATGATTTTGCCGTTAAAGGACAGAACTGGGGCTTTCCTACCTATAACTGGCAGCAAATGCAGGAAGATGGCTTTGCATGGTGGCGTGAACGCTTTAAACAGATGAATTGCTATTTTGACGCCTTCCGCATTGATCATATATTGGGATTCTTCAGAATATGGAGCATCCCGCTTCATGCAGTGCAGGGTATTATGGGAAGGTTTGACCCCTGTATCCCGGTACATATCAGCGAATTGGGCGAGCAGGGAATATGGTTTGATTATGAGCGGTTTTGTATGCCCTACATTACCGATGAAATTTTGTGGGAACTGTTCCGCGAAAGAGCGGAGGAGGTGAAGAACCAGTTTTTGCAGAAACGCGGCCCACATCAGTATATATTGCTTTCCCAGTTTAACACGCAGAAGAAAGTAGCAGCTTATTTTAAAGAGCAACAGGATGCTGAAAGTATGAAGTTGCGTAACGGGTTATATGATCTGATCAGCAATGTGATTTTGTTTGAAGAGGAAGGATCTTCCCAAACCGCTTTTCACTTCAGGATATCGCTGGATCAAACCAGCTCTTTCCACCATTTACAGCCACAGATAAGGGAGAAGCTGTGGAATTTGTATATCGATTATTTCTATCGCAGGCAGAATGAATTCTGGAAAAATGAATCGCTCAAAAAATTGCCGGGACTGAAAGCCGTAACGGATATGCTGGTATGCGGGGAAGACCTGGGCATGGTACCCGATAGTGTGCCCGGCGTAATGAAGCAGCTGGGTATTTTAAGCCTCGAAATTCAGAGAATGCCCAAGCAGCAGGGCGCTGCATTTTTTAACCCGGCCCGGGCGCCTTACCTGTCGGTGGTAACGCCCTCTACACATGATATGAGCACCATACGTGGCTGGTGGCAGGAAGACCGTAATATTACGCAGCAATTTTATAACACAGAATTAGGCCAGAGCGGGGAAGCACCCTATTTCTGTGAGCCATGGATCAACAGGGCTATTGTGCTGCAGCATTTATATTCGCCTGCTATGTGGAGCATTTTCCAGTTACAGGATATTTTAGGTATGAGTGCAGCCTTACGTAGGGAAAACCCGGAGGACGAGCGTATCAATGTTCCTGCCAATCCACAGCACTACTGGCGATACCGCATGCACCTTACCCTGGAACAGTTGCTGAAAGAGAAAGCGTTTAACGAAGAGCTGAAAGGCTATGTAGTGAATAGCGGGAGGTAGCTGTGTCGGAAGATGGTATTTTCTCGAATAATAAAGTAGTGTTATGGTAATTGTATGTTTTGGTATAGGTTATGGCGGGTTGAAGTGTCCATGGACCATAGTAATATAGACCATAGACTAAAAAATCAAATACTCAATACACAATGTTCAACGCTCAATACTCAGGTTCCACAAATGAATATTGAGCGTTGAGTATTGAATGTTGATTATTTCTTTTAGCATTCAATTCCAGGATGGATATCTTACAGTTTAATAACTGCCTTCACCTTTGCCGCCTTCCACTATAGCCACGCTGGCGCTGCATCCCAGGCGGGTAGCCCCCGCTTCTACCAGTTGTTTGGCAAATGCATAGTCGCGTATGCCGCCGCTGGCCTTAATGCCGGTACCTTGCGGCAGATGTTTCTTAAACAATTCAACAGCATGCACGCTGGCTCCTTTTTCTGCATACCCGGTGGAAGTTTTCAGGTAGTCTATACCGGCAGCGCCATACAGCTCGCAGCATTTGATAATCTCATCATCAGTAAGCACTCCACTTTCAATGATGATCTTAACGGTCTTTCCTTTTTCTTTTATCACAGGTATTAAATGATTAGCCTCATTGGCCAGGTATTGCCAGTCGTTGTTTTTCAGGGCCACCAGGTTAATAACAATATCCAGCTCATCCGCTCCGTCAACAATAGCCAGCAGCACTTCGGCCAGTTTAGCTTCAATAGCTGAATAACCAAACGGGAAGCCAATAACGGTGCATGTTTTCACGGGGCTGCCCTGTAATAATTCTTTTGTTTTTTTCACAAATGGAGGTGGCACACATGCGGAGGCAAAGCCATATTGCCGGGCTTCTGCACAAACTTTTTCAATATCGCTTACCAGGGTTGTGGGTTTTAATATAGTATGATCAATGTATTGATTCAGTTTCATAAAATTGTTTATAAGAGTTCAATAAATAGCTTTTCAGGAATATCAAAATTGCTGTCCCGTTTGTAAAGAGTCCCTGTTGAAATAATTTGGTTCCCCGTTTTAAAAACCTTAAAAGGATAATATTTTGTATGGATCGTTCGAAGGTGCTGATAAGTGCTTAATGAATACACTTCAATCGTTTTTTCGTTCGTTCCGGCATATATTTCATTTGAGGTGTTGTCAACCGCATACGATCCGAATTTTTTATTAATATTTTGCAGCTGTCCTACCTGTAATAGATCTTTGCTGAATATGTTCCCGGCTTCTGATGTGATAAACCTGCCGTTTGAACCAAGCATCTCAAATATTTTGCCGTGGGCATCATAAGAGTTCATTTCCACATCTTTTAACTGCGTAAGAATTTTCCCGGAACTGTTGAAGCTATAATAGCTTAAGGCTAAACCGGAGGGATACATGGCAACTTCAACCATTTCAGTGTTCGATCCCGGTATTTTTTTTATCATTCGGCTATTCCAGAAGCCACCTTGTTCTACCAGGTTTCTTCCTGTTCTGGAAAATACCCTGAGTGGATTGTTCATCCAGGCATCTGTATCGGCAAAAATTAATCCGTTATTAAAAAAAACAGAATGGGTACTTATTCCATTACCTACCTGTATTTGACTTTTCATTGCTAAAGTCAACGCGTCATAAATAATGATACGCCCGTCAGCTGTAGGCACATATAATTCTTTTTCATTATTAAAAGTGGCCAGATCACTGTAACCAATTGCCGGCCCTGTAGTAACCATCACCACACCTGCATTAACTGAGTGGGTGATTTTATCAGCTGCAATATCAAAAATTTTGATTTCCCCGGTACTATTAAAAAAGTAAATCAGTTTTTTTTCTGCGTCATACAGGACATCAAATGCCTTAATATCCGCCATTTTTATTTCTTTTCTTTGATAGGTTCTTTCAACACTTTTTACCTCGCTGGAATTGTATTGAGGCTTAAAAACCACTTCATAGGTTATATTGGTGGTGTATGGAATATCTTTATCCGTATAAGTTGTTTTTCCGATGTCATAAATTCGGGCCCGCTCTGTTTTCTCCATATTTTCTACTTTCCGGAAAACGAAATACTGGCCTGGAGCGTACTTTGTATAGTTGGTATGCCAGTTAAGAATAATGCTGTCGTTAGTTATTTGTAAGGGATCCAGGTCTATTTTTAGCGGGTCGGTTTTGATGGGTTGTATATTGCTTTCAACGGTATCTCCGTTTGAGAACTCCGCCACTACTTTATATCTCAGATCCCAGTCAGGCATTATCTGGATATCTGTAAACGTGGTGTTACTGCTACCGGAATTTGTAGCTATATAAGACCACGCAGCGCCATTCCATGATCTTAATACAATATAGTGCCTGAAAGATGGCGCAGTTTGTGCGTTCCATTGTAAAAAGACAGAATCAGTTGATTGCCGTACAGGCATAAGCGAAATTGAAGAGGAGCTGATTGATATCGGGGCTTCCTTTTTTACACAGCCTAAGAGTATTACAAATGCGGAAAAAAGAAATATTCTGTTCATTTTTAGGATGATAATAATTTACAAAGTTAACAGATTATTGCAGTGCGGTAACCATATATGGGGTTGAAATACCTCTTCACTCTTAAAATTTTATATTGGGTATGATTTTATTCTTATTAATTTTATTCAAAACTAAAAATAAAAATTATGGATACGCTACAACAACTTAAAGACGAGTTAAAAGAGGAATATGCTATTACTAAAAAATTCCTGAATGAATTTCCTGAAGGGAAAAATGATTATGCGCCACATCCTAAAAGTATGAAGCTGATGCAGCTTGCTCAGCATATTACAGAAGTATTTGGCTGGACTCCCTTTATTTTAAAAACAGAAGTACTTGATTTTGCTGATGGCGAGCGGCCTGCACCATTTGAAACCAGGCAGCAGCTGCTGGAAGACCTGGAAAAGAATTATGCTGCATCTGTAGAAGCCTTGAACGAAGTAACGGAAGCAGCCCTGGAGCCTAACTGGGCCATTGCCTATAAAGGTCAGAAACTGGCAGAGTGGACCAAGTATGGAGCCATCAGGCATTCTCTGAACCAGGTTACCCACCATCGCGCGCAACTAGGCGTTTATTACAGGCTGAATGACATTAAAGTACCGGGCAGCTATGGGCCCTCTGCGGATGAGCAAAGCTTTTGATAATATGTATGATGCTTTCGCTCAACGCTTTTAGCTGTCTTTTAAACGGTAAACGTTTATTTTTAAAGGAATTTGTTAATTGCTGTGTAATATTTGTTTTTTGTCATTAAATTGCCTGTCCAATTTTTTTTAATATTAAAATAAAACGAAGCTATGATTAAAATGCAGGTTATTGGTCGCCTGGGCAGAGATTGTTTGGTAAATACTGTGAACGGAAGGAATGTCATTAATTTTACGGTGGCCCATTCTGAAAGATATAAAGATAGCCAGGGCGTTCAGCAGGAAAAGACGGTGTGGGTGGACTGTGCTTACTGGACGGACAGGACCGCTATTGCTCCTTACCTGGTAAAAGGTACACAGGTTTTTGTTGAAGGTCAGCCCGAAGTAAGGACCTTTACTAAAAATGATGGATCGGCAGGTGCTGCATTGTCCATGCGTGTGCGTGAAGTGCAGCTTTTAGGCAATAAGGCCGATGGTACCTCCCAGGGTGGAGGTAATTATTCGGCGCCAGCTTCGGGCACTTCTTCCTCTATGCCAGCTTCGGGAAGTGCTTCTGCCAGTAATTTTGAAGAACCGCCTGTGGACGATCTTCCTTTTTAAATTACCGGATATAATTTTACGCCCCGCTGCTGCGGGGCGTTTTTATGAAGAAACCTCTGGTTCTGATATAAGAGGCACTCAGGAATTAAAATGGGAATCCTCTTCCTGCAGGTATTACCTCCTGTACCCTGCTCTTCCTGAATTCTTTCATGCTTTGCGGTTCCCTGTCTTCCAGCGTAGCGAAGTCAACAACTCCATTCGCTTTAGCCCACCGGAAATATTTTACCGAAAGCCGGCTTACTATTTCATGATTATCGCGGGCAATATTATTGGTTTCGCCTTTGTCTTTTGATAAATCATACAGCTCCCAGTTGTAGCCGGGCCAGTGCGAAACCAGCTTCCATTGTTCTGACCTTATGGCCCTGTTCCCGGCCCTTTCCCAGAACAGGGGCTCTTTTCTTTGTACTTCGTTTTGCGTGCCGGTGAACACCGGTAAAAGGCTTTGGCCAGGCAAATCAAATGGCCTAATGCCGGCATAGGTTTTAGGATATTTTGCTCCCGCTATTTCATAAATAGTAGGCGCCAGGTCAATAATATGGCCTGTGCCTTTGGCGATGCGTCCTGCTGTTATTTTGCCGGGATACCATGCAATAAATGGCGAATTGATCCCTCCCTCATATAAATAATCTTTAAAGCCCCTGAAAGGTGTGTTGGAAGCATAGGACCAGTTTTTGCTTTGTGATTCAAAAGAACCGGTGGTGCCAACGGTGCCTGTGTTCTTTGTAGCGCCATGGTACCAGCGTACCAGATCTTCGGCCGGAGCTCCATTGTCGGAAATGAATAATATGATAGTATTATCAGCTTTTTTCAGCGCTTCTAATTTTTGGGTGATATGGCCTACTCCCTGGTCGAGCTCATCTACCATAGCCGCAAATACTTCCATCTTCCTGGCCCATAACTGCTTTTGATCATACGAAAGCTTTGCCCAGTCATATATATCTTCATCTTTTTTAGAGATAGGGAAATCTGTAGGTATTAATCCCAACTCTTTTTGTTTTTTGAACCTTTCCTCACGAAGCGCATCCCAGCCCTTATCATATTTCCCTTTGTATTTTGCAATATCTTTCTGTAATGCTACCAACGGCCAGTGCGGGGCAGTGTAGCCCAGGTACAGGAAGAACGGTTTGTCCTGCTGTGCAGCCGTATCCAGGAAGCTAAGAGCATTATTGGTGATGAGGTTGGTTTGAAAAGAAGCTTCCAGCGGAAACCCTTCATTATCTGTTTTTATGTCGGGCACGCCTGGTGCGCCGGAGTTGGCCGACTGTTCATTTTTTGGATATACAAATTGAAATCCCCGTTGCCAGGGTAAGCTTTGGCCTTTTCCGGATACGTGCCATTTCCCTGATATGATGGTAGTGTACCCGTTTTCTTTAAGCACCTCTGCAAGTGTCAGCGATTGGTTATTAATATATCCCTGGTAAGCAGGCAAACCCAGATCGTTGGAAAAATAACCTACCCCAGCCTTGTGCTGGTACTGCCCGGTTAATAAAGAGGCCCGTGTAGGCGCGCATATTGAGTTATTATAAAACTCCTGCAAGCGTATGCCTTCATAAGCCAACTTATCGAGGTTAGGAGTGCTGATCTCTGAACCGTAAGTGCCAAGATCAGAGTATCCCATGTCATCAGCCACAATAAGTATGATGTTAGGCTTTTTAGGTTTTTGCTGTGCATACAGGCTGCTCACCGATATTGCAAGAGTGAGTATAGTTAGATATTTTTTCATTGCATATTTATTTATTGTATTAAGGAGTTAGTATGTATCATCTACCCGCCGGGCTTTGGGGACGGAGGAGTGAATAATCGACCACATCGTTTTCTGCTGCCCATTCTTTATATAATTTTTGCAGATGCGCTACTATCTCCGGATTTTCTTTGGCAAGATCGGTATTCTCTGCCCTGTCTTTTGTTATATCATACAGCTCATACTTCCCGGGTGTAGTGGCTGGCTGCACTAATTTCCATTTTCCATGCCTTACAGCGATATTGCCGCCGCGTTCCCAAAAGATGCCGCCCTGCCTGTTTATGGTATCGGACTTCCCGTAAAGCACCGGTAATAAACTTTTACCCGGTAACCTGTTTGTATGTATTCCGTTATAAATGGCAGGGTATTTAATACCTGCAAGTTCATACAGGGTAGGGGCTATATCAATTAAGTGGCCGGAGCCTTTTACTATTGTAGCAGCAGGCACAAATTTGGGTAACCATGCTATAAAAGGCGCGCTTATGCCACCTTCATAAGGCGTGCCTTTATAATTTCTGAGCGGGGAGTTGCCGGTTTGAGACCAGTTGCTGTTTTGCACTTCGTATGAACCGGCAGAACCAACGGGTCCTGTATTTCTTTGCGTGTAAAGCCTGAGGCCGTTCCCGCCCTGGGCACCATTATCCGAAAGGAAAATGATCAATGTATTCTCATCTTTCTTCAGTTCTTTTAATTTGTTAAGCAAACGTCCGATACTTTGGTCTACATGATCAATCATGGCTGCATATACCTGCTGCCGGTATTGCCAGTATTGCTGTTCGTCATAGGTAAGCTTATTCCATGGCTGAACGGCTTCATCGTGCCTGGCAATAGCCTGGTCTTTATCATATACACCTTTTAAAACAGCCTGTCTGTACCGTTGTACACGGAGGCTGTCCCATCCTGAACTGTAAATGCCTTTGTACTGCTCTATATCCTGGGGCAAGGCCTGTAAAGGCCAGTGAGGAGCGTTAAAAGCCAGGTACAGGAAGAAAGGTTTTTTTTCTTTCGATTGCTCGTCCAGGAAACCCAGTGCATTATCTGTTATAGCATCGGTGAGGTATTTATCTTTTTCAAGATAGTAGGGTTGGTTATTTTTTATAAGCTTTACATCGGCATTAGCTGAGTCATTGATCTCGTAATAATTGCTGGCGCCTCCAATAAAACCAAAAGACTTCTCAAAGCCGCGTTGGGCGGGCCATTGGTCTTTATCATCGCCTACATGCCATTTACCGGATATGATGGTGCTGTAGCCGCCGCTTTTTAGAACCTCTGCCAGGGTAAGCGACTCTTTGTTTAAAAAGCCCTGGTATGCAGGTAATCCAAGGTTTACGTTGAAATAGCCCACACCTGCTTTATGGGGATACTGCCCTGTAAGCAGGGAGGCCCTGGTGGGTGCGCAGATGGAATTATTATAAAATTCCTTAAAAATAGTGCCTTCACTGGCCAGCTTACTGATATGGGGCGTTTTTATATCAATACCACCATAAGGCTCAATATCAGAAAACCCGAGATCATCTACAAGGATGAGAACGATATTAGGTTTTTGTTGTGCAAAGGCAGCATTGGCTATTCCTATGCCAAGCAGAAGAACAGCGATCTTCTTTAAAAAGTTTATCCGGTTTTTCATCTTTACTTGTTTTATTTGTTTGAACAGAATTAATAGTTTATCCAATCGGGGTGTTGCTTTAGCTTAGGGTTTAGGTCAAGCTCGCGCTGCGGTGTTGGAAAATGGATATGCCTGGGCGCAGCCTGTGTTTTGCCGGCAGCTTTAAGTGTAGCCACATAGTAATCGGCCCCACGTCTTACCAGGTCGAACCAGCGCTGGTACTCAAACACCAGCTCTTTTCTGCGTTCCTGGAAAACTGAGTCACGGAATTGAGACTGGCTAAGCGCCGGAGCAACATCCTGCAAACGGGTAATTTTAGCGCGGTTGCGTATTTTGTCTATGGCCTGGTAAGCCTCGCTGTTCGGCCCTCCGTTTTGTTCGTTCAAAGCTTCTGCATAAATCAGCAATACTTCCGCATATCTGATGATAGGAAGATTTTTGGAAGACTGCCCCGGGCTGCCCACCACTTTTTCATCGTAATATTTATGAAACTGTGGTTTGGATAAAACGTATAATTTACCGTCAGCCGGGCTTACCATTTGTGTTACAAAGGTTACCGGCAGGCGGGCATCGTTAGCAGCAAAACTCTGGTAGAGGTTGCCCTCCCAGTGCAAAGCATCAGCATAATCCCCGTTAATACCGGGTATATCGGCAGGCGCGGACCGGCTTGCCAGGCTGTTTCCCTGATATCCGGAATTTCCCTGGAACTGTGCTGAAAAAATATGCTCGATCCCATTCTTTTTTGCTACGGCAAATACATCGGAAAATTGGGGAAACAGGTCATACCCTTCATTGTCTATAACCTCTTTACTTTTAAGCACTGCATTCGCCCAATCTTTTTTAGTAAGGTAAACCTTTGCCAACAGGCTTTTGGCGGCTCCCGATGTGGCCCGCCCGATATCAGCTGCGCCATAAGATTTCCAATTGGGTAGCTGCCCGGCGCTGTTAAGGTCTTTGATGATCTGCTGGTACACATCTTCTTCTGTTGCTTTTTCAACATACAGGGCCTCTGCCGATAGGGAAGATGTCTCGTGAAGTACAATGGGTACGCCGCCAAACCATCTTACCAGGTTGAAGTAGTTCAGTGCGCGTAAAAATTTAGCTTCATTGATGAGGCGTGCCCGTACTGTTTCGTTTATATTGGCTGCGTCAATTTCAGCTATTTTATCAATAGCTACGTTAGCAGCGCTTATAGCGCTGTAGCTTTGCCTCCAAAGCTCCTGCATCCTGTCGTTGGATGCATCATGCGTTAGACCTGATATAGCACGTACATGCGCGTTTCTTGCCCTGGGGCCCGCTTCATAATCGTCTGTAGCCATTTCTACACCAATCTGGAATAAGCTGTTGTATAAAGATTGGCCGCTTTCGTAAAGCTTCCGGTAAATAGCCGTAACAGCGGCCACCGCTTCACTTTCATTCCGGTAAAACTGTTCGGTTACCAGGAAGGATTCAGGAACTTCATCAAGCTTTGAGCAACCTGCCTGAAGCACCATTATTATTAATGTAAAAAGGTATATGCGTTTCATGATTCATATTGTTTTACTAATGCTGCTATGCTTTTATACAATATAGCAATAGTGTGATGTATGTGTATTTATTAAAAGGTTACCCTGAGTCCGGCTATTATGCTTTTAGCCAAAGGGTAGATGCCTGAGTCTGTTCCGGGAGATACATTGCTGCCCGAAGTGATTTCGGGATCAAACCCGGTGTATTTTGTGAAAGTGTGGAGATTTTGGGCAGTTACATAAATGCTGACGGCAGAAATTTTGGCCCTGTCTAAAAGGGATACAGGCAGCGCGTAACTAAGCGTGATATCTTTTACCCGTATAAAAGAGCCGTCTTCAACAAAGCGGTCTGAAAAAACCGGCGCCGGATCTAATTTAGCCCGTGGTATTGTTGTTGAGGGATTTTCAGGCGTCCATCTTTCTAACGCTGTTACAGATGCATTTTGCTGGCCTGTAAACATTTCTAAAGACTGGCGGTTGCTGTTAATGATCTGGTTGCCATAAACGCCCTGCAGAAATACAGACAGGTCAAATCCTTTCCAGGAGAAGTTGTTTGTGAAGCCAAATATAAAGTCGGGTTGCGCATTGCCGATAATAGCACGGTCGGCCGCTGTTGTAAAACTGCCATCACCATTAATGTCTTTATATAAACGGTCGCCGGCTTTGGGTGTGGCATTACCGGTATATTTCCCTTTTTCCGCTTCCTTTCCCTGTTGTAAAATACCATCCGTTGCAGTACCATAAAAAGTACCTAAAGGTTTTCCCACCTGGATGATATAATTGCCTGAAATATAAGATTGCGCGTTGTTGCCAATAGCCAGCACTTTGTTCCTGTTAAAGGAAATGTTCAGGTCGCTGTTCCAGGCAAAGAGCCCGGCCAGGTTTTTGCTCTTTAATCCCAGTTCAATACCCTTGTTTGCTACCGATCCAAAGTTCTGTAATGAAGTGGCATAACCCGTAGTCCATGGTATTTCTACGTTTAATAACAGGTCGGTTGTTTTTTTATAGTAAGCTTCTATGCTAATAGCAAGCCTGTTGCGTAGTAAACCCAGGTCTAATCCTGCATTGTATTGATACGTTTTTTCCCATCCAAGGTTATCATTTGCTATTCTTTGTGGTGCAAAGCCACTGATAATATTTCCTCCGAATAAATAGTTTAAGCTATACAGGGTAGCCAGGGATTGATATTGTCCTATTTCAAGGTTACCGGTAGTACCAAAACTTGCTCTTAATTTAAGGTCGCTTACTTTATCACGAAGGGGAGTAAAGAAGTTTTCCTTGCTGATATTCCAGGCAGCGGATACTGACGGGAAATTGCCCCACTTGTTATTTTTACCAAAGCGGGAAGAGCCATCACGCCTGATACTTGCTGTTAAATAGTACAGGCTGTTATAGTTATAAGTTATCCTTGACAGGTAGGAATGCAATACCCAGTCGTAAGTGCCTGACGTAGGCCGAAGCAGCACAGAACCGCTTTCAAGATTGTTATAGGTAAGGTCGTCTGTAACAAATTGTTGTGCTCCGGCGGTGAATCTTTCGTTGGCCGACTCCTGCTGTGTGAAGCCTGCCAAAGCCGTCAGCGCGCTTTTACCAAACTCCTTTGACCAGGAAAACGTGTTCTCATTTAACCAGGAGTATGTCGTGGAATTACCTAAAGATGCCTGTCCGTTAGTGCCTGCTCCTTCATAAATGATGGAAGGCACATAATACTTTTCCTTGTCATTACTAATGTCCGTACCTAATAATACTTTGGCTTTTAATCCTTTGATGATCTCATATTCTGCATAGCCGGTGCCTAAAAATCTTATGGTAGCGGATTTATTAAGCGTTTCGTTTAATGTGGCTATTGGATTGGCAAATATATTCTCAAAAGGATTTCTTAATGTATAGCTTCCGTCCGGCTCATATATGGTGGCTGTAGGAGGCATGATTAATAAAGAGCCGATGATGCCTGATGGAGCAATATTTGCGTCTGCTTTACTTGCGGTAATATTGGTGCTTACTGTGAGCCTGTTAACAGGCCGGGCATTGATATTGGCCCTGACAGCTATTCTTGTAAAGTCGGTGTTTTTAATAATTCCCTCCTGTTTATTATAGCTTCCCGATATAAAGTATTGTGTATTACTGCTGCCCCCTGCAATAGAAACCTGGTGGCTTTGTACAAGAGCATTCCTGAAAGCCTCCTGTTGCCAGTTGGTTCCTTCGCCTAATGCGGCTATCTCAGCTTCACTTAAATATTGATATTTTCCGCCTGATGGTTTGGTATCGTACAGCACTTCATTTCTTAGAACCGCAAATTGTTTTGCATTCAGCACGTCAATTTTTTTCTGCACGCTTTGCTGACCATACGACCCATCGTAGCTGATGGCGCTTTTCCTGGGGCTTCCTTTTTTGGTTGTTATAATTACTACGCCATTTGCGCCACGCGATCCATAAATAGCAGTGGCCGCGGCGTCTTTTAAAATATCTATCCTGTCAATGTCAGCCGGGTTAATACCTGCCAATGGATTTACCACGGCCCCGGAAGCTATACCGGGCGAGTTACTGCTATTGTATACCGGGAAGCCATCTATAACATACAGCGGCTCATTACCTCCCTGGATGGAGGATCCGCCCCTGATGCGGATGCTGACACCTCCGCCAGGTTGTCCTGATGTTTGTGTTACCTGAACGCCCGTGGAGGCACCTTTTAACGCCTGATCAAATGAGCTCAGCGGCTGCCTGATAGCGCTCTGTGATAATGAGCTTACGGCTCCGGTAACATCAGTTTTTCTTTGGGTTCCATAACCTACTACTACCACATCATCCAGGTTGTTATTGATAGGTTTTAATCTTACGGAAACGGGCGACCCTGTTGCCAGCACGATCTTCTTTTCGTACCCCACAAAAGTGATGATGATGTTGTAGGGGAACTTCTGTCCCGTGCGTAATATGAACTGTCCTTTGGAATTGGTTGTAGTTTGATTGGTTACCCCTTCAATAATGACGTTAGCTCCATCAAGCGGCTCATTGGTTACTTCATCAAGCACGGTACCTTCAAGTACAGAATTAATAGTAGCGGGGTTTTGTGCATGGATCGCACTGCCGGTTAAAAGGAGCAGCAGGTATAGTGTGATGCTATATAAAAGACTCTTCTTGCGCATTTTATTTGTAGTTTGTATCCGGTACGTTCCGGGCATAATAATGCCGCAGGTACTTTGTACTCGTTTTTTGATGGTTTGTGTATTATGGAAATCTCTGTAAGTGTAATCAGTAAAAGGCACCCCGGCCCCCAACTATAACCAACCACCGATTATTGTGGACAGGCCATGGGATACCTTTTGCCGGTTGCAGCAATAACAGGCTTATCGCTTATTCAGATAACATGAAAAATGGGTACTTATATGCAACAACAGGTAGTAGTGGTTCTGTTCATACAGAACATTTGAGAAGGTATTACCACCTGGCTTACAGAAGTGAAGTTTTGCAACTTAAACACAGCGTTTGTTGAGCTATTCATTTTAATTGGGTTTAAAATATAACTGCTGGTGGTTAACAGCTATTAGTCTACTTATTTAGTAGACAAAAATACTGAACCTGTTTGATATAAAAAAACTTTTAAAAGTTTTTTTATACTTATTTAAAAAACACTTTGAGCATAATGGATGCTTTTATAAGACAGCATCTTTTATGAGCTTAAAGTTTGTTGCCACCGAAAAGAAACCAGGCTATAATGAGCGTTATGATCACATTAAAAAGCTGTGCCCCTAAAAATGCAATCACAGGTTTCCTGTTATGCACACCTACCAGGTCTTTAAAGTTAGTCTCCAGGCCTATACTGGTAAATGCCAGGGCAAACCATAATGCCTGGAGGTTTTTTAAAGGGCTTTTTACCAGGGCAATAGTATCCGTGCTGATGAAGAATGAAAAAATAAGAGAAGCGGCTACAAAACCTATAACAAATTTTGGGAACCGCTCCCATATTACTTTTAAAGTAGGCTTTTCAGCAATGGTATGCTCAGCAGAAGTTTTAGAATAAGTCCAGTAAACAGATATGGCAAATGCCGCAATACCTAATAATACGTTTTGAGAAAACTTTACGATTGTGCTGATCTTTAATGCCGTTTCTCCTACAAGGGTGCCCGATGCTGCTACGGCTCCCGTTGTATCAATAGTCCCTCCCAGCCAGGCGCCGGTTACTTCCTGTGAGAAGCCAAATGTTTTGGCAATCCAAGGCATTATGATCATCATAGGTACTGCCGTAATTAATACTAAGGAAACGACCAGGGACAATTTTTTTGTATCGCCTTTGATGGCGCCTGAAGTAGCAATAGCGGCTGATACCCCACAGATAGATACAGCGCTTGAAAGCATCATCGAAAGCTCTTTATCTACTTTAAGCTTTTTGCAGAGCCAGAATGAAAAATACCATACTGAAAGTACTACAATCAGTGCCTGTATCAATCCCAGGGAGCCCGCCTTTAGTATATCCGAAAAAATAACATTAGTGCCTAATAATATCAAACCGATCTTTACAAAGAACTCTGATGAAAGCGAGCCGGTCAGCCATTCGGGCAATGTGAAAAGATTCCGGATAACCAGTCCGAAGGCTAAACAGAAAATAACTGTTTCGAGATTGAGCAATTGTATGGTGCTGTTCCCGCCAATTATAAAGGCAGGTATGGTAAGCAGGTACAGGACAGGGAAGCCTTTCAGGATATGTGTTACGGATTTGCCGGTTAAATAGTTGCCAATAATGGCTATAATAAAGGTATATAAGAATTGAGACAGTATCCTGGCCAGGTTATCTGTGCTTAGCACACCTGCAGACAGGTCTGAAATGTTTTTCCAGTTAAATACAGGAGCATTAATAATAATCCCGAAAGCCGACAGGATGATGATTATAAAACCTAAAACTACAACAGTCCAGTCTTCAGTAAGATAAATGCGATTCAACTTCTGTATATTTTATTTTAGTAAATAGGCTGCAATAATAAAGATAAAATGATTAAGGATTGAGCAATGGTGCTTTTTAGAGTATTTGTATTTTTTCTTTTCCCGGAATTAGGAAAATAGTACATGTTATTTTCAAATTATTTAAAGATATATATTATTTTTGATACTCTACTAAAATAGTAGACTAATAAATTTTTCTACAATGCATTTCAATTTCATAGCATTTGCTATTCCGCTATTCCTCTTTTTTATTGCATGGGAATATTTGTACACCAAAAGAAGTGGTAAGAATTTTTTCCAGTACGCTGAATCTGTGGCCAACATTAATGTGGGCATTGCAGAGCGCCTGCTGGATGTATTAACCACCGGTTTGTTTTTCTATTTTTTTGATTATATATATAAGCATTATGCCTTGCTGCCTGTAAAAGCAAATGTCTTTATCTGGGTGTTACTTTTCCTGATCACGGATTTTGTTTGGTATTGGTATCATCGTCTGGCGCATGAGATTAATGCTTTTTGGGCGGTGCATGTAGTACACCATCAAAGTGAAGATTTTAATTATACCGTATCGGCCAGGATCACAGTATTCCAGGCTGTTGTGCGTAGCTTGTTCTGGTCTGTAATACCATTGCTGGGATTTCCTCCGGTAATGATCACCACGCTTTTGCTTGTACATGGGCTTTATCCTTTTTTTGTACATACACAAGTCCTGGGAAAGTGGGGGTGGTTCGAAAAGATCCTGGTAACACCTACACATCATGGCATACATCATGCTTCCAACCCCGAATACCTGGATAAGAATTATGGCGATGTTTTAATCATCTGGGATAAGATGTTCGGAACCTTTATTGGAGAAGATAAAAATATAGAAATAACGTATGGGTTAACAAAGCCTTTGGAAAGTCACAGTTTTTTATGGCAGCATTTTCATTTTATACTTGAAATAGGTCTCAATTTTTATTACGCAAAAGGGTTTAAGACAAAGTGGCAAACTATTTTTGGAAAGCCTGATAACCTGGATCCCCGCTACCGGGCAGTACTGGAAAGGAAGTTTTTGAAGAACAGGAAGGCGAAGATTCCCCCAACAGCGGCTATGCGAACTTATGTTACTATTCAAACGGCACTATCGTTGATTATATTGTTCCTGGTACTGCTATGCGAAAAATACCTTTCCGCGACAACACTGAGCCTTTGCTCCTTGTTTATTTTTATCAGTTTAATCAACAGTGGCGCTATCTTAGATCAGCGCCGTTGGATAAGTTACCTGGAAATAGCCAGGGTATTATTACTTTTTCTCATAGTTTACCAGTTTCACCCCTCACATTTGGTGATAACTTTTTTTATAGCCGGCCTTTTATTAGCCTTAGTATATTTTAGTGATATCGACCGTTTATTTATAAGATATCTGTACCGGGTACAATCTGACGCCACGGAAGGATTCGAACCTTCGTAACAGGTTTTGCAGACCTTCGCCTAACCCCTCGGCCACGTGGCTTTTTGGTATTAATGGTTGAGTCAGTACTGTGGAGCAACGGCCTGTTGTATCACCTGTTCATCTTCCCTGGGCTTGTAAATATTTGCTGCTACCCGCTCTGTAAGGCTTTTGGGAACAACCTTTGTTATAAAGGCATTCAGCTTATTGGAAATGCCGGGAACGATTTCAGCTTTGCCTTTCAGCAATCCTTTTACTGCTGCTTTTGCAACGGCCTGTGGTGTCATATTAAATTTTTCAGCTGTTTTTAGCGTGTATGCTTTCATACCTGCTCTTGTTACGAAAGCTGTATCTGTAGCGCCCGGAATAAGACAACTAACAGATATAGATGTTTCTTTCAGCTCATACCGCAGGCTGCGTGTAAATGAAATGACAAACGCTTTGGATGCCGCATATACTGATAAGTAGGGAACTGACTGATAACAGGTGGTACTGCCTACATTCAGCAGGAACGAACGTGGGAATTTTTTTAAAACGGGAATGAATACATGTGCTATGCGTAACTGGGCTTTCACATTTACGTCGATGATGTTCAATTGCTCCTCAATTCCTGTTTCTGTAAAAGACGTATTGAGGCCATACCCTGCATTGTTTATCACCATATCAAGATAGGCATGGTACCATTTTGTTTTTTCAAATATCCTTTGGGCCGCATCCGGCGTTGCCAGATCCTGTATGAGAGTTACCACATCCACATGGTATTTATCCCTGATGTACTGTGCCGTATCCAATAGCTGCCTTTCATCAATATCAATAAGGATTAATCCCCGTTTTTGTTGCGCCAGCTCTATGGCAATAGCGGCGCCAATTCCTTTTGCAGCGCCGGTAATAAGTGCGTATGACATATCAGTTGAACGTTTTTTTTCTGAAATAGCTTTTAAGTATGGAGAAAATTAACAAGGGTATCATAGTGTTGGATTTAATTGAGGGGCATAATCAGGGGCCGGTTTTCTTTTAGGCTTTGGTGATGCCAAAGTCGCCAGCTTATGGTAAAAGGGTGTGCTGCTTCTTTCGCTTTTGGGCTGGTAAGCTCCGGTTACCACGGGGATATACATTACGCGCCGTCTGCTTTCTTCTCCAATAAAAGGAGATTGCTCTACCCGGTGCCAGAGGCGCCCGTCATGTATGGTAAGATCCCCGGCTTCAATGTCAAGCCCTGTTTCTTTTTTATCTGGTTTGTGATCTATAAAATATTTCTTTTTAAAGAAAAGAGTAAGCAGTCCTTTATTGTGCGTTCCTGCCAAAACCCTTAGTCCGCCATTGCTTTGGGGGCAATCATCTAGGTGCAGCCCTACGTTCAGCATGGGTTTGATCCTTGATCCTAGGAACAGATCCCTGGGACTGTCTGTATGCCATCCTAATCTTGTGAAAGAGCTGTCTTCTGTGTTCAGGTAGTGGTTTATCACAAGGCCGTCTTTCTCTGATTCACCTATGCGGCCTTCAAAGGGGGCCAGCAGTTTAGCCAATTGCTGTACGCGGTCGCTCTTTAAGAAATTATTTAGCACACTACTGTATTGAGATGCAAAAGCAATGCGCTGGATAAGCTGTGAACCGTTCACATCATTTCCGAATTTAAGGGGGATACCATTTACCACTGTTATTTCTTTTCTTAAAAGATACTTTTCAACTGAGCTGATCTCATATAAAAACTCTTTTACAGTGTGGAAGGATACGAATTGCTTAAAATGCAAAACTCCATGTTTTTGCAGATGCGTTAGGTGCAGTTGTGTAACCTGATCATTAAAATAGAATTGTTGTGTAGCGTTACTCATAACTATAGAGTATTAAAAGGTTAAAAAATGAAAGAAGAAAAATAGAAGTGAATCAGGAACCGGCTTCAATAAGAAGCAAAGAATCAGCAACAACAGCACATGACGATTACGCTTGCATTGTCATGCTTTGAGGTGGGGAGTGTATTATATGTCACTGACGGTATCACTGTGGAATGTAATAGTGTGGTGCAAACATAAGCAGTAAATATTAGTCTACCAAAAAAGTAGACTAATATTTTATTTTTATTTTTTCAGGCTTTAGGAAACGGCATAGTGCTGTTCGGGTTTTTCTGCTATCGTATGAAAAGCCTGGTTCAGGTCATCAATAAGATCAGCAGCGTCTTCCAGCCCTACGGATAAGCGGATCAGGCTGTCCGAAACTCCTGCTGCACGGCGTTTTTCGGACGGTATGCTTTTATGCGTCATTGCAGCAGGATGACATACAAGGCTTTTTACGCCACCCAGACTTTCTGCCAGCTTAAAATATTTTGTTGATGTTACAAAAGAGGTGGCCGCGGCTTCTGTATCTTCTTTTAATGTAAAGGAAACCACACCACCAAAACCTTTGGCCTGTTTTTTTGCAATTTCATGATTGGGATGATCTTGAAGACCTGGGTAGAATACTTTGTCCACGGCGGGATGGTTTTGTAAAAACTTTGCAACTGCAGCAGCATTTTCGCAGTGCTGTTTTACACGCAGGTGCAGGGTTTCAATACCCCGGATAATCAACCAGCTGTCGAAGGGAGACAATACTGCACCACTGGCATTTTGTATAAATTTTATCCTGCTGCCAAGCTCTTCAGTTTTAGTAATAACCAGGCCTGCAATCAGATCGCAATGGCCGCCTAAGTACTTGGTTGCCGAATGCACTACCAGGTCTGCACCCAACAATAATGGTTGCTGTAACACAGGCGATGCAAAGGTGTTATCTACGCATAGTAAGCAACCATAGGCCTTTGCAATTTTTGCAATGACCTCGATGTCTGAAATTTTGAGGGTAGGGTTTGTGGGCGTTTCTATCCATATCAGCTTTGTTTTTGAGTTTATCGCTTGGAGGACATTATTAGCATTGGTACTATCTGTATAAGTTACTTTTATGCCGAACTTTTCATAGATATGTGTAAAAAGCCTGAAAGCGCCTCCGTAGATATCATCAACGGCAACTATCTCATCGCCCGCTTGTAATAATTTTATGACTGCGTCAATAGCAGCCAGTCCGCTTGAAAAAGCTGCTGCTGTGTGTCCGCCTTCGAGCTCCGCTACAATTTTTTCAAGTGTGGCGCGCGTGGGATTATTGGTTCTTGAATAGTCATAACCGAGATTCACCCCGGGAGCCTCCTGTACAAAAGTGGAGGTTTGGTAAATGGGAACCGATATAGCTCCTGTTAGCGGGTCTGACGGAATACTGTGGATGGTTTGTGTTACAATGTTACTCATGACGATCTTTAATTTTTAAGGTGATACAATACTTTTATTCAAACCTTATCAGGAAAAGAAAACCGGCATGACTTTATAATAAAAAAGCTCACCCGACAAACCAGGTGAGCTTTTTATCATTCAATAAAAATAATCCTAAAGCTAAGCACTGACTTATCTGCCCCAAAATAATATATGGGATGGATTTGGCACCTTTTTTATAAAAGATTTATAAAGAGGTTGCCAAGGCTTCATTGGGCCATTACCCTCAGCCTTTCTTGATAAGAAAATTGAAAAGAACTGATGCAAATATAACACTATTTTATTAGTCTACAATATTTGTAGATCTTTTTATAAAAGTTTTATTAGAATACGTACGCTCCAGACGATGACTAAAATACCTACCAGTATAAAGGATGTTTTTCTTGGTAGCCTGCCGGCCAGTTTTGCTGCCAGGGGTGCCGCTATTAACCCGCCAACAATCAGTCCCAGTATCGTTTGCCAGTGACTGACACCTAATAAAATAAAAAAGGTAAAGGCACTTGCCAGGGTTACAAAAAATTCGGTAAGGCTTACAGAACCGATCACGTACCTGGGACTACGCCCCTTTGTAATAAGGGTTGTTGTAACAATCGGCCCCCATCCGCCACCGCCAAATGAGTCAAAAAATCCGCCGGCGCCTGCTAATGCCCGGTAGTGTTTAAATTTCTTTTTCGCTATCTGCTTTTTGAAAGCGTTGTACAAAATTTTTAATCCTAAGAATAAAGTATAGCAGGCAAGCAGAGGCCGAACCCAGTCGCTGTATTTTTCGCCAAGATATACTAACAGCACAGCCCCGGCAATAGCCCCGATTACACCGGGTATCAGCAGCATTTTAAATAGCTTTTTATTTACGTTCCCAAATTTATAATGGCTATAGCCCGATGCCCCGCTGGCAAACATTTCAGCTGTATGTATGCTCCCGCTGATGGCAGCAGGATTTACACCTGCCGATAATAAGATAGTAGCGCTGGTAACCCCATAGCCCATGCCCAATGCGCCATCCACCAATTGTGCAATAAAACCTGCGGCAAGCATAATAAGAAAAGATTGTCCTAAAGAATCATAGAGTGTCAGGGCCTGTTCTTTTATTGCGTCAAAAGGCCAGAAAGAAAAAACGATATGACCTATTAACATACATGCAAAAGCTGCCAGTGCATAGGAAGCTATCCTTTTATAGGAAAGTTTCCTCTTTACTCTTTCCTGTCCCGGATGTCCTGGATTAGCACTGCCGGTTTGAACAGGGTAGGGGTTTTTATAGTTCCCCTGTAAGATATGGATATCTGTTAAGCCTGTATGTGCAGCGTCATTAATGATCTTATCAATAATAGCCTGGCTGGTTTCTGTTACAATAACCAGGTCTGCATTTTTAATATCCTTTCTTTCATAAGGACGCTCTTCTACGCTTACGTTATTAAAACCGGTTTCTAATTTCCGTATATCATCCCGTATGCTTTCTGCAACTATCTTTATGGTAGCCTGAGAGGCACTATGCAACAGTAAATTCAATTGTTCCAATGCAGCTGTTTTGCCACCCACTATCAGGATATCCAGCTCCCCGGTTTTTAGAAATGCAGGGAATGATCTGTTATCGGCGCTGTTCTCATTGCTTTTTGTTAAAACTTCACTCATATCAATATATGTGCTGTGCACTTTTAAAATTGTTTGCGAATATATAGTAAATTTTAATATTCTACTAAATTAGTAGACTAATTATTTATTATGAGATACTGTTTTGAAATAACGCTTCCTGAAAAATCCGGGCGTATAAGAAATTACATTATAAGGGGCCTACTAAATCAGACCTTTGGTATAGGCTATTCTTAAGGCCTGGGCGCGGCTGTTAACGTGCAGTTTCTGGTATATATTGATACAGTGCTTTTTTACTGTATTAGCGCTGATGAATAATTTATTGCCAATATCTTTATACTCAAATCCCTGGCTCAGCATTTCCAGTATCTGTTTCTCTCTTTCTGAAAGATGAAATATTTCAGTGCTGTTATTTAAAGCAGAAGCGGGCGCCAGCGGGGCTTGTACCATCTGTAATATTTTATAAGCAATACTGGGCGATATGGGGCCGGCACCGCTTTCCCAAAGATTGGTAAGCATATCTGCAATAACAGGTCCGCTTTCCTCCTTTAATAAATAACCACAGGCGCCTGCTTTGATAGCGTTGAAAATTTTGTCCTCATCATCAAAAATAGTAAGCACCACAAATCTTATCTCGGGGTAAAGCGATGATGCTGTAGCAATGGCTGTAATTCCGTTTACATTGGGCATTTCAATATCCATCAGAACAATATGGGGTTGTTGGTCTTCCCTGCAATCTTTCATCCGGGAAAGGAAATCTTCCCCGTCCGAGGCCTGGAACAGGATGGTAAAAACAGGGTGCCGGGATAGTTTATCTGCCACTATGCGGCGGTTAGTTATTTTATCGTCAACAATAGCAATTCTGATCATGGTTTGTTTTTATTCAAAGCTGAAAATAAAAAGCCGGTATATCAATAATCCATTTGGATAATCTATGCCAGGGGTACGCCTAAGGTAATTTCCGTTCCGTCATCTTCGCTGCTTTTTATGTCTATGGCGATTTGAGAAGCGCGTGCGCGTTGCTGCATATTGAGGAGCCCGTGGCTATCCTCTTTATCCTGCACTTCCTGTACAAGAAACCCTTTGCCGTTATCGCGGATGGTAATGGTCCATTCTTTATCTGTAATGGTTGTCTTCACTTCTGTGTTTTCAGCGCGGCTGTGCTTTATAGCGTTATTAACCGCCTCCTGAACGATCATTAAAATATTCAGCGCTTTTGCAGAAGGTATGGAAAGCGTTTCGGGAGCAATGCCTGATGTGGTAAAAGCAATATGCTTATAGTTCCTCCTCATCTGGCTTATAAAGTTAATAACGCGCACCCAAAGGCCGGCAGCTGTAGTGTCGGCTGTTTTTAAGGCCCATAAAGTTTCTCTCAAAAAAAAGAGCATATCTTTAGCCGTATCATTCAGGTTGTCCGTAAGCTCATTGTTAGCGCCTTCTTCCTGCTTTAACAGCTCACTGGTATATAAGATAGCGTTGGCCTGTACACCAAGATTATCGTGCAGATCAGCGGCAATCCGTTTCCTTTCTTTCTCTTCGGCATCCTGCACGGCTTTTTCTGCCTTTAGCTTTTGTTTTTTTCTGAAATTGATAAAATAGATCATGCCGCTCATCAAAATCAGTATTGCAAGGCTGCTATATAAGATTAGCTGCGTATTTTTTTTAGAAATATCCAGTTGCTGCTGCACAATGGTGATCTCTTTTTTCTGAACATCGTATTTTGTTTGTATATCGGCAATGGCTTGTTCCTGCTGTAATGTGTTCAAGGAGTCTTTATTACTGATAATTGCTTCCAGCGTTTGGGCGTACAATGCATAATCTTTCTTAGCCAGGTAGCTTTTGGCCAGGGCCTGGTAAAAAGATATTCTGAAGGCTGGTGTGTTCGTTAGCGTTGTTCCGCTTCCCTTGTTTTGGGTATATATATCTCCCCAAACAAGATTGCGTTTGCATAAAGCGATTGCGCTGTCAAATTGCCGGGTGGCCAGGTAAAAATTAACTAATGCAAGGTTGTCGTCTATATACATGGAGCCATCATTCAGCAGACTCCGTATCCTGATCATTTCTTTCAATGCGGCTTCTGCTTTACCATACTGTTTTGCATCTTTATAAATATCGGCCTGGCGCTGATAAGTAATGGCCAGTCCGTTTAGTAATTGTGTTTTCCGGTAAAGCTCAATGGCCTTTGTGCTGGCGAAAATGGCGCTGTCAATTTTACCTGTTAGCTTATACGCCTCGCTCATATTGGCATATATAGCTGCTTTTACTTTATCATACTTTTCGGAGGTAGTCAGCCAGGAAAGCGCCTGCCTCAACCATTTCATGGATACGGATGGCGCTTTTCTTGCCAAAGCTATGGATCCAATGGTATTAATATTGGTAGTGTAAATGACGGTGTCCATCAGTTTTTCGGCTTCACCGGTTATTTTGTAAAGTATATCCAATGCTTCCGCCATTTTATCCTTTCCTCCCAGGTACATTGCTTTTTGCCGGGATGCATTAAAATAAATATCGCGCTCGCCGGGGTTGTCAACATGGTTGCTTTTAATTACGGGATCGATGAACATGATGGAACTGTCTATCCAGTTCCAACGGTGATAGCTGTTAGCTATGGCTATTTTCGAAAGATCTTTTTGTTTTTTATCGCCGTATTGATCAGCCAGCCTCTCTGCTTCTTTCGCATATTCATCCAAGGTGTCGCGGTTAACGTTTTGATATTCGGCACAAAAAGCCAGTATAGCAGCTAATCTTTCTTTTGGTGTAGTTGTAGCATGAATGCGCGTCAGCAGGCTGTCTGCGGTTTTTGTCTGGCTATAGGCACAGTAAAAAAAAGTAATGAATAATACCGTAATTATAGACGTGTGGGGCCGCACAGTAGTTTTTTGTAAAGATACCTAATCAGTTTTGTTTAAAAACTATCCAAATGGAGTATTGAGAAAAACCCTGTGCTGGTTCATTTTTGTGATGAAATTTTGAATGGATGATGTAGGATGTCTGATTTTAAATTTGAGATTTGATGCAGGGGCCCTGGTTGATAGCTGAACTTATCAATGAGTATTGAATATTAGTTCATGTCTTTAGATGTAAGTCTCTTAGGATTTCACCTTATCAACTTCTCCGCCATTCAACTATTGTTTAATCACCTTCAACTTTTCAAACTGTCAACTGTCATCTAAAACTTCCAATAGTATGAAACCGCTTATTTCGTTTGTCTTATCATTTTTAACAGCAACGTCTTTTGCACAGGCATTGCAGGAAAATATGTGGGTGACCAACGGTAATGTTTATGCCGTACAACGGGCAGGCAATACTGTTTATGTTGGAGGAAGTTTTACCCAGGTTGGTCCGCATATACCTTGCGGAACTGCTATCAGCATAAGCACAGGCAGTTCCAATGTAAACTATGCAAAGCCTAATGACATAGTTCAGGTTGCTGTACCCGATGGGGCAGGCGGCTGGTATATAGGCGGTTTTTTTACGAGCGTAAGCGGACAGCCGCGCAACCGGCTGGCGCGTATTAATGCAGATGGCAGCTTAAACAGCTGGAATCCCAATGCTAATGGTGCTGTGAACAGCCTTGCAGTATACGGCGAATCGGTATATGTGGGAGGTTCTTTCACTAATATTGGTGGCTCGGGACGAAACTATATAGCCGCTATTGACGCAACAACCGGTCAACCCACAGGCTGGAACCCCAATGTTGATGGAACTGTGAACGCCCTTGAAGTAATCGGCAGCACAGTATACGCAGGAGGAAGCTTTACTAAAATTGGTCCGGCCACGCGGAATTTTATAGCAGCTATTGATTCAACCAGCGGTAATGCCACATCGTGGAACCCCAATGCCAGCGATCCGGTAAGTGCCCTTTCAGTAAGTGGTACCACGATATATGTGGGAGGTCTTTTTACCAAAATTAATGGGCAAACCAGGAACCATATAGCTGCATTAACAGTGGGAAGCGACAGCCCCACGGGATGGGATCCCAATGCTACCGGCAGCACTGTGTATGCGCTTGCCGTGAGTGGCAATACAGTGTATATGGGTGGTTCTTTCACCGCTGTTGGCGGGCAAAGCAGGAAGAATATTGCTGCATTAAACGCAAATAATAATAATGCTACATCCTGGGATCCCAATCCCAATGCGAATAGCCTCGTTGTGTATGCGCTTGCAGTAAGTGGTAACACGGTATATGCGGCTGGCGACTTTACCACGATCGGCGGTCAAAGCCGGAACCGTATAGCAGCTTTAGATGCAAACGGCGCTGCCACCTCGTGGAATCCAAATGCTGATGATTATGTGCGCACGCTTGCAATAACAGGCAATACAATATACGCCGGGGGAAAGTTCTCCTCTATGGGTGGGGTAGCCCGGAACAATATAGCTGCCTTCGATGCAAACAGCGGCGCCGCCACCTCGTGGAATCCTGATGCTGATGGTCAGGTACGTACGCTTGCGGTAGCCGGCAGCGTAGTATATGCGGGAGGTGCTTTCAACACTATTGGCGGCCAAAGCCGGAGCAAAATAGCTGCCTTAGATGCAGGCACCGGCAATGCCACATTGTGGAGCCCTGATGCTAACGGCATTGTGTATGCGCTTGTGGTGAGCGGCAGCACGATATATGTAGGCGGATTGTTCACTAACGCTGGCGGACAAAACAGGAAATATATAGCCGCCTTAAATGCAGCAATACCCGGCAATGCCATGAGCTGGAACCCTGATGCCGATAACGGGGTGTATTCACTGGCAGTAAATGGAACCGGCAGTATAGTATATGCTGGGGGATACTTCAGTAACATTGGCGGTCAAAGCAGAGGCAAAATAGCAGCCTTAGATGCAACCAGCGGAGCGGCCACAGACTGGAACCCTAATGCTAATAATTATGTGTATGCCCTTGCACTGGCAGGCAATGTAATATATGCAGGTGGCCTGTTCACTACCATGGGTGGAGTTACCCGAAATCGCATGGCCGCCATAGATGTAACAGACGGTACCACTCCAACATCATGGAATCCCAATATTACCGGCAATGAAGTTCGGGCCCTTGTGCTGGCAAGTAATACCGTGTGTACAGGAGGCTTTTTTTCCTCTGTTGGCGGACAAAGCAGGAATAAAATAGCAGCTTTAGATATAGCTACCGGTGCTGCTACATCATTTAACCCAACCGTGGGCAGTTCAGGCAGTGTGCAGACTCTTGCAGCAGCCGGCGGTGCCTTATATGTGGGTGGCGACTTTCTTCAAATAGCAGGGCAATACAGGCGCTTCGCGGCTTTTGATATATCCGGAGAGCTGCCGGTAAGTTTCGGTCCCATCCAAGCCTTTATGAAAAACGGTTTGCTTACTGTAAACTGGACATCGTTTACCGAAACCAATAACCACCACTACGAGATAGAGGCTTCCGCAGATGGCGTTCATTTTCAAATGATAGGTGAAGCAGTGCTGTCAAAAGCAAAAGACGGCAACGCTGGTATCTCTTTGAACTACAGCTTCAGCTATCAGGGCGGTGCAGGCCTTATGGCTATCAGCCTGGTTGGTTTTGCAGCAATGCTGTTTTCGGGTAATAGAAGAAGGAGTGGCTGGCAGCTTATTATGATCATCGTTTTATCCATAGGGTATATCTCCTGCAGCAAATCAACTTTTGATACGATTGATATTTCAGGTAAAAAACTGTTCATCCGAATTGCCCAGGTAGATAAGGATGGAACAAAAACTTATAGCAAAACGGTGCAGGTGGGGACAGACTATCGGCCATAGTCTATGGACTATCCATGGTTATTCATTCAACAAAATATAATTTCTAATGAAAAAGATTATCTCAATAGTATTCGCATTAGCAACGATAATGCTCGGGGGTACCCTGTTATTATACCTGCAAAGTTGCAAAAAAGACAACCACAGTAATTCCGAAGATAGCTTCGCCACGGTATGGGCGCCAATAGAGGGCAAAGGAAAGTATGAAGTGACGGCGTTTTATGACGGTACGGAGCACAAATACAGCATCGATGTGAGCCAAAAGGATTATCTGTCCCTAAAAACGGACGGCACCTGTAACGGGTATTTTTATTTGTTGGGGAAATTTACAGGTAAATGGCGTAAAGAAGGGGATAAGATATTGAAAATTGAGCAGGCAGCCGTTGAAAACGCCTCTGTGTTGGACAACGCTACAGGTTTTGATTTCGAATTAAGCAATGCCGACAGTAAGAGCATGCGAATACGGCTGCGGGTGAATAAAAAGATCTCAGGAATACAAACCAGCAACGCCCGTGGTGTGTTGCGGGCTTCGCAGCAGGCATCTGTCAACCCCCAAATCGCGGCAAGTGCATCCAGCGACTATACTGATATAGCGCTCGAACTGGTTAACCTGTACAACAAATCGTTGGGGTTGGGCTATCTGACATTTGACAATAACGCTTTTTTTATTAAAAGCACAGTAGCCGCAAACAAAGACAGGTATGGTAATGTCGGTTTTTATATATACGGCTATGGTATAGATCGTAACGGGGAGCGTATGCAGATGTTCGTGCGATGGGATGGCAAGGAGGTACATCCACCGCAGACCATGGTGTTTGGCGCCCAGGGCTTCACAACATTAATGCACGTGCAATGGTATTATAATGGCAGCGAGCAGATCGATAATAGTCGTGAGCGTACATTTGGCGCAAATGGAGAACAGATATCAGTAACTTCTGATGGCCGGAGCCAGTTCGTTCTCACTTTTAACAATCTCACCGAAATGGATAAATGGAATGCCAGATCCAAAGGCAACGGTGTGAAAGCAAGCGGATATATACGGGGCGATGCCACATTTTAGGAAATCTGTAAACGCATTACCAATTCTATCACTCCGGTGCGCCGGTGAGCAGGAATATGAGCTTTTCAATTATTGCACCTAAAATTTGGATAACACATCTTAAGGCCAAATGTTATGAAGCAATTTATTGCCTTTCTCCTGTTATTTTCAACAGCAACCTCTTTTTCTCAGGTGTTACAGGAAAATATGTGGGTCACCAACGGAACGGTTTATGCGGTACAAAAGTCTGGCAGCACTGTTTATATCGGGGGGCAATTTACACAGGTTGGTTTGAATATTCCTTATGGCGCTGCTATCAGCACCGGAACAGGGAACCCGGGTTTAAGCTATGCAAAGCCAAATAATGCGGTTCGGGCAGCCGCGCACCGGGCTGGCGCGTATTAATGCAGATGGCAGTTTAAATAGCTGGAACCCGGTTCTGAGCGTTACGCCACCCTTTATGCTCACTGTGCACACGATCGCAATAGATGGCGGTACCATATATAGCGGTACCATATATATAGGAGGGAGCTTTAATACTATTGGCGGACAAACCCGTAACTATGTAGCGGCCTTAAATACAGGAAACAACAATGCCACCTCATGGAATCCCAATGCTAATAGCCTTGTTCTTGCTCTTGCGGTAGGTGGCGGCGCCATATATGTGGGAGGAGTGTTTACTACTATGAACGGGCAACCCTGCAACCGGATAGCCGCTTTTGATGAAACAAGCGGCGATTTTAAACCATCGTAGAACCCCAGTGCCAACAACGTTGTTCTTGCTCTTGCAGTAGCGGGTGGCAGGGTATATGCAGGTGGTTTATTCACTTATATCGGCAGTGCTACCCGTAGCTGTATAGCGGCTTTGGATGCATCCACAGGTCTCGCTATCGACAATTGGAATCCTAATGCCAATAGCAGTCTTTCCACCAATGCTGTGGGAGCACTTGCTGTAGTCGGTAATATCGTGTATGCAGGCGGCAACTTCAGAAACATTGGCGGGCAGCCGCGCAACTATGTCGCTGCCTTAGATGTAACCACCGGCCTTGCCACCGATTGGAATCCGGGCGCCAGTACTACTGTGTACGCCATTGCAGTAGATGGCAGTATGGTTTATGTGGGTGGGGCTTTCGAAAACTTTGGTAACAAACCCCTCAACCGGATAGCTGCACTGGGTGCGGACGGTACGCTCTCATCCTGGGATCCTAATGCTGTTGATGGAACCGTAAATGCACTGGCAGTGGCGGGCGGCACGGTATACGTAGGAAGAGGTTTCAATACTATTGGTGTTGGCGGAACCAGCCGACGCTATTTGGCCGCCTTAGATGCAGGCACCGGCGCTGCCACATCGTGGATGCCAAACCCTAATATTTCGGTGCTCGCTCTTGCGGCGGCAGGTGGCGCATTATATGTGGGCAGACAATTCACTCAAATAGAGGGGCAAAGCAGACTCGGCTTCGCGGCTTTTGATATATCCGGTGGCACAGTGCCTGTAACTTTCGGTTCTATTGAAGCCTTTATGAAAAACGGGTTGCTTACCGTAAACTGGACAGCCCTCAAAGAAACCAATAACCATCATTATGAAATAGAAGCATCTGCTGATGGTGTGCATTTTCAAACCATAGGCGAACCGGTGCTTTCAAAAGCAAAAGACGGTAACGCTGATATTCCCGTAAGTTACAGTTTCAGCTACCAGGCCGGTGCGGGCCTTATGGCCATTGGCTTGCTGGGTTTTGCGGTAATGCTGTTATCAGGTAATAGAAGAAGGAGCGGCTGGCAGCTTATTATGATCATCGTTTTATCCATCGGGTATATTTCCTGCAACAAATCAACTTTTGATGCCATTGATATTTCTGGTAAAAAACTGTTCATCCGCATTGCCCAGGTAGATATTGACGGAACAAAAACTTATATCAAAACGGTGCAGGTGGTTGATGGTAGATAGACGATGGTTGATGCAGGATGTAGGATATAGGATATTCGATGTAAGATGTACGACATAAAAGCGAAAAGCTGGAAGCAAAAAGCTTTAGGCATTATGCATCAGGCCTTATGCCTTCGGCCTTTACTGTAACCAGTATCCAGCATCCAACCTTCAATCCTGTCAACCGTCCTCTGTCAACTAACATTCACCCTACTGATCAGCCTCCATAAAAACAATTGATGACCTTTTAATCATGTTCCCGATATGCATATAGGGATAGCAGCTGTAATACCTAAAACTATCCAAATGGGTTATTGCCGGCTGCAGATTCCAATGGGAAATTTGTAAATGAATTACCAATTCTATCACCATAAACAAACAAATCATGTCACAAACCACTGAAAAGTATGTCATCCGCTACACCAATGGCGTAAAAAACAGCCAGGTAGAGGAGTTCGACTTCAGCAAGCCCGAGCTGTCTATTGGGCGAGACACTAATAACGATATTCAATTTGATCCCGAAACTGAGCTGATCGTAAGCCGTGAGCATGGAAAGATTGTTAAGAAGGCCGATGATTGCTTTATTATTGTGGATAACGGTTCGCGTAACGGCACTTTTGTAAATGGCAAAAAGGTTGCAGGTAATGTTTTACTGCAGCCCGGGGATGAGGTAAAGCTGGGAGAAAACGGCCCTGCTTTTATTTTCGACCTGGATCCTAAGCCTTACAGGCCGCCGCTGCCTACACAACTGGTGAATATTCCTCCTGCTACCACTACCATCAACGTAGAAAGTTTCAAACCCAGGCCTGTTCAGCATACTTCCAAATGGATGTACTGGCTGGCACTGCCGCTGGTGCTTTTAATATGTGGCGGCGGTACTTTGTGGAAGGGCGGAAGGGAAAAAAATGTTGTTGCCAAAATGGCCGGGGAAGGAGAGATGGATGTTAAAATCTTTCCTATGCAGGCTGTCATGCCGGCGGCTTATAAAGTGTATGCCAATCCCATGGCTTTGGATGGCAGGTATTATTTTTCAAAGCTGGTAATTGACAATAAGGGAGGTGGCGAGCTGAAGGACGTGAAAGTTGAGTACACTGTACCTGGGTATATAGCCTGGACTACTGCTTCCGAAATTAAACATATCCTTCCCAAAGGTTCGGCCGTGGTTACGATCTATCCGCAGTTTCCGCAAAAAGTAACTGAAAAAACTACCGAGTCAGCAGAGCGGGTGCAGATCCGTATTACTTACCTGTCTGATGGTAAACCTGAAAAATATGAAAAGGCCTACACGTTTGCAATGCTTAGCCGCAACGACTTTTTATATACCAATGTGCCTGCAAGTGAAGTAAGAGGAGTGGCCGATCAGGAAGATAATAATGATCTGGCGGCGGTGTTCGTAACTCCGCAGGATCCCATAGTAAAATACTATGCCCAGCAGATCCAGGAAAAGCTGTTAGGTGGTGAAACGGCCGGTGTTGGCGGCGGCGACAGGGAAGCTATAAGGTTGATGATGGGCGTATATGAAGCTACCCGCCGCACACACATGGTATATAGCTCAACTGATGGTATCTGGGGACCAATCGGCGATATCCAAAGCACCAAGCAAAAAGTGCGTTTGCCCCGTGAAGTGATCACCGGCAATACGGGGCTTTGCATCGAAATGTCGTTCCTGTATGCCAGCGTATTTGCAGCCGCAGGGCTGGAGCCTGTTATTTTCTTTATTCCCGGCCATGCGTATCCCGGTATCAGGTATAATGGTAATTACTATGCTATAGAAGCCACAGCAGTGGGCGGTGAAGGCCTGGGGAATATTGCTAACCCCATGCAGGCATTTGAAAAAGGTATGAAAGAGTTAAAAGAATTTTTTCAAATGGTGCAGCAGGGCGATCCCCGTTACACTATGATTGACATAAATGCATTGAATAAAAGAGGGGTGCAGCAAATGGAGCTGGCGGATGATGCGTTCCTGCGTACCAAGGTAGATGAAATGGCTGCGAAGTTCGCTGTAGGCGGCCCGTTTGTTTTTGCTGATCAGCAGCAGCA
Organism: Niabella sp.; assembly: GCA_027493055.1. Taxonomy (GTDB): domain Bacteria; phylum Bacteroidota; class Bacteroidia; order Chitinophagales; family Chitinophagaceae; genus Niabella. The sequence continues at coordinate 167,933 of JAPUDO010000046.1, read as the reverse complement.
GGTGCAGGATGGCCAGCCTGTTCAGCAATAACCCGGTGCCTTTTAATCAATAATCTCAAACAACAACAACAATGAAAAAGTTAGTATATACCCTTTTACTTACGCTTATTGCTATCGGCAATATAGCAGCTCAATCAACTTCGGGAAATATGATGATCAATACCGAAGCTCATATAGACTCTACAGGTAACGCCGTATTTGAAACCTCGGGACAACTGACCGCCCAGCAGTGGATTAACTGGAACTATATGTATGGCGGTGGCAACGCATCCAATGTAAAGCGCAGCATTGAAAGGTCTTTGAGCCCGTATTATGTGTATGATTTCAAGTACACTCCTAATGAAATGGAACGCTCTTTTACTATTCAGTACAAAGCTAAAGGAATTGTAGAATACCTGGGAAAAGATAAATGGATAGCGTCAGTAGGTTTAAGGGATGCACAGCCCATAAAGCTTACCGAAAATTCCTTTAACTGTGTGGTGTCGCAAATGGGCGGCAACAATGTAATTATCCAGAACAGCATGAAGGTAACCCTGCCTGTTGCTGCCACCAGTATGGAGTTTGACAGGGACGAGTTTAACAATGTGCTTGTAAAATATAAAATGCCTACAGAAAGCATTACCACCCAGGGTAATGCCAAAATGAAAACAACAGGCTATTCGCTGCTGGCGCTTGGCGGCCTGTCGCTGCTGGCTGTTATAGCTTTCAGAAGGAAGATTGGATAACACTTCTTTAAAATAAGTATAAGTATATGAGCTGGTTTTTAAGGAGGGATAATGTACAGGTACGCCGGTTCCGGAACAGGGCAGTGTTTGAAGAGCTGACAGCAGTTATTGCTACGGATACAGGAAATGTTCGCACCAATAATGAAGACGGCGCAGTTATCAGTTTTGCTGAAGAGCCATCGCAGAAAAAGAAGGGTTGCCTTTTGGTTCTTGCAGATGGTATGGGCGGACATAATAGCGGTGAGGTAGCCAGCGAGATGGCCCTTGCCGTTTTTACAGATGCATATTTTAACCATCGCGGCAATATTTGCAAATCGCTTCAATATGCTTTAAAAAATGCCAACCAGGCTGTATTTGATGCATCGCTTACTGATTCTCAGTACGCCGGAATGGGCACTACTATAACTGCTGTAGTGATAAAGGACAGCAGTATTTACCTGGCACATGTGGGAGACAGCAGGGCTTATTTTTTAGGAAAGGATAATTTTTTAAGGCTAAGCAAAGACCAAACGGTAGTACAGCAGCTGGTAGATATGGGACAGATAACAGCAGCCCAGGCCGCCAGTCATCCTGAGCGTAATATACTGTTAAGCGCTTTAGGTACAAAGCCACTTGTCAATGGCGATGTGATGAAAGCTGATACCGCTTTTGATACCGGAGATACCCTGCTGCTCTGCTCTGATGGATTACATGACCTGGTTGCTGACGAAGAGATCGCTGCTATTATAAACACTTCCGGAAGTATAAATGCTGCGGCTAACAATCTTGTTGCTGAAGCAAAAAAAAGAGGTGGGCATGATAATATTACGGTACTGTTAGCAACCAGGGAGGAACAACCATCTATCCCCCGGCTAAAAAGCACACGGGATTTTGAAATTCCTTTAATGACAGAAAATTTAAAGTCATGATTGGCACAACATTGCAAAATTATTATATAGAGTCTGTACTTGGAGAGGGCGGAATGGGAAAAGTATATAAAGCTACAGATACGGTTCTGGGGCGGGCAGTTGCTGTTAAAAGCCTTAACGCTTCATTGACCAACCAGCCGTCTTTTTTAGAGCGGTTTAAAAATGAAGCAAAAATCCTGGCGCGTTTATCGCACCCTAATATTGCTGTATTATATAATTACCTGCAGAATGGCAGTGATTATTATATGATCATGGAATATGTAGAAGGCGAAAACCTTGACCAGTTAACGAAAAAGAACAAAACCATTCCCTCCCATGCCGTTGTTCCTATGATGGTACAGGCGTTAGAAGGCCTGGCTCATGCGCACAGTAAAGGCGTATTGCACCGGGATATTAAACCTGCTAACCTCATGTTGACACCCTATAATACCATTAAGCTCATGGACTTCGGCATTGCAAAAATGTCGGACCAGGTGAAGCTTACACAGGTAAGCAGGGTAATAGGTACTTTAGAGTTTCTGGCGCCCGAATTGATCGAAGGCCAGGAACCTTCAGCGGCTTCGGATATTTATGCTATGGGTGTAACCATGTATGAAATGCTTACCGGAAAGCTTCCGTTTACAGGTAAAAGCGATTATATGCTGATGCAGGAAATTGTAAAAGAAAAACCTGCGTTGCCCGATAACTGGAACGACAGCATTCCCCATCAGCTATCTGAAATTGTACTGAAGGCATTAGAGAAGAAACCTGCAGACCGTTATAAAACAGCGGAAGAATTTTCGAAGTCTTTGCAGGAGGCTTTCCCTGGTCTGAAACATATTCCGCGGGGATTAATACAACCTGTAGCAGCTGCCACAACTTCAAAAATACAGGAGATCCCGGAAGCTGCATTGCTGAAAGAGGCTGCACCGGCAACAGTGTTATATAAAGAAGCGCCTGCTACTACCCTGGCAGGCGTAAAAGGCGCAACAGCAACAGCGCGCAGTAGTAAAGGGGTGTCAACCGCTCTTCTTACCAACAAATTTCTTTATTTAGGCGCGGCTGTTCTGGCAGTATTAGTATTTACACTGTCCCAGTTATTTTCTTCAGGTAACAAAAAGCCTGATGACGATGGTTCAACACCATTGATATCCGATCATACACCGCCGGGAGAAGAGCAGGGGCCTCTTGCAGATGACGCCTCTTTGAGCAACAAAAATAACGACTCAATATATTTTTTACTCAACAAAAAAAAAGAGGAGGAGCAACAGTTGGTATTGGTACAGCAGGGGAATAATGCCGGCGGAGGTTCAGCTGCAACTAAAAAGCCTGGTGAAAAGCCTTCACAGCAAAATACAGGGAGCAGCGCTTCTGTAAAGCCTGGCGCGTCAGACACAAAACCCAAACCCAAACCACAGGTTACACCCAGGCCTGATGAAGCTGAAGAGAATGATCCGGATGACGTAGCCTCCAAAGGACCAATAGCATTGCGGGGAAGGGGTATACCGGTGGTTATTGCGCTACGGGAAAATTTAAGTAAGGAAACTGCCAGCGAAGGCCAGCAGATAACTTTTAAATTATTAGAGCCAGGCATGTTGCGGGGTGAAGTTATTCTTCCAAAAGGTACTGTTTTGTATGGTAAGATAAAGGGACTGGGATCGAGGCGGATGAGCATTATTTTCGTTTCGCTGAATGCCCGCGGACGCACTGCCCGCCTGGACCGGTCAGAGATTGGCGCAAGTATGGAAACTGTTTTTTCAGGAAAGAGCTTTAAAACAAGCTTACGCGGTATACTGGTACCATAAAAATATAAAGGCTGTTTGTGATTGGTGATGATTAAAGGGCTTCCGCATCTCAGGGAGCCCTTTCTTGTGTTTGAGGGCCTGACTTATTATGCTTTTAGCTTTCAGCCTTTTGCTTCCAGCGCCGGTTAACCTATTGCAGGATAGACACCGATTTCCAACATCAGACATCAGACTTCCGTCTTCCGACCCCGGACTTCCCGACTTCCGGACCTCGGACTTTCCGACTTTCACTACAATTGCCTTTTTCTTTGTTTCTTTGTTTATATGAGCACACAAACATTTGGTTACAGCAAATTATACGATTTTACAGTAAATGTTTTTGAAAAGATAGGATGTCCTGCAGAGCAGGCAGCGTCTGCAGCAGCAGTTTTGCTTCTGGCTGACCTGCGCGGGATAGATTCGCATGGCGTGGCGAGACTGAGCGGCTATGTAAGACTGTGGGAAGCAAAAAGGGTAAATGCAACACCGGATATCAGGATTATTCATGAAACCCCATCTACAGCTGTAATAGATGGCGACAGCGGTTTGGGCCTGGTAGTGGCGCCGGTTGCCATGCAGGTAGCTATTGATAAAGCCAGGAATGTGGGTACCGGGTGGGTAAGCGTGCAGAACAGCAACCATTATGGCATTGCTGCCGCACATGCTATGATGGCGCTGAAAGAAGATATGATCGGTATTTCCATGACCAATGCCAGTCCTTTAGTGGCCCCTGCATTGTCTGTTTCAAAAATGTTAGGCACTAATCCTATTTGTGTAGCCGCGCCTGCCGGACAGCAACCGCCTTTTGTAATGGATCTGGCTACTACAACTGCCGCAAACGGTAAGCTCGAAATTTTACAAAGAAAAAACGAAGAAGCTCCTTATGGCTGGGTGCAGGATGCTGAGGGCAATCCGTCAACAGATGCGAGTATTTTAAAAAAGGGAGGCGCTTTATTGCCGCTTGGCGGCGACCGTGAGCATGGCAGCCATAAAGGCTATGCGCTGGGCGCAATGGTAGATATTTTTTCGGCCTTGTTAAGCGGGGCTAATTATGCACCCTGGGTACCCCCTTTTCCGGCTTATGTTCCTATGCCCGAAAAACAACCTGGAAAAGGTATCGGGCATTTTTTTGGCGCTATGCGGGTGGATGCCTTCAGGCCTGCGGATGAGTTTAAACGGGATATGGACGACTGGATCTCCGGCTTCAGGAATGCGAAAACATTGCCTGGTTACAACAAAGTATTGATTCCCGGTGACCCTGAACGGGAAATGGAAACCGAAAGGAAAACGGGCGGAATACCTTTACTGACGGCTGTAGCGGATGATTTGAAAAAATTGGGTGAAAGGTTTGCTATAGAATTGTAATGGTTTAATGCTGCATGCTGGATCTTGGATGCTGGATGTGTTCAGCCTTAAGTTTTCTCTTGCGCTGGCCTCGGGCCAGTGTATAACTGTTACTTTTCTATCAGAATTAATAAGTAACAGCATGATGTTTAGGTCAGCCCCTCTTATTGCTATGCTGTAGACCTGCGCAAGAAAAGGCCTTCCCGTTCAAAACGGTCGCCACAGGCGACAGAATAATATTGCGAAGCGTCCTCGCTTCGCACAGCTGTGGTCTGATGTCTGATATACGATGTAAGGACATCAACTTCTGACCTCCAACTTCTTCCGGACTTTCCGACCCCGGGCTTTCCGACTTCCGGACTTTCCGACTATATTTGCAACCCGATTCATTTTGTAGATGATGAAATAAAGATATATCAAGGTATGAAACGCCCATGCAGGATGTTTTTTCACCAAAACGGTAAAGGGTTGTATAGGGGGCGTTCCATCAGACCATTAAAATATAAAAAAGAAACTGATGAAAGTAATGAAGTTTGGCGGCACCAGTGTGGGCAAGCCCGAGCGTATGAAACATATTGCGGCGCTGCTGCAAAACCAGACTGAACCAGCGCTGGTGGTGCTTTCCGCACTTTCGGGTACTACCAATGCCCTGGTAACGATTGGCGATAATATTGCTGATGGTGACAGGCATACAGCTACCCAGAATATCAATGCTTTGCATGAGCATTACAAAATTTTTATCAGGGAGTTGCTTTCAGATGACGACGCCTATAAAAAAGCACAGGCTATTGTAGAAGAGCATTTTGATTTTCTGAACATTATTCTTAAAATTTCTTTCAGCGAGGCGCTGAGCAAGGATATACTGGCCCAGGGAGAACTGCTTTCTACCAAAATATTCTGCTGCTACCTGGAAGAGGCTGGTGCTTCTTATGCCCTGCTTCCGGCCCTTGAGTTCATGAGTATTGATGAAAACGAAGAACCGCAAATTGGCACTATCCGTACCCGGCTTACACAGCTGATCCATCAGCATAAGGATAAAAAAATATTGGTTACCCAGGGGTACATCTGTAAAAATGCAAGGGGAGAGGTTGACAACCTGAAGCGTGGTGGCAGCGATTATACGGCTTCACTGGTAGCGGCAGCAATCAATGCTTCTGTTTGTGAAATCTGGACGGACATAGATGGCATGCACAACAACGACCCCCGCGTGGTAAACAAAACCGTACCGGTAGAGCAGCTGAGCTTTGATGAAGCAGCTGAGCTGGCTTATTTCGGGGCTAAAATTCTGCACCCCGCTTCCATCTGGCCTGCACAGCAGTATAAAATACCGGTGAGGCTGCTGAACACCATGGCGCCGGATGCCAAAGGTACCTTAATCACACAGGATGCCGCATCGGCCGGGGTTAAGGCTGTTGCCGCAAAAGATAATATCATCGCTATAAAAATAAAAAGCGGCCGTATGCTGCTGGCTTACGGTTTTCTGAGAAAAGTATTTGAGGTGTTTGAAAAATATAAAACACCTATTGATATGATCACAACATCAGAAGTTGCTGTTTCTATTACTATTGACAATGCCGAGCACCTGAAGCAAATTATTAAGGAACTGGAAGTGCTGGGTTCTGTTGAGGTAGATGAAGGGCAAACTATTATTTCTGTGGTGGGACATAATATTAACGAAACTGAAGAGATCATTAAAAAGCTGTTCGGCTCTATAAGAAGCATTCCTATTCGCATGGTTTCTTATGGCGGCAGCCGTCATAATATCTCTTTACTGGTTGCGGCAGAGCATAAAACACAGTTATTGCAGCAGCTGAACAAGGGTATGTTTGGGTTAAATTAAGTGCCTGAACGATTGCGGAATATGTTTTACTGTGCGGAGGGAAACCTTCGCACTTTTTTTGCATTTTAGTTTCTTATTTTACAGTTTTGCAGCCTGTAAATAAAATGTATAATGAACGTAACCAGCAGAAAAGAAAACCATTGTATACAACGGCACAAAATATATTGTGTTCCGGGATTTGGAGTGGATGAGAGAATTTTTGCGAACCTTGAAGTTGATGCGGATCTCCGGTTTCTAAACTGGATAAAACCTTATCAGAAAGAAAGTATAGAAAACTATGCACGCCGGATGGCCGAAAATATAAAAGAGGAACACCCTGTTATTTTAGGTGTTTCTTTTGGCGGAATGATGGCCATAGAAATTGACAAATTTTTACCGGCTAAACAGGTGATCATCATTTCGGGGGCTAAGTGCCGGAAGGAGCTGCCTTTCCATTTAAAGTGCATAGGTAATTTACGGTTAGATAAAATTTTCCCGGTAAAGAAAATACAGCAGAGCAACAAAGTATATAAAATTGCCAATAAGCGACTGGGAGCCGTTACGCCACAGGAGCAAGCATTTGCCAATGCTTACCGGCGCACTGCCGATATTGAATATGTGAACTGGAGCTTTGATAAGATACTCAACTGGAAAAATAAGGCGTACCCTCATGGTATCATTCATATACATGGTGATGCAGACAGGATCTTTCCTATAAAAACCATTAGCCCTACCCATGTAATAAAATCAGGCACCCACATGATGGTTTATAACCGTGCTAATGAGATAAGCACCATTATCAATAAGGTATTAGGAGAAATGGCTGTATCGTCCTGAGTGATGGGTTCTGCTAAAAATAAATACGAATATATCGTAGATATTTTGTTGCGTCGTATATCTTTGCAGGAATGATACGCCTGTTGGTCATATTTTTTTTATTCCAGGTTGAGGTGGCAACTGGCCAATCCACCCTTAAAGGGTTTGTTGTAGATGAAAAGGATAGTGTGCCCATGGCCGGTTGCAGCGTTTTTCTTACCAACACGTCCATGGGAGCCGTAACGAATAAAGAGGGTTATTTTGAGATAAGGAATATCCCTTCCGGAAATTATGAGGTAGTGGCTACGGTCATAAGCTATGAAACTGCTTCATACCGCTTTTCAACGGATCAGTTACCCCGCCAGGTAAAATTTGTGATGCATCCAAAGGCTACAGTGATGGAAACGGTTGTTGTGGGCGGGTATGTGACCGAAACATGGGAAAAATGGGGGCGCACCTTTCTTGAATATTTTATTGGCATGAGCGCCAACAGCAAAGAAACTTTTATTAAGAATAAGGAAGTGCTTTGGTTCAGGTTTTATAAGAAGCTACATAAACTGGAAGTGATTGCCAAAGAGCCGCTGATTATTGAGAACCAGGCCCTGGGCTACCAGCTTACCTACCATTTACAGGAATTTGAGATCAACTTTAAGGAGCTCAGTAACTTTTTTTCGGGCCATGTATTGTTTACTGAATCAGGTGGCAGAAAAGTGCCCCGTAAAAATAGTATGCGTAAAAGGCAGGAAGCTTATAAGGGATCCATAATGCATTTTATAAGGAGCCTTTACAACGGCAACCTGGAGCAGGAGGGGTTTGAGGTGCGGCGGATGAAGCGTTTAAGAAATACAGAGAAAGACAGGGTGCGTACAATTTGCAATATCCCGTTGAACAGGGTGTTGTTAGCTGTGCCCAGGCTTACAGGAGATTCAAGCGCATATTATGAAAGGATATTGGCACAGAAGGATTATACTGATGAATACGATTCATCCCTGCTCAACAGCAACAGCCTGGTGGTAAATACCGGAACAGATCATAAGGTGATAGCATGGCCGGATTACCTGGCTATTACATATAAGAACAAGCTGGAGGAACAAGGTTATCTTGATTATTATAACGAAAAAAGAAAACCTTATCCCATACGTTCGCTCATACATCTTAACGCTGAGCATGTTATTATTGATAAAAATGGTAACTGGTCGCCGGCAAACGCTATTATATCCGAGTGGTACTGGTCATGGAGTGAAAAGGTTGGGGATATGCTGCCACTTGATTTTGACCCGTATCAAACCAAAGACTAGCCCTGAATATAGTTTTGCAGTTGGTTGATGGTTTCTCTTTGTTGCAAAATAGTTTCTGTAACTACATCGCTGATGGATATAATGCCTGAAAGCTGATCATTTTCAAAAACAGGAAGGTATCTTATGTTCTTATTGGACATCAGCTGCATACAGCGCTCTATAGTATCATTAGGATGTACGGTGGGTAAATCAGTTGACATAATTTCGGCCACAGTGGTTTCGTCTGAATGTTTGCCTAAAAGAATGACTTTTCTTGAATAATCCCTTTCAGTAAGCAGCCCTGCATATTTTTCACCGTCAAGCACTATTAGGGAGCCGATATTTTTATCGGACATGATTTTTAAAGCATCATAAACTTTAGTATCTGTTTGAATACTGATCGCATTACGTCCTTTCCTCGAAAGAATTGTGGATACTTTGGTCATAGATAGTATGATTTAATTTATATCAGCAATATAGCTAAAAAAAGCCATAATTGCAAATCAGCCACCAGCCCGCCGGTTTTTTTAAGCAGGTTCCAAAACGCCTGTATTACTATAATCTTTTATTACATTGTACAGTGTGCCTCTTTCCACGGGTCTTCTTCTGGCCTGCTGTATCAGTAATACCAGCTCTTCGGTAGTCATGGAAGGCGTTTGTTCTTCAGAACCGGCCATGGAGTAAATTTTGGTAGTATCATCAATCGTTCCGTCTATATCATTTACGCCAAAAGACAGGGATAGTTGCGCATTTTGTCGACCAAGCATAGGCCAATATGCCTTAATATGTGGAAAGTTGTCTAAATAAATGCGACTAATAGCGTACACTTTCATGTCTTCTATCAGTGATGATTCTGCTACATGGCTCATATCATTGTCGCCGTTTCTGAATTTCAGCGGGATGAAGGTATTGAATCCCCCGGTTTGATCCTGCAGGTTGCGCAGTTGGCTCATGTGGTCAATACGATGGCTATAGTTTTCCAGGTGTCCGTAAAGCATAGTGGCGTTGCTTTGCATACCCAGCTCATGTGCTGTCTGGTGAATGTACAGCCACCCTTTACCATCTACTTTATCGGCACAGATCTGTTTTCTTATTTCAGGAGCAAAAATTTCTGCGCCGCCGCCGGGCAGGCTTTCAAGGCCGGCCTCTTTCAGGTATTGCATACCTTCAGGTATGGATTTTTTTGCTTTACGGAACATATAATCCAGCTCTACAGCTGTAAAACCTTTTATGTGAAGATCAGGCCGGTGCGCTTTAATACTGCGCAGCAATTCTGCAAAAAATTCCAGGTTCATTTTAGGATGCACACCGCCTACAATATGCACTTCGGTTACAGGTTCATGATCGTATTTTTTTACGATATCCATCATTTGCTGCAATGAAAGCTCCCAGGCTTCATCACGATGGGCATACACGCGGCTGTAGCTGCAAAAGTGGCAGGAGTACACACACGCATTAGTAGGCTCAATATGAAAATTCCGGTTGAAGTAAGTAATATCACCATGCTTTTGCTCCCGTACATAGTTGGCCAAAGCCCCCACAAAACCCAGGCTGGCATGTTTAAAAAGATGTAAAGCATCCTCATCGCTGATCCTTTGTCCGTTGTGTACTTTATTGCTTATTTTGTGTAATGCTGTATCTATATTGGAAAGGCTGAATATACTCATCAGGTAAAAATTAATAATTCACAAAGATAAAACGGATTTTGGGTTTAAGGATTTAAAAATTGTCTGATTATGATCATGTTTTATTATGATCTGGTACTTTTAATGCAGACTTCCCAATAGCCAATGCTTTGAAGGGAGCACAGGTTTAGCCGTATAGCGATAATACGTTGAAATTGATGTGCTTCCTTTGCATCAGCATAGAAAATTGTTTTGTTTATTTTGTAAATAGTATCTTTACACTTTACATTATTATGGGTATGAACTCTATTTTGCAGAGAGGGCTTGCACCGGAGCACCCGGGGTTGATCTTAAAGGAAATGTACGTGGAACCGCTTGGTATCAACAATAATTTTCTTGCGGAAAAAATTGGTGTTTCACGCATAACAGTTAATAAGCTGCTCAATGGCAGGCAGGGAATCACAGCAGAGATGGCCCTAAGGTTATCACGGGCCTTCAGTACCAGCCCCTTATTATGGTTAAATCTTCAGAGAAATTATGACCTTTGGCAGGCTGAAAAAAAATTTGATGAAAATATAAAGGCTATTGCCTGACAGAATGATAAAGAGCATTCAGCATAAAGGCATAAAGCTTTACTGGACAAAAGGAGATAGTTCTAAGCTTGCTGCAGATCAGGTAAGGAAGATCCGATTGATATTAGATATACTGGATGCTGCTGCTTTTATTGAAGACATTAACTTTCCAGGAGCAAATCTTCATGCCTTAAAGGGTGAAATGAAAGGGAAATGGGCTATTACAGTAAAAACTAACTGGCGTATTGTTTTTGAGTTTACAGCGGGGGATGTTTACCTGGTTGATTATGTAGATTATCATTAATATTTTGGGGTTGATGTAATATTTTGCGGTTGCCTGCCTTATACTTCTTCAATAACCGATGTTCCTTGTGACTGGTCACCGCTTGTCCATTTCCATGTTTCCAACAACCTGATTTTACCGTTGGGTAAAACTTCCGGCACGGAATGGCAAATACCTGTCATGAGCTCATCATTATTATTTACCTGGTGGTAACGCATATCAGTATATCCTGCTTCATTAACCAGTCCTATCAAATGTCCGGATTTTATTTTGCCACCGCTGTAAGTAGCGGTTAAGATATTTTTATTTTGCCGGTAGTGAAATATGGTTTCAGATGAAGTTTCCCCGTTCTCAGTATTGCTTACGGGTTTAAAGATTTTATTGTTGTAGCTGATGGTACTCATTTTGATTAATTTGAAGCTGCCGGTTTAGAGTGATATTCAATAAAATTATTATCGTCTGTATGTGCAAATAATACTTCAAAATAACAGCGGGAAAGAAATATTTTCAATTCCGATAAATCGGCTTCTTTTGGCGTGTGAAAGATTTTGACCAGCCTGGCAGGTTTAGTTTTTAGCTCAAACCCTTTAGCACATAAATGTTTAATATCGGTATTATAGAGTCCATAATTTTTAATGAGCTGGTGAAGATTGGGCAGCGTAATAATAGTGCGGTTTTTCTTCTTTTCTAATTGCAGGCGCAGATTTGTTTTCTTATTTATTGTGATGGAAAGCTTTGTTATTTCTTTTTTGAATAGTTTTCCGAGCAGCTCATTGAAAAGATTGTTTCCGGGATTATCGTTATTGGTTATAGTGCATTCATTTAATACACTTAGCTTCTCTTCTTCTTTATTTATTTCATTATTGATCCATTTCCACCTATAAGAATCTTCATCTCCCCGCTGTAGCTCCGTAAGCTTATTTTTCAGTTCTGCAATTATGTTGATTGTCCTTTTTTTCTCTGTATAAAATTTGTCTTTCAATCTGCAAAACAGATCGTGAAGCCTGTTAGTATCATACCATCCGTTTTTGAAATAGGATGCAGCCAGGAAGTCTTGCTCTGTTAAGGCTTCTGCTAACAAACCTTCAAGGGTGGCTTTTTCAAAAGCATAATTTTTAATAAGTATAACCGGGGAGTCAGACATATCTCTATAATAATACTACAAATTATTAATTCACTTTTGAAAGTCCAATATAATGCTAATATTTTTCTTTAGATTCGTTGGGCTGATTAATAAAATAAATTTATGTCGATAAAATTCAGGCTGACTGTTTTAAGCTTTTTCCAGTTTTTTGTATGGGGCGCATGGCTTATTACCATTGCCAACTACTGGTTTGGAACGCGTGGTTGGGATGGATCTAAATTTGGTGCCGTATTCAGCACTATGGGTTTTGCATCTATTATTATGCCTACGCTAACGGGAATAATAGCGGACAGGTGGATGAACGCAGAACGCCTGTACGGCATATTGCAAATATTATACGCGGCCGTGCTGTTTTATATCCCGCAGGTAAATGATCCCGATACGTTTTTCTGGGTAATGCTATTAGCTATGGGATTTTACATGCCCACTATTGCGCTGGCCAATTCCATATCTTATACCGTTCTTAAAAATAACGGGGGAGATGTTATTAAAGATTTCCCGCCTATCAGGGTTTGGGGCACTGTTGGTTTTATTGTGGCCATGTGGCTCACTAATTTATCAGGCAGCAAAGCAGGCGCTGAGCAGTTTTATATTGCGGGCGCTGCGGCTGTACTTATCGGCGTATTTGCATTTACATTGCCCAAGTGCCCGCCACAGAAGCTGATTGCCCGTGGTGCGGGTCTTTCCCAGGCTCTTGGCCTGGATGCCTTTAAACTGTTTGGTAATTACAAGATTGCCGTGTTCTTTATCTTCTCCATGTTCCTGGGGGGTGCGCTGCAACTTACCAATGCTTATGGCGATGTATTCCTGGATGAGTTTAAACACTATCCCAAGTATGCAGATTCTTTTGTGGTGAAATATTCCACCATTATTATGTCTGTTTCACAGATATCAGAAACGTTGTTCATATTGGCCATTCCTTTCTTTTTAAAGCGGTATGGCATTAAAAAAGTAATGCTCATCTCCATGTTTGCCTGGGTGTTGCGCTTCGGCTTATTTGGCATTGGTGACCCTACCACAGGGTTGTGGATGATCATTCTTTCCTGTATTGTGTATGGCATGGCATTCGACTTTTTTAATATTTCAGGCTCTTTATTTATTGAAACAAATACACATGCCAAAATACGGTCTTCTGCACAGGGAATGTTTATGATGATGACTAACGGTTTTGGAGCGGTATTTGGCAGCCTTACTTCGGGATGGCTGATCGAGAAATTTTTTACCCGGCATTTTACGGACAGTGCGGACCTCGCTGATTTTCTGCATACCACACCTGGTGATCCGGGATATTTATCTGTTTTGTCCGGCCAGTTTCGAGTAGCAGTGGGCGCTGATGGTTTGTTAAGCCAGCCGGTAGCGATAAGGGAGTGGCCTCTGATATGGTTCACTTTTGCGGCTTATGCCCTGGTTATTGCAATTCTTTTTGCTGTATTCTTCAGGCATAAACATCATCCTGATCAGATAGGCGCTGTAGGGCATTAATAGAGCCGGTCTTTTTGGGGTTTATTTCTTGTTTTTGATTTGCTTTATTACCTTGTCAAAATCACTTTCGTATTTTCGGTCTTGTATCACTCGGTATTTTTCAAACTCAGTTTCAGCCAATGCTATTGCTACTTCATGCGATACTGTTCCCTGATGTTTCAAAACGGCTTCTTCGTTAAATTGCAGGAAAGCGTCTAATTTCTGCACCCAATCTTTCATATACATTACAACACCTTTGTTTGCCTGATTTTCGGCATAGTCGAGGTACATCGTAACAATGCGGTTTAGTCCGTCCAGCTCTTTTTCGCTTAGGTAATTTTTTGCAATGGCCACATCGGTTTTCCTGCTGCTGCCTTTGGGTGCATTTTTCCAATTAGTCAAACCCATATTTTCTTTGGTGCAGTCGGCTCGAGAGTGAACAATTTCAGCTGCAGTTTGTCCTGTGATTGCCCAATGTAGTTTGTTTTAAACGGTAGCGAAAAACTTTTTTGTAATGTCATTGTCTTTGCTGTAATCGGCACTGCATTGCGAATAGATGTCGGTAATTTTCTGATAAAACCTTCGTCACTACTGCGAATATCACGAATGCGGGCAGGTTGCTCATCAAAATAATCTTTACCGAAAATATTGTTTGGATTTTTCAGCCGTTCATCATCCATTGTAAATCCTTTGATGATGTACTCTTTCAGCCGTTCGGTAGCCCAGATCCGAAATGCTGTTGCCTGAGAGCTGTTTACTCTGTAACCTACCGAAATAATCATATCCAGATTATAAAATTTGGAAACTGATTGCTGGGTCTTTCCTTCGATTGCGCCGTGTTGAGTGGTATGTGCAAAATTTGCACATACCACTTCTTCTTTCAGTTCGCCTTCCTTAAAAATTTTCCCTATATGCTTGGTTACAACGGTTCTGTCTACACCAAACAAATCCGCAATTTTTTGTTGCGATAGCCACACAGTTTCGTTTTGCAGATAGATCTCAACCTTTATATTGCCGTTGGGTGTAGTGTAAAGCAATATTTCGTTGAAACCGTTTTGGGATGCTGTGTCCTTTTTCTTTGACATATTCTATCTTTTTCAGGCTAAATTTACAAAAATAGTGTTGCGCTTATTTTGCTCTTTTGTTTTATTTGACAAGTATCAGTATTAAAAGTCTCTTTACCGTTGGACCTCTTAATTCTTCGGCTTTTTACCAACGGCCGTTAGTGGTATTCTGGCAGTAGTTTAGAAGAGAATTGACATTTTCTTCACAACAAAATGACACTATTGCTGTTATTTAATTTGTGGACTTAACTTTGGTGTAACATTCACATAAAAATTATCAACTTTTAAAACTATCTTAATAATGGCGAAAGAATTTAACGACGCAAACTTCCAGGCAGAAGTTCTGGATTCAGATAAACTAACTGTAGTAGATTTCTGGGCAGAATGGTGTGGCCCCTGCCGCGCTATAGGCCCGGTAATTGAAGAATTGGCAAAAGAATATGATGGTAAAGTGAATATTGGTAAGCTGAATGTGGACGTAAATCCGCAGGTTTCTATGGACTACGGCATTACTTCTATACCTGCTATCTTATTTATCAAAGGC
The DNA here is from genome assembly GCA_027493055.1 of Niabella sp. GTDB lineage: Bacteria > Bacteroidota > Bacteroidia > Chitinophagales > Chitinophagaceae > Niabella. The sequence goes on along the minus strand of JAPUDO010000046.1, from coordinate 152,588 downwards.
GGCCAGGTAGTAGATAAATTAGTGGGCGCTCAGCCTAAAGGCAATTTTGTAAAGAAAATTGAGGCACACCTGAACTAAATTTTTGGTTTTGTTTTATTGTTTTATTGGCTCCGCATTATCGCGGAGCTTTTTTTTAGTTATTCATACCCTGTTTTCAAGATCTTTAGCTTAGCGCCTGTCCCAGGTCGTTCAGGATATCGTTAATATCTTCCAGCCCTACGCTCATCCTGATCAAACCGTCTGATATCCCGGCCTTTTCCTGTTCTTCTTTTGACATACCGCTGTGCGACATAGAAGCGGGGTGGGAGATCAGCGTGTCAACTGTTCCCAGGGATACCGCGCGCACGCATAATTGTAGCTTGTTGATGAATTGTACACTTTGGTCAAACCCACCTTTTAGCTCAAAACTCAAAACCGCGCCTGCTGCACGCATCTGCTTTTTTGACATGATATAATCCGGATGGCTGGCCAGGCCATTGTAATTAACTTTGGCCACGGCAGGGTGGGCAGAGAGGTAGTCAGCAACCTGCCCGGCATTACTGCAATGCCTGTCCATTCTTACAGCTAATGTTTTAATCCCCTGCATCAGCATAAAGGCATCGAAAGGATTGCTGTTCCCTCCCAGCAGCTTATGGGTTTTTGCCATTTGGGTACGCATAAAATTGATGTGGCGGCCAATAATAACTCCGCCGATAGCGCTGCCGTGCCCGTTGAGGAATTTTGTGGTAGAGTGAAAAATATAATCTACTCCGTATTTGAAAGGCTGCTGTAAATAGGGCGTAGCAAAAGTATTGTCGATGGTAACAATGACCCCGTGCTTTTGCGCTATCCGGCATACTGCTTCCATATCGGTGCATTGCATGAGGGGGTTGGCAGGAGTTTCAATGTGGATCAGCCTGACGGAGGGATCATTTTTCAATGCGTTTTCAAGCGCGTTGAGGTCGGTTATATTTATAAATACCGTACGTACGCCAAATGCCGGTAAAAAATTATTTAAGAACTCATAAGAGCCTCCGTACAAAACATGGTCAGAGATAATGGTATCCCCGGCTTTTACGAGGCTCATCAGCATAGCGGCCAGTGCAGCCTGCCCGCTTGAAGTAAGGAATGCGTGTGCCTCCATGGGCTCACCTGTTGCTGTTTTTAGCCCATGTGTTTCAAGAGCTGCAACCAGTTGTGCTGCTGCTGAAGTAGTAGGATTGCCAAACCTTGAATAGATAAATCCCGGCTCTTTACCCGAAAACCGGTCCATTCCCTGCTCGGCGCTGTCAAAGGTGAACGTAGAAGTTGCGTATATAGGCATAAGATGGGCGTGTTCTGCTATATCATCCTGCACACCATGTATGGCGGCTGTAGCCATTTCTGTTATTGTATTCCTGTTCATTTAGAAACGTTGATTTTTCAGTTTTTGAATGATGTATTGCTGTAATACTATGGCCTGGTTGTGTTCAGTGTCTTTGGCTCCATATAAAAAAGTAACAACCGGATGCCGGCTGCATTCACGGGCAAATGCTTCAAGCGCATCATTTTCATCAAGCTCCGCCTTATACCTGGTTTTAAAAGCTTCCCACTTTGCTGGATCGTGGTTGAACCACTTACGTAAGGCAGTGCTGGGAGCCATTTCTTTTGCCCACATGTCTAAATGGATGGCAGCTTTAGAGATACCTCTTGGCCAGACACGGTCCACCAAAACCCGGAACCCGTCTTCCTTTGAGAACGGTTCGTATATCCTTTTTATATGAATATCGTGGTTCATAAAAACAGCTTTTCTCCTGTAAAAATAAAGATATTTTTGTCTTTTATACCCACAACAAACACCCATCGCCGTAGCTTAAAAAGCGAAAATGGTTTTCAAGGGCATAATTATAAATCTTCCTCCAATCATTACCCACCAGTGCGGCCACCAGGAGCAGGAGCGTAGAGGCGGGCTGGTGAAAATTAGTTACGAGGCCATTAATCATTTTGAAATCATAGCCGGGGGCAATGATGATTTGCGTTTTAGCAATCAGCTGGCTGGCGTTTTGGACATCCAGGTAAGCAAGCAGCGCCCTGAGCGTTGCTTCTTTTGAAGGTGGAGAAAGGGTTTCGTATGGTTCCCACTGGGTAAGCACGGGCAACGTATGATCAAAAATACCAGGCTGGCTGATGAGCTTCGCGCCCAGCCAGAACAGGCTTTCAAGCGTTCTTAAAGAAGTAGTGCCCACGGCAACCAGCGGCCCCTCCTTATGCTCCAGCAGTTGTTGTATCAGTTCCCGGCCCACTTCAATAAATTCAGCGTGCATTTCATGTTCCTGCATGGTTTCGGCTTTTACCGGTTTAAAGGTTCCTGCGCCTACATGCAGCGTTACAAATTGCTGCCTTATGCCTTTTTCTTTGAGAGATGCCAGAACTTCTTTTGTGAAGTGTAATCCTGCGGTTGGTGCTGCCACCGATCCGTCGTAACGCGCAAATACGGTCTGGTAGCGGTTTTTGTCTGCTGTCTCATCTGCTCTTTTTATGTAAGGAGGTAAAGGTACATGGCCTGCGTGGTGCAATACTTCAGCAAAGCTCAGGCTGCTGTCCCAGCTAAGCGCTACCACGTAGCAATCGCTTCTTTTTCCCACAAGCGCAGCCTTAAGTGAGTAAGACTGTCCGCTTACAGAAAAAGGTAAGGATAACAGTTGCCCGCTTTTCCACTTGGCAGCGCCGCCAATCAGGCAAAGCCAGGTTACTTTACCCGTTTCATTCATTGCGGAAGTAATATCGGCATACATCTCATGCGGTTGCAGGCAAAAAATTTCAATGAGTCCGCCGGTATCTTTTTTAAATAAGAGCCTTGCCTCAACTACTCTCGTGTTGTTAAAGATCACCAGGCTGCCACCAGGAATATGTTGGGCTATATGCCTGTAAATATCTGTTTGGATCTTTCTTTTTTCAAAAATAAGAAGCCGGGCGTCGTCCCGGTTGGGTAATGGATGAAAGGCAATTCTCTCTTCCGGCAGTTGATATGTAAAATCCTTTATAGATAAGTTTTTAGGATGCATTTTTTAGTTTTATGGGATCGTTGGTAGTGCTACTATTATCTTTTTGTTGTCCCAAAGATTCCTGCGGAGCGTCGTACCCTTCATCATTATAAATATATCCCGACTGTTAAATGCAGCAAAAATCTGTATTTTCAACAGTTTTTACAACCCGATACGCATAATTTTACACCGTTTTATGGGATTTCCACTGTTAAAGCACATTAATCCACATTATATTAACATCTGTTTTTCTTAAAATGAGCCAGAAAAGCTGCCAATCCCTTTGCTGTACTGCATTACAGCCATTTTTTATTTGTGGATAAATCAAAAATGCTAAAATTTGGTAGATAAGTGGGAAAAAGTGTTACTTTGTGTTTGTTTAGTACTTGCAAATCAAATAAACACTATTTATGACCGGTTTCCTTGGAGAGTTTGAGGCCACAGTTGATGCGAAGGGCCGCTTTCTTTTACCGGCTGGCTTTAAAAAGCAGCTGGGAGAGGGGGATACCGAACGTTTTGTTATAAACAGGGGATTTGAAAAATGCCTGAGCCTTTATCCGCTAAGCTCCTGGGAGCCTATTGCAGAAAAGATCAATGCACTGAATGATTTTGATCCTAAAGTGAGGCAGTTCAAGCGCTATTTTTTGAACGGCGCAACTATAGTGGAACCGGATAGTGCAGGCCGGCTTTTGCTGCCACCCACATTGAGAGAGTACGCTACGCTTCAGAAAGATATAGTGCTGGTACCTGCAGGTAATAAAATGGAGATCTGGGATACCGCTAAGTATAAAGAGTTCTTTGATTCGTTCTCACCGGAGTCGTTCAGCGATCTGGCCAGCCTGGTTATGGGCGGGGTATAGTTGGTAAGTTGAAATGTTTAAAAGTTAATAAGTTGAAAAGGAAAAACAACAGGAGCAGGGATGGGGAAGAAAAGGAAGTCTTGTCAACCTGTCAACCTGTTAACTTATCAACCGGCTACCATATCCCCGTGCTGCTGCATGAAACCATTGATGGGTTAAACATTAATCCGCAGGGTGTATATGTAGATGCCACATTTGGCGGTGGCGGCCACTCTGCTGAAATATTAAAGCACCTGGATGAAGAGGGACGGTTGTACGCATTTGACCAGGATGCAGATGCGCAGCAAAATGTGCCGGATGATCAACGGGTGACTTTTATCCCCGAAAATTTCAGGCATCTGCAAAGATTCCTGCGCTTGCAGGGAGTGAGCAAGGTGGATGGCATACTGGCTGATTTAGGTGTTAGCAGTCATCAGTTTGATGAAGCGGACCGTGGCTTTAGCATCAGGTTTAATGCTGATATGGATATGCGGATGGACAGAAGGCAACAGGTGACTGCCTTTAATGTAGTACAAAATTACCCTGAAGTGAGGCTGCATAAGTTGTTTGAGCAATACGGGGAAGTAACAAATGCCCGGACGCTTGCAAAAACCATAGTGTTGGTGCGTAATTCGGTTTCGCTTAAAACTATTGAAGGGTTTAAAAATGCGCTGAGAGATGTAGTAAAAGGAAATCCGAATAAGTATTTCGCGCAGGTTTTCCAGGCATTAAGGATGGAAGTGAATGAGGAAGTACAGGTGCTGAAAGATATGCTGGAGCAATCTGTTGCATTACTAAAGCCGGGCGGCAGAATAGCGGTCATCACCTTTCATTCTATAGAAGACCGGCTGGTGAAGCATTTTTTTAAAGAAGGGAGTTTTGAAGAGGCGGATGAAAATCCTTTTATAAATACAAAAAAGGAGCAGGTGTTTAAGGTGATTACAAAAAAGCCAGTAGTAGCCGCTCAGGAAGAATTAAAAAGAAATACAAGATCCAGAAGCGCTAAGCTGAGAGTTGCGGAAAGATTGTGATAAAAGATAACGGAATAGAATACTTATCGTGAGTACATAAACTTTTTTCAGAAGTCTCACTTCCCTCTCCTTTGTCCGAAAGGACTCCTTTGGAGGAGAGGGGTTGGGAGTGAGGCTAACTACAAAAACATTAGTATGAAAGAAAAGCGGTTAAAATTGAGCTGGAAAAAATGGTTGAATTATCAATCCATTGTAAGGCAGGTGCCGTTTCTTTTCTTTCTTGCTTTTCTGGCAGTGGTATATATCTACAACGGGCACACTGCTGATAAAACAGTTCGGAAAATAAATGCGATGGCCAAAGAGGTAAAGGAATTACAGTGGGAATATAAAAACCTGAAAAGTGAAGTAATGTTCCGCAGTAAACCCAGCGAATTGTCAAAAGCCTTGCAGCCGCTGGGACTGAGTGAGCTGAATGAAACACCTTATGTGCTAAAGGATTCGCTGGAAAGTTACATGGCAAATGTGCAGTAAAATAGCCGGGTAAAATTTTAAATAAATATATCTCTTCCTGCGGGAGGGTTAGAATATGGAGGTAAAAAAGGACATATTATGGCGTGTTTACCTGTGCTTTATAGGCATAGTGGTGCTGTCTGTAATGGTACTGGGTAAAGCTGTTATTATCCAGAAATTCCAGGGAGAGCACTGGAGGAGCATGGGCGATAGTATGCACCAGAAAATTGTGGAGATCAATGCGGACAGAGGTACTATCTTCAGCGAGGACGGGCAAATGTTAAGCACATCGTTGCCGCAGTTTGATATTTATATGGACTTTAAGGCCGATGGGCTTCGGGATAAAGGGGGAAAGGTCTATAACCTGTATATTGATTCTTTTGCCGTTGCTATGGCTGCTTATTTTAAGGATAAAACAGCAAAAGAGTATAAAGCAGAATTTGATAAAGCATACAAGAAAGGCAACAGGTATTATGCTTTAAAGAAGAAAATTTCTTTTGCTGATTATAAAGCCCTCCGGGATTTTCCATTAATCCGGCTGGGAAAAAATAAAAGCGGGATCATTGTAGAGCAAACCAGCAAGCGTATTGCACCTTTCGGGTTGCTGGCTAACAGAACTATTGGCCTGAGCCGCGAATATGTTAATAGCGAGGGTAAGGTGAAGAAGATGAATGTGGGCCTTGAAATGAGCTACGACAGTTTGCTGAACGGGCAAAATGGTCAGCGGCTGGTAAGATTTATTTCTGGCGGAGCTGTGCCGGTACAGGGTTTCCAGGTAGAACCAGAAGATGGAAGAGATATCTATACTACGTTAGATGTAAACATGCAGGATATTACCGAAACTGCATTATTGCGCATGTTGCAGTCAACACATGCAGAGTATGGGACAGCTATTTTAATGGAAACCAAAACAGGTAAAATTAAAGCCATCGCCAATCTTGGACGTAATCCTAACGATACCACCTATTGGGAAAATGATAACTATGCGCTGAGGGTGACAGAGCCTGGCTCCACCATTAAAATAGTAAGTTACCTTGCTGCAATAGATAAGGGAGATGTTAAGCCGGGAGATTTATTTGAAGTGGGCAGCACAGGGCGTATGCAGGTAGGACCGCGTCCTATTACTGATGCGCACAGGATGCCAAAAAGCGTACTGACTATAGAAGAATGTATAGCACATAGCTCTAATGTGGGAATGGGCAGGGTAGCGCTCAAAGCTTTTGGTAAAAAGCCTGTTGAGTATAAAGAGTACCTGGATAAATATCATCTTACCAAAAAATCACCTATAGATCTTGCTGCCATACCTAATCCCCGGGTTGCCCCGCTGCAGGTAGATCATGGCGGTCAGATGAACCTGGTAACTATGGCCTTCGGGTATGCCATACAGGTAAGCCCTATGCAATTATTAACATTATATAATGCTATCGCCAATAACGGTACTATGGTTAGTCCTTACCTGGTGAATAGTGTACGTAATAAAGGGGTAGTAGTAAAAGAAATGAAACCGGCTGTTCTGGAGCAGCAAATAGGTAAACCTGCAACCATTGAAGCAGCTAAAAAAGCACTTGAATTGGTAATTACAGAGGGTTCTGGGAAAAATGTATTTAAAGACATGCCTTTCAAGGTAGCAGGTAAAACGGGTACAGCGCGGGTGGCAGACGGTAATACCAAATATGGTGCTGGTATTTACCAGGCTTCATTTGCAGGTTATTTTCCTGCTAACAATCCGCAATATTCCTGCATTGTAGTAGTTCGTACCAAAGCCGGTTCCGGCCTGTATTACGGAGGCCAGCTGGCCGCACCCGTGTTTCGCGAAATTGCTACAAAAGTGTATTCTATGTATGTAGACCGGAAAACACCCAAAGAGTATGAAGGCGCTGTGGACAGCACAAGTTATTTCTATGCCGGCAGCTCCAATGCTATTAAAAATGTACTGAGCTACCTGGATATGCCTTATGTGGATTCTATACAGCAAAACGGCTGGGCTTCCATGTATGCAACTAATTATAAGAGGATCTTAAAAACCAATATAGTAAAAGATAACCTGGTGCCTAATGTAAAAGGTATGGGGCTTAGGGATGCGATCAGGTTACTGGAAGAGAAAGGATTGCGCGTGCGTGCAAAGGGTAGTGGGAAAGTAGCTGATCAGTCTATTCAGCCGGGTGCGCCTTTCAGGAAAGGGCAGGACATTGTATTGAATCTTGTTTAATTCATTCTTATTATACATTCATTAGCAGTATTGTGCAATTACAGGAAGTTCTATATAAAACCAGTTTAATATCGGTGTCAGGAAATACGGATACAGAGGTAACTGGTGTTTGTATTGACTCCCGGAATATTCAGCCGGGAAACCTGTTTATAGCGCTGAGAGGTGTAGCGGCTGATGGTCATCAGTTCATTGACAAAGCAATTACAGGTGGTGCTGTGGCCATAGTGTGCGAAGCGTTGCCGGCTGCTATTGCTGCCGGAGTAGTATACATACAGGTAGAAAACAGTGCAGCCGCAGCGGGTATAATGGCCCATAATTTTTATGGCAACCCGTCTGTACAGCTACAGCTGGTTGGGGTTACCGGAACTAATGGTAAAACTACCGTTGCCACTTTGCTGTACCAGCTATTTAGCGGTCTGGGATATAAATGTGGCCTGATAAGTACAGTGCAGAATCATATAGGCAATGCTATTCTGCCTGCTACCCACACTACTCCTGATACGGTTCAGCTAAATCAGCTGTTGAAAAGGATGGTGGATGAAGGTTGTTCTTATGTATTTATGGAAGTGAGCTCTCATGCCATAGATCAGCATCGTATAAATGGTTTGGAGTTTGCGGGAGGCATTTTTACCAATATAACACATGATCACCTGGATTATCATAAAACATTTGATGAATACATCCGTGTAAAGAAACAGTTCTTTGATGGTTTGCCCAAAGCTGCCTTTGCTATCACCAATATAGATGATAAAAGAGGGATGGTGATGGTGCAGAATACAAAGGCTCTGGTCAAAACCTATTCCTTAAAAGCTGTAAGTGATTTTAAAGGGAAAGTGCTGGATAATGGCATTATGGGACTGCACATGAATATAGACGGGCAGGAAGTGCACTTTCGGCTGATTGGCGAGTTTAATGCACACAATCTTTTAGCAGTGTATGGTGCAGCTGTTTGCCTGGGGCAGGGTAAGTATGAAGTGTTGCAGATGCTAAGCACTTTAAATGGTGCAGAAGGACGGTTTGAGTACATCATGTCCCCGGCAGAAAGAGTGATTGCTATTATTGATTATGCGCATACGCCCGATGCTTTGTTAAATGTGCTGGCCACGATAAAAAAGTTGAAAAAAGGTTTTGAGCAGGTGATAACAGTAGCAGGCTGCGGTGGTAACAGGGATAAAACCAAAAGGCCGGTAATGGCTGAGGTGGCCTGTGAATACAGCGACAAAGTAATATTAACAAGCGATAACCCCCGCTTTGAAGACGCCGGTGAAATTATAAAAGAGATGGAAGCAGGAGTCCCCGCGGCTGCGAGAAGAAAATGTATTTCAATTGCAGACAGGAAGGAGGCCATAAAAACAGCCATCAGCCTTGCGAATAATGAAGATATTGTTTTGGTGGCTGGTAAGGGGCATGAGAAATACCAGGAGATAAATGGTGTAAAGTATCATTTCGATGATAAGGAAGTGGTAAGGGAAATGTTTGAGTTATTGGGTAAATAAAAAATCAGCTTATTAGCAGATTGGCTCATTGGCAAATTAAAATTATGTTATATCACTTATTTGAATGGTTTAAGCAACAGGGGATCAACTTTCCCGGAAGACAGCTGATGGAATTTCAGACCTTCCGCATTATGATGGCAGTGCTGCTTGCCCTGATCATTACATTGGTGTATGGCAAAAAACTGATCAATATCCTGCGTGCAAAGCTGGTAGGCGAAACCGTTCGCGATTTAGGTCTGGCCGGCGAGCAGGCAAAGAAAGGAACGCCAACAATGGGGGGTATTATTATCATACTGGGTATTCTGGTACCTACTTTGCTTTTTGCCCGTTTGAATACCGTATATGTATTACTCATGCTGGCCTGCACAATATGGCTGGGTATTATTGGGTTTATTGATGATTATTTAAAGCTGAGGGCCAAACGCCTGGCACAGGAGCAGGGCGTTGCTTATAAAAAAGGCGATAAAGATGGCCTTGCAGGATGGTTTAAGATTTTTGGCCAGGTAGGAATAGGTATCCTGGTAGGGGCGGTTTTATATTTTAACAGCGATGTTAAGATCTGGAGGGAATATCATGGCACTCCTAATCCGGGCAACCCCAATATTATTACCCGGATGGTAAATAATAAGGAAAAGCATTTTGTGGAGACCAAAGAGCCTATTACTACTATCCCGTTTGTAAAAAATCACGAGTTTAACTACTCCAGGCTGCTGCCTGATGCTTTAAAACAATATACATGGGTTTTATATATCCTGGTAGTAATATTCATTATAACAGCAGTATCAAATGCTTCCAATATTACAGACGGGTTGGATGGTCTGGCTTCGGGCACTTCTGCTTTAATAGGGGTGTTGCTGGGCATCTTTGCCTACGCCAGCGGTAACTTTTTCTTTGCGGACTATCTTAATATCATGTATATACCCAATCTGGGTGAGCTGTCAATATTTCTGGCTGCCATGATAGGAGCATGCGTAGGCTTTATGTGGTATAACTCTTACCCGGCGCAGGTGTTTATGGGAGATACGGGCAGCTTAACATTAGGGGGTATTATAGCTGCCATTGCTATTATTGTACATAAAGAATTACTGATACCTATTTTCTGCGGGGTGTTTTTTGTAGAGATATTAAGTGTGAGCCTACAGGTTACTTATTTTAAATACACTAAAAAAAAGTATGGAGAGGGGAGACGTATTTTTTTAATGAGCCCTTTGCATCACCACTTTCAGAAAAAAGGGTATCATGAAGCAAAGATTGTAACCCGCTTTTGGATCATACAGGTAATGCTGGTAGTAATATGCCTGGTAACACTTAAACTAAGATAATAGTGCCGAAGAAACTGATCATACTGGGTGGAGGTGAAAGCGGGGTAGGCGCGGCCATTCTGGCTAAGCAGAAAGGGTATGAGGTATTGGTTTCCGACAGTGGTTCTTTGAAAGAAGTATATCGTAATGAGCTGGACGCTGCGGGTATTGAATGGGAAGAAGGCAAGCATAGTGAAGAAAAGATCCTTGCTGCGGACGAGATCATGAAAAGTCCCGGCATACCGGAGAAGAACGAAATGGTAAAAAAGATCCGCCGGAAAGGGATTCCTGTTATCAGTGAGATTGAGCTGGCTTACAGGTTTAAAGGAGATAGTAAGATAGTGGCTATTACAGGAAGCAATGGTAAAACCACCACCACTTCGCTTATCTGGCACATTTTAAAAACAGGAGGTTTGGACGCAGCGTTGGTAGGTAATATAGGCGAGTCGTTTGCAAAGCAGGTGGCTGTAGATCCCAAGCCCGTGTATGTGGTGGAAGTGAGCAGTTTCCAGCTGGATGATATTGTTGATTTCAGGGCAGATATAGCAGTACTGACCAACATTACAGAAGACCATCTGGATCGTTACGATTACCGGTTTGAAAAATATATAGAGAGTAAGTTCAGAATAATAAAAAATCAGAAGGCAGGTGATTACTTCATTTACAACCTGGATGATGAAGTAACCATGAAATATATAGATCAATTTAATATTCATTCTAACCCATTAACGATCAGTATGGCAAACGAAAAAAGCGCGGCATTTATCAGGGACGGCAATATGTACGTAAGAGCAGGAGAGGATTTTATGACAATGAGCGTATTCGATTTTACGCTTAAAGGTAAACACAACCAATACAATACTATGGCAGGATGCCTGACGGGTACCACAATGGAGATCCGGAAAGAAAAAATTCGTGAGGCGGTACAAACCTTCCAGAACCTGGAGCACAGGATGGAATATGTGGCTACCATCCGGGGTGTAGAGTTTATCAATGATAGCAAAGCTACCAACCTGAACTCTACCTGGTTTGCGCTGGAAAATATGGACAAGCCCACGGTGTTGATTTTGGGTGGTGTTGATAAAGGAAATGATTACAGCCTGCTGATGGATATGGTAAAAGAAAAGGTGAAAGCGATCATTTGCCTGGGTAAGGATAATAAAAAGATCCATGAGGCTTTTGAAGAAGTAGTGCCTGTTATGATAGACACAACCAGTGCGCAGGAGGCCGTAGTAGCTGCTTTCAGCTACTCTGAGAAAGGAGATGTGGTGTTGCTGAGCCCCGGTTGTGCAAGCTTCGATCTGTTTAAAAATTACGAAGACAGGGGAGCGCAGTTTAAGAGCGCTGTAATTGATCTGTAAAATAATGCATCCGGTGGAAGTATATAACCTGTGGGTGAACCATTAACTATGAATAATGAACTAAGCAATGTCTGCAACAACTGAAATAAGAAGCAATATACCGTCTACGGACTGGCGCGAGAACTTAAATCGCCATACCCGTGGTGATAAGGTAATATGGGCATTGGTGGTATTACTTACGCTGGTATCTCTTTTAGCCGTGTACAGCGCCACAGGTTCTTTGGCATATAAAAATTATAAAGGCAATACAGAAATATATCTTTTTAAGCAGATCATTTTTATTCTCCTGGGTTTTGCAGTAGTGTACTTTGCGCACAGGGTTAATTATACCATCTACTCCAAAGTAGCGCAGATATTGTTTTTGTTAAGTATTCCGCTGCTGATCTATACATTGTTCTTTGGTGCCAAGATCAATGAAGGCAGCCGGTGGATCAAATTGCCCATCATCAACATGACCATGCAAACTTCCGATCTGGCCAAGCTTGCATTATTTATGTACCTGGCAAGATTGCTTAGCAGGAAGCAGCAGGTGATTAAGGATTTTAAAAAAGGCTTTTTGCCGGTAATGCTTCCCATAGCTATAACCTGCTTGCTGATTGCTCCGGCAAACTTATCTACCGCGTTGTTATTAGGAGCCAGCTGTATGATCCTGTTATTTATAGGAAGGGTTAATACAAAGCACCTTTTAATGGTGGGGGGCCTTGCCTTAATACCTATCACTATGCTGATCATTGCGGCAGTGGCACAACATCATTCAGATAAAGAATCTGCGCCTGTGGCTACGGAACATGTGTCGGCTGAAGCTCCTGCAAAGAAGTCTGGCGGTATATGGGTGCGCGTAAGGACGTGGGTAGGGCGTGTAGAGAATTTTATGTATGGCGGTAAAGAGGCTGATACCGATGAAATGTACCAGGTGAACCAGGCAAAGATAGCTATTGCAAAAGGAGGCATCCTGGGTGTGGGCCCCGGTAACAGCACTACCCGCGACTATTTGCCACAGGCATATAATGATTTCATTTTTGCGATCATCATAGAAGAGTATGGTATAATAGGCGGCGCCTTCCTGGTATTTGTGTACCTGGTGTTTTTGTTCAGATGTATCAGGATCTTTAAAAAATGCCCGTTTGCTTTCGGGGCATTCCTGGCACTGGGACTGAGTTTTACGCTGGCTATACAGGCATTGGCTAATATGGCGGTAACAGTAAACCTGTTTCCGGTTACGGGGGTTACGCTGCCATTGGTAAGTATGGGCGGTTCCAGCTTTTTATTTACCTGCCTGGCAATAGGTATTATTTTAAGCGTGTCAAGAAACGTTGAGAATATGGAGCCTGTTAAAATTGCAGAGCCAGTTGTAACAGATGACAACAAAGATAAAAGTGAGTAAAAAAATTATCATAGCAGGTGGTGGTACGGGAGGTCATATATTCCCGGCAATAGCTATAGCCAACGCGCTGAAGCAAAGGGAGCCGGATACGGAATTCCTGTTTGTAGGCGCTAAGGGAAAAATGGAAATGGATAAAGTTCCGCAGGCAGGATACGATATAAGAGGCATAGATATAGCAGGGTTAAACCGTAGTTCTTTGATAAAAAATATTGGGCTTCCGGTAAAAATCATAAAAAGCTTTTTCCAGGTAAGAAAGATCTTTAAAGAGTTCAGGCCTGATGCAGTTATTGGGGTGGGTGGTTACTCTACTTTTCCTGTGCTGAAGCATGCCCAGGGGCAGGGTATTCCCACATTTATTCATGAGTCTAATTCTTTTGCAGGCAAGGCCAATAAAATGCTGGCAAAACATGCCACTAAGGTCTTTACAGGAGCGGACGGCATGGAGCAATTTTTTCCTGCGGGTAAGATCATAGTTACAGGTAACCCGGTGCGCAGCCAGATCGTAAATGCTGCCATCAGCAAAAAAGAGGCCCTTGTTTTTTTTGGACTGGAAGAAGGAAGAACAACCTTGCTGGTAGTAGGTGGAAGCCTGGGCGCTAAATCTGTTAACGAAGCCGTGCTGGCCGGTGTGAATGAATTGCTAAAGGCGGGTTTGCAGCTCATCTGGCAAACAGGTAAAACATTGTCAGCCCAAGCTGCACATGTGGCCGAAGAGCATAAGCAGGTATGGGCGAATGAGTTTATTACAGATATGGAATATGCTTATGCTGCCGCAGATATTATCGTAGCAAGAGCAGGAGCCATGACAGTGGCGGAGATATGCGTAACTAAAAAGCCGGCGATTTTTGTTCCTTATCCTTATGCTGCCGAAGATCATCAAACAGTAAATGCGCAGCAGTTAGTGAATAAGAATGCGGCATTAATAGTAAAAGACTCGGAGGCGGGGAGCAAAGTGGTGAAGAGGGTAATTGAGCTGGCTGCCGATGAAAATAAAAGACAGGAAATAAGCAACAATCTTTCTAAGCTGGCCATTATCAATGCAGCGGAAAGAGTAGCGGATGAAATTTTAAAAAGTATTGAATAAATCCATTTTTTGAAGCGGGATATGAGCGTAACACACAAACATATTGACCAGGTACAGACCGTTTACTTTATTGGTATAGGCGGCATTGGCATGAGCGCTATTGCGAGGTACTTTGCGTCAATTGGTAAAAATGTGAGTGGTTACGATAAAACTGAGACAGAAAATACAAAGGATTTGAAGGCAGCAGGTATTGAGGTGCATTATACCGAAGATGTGGAACGTATCCCTAAAGATGCCGATTACGTAGTGTACACACCTGCCGTGCCCAAAGATCATAAAGAGCTGGTGTATTACCAGGAGCATGGTTACCGCGTTGTAAAGCGCAGTGATATTTTGCAGGTGATCACGGAAACCTCGTTCAATATATGCGTGGCCGGCACACATGGTAAAACGACTACCTCAACTATGGTAGCGCATTTGCTACGCGATAGCGGGTATGGATGTAACGCTTTTCTGGGCGGAATCTCTGCCAATTATGACACTAATTTCTGGAGCAGCGCCAATAATGTTTGTGTGGTAGAAGCAGATGAATATGACCGGAGCTTTTTGAAATTAAGTCCTGATGTGGCAGTGGTAACGGCAATGGACGCCGATCACCTGGATATTTACGGAACTGAAGAAAACGTAAAAGAGGCTTTCAGAGAATTTGCAGGAAAGGTGAAACCCGGAGGGCTGTTACTTAAAAAGTTTGGCCTGGAAAGAAAACTCGCGGCAGACAGAACATTAACCTACAGCCTGCAGAACGACAGCGCTGAAATATATGCAGCCAACATACAAATGAAAGATGGCGGCTACAACTTTGATGCAGTATTGCAGGAAAAAACCATTGCAGGTATAAGGCTGAACATGGGTGGCATGCATAATGTGGAAAATATGATGGCGGCTGTTGCTGTGGCCAACAGTATGGGCATAGAGGAGGAAAAGATAAAAAATGCAGTGGCTGGGTTTAAAGGAGTAAAGCGAAGATTTGAATATATCATCTGCCGGGAAGACCTTGTGTTTGTAGATGATTATGCCCATCATCCGGAAGAGCTGAAAGCGTTGATAAATGGTGTAAAATCACTGTTCCCGGGAAAAAGATGTACGCTTATTTTTCAGCCTCATTTATTCACCAGGACCCGGGACTTTGCATCAGCATTTGCAGAAGTGTTAGGTAAGGTGGATCGTGTCATTTTGTTACCTGTATACCCGGCGCGTGAGCTGCCTATAGAGGGCGTAAGCAGCAGCATGATTTTAGAAAATGTGGAGCTGGAAGCAAAAGCATTATATACCAAAAAACAATTACTGGATTGGGTAGAAAACAATTTTGCTGTAAACAGGGACAAAGAATTTGGAGAAGTATTGGTTATCGCAGGTGCGGGAGATATAGATAAGCTGGTAGCGCCTGTAAAACAGATTTTAATAAAGTGAAAAGAAAAAGAGCCATAAAACGATTTTTTCTGACGCTCATGTGGTTGGGCGTAGCGATAGGCATGGGCACTGTTATCACTGCTGCTATGCGCGTACAGGAAGCAGGCGTTTGTAAAGGCTATGATATACAGATTCAGGGTTTTAAAGAGGATATGCTCTTTACTTCAAAAGAACAGATAGCCGAATTGTTAAAAACTGCGAGCAATGGCAATATAACCGGCCAGCGCAAATCGGAGTTTAACCTGCCGGTGATTGAAGATTTGCTGGAGCAGAGCGCATGGGTGTATAACGCCGACCTTTATTTCGATAACAACGCTATACTCCATGCAAATGTAACAGAACGTAAGCCGCTGGCAAGAATATTTACCAGCCAGGGCGCGTCTTTTTATATTGATGAGGCGGGTAAGCATATTCCTTTGTCAGACAAGATAAGCCTCGATCTGCCTGTATTTACCGGTTATCCTGCAAAAAAAATAATGAACAGTGCCGATAGTATTTTAATGCAGAATATAATTGCCACGGCCTCTTTTGTCAGCAGTGATCCTTTCTGGAATGCACAGGTAGCGCAGATTGATATCAATAATTGTGGTGCTGATTGCTGGAACCTGGAAATGATTCCTGTAGTAGGCAATCATAAAGTAGACCTGGGTGATGGTAATGATATCGTTTCAAAATTCCACAGGTTGTATTTGTTTTACGACCAGGTGCTGAAGCGTACCGGCTTTGATAAATATCAGAAAATTGATGTGCAGTACAACGGCCAGGTAATTGGCGTAAAGGGGAATTATACCAGGGTAGACTCCATCCAGCTAAGAAAAAATATTGAGCAACTGTTGCAGCAGTCTAGAGAGTATAACGAAATGTTGCAGATAGCGCCTGTAGTAAATTATGCGGTCCTGCCCCAGGGCGATACTACTTTATCCGCCGACGAGATTTACGGTGCAATTGAACCGGCAGACTCAACGCTTTTTATGAATGACGGAGAAGATGAGCCTGAAGAGAAAAAAGTAACTGTGGCTGCGGCTCCGGTAGTTAAAAAGGCAGACCCGGTGAAAGCTGTAAAACCTGTTATAAAAAAAGAAGAAAAAGCAGCTGTTAAGTCTGTCCGTTCGTCAGGCGGGAAAGAAGTAAATCCAAAAGCTGAGCCTGCAAAAAAAGTTACGAAGCCTGTTGCAACCGTAAAGTCTGCAGGTACAAAAACTTCGGATAAGAAGCCGGGATCGGCAAAGGCTAATGAAAAGAAAACAGCGGTAAAAAAGGCTGATAGTAAATCTCCTGTACCGAAAAAACCAGAGTCGAAAACAACAAGTGCTAAAGCGTCTGCTAAAACAGCGGCTAAGGTTGAAGCAAAGAAACCGGCTGTTAAGAAAACAGAAGAGAAGGAAGTAAAAAGAAATGTGTTACTGAAGCCTGAACCGGCAGAAAAAACAACACCTGCTAAGAAGAAAGATGCTAAGAAGAATGGATAAATTATAATTAGTAAAAAGTAAAACAACTAAAAAACGATATACTATGAATTCCGAACAACCCATTATTGTAGGTCTTGATATTGGTACCACCAAAATCGCTGTCATTGCCGGCCGTAAAAACGAGTTTGGCAAGCTGGAGATCCTTGGTTTTGGAAAAGCCAATAGCAACGGCGTAAAGCATGGCCAGGTATTAAACATTGATGAAACAATTAAGGCGATCAGGCAGGCGCTTGAAAATTGCATGTCTTTGAATCCTAATTTGAATATCAATGATGTGTATGTGGGTATTGCGGGCCATCATATTAAAAGTCTTCAGACGCGCGGGGACATTGTTCGCGAAAATGAGGAAGAAGAAATTACACAGGCAGAAGTGGACTTGCTGATCAACAAACAGTATAAAACCTACATACCTGCCGGCGATGAAATTATTGATGTGATCCCCCAGGAGTACACTATAGATAATATGCCCGATATTGTAAGGCCCATCGGCTACAGCGGTGTAAAACTGGGCGCTAATTTCCATATCATTACCGGCGACAAAAATGCGATCCGTAATATTAACAGGAGCGTTGAGAAAGCTGGTTTACGAACCAAAGACCTGGTGTTGCAGCCATTAGCTTCTGCGGCAGCCGTAATGGCCCAGGAAGACCTGGAGGCTGGCGTGGCTATTGTAGATATAGGCGGTGGTACTACCGATATTGCAGTGTTTGCTGAAGGTGTATTGCGCCACACTGCCGTGATACCTTTTGCCGGGGAAAATATCACTAACGATATTAAAACCGGTTTGGGAGTATTAAAAAGTCAGGCCGAGCAAATGAAAACCCAGTTTGGCAGTGCTCTGGCAAACGAGGCTAAAGCCAATGCCTATATTACGATCCCCGGTTTACGCGGTATGCCTGCAAAAGAGATCAGTGTAAAAAACCTGGCTAACATTATACAGGCCCGCATGAGCGAGATACTGGATTTTGTTACTTACCATTTAAAACAAATAGGCATGGATAACCGCCACCTGAACGGAGGTATTATCCTTACCGGCGGCGGATCCCAGTTAAGACATTTAATTCAGCTTACCGAGTATGTAACCGGCTTGCCTGCACGTATCGGCCTGCCTAATGAGCATTTGGCAGCAGGGCATATTGATGAGCTGGCAAAACCTACTTATTCTACCTGCCTGGGATTGATACTGAAAGGTTACGATGATTTTGAGAACAAAAGACAGGAGTTTACAAACGACTTTATAAAAGTAGAAGTACCTGAGGATTTATTAAAGCCGGGCGCAATTGAAAGCATGACAGAAGAAAGCTCAGACGTGCCAGACGTTGCAGTAGCGCCTCCAAAGCCTAAAAAGAATATTTGGGAGAATATAAAAAAACAGCTCATCAAAATATTCGAGGACGAGGAAGATAAACATTTTGAAAGATAGTGCCGGCCGTAATGCCCGCAGGGATATACCCGGCAGCAGATCAATCAGGAATAAGCTCTTTTAAATAAACTTTTAATCCCTTAAGCCTTGTTCCCCTTCTCCAAATTTGTCTGTCAGATAAACGTTGGAGAGGGGGAGCGGAGTAAGGAGTTCTTTTACTAACCCATTCGTAATCCCGTACGTTACAGGCGTACTAAAAATTTTAAGTTATGATTCAATTTGATTTACCAAGTGAGCAATCATCTATCCTGAAAGTAATAGGTGTAGGTGGCGGTGGCGGCAATGCCGTAAACCACATGTTCAACCAGGATATAGAAGGTGTGAATTTTATTATTTGCAATACTGATGCCCAGGCTATTGCCAACAGTAAAATTCCCAACAAAATACAGTTAGGACCGCAGTTAACGTCCGGTTTGGGCGCAGGTGCTAACCCCGAGATCGGCCGCCAGGCTACCGTAGAATCTTTGGAAGAAATACGGAAGATACTGGAAGTAAATACCAAGATGGCCTTTATTACTGCCGGTATGGGCGGTGGAACCGGTACCGGGGGCGCTCCAATCATTGCTAAGATCTGTAAAGACCTGGGTGTATTAACGGTGGGTATAGTAACTACTCCTTTTGCTTATGAAGGTAAAAAGCGTCAGCAGCAGGCAGAAGAAGGGATCAGCCAGTTAAAGCAATATGTAGATACGCTGCTGGTGATCAGCAATGACAAATTGCGCCACCAGTATGGTAATCTTAAAATGCGTGAGGCATTTGAAAAAGCGGATAATGTATTAGCTACTGCCGCAAAATGTATCACAGATGTGATCAATTCTACCGGCCAGATAAATGTAGACTTTGCAGATGTATGCACTGTAATGAAAAATGGCGGAAGGGCTATTCTGGGAAATGCAGCAGCAAGGGGAGAAGACCGTGCGCAGCAGGCTATAGAAGAAGCATTGAACTCGCCGCTATTAAATGATAATGATATTAAAGGTGCCAAATGGATCCTTATCAATATCAACTCCGCCGAAGGGGAGCATGAATTTACTATGGATGAGGTAGAAATCATCCAGGCTTACCTGTTAAGCCATGCCGGTGATAATACAGATGTGATACTGGGACTGGGATATGATGAATCATTGGGCGATCAGATTGGTATAACCCTTATTGCTACCGGGTTTGAGAATAAGGATCCCTTTGTTAAACCGGTATTGAAAAAGGAAGAAGTGGCTGAAGGGAAAATTGTAATGACGCTGAAAAATGATAACCATCAGCAGCCGGCAGCTCCTGCACAGCCTTTGGCCGAAGTTAAGCCTGAAGCATCCGCTCCTGTTGTGGAAGCACCTGTGCCTATAGAACTGAAACCCGATCCGATGGCGCCCAGGCTGGTAGAAGATTTTCCTTTCGTGGATGTGCCTATGCCTGTTGTTGAAGATGTAGTAAATGAAGACAGGGATCAGCATTTTTTCCTGAGCGCAAATAGTGAGGATCTGAAATTTGTAAAGGATGTGGAGCATATCGAAAAAGAGGTAACAGCTGCCGATGCTGATGCAAGCCTGTTTCATTCACCTGCAGTTCCCGGGGAGCGTATTATTGAGCAGCATGAAAATAAGGTAGCAGAGATGATACAGGAAGAAGTAAAACAGGAGCCCAGAAGCTACTTATCAAAGCCTGCCAATATATATGCAGAAACTAAAGAAGAGCCTGTAACTGAGCAAAAACAAACACCTGCCGGGCCGCAGCCGCAGGAGCCGTTTTCTGTGTACGAGAAACCCGAGACCGTTGAAGCAAAGAGAACATCGATCAGTTTTCCTTCCGTAGAAAAAGAGGAGCCGGGTATTGATGACCTAACAGAGGCTTACCAGGAAGAAGAGATGCAGAAGCGCAGGCAATTAGAACGGATCCAGAAATTACGTAACCTGTCTTTTAATGCTAACTCTAACGATCCTACGGATGAATTCGAAAATGTTCCTGCTTATATCAGGCGCAATATGGAACTGAAAAATAATACTTCGCATATAGAAAGTTACTATAGCAAGTTTGAAGTCTCTTCTGACGATCAGAACCAGGGTCAGATCAATACGATCAACAGTTTCCTTGACGGTAAGAAACCTGATTAAGCCCTGTGGAAATTCGCGTGACGTCGGTTTAGTTTTATAGTTGTTGCCTCCCGTTAAAACGGGAGGTTTTTTTATGAAGATGGCTGTATATTGTTCAATTAATGTCGTTTACTTATCATCAGTTTATTTGCGGGCAACGGCGGGCGCCAATGTTGGTGTTATCACCAACATCTTTAACCGACATGGATTGTTCAATATTCATTAATTTAATATTTTACATTTAACATTCTATCTATGTCCACTGTATTACTTACCGGCGGTACCGGGTTAATAGGAACAGCATTAGTAAAACAATTAACCGGAAAAGGTTATGAAGTGATCATCCTTACACGCAGTCCGCAGAAGTTAAACGATAAAAATGTTGCCTATGCCCAATGGGATATTGACAACCAGGTTATTGACGAAGGTGCTGTAGCTGCTGCCGATCATGTTATTCACCTGGCGGGCGCTAATGTAGCTGAAAAGCGATGGACGCAAAAACGGAAAAAGGAGATTGCTGATAGTCGGGTAAAAAGTGGTCAGCTGATTGGCAGTGCTTTGCAAAAGACAGATCATAAAGTAAAGTCTTTCATAAGCGCTTCTGCTATTGGCTGGTATGGACCAGATCCGGTTATTCCCAACCCTCATCCCTTTACTGAACAAGCAGCGCATGCCAGCGATTTCCTGGGGCAAACCTGTTATGAGTGGGAACAGTCGGTGAGAGCGGTTAAAGACAGGGGGACAAGGCTTTGCTATATCCGTACAGGTATCGTACTAAGTACTGGTGGTGCTTTAAAAGAGCTTTTGAAACCGTTAAAATACGGTATTGCAGCTGTGCCGGGCTCAGGAAAACAAATGGCCAGCTGGATACATATAGATGACCTGGCAGCGCTTTATATAGAAGCCATGGAAAATACAGCTTACGAAGGTGTATATAATGCTGTAGCTCCACATCCCGTGTGTACTAAGTGCCTGGTAACAACTTTGGCAAAAGCCGTCAATGGAAACCTCTATATAAGCCTTCCTGTTCCGGCGCCGGTGTTAAAAATAATACTCGGGGAAATGAGTGTTGAGGTCTTAAAAAGTACTACGGTAAGCAGCCAAAAAGTGCAGGATGCCGGTTTTAAATTTTCATACCCGGATATTGACAGCGCCATAGCACAGCTTATTGGTTAGGATCATTAAGCAAAAAGTGTATAGGGCTTCTTTGTAATCGATGCTCTGCGAAACATTTTGCTCGACGCTCTGCGAAACATTTTGTTTCGCAGGATTATGTTGTAGCCTTTGGCTACATTTAAAAATAGCCTAAAGCTACAACCTGGAGCTTCGGCGCCTTTTTGGTTAGTCCAAGCAATGTTGACTTAATGATATTGCCCCTCGGGGTTGAACAATCTTTGCGTATATATTCTCTTACCGCGTAGCGGTAACCCATTTATAGAAGATATTAATTCCCCGGTTAAAATCGCTGCATAGATTCTTCACAATGTTTTTCGGGTATTTAAAGAAATAAATTTATACGCTTGCCCTGAGGGTGAGATCTTCCAGCAAAAAAATGTACCCTAAGCAAAACCAACATCAAAGTCTTTATGATCCGGATGCCACACACTGCTAAAATCGCCGATTATAGCCGTATTGTTATTAAAATCAAGTTTTGGGATCTTTAACAGCTCCACATCTTCCTGTTTTACTTTCCGGTATATAGGGTGCATCGTGCCGCCTGTAACTCCGGCAGGTTTGGAAGGATCATATTGAAACTGCGGATCAACCAATGTGCCGCGGGGATACATAATACCCGGCACACCCTGCCCCCTCAGGTCCATATTTTCCGGGTGCTTTAGGCCAAGCGTATGGCCATATTCATGGGCTGCGGTGGTAGAGCCCTTATATAAGTTTTCCAGTTTAAAGTAGCCGGTGTTGCAACCCAGCCCGTCTACGAAAGAAATATTACCGTGGGCAAATGCTTCAATCCGGAAGTAATTATTGCGCGGATTATCGTTAGCCAGTATTTCCTCCGGTTGGATCAATGGCTGGTGTTCGGCAGTTATATTGAACCGAACAAGATAGTAATCATGATGGAAGGGAATAACTGCCTGTGGCTCGTTCCACATCGTTTCAATTTCGTCTCTTATCTGTTCAGTAATGATGGCATCCGCAGCATTGCCATAAGTAATAATATGTGAGCAGATAGTAATTGTTTGGGATGATGTTTGAGTCTCAGCTGTTCCCATAATTTTTATTTTAATAAAGATAAGCTATATGTAAGCAGCAGATTTACCGGAGTGCATGACCAGTTAGCTTTTTTATAATTTTATTGATTGCCAGCTGGCGGTAGAATAAGCGTACAAGGCGAGGGCACCCTGCACAACTGGGCACACTGCTTTTCGAAAAGATTACTGCTGGAGACGGGTCAAGGCGTTGGCAGGAACAGCTGCTACCTTCTTTTGGTCATAATTATAACAGACCATCCCGGTTTTCGCAATAGCTACCGTTACGGTTTTATCTGCAATGCTTTTTTCAAGCTTGTAGCAAAGGTCAAAACCAATACGGGTGAAATCATTAGCGCCAACCGATACTGTAAGGGTATCTCCATAAAAGGCTTCTGCTTTAAATTCAATGGCTGCATCTGCCATGATTAAGCCGGTACCCTCCATGTTCATTTCACTGTAACCATGATGGCTGAGAAACTGTAAACGGGCTTCGTGAATGATACTTAACAGGGCATCATTGCCCACATGTCCGCCATAGTTAATATCAGTAATCCTTACAGGAATAGGCGTAGAAAATGTAAAGTGTTCGGGTAATAAAACTTTAATCCGGGCCATTATAATTTTTGCAGCAAAAATAAGTATTGAGCCAATTAAATTGCTTTATTGCAAGAGCTGAAGGGTAAGGCTAACACATAAATTCCAACATATTTATGCGGCCGTATTGGTGCTTTATCTTGCCGCATAGCTGCGCAATGTTTTTGGGATATTTAAAGAAATAAATAAATACGTTAGCCCTGCGGTGGGTGAGGCAGCAACAGGCTATAAATTAGTAGTACTGTTAGCAGCTTCCTCGCTGGCCATATCCAGGATGTCTAAAAAGTTATCCGGGGAAGAGGTAGTATTGCTGCCGGCCATTTCTTTCTGCCATTTGGAGATTTGATCATCGCAGCTCCGGTCTTCACCTGCAATACAGTCGGCCATATTGCTTACTTTTTTCGACATACGCACCACGTTGCCGTCCTGTGTCATCAAAATGATATACCTGTTCTGCAGCTCCGTGTTTCTTTCCATTGAAACGCTGTACGCATTACCCAGCCTGGTTTTGATCTCCGCCAGTACCTGGTGCCTTGCATTGCCCTGAGCCTGCTGCGTATTTGCAGTGGACTGTGCCGTTTTCTGAACGTTTACAGGGGCTGGCTTACCAGAAGCAGTACCTGCTGTATAATTAGTACCGGTGCTGCCGCCATCATTCAATATAAAAAAGGCCGTAACGCTTATAACAGCAATAAAACAGGCAGCGGCAGCATATTTCAGCCATCCGTGGTGCATAGGCACTATAAGCGGCTGATGTGTATTTTTCCCGCTCAGCTCCCGGCTTATATTATTCCATACAGCGGCAGGAGGAGTAACTTGTAAGTTGGATAACTTGCGCTCTATAATTGCTAAAGCCTTTTGATCGTCCAGCTCTTTAGAAATATTTTCCCAGGCCATAGCAGGCGCTTCAGCCTGTATATCATACAACCTGTTAGCAAGAGACTGTTCCTGTTCCGTTACTTTTAAAGCAGCAGCTATATGATTCCAGGCGTTGTCTGGAGGGGTGACTTCCAGGGAACTGATCTTTTCAGATAGATGTTTATGCTCATCCATCTCATCCAGCTCCCTTTCAATATGTGCCCATACATTTGCCGGGGGAGTAACCTCCAGCTTATTAATAGAAGGTGAAAGGTTTTTGTATGTGTTGATTTCATCCAGTTCGCAAGCAATATTCAGCCATACCCCAGCCGGTGGCGTAACTTCAAGATCATATATTTTTTTAAGGCTGCTCATGGTAAAACTTACTTCGATCTGTCTTCAATATGTTTTTTTACTAGATCCTGTAAAAGGGCTTTTGCGCGGGATAGCTGCGATTTGCTGGTGCCTTCACTGATGCCCAGCATATCACCGATTTCTTTATGCGAATAACCTTCTACAACATACATGTTAAATACGGTGCGGTAGCCGGGAGATAACCGGGTGATTAATTCCAGGATATCCTTTTCAGCCAGCTCATCCAATGCAGAAATATACTTTCCCTCAATGGTATTCTCTTCTTTCTCGGTTACAGGTTGCAGGTATTTTTTTCGCCTGAAATATTCAATAGCAGTATTTACAAAAATCCTTCTTACCCAGCCCTCAAAAGAACCATCGCCCCTGAAGCTGTCCAGTTTTTTAAAAACTTTGATAAATGCGTCCTGTAAAATATCCTGGGCTTCATCAGCATTGGAGGCATAACGTAAGCAAACTGCATACATTTTAGGAGAAAAGCGCCTGTATAGCTCTTCCTGCATTCTGCGGTCTCCTTCTATGCACCCTGTAATTAAGTCGCTTTCCGGAAGCGTATGGTTGCGTGTAGGTTCCAAATTCTTTAAATTATTAAAAAGATTTTCCAAACGTACATGAAATTTTTCATTTAGAAAATATACAAAGAATGAATGAATCCCGAATCTTTCGGGATATGGAAGTTCCCCATGGTCAAAAACAATAATAAGTATTCATGGGGAATATAGGGAAATAGCCCATAGCTGATGGACCATAGACCATAGTTGATTTACGAACTACTATGGTCCATTGACTATGGATTATGGACATATTTTCAACCTGGTAACTAACTTTGCCAGCGCCTTTGCCCTGTGGCTGTACTGTTTTTTTTCATCCATTGTCATTTCTGCAAATGTTTTATCAGCTCCATCGGGTATAAATACCGGGTCGTAACCGAAACCGTTAGCGCCTATGCGTTCGCGGGTAATCTTCCCGGTGCAGATCCCTTCAAACAGCTGCTCTTCCCCGTTGATAATGAGGGAAATCACCGTTCTGAACCTTGCTTTCCGGTTGTTTTCATCTTTTAGTTTGTCTAATAGTTTGTCTATGAAGTCTTTATATTGTGGTTCCCCCTCAGCATACCTTGCGCTCTTTACACCAGGAGCCCCGTTTAGCGCCTCCACTTCCAGTCCTGTGTCTTCACTAAAACAATTGCTGTCCGTAAGCCTGAAAATAGTCTGTGATTTTTCAGAAGCATTAGCTTCCAGGGTATCATGTGGTTCAGGGAT
Organism: Niabella sp.; assembly: GCA_027493055.1. Lineage (GTDB taxonomy): Bacteria > Bacteroidota > Bacteroidia > Chitinophagales > Chitinophagaceae > Niabella. The sequence goes on along the minus strand of JAPUDO010000046.1, from coordinate 126,752 downwards.
ATCTTTATTAATACCTGCTTCTTTTAAGCTGATAATTTCAAAATCGTTATTTAAAGCATTGCGGATCTCGTTTACCTTATGGATGTTGTTGGTGGCAAAAATCAAAGTCATAAATTAAATATCTTTTTTAAGCCGGTCCAGAGCAGCCCTTTAGCGGGCTTATCATTTTGCAGATCATGCAAAGCCGGCGCGTGAATTACTGTATATTGGGTGAATGGCTGAACCTGGTATTGCGGCATTTCAAACGGGAAGCCAAACTCCTGGGCGCTGATGCCAAAAAGCAGAATGGCCTTTGTTTGAAAATAGCTCAGGATATCTGTGTACTCCATTCCCTTATAATTGTTCATATTAATGAGCGCAACGTCGTTAAGGCCCAGGTGGCAGGCTTTCAGAAGCTGCATTAAAAAGTCCAGCTGGGGGTCAGGCAGGTGGGTAATATTTTCATACGCCACGGCAACCAGTATGTTTTTTTGGTTACTGCCCAATAGCTTCCATTCAGGGGCGGGGGTACGCTCTTCCGTTGGTGCGGGGTCCTTTTGAGCAGGTCCTGTTTTTTTAGGTTCGCCTGTTAAGCTGTCCGGGTAAAGTTGTGCCACCAGGAAAGGGGAGAGGTTGATGTTATTTAAGCTCATATTTATTTATATAACCACATAGGCACATAGATGTGCTTAGTCTGGTAATTGTGAGAATAGTTGATTTACTAATGTTTTTTGTCCAAATTTAAAAATATTAGTGCAATGAAAATTGATCAATAGCCCTTTCGGCTTTTGGCGCATTTGCATATAAGAAAGTAATATTGCGTCATGTATAGGAAGAAGAGCTTCCTGCGATTTTAGTTCTACACATAGCGCATCTTCAATTAACATATCGAGCCGTAGCCTTGCATCTAAATCTAATCCCTTGTAATGAATAGGTACCTGCACCTGAGTTTTAAAGTTAATTCCTCTCAGGCGCAGTTCTTTGGCAAGACAAATTTCATACACACTTTCAAGTAAGGCCAGGCCAAGATGTTTATGTACTTCGATGGCACATCCTAATACCTGATAAGTCAGATCATCAAGATATTTCTTTGTTAACATACTTCTGTTTTCTATGTGCCTATGTGGTTTTATGCTGTCAGGTTAATATTTGCTCCGGCGTTTTCGTATCTTCGCAGGAACAATAATAGTCAAAAATAGTATTTTATGGTAGAGGCGATGCAAATACCTGTGCAGCAGATAAAAGAAAGTAAATTAGGACAAGTAGACTTTAGCAATTTAGGTTTTGGAAAATATTTTTCTGATCACATGCTGGAGGCAGACTGGGAAAACGGAGTATGGAAAAATGTAAACATCCGCCCTTACCAGGAGCTTGGTTTTTTGCCGGCCCTTTCTGTACTGCATTATTCTCAAACCATTTTTGAAGGCCAGAAAGCCCATAAAGATGAAAATGGTAATATCCATATTTTCCGTCCGCATGAGAACTGGAAACGCATGAACCGTTCAGCAGCACGTATGGCTATGCCCGAAGTCCCGGAAGAAATATTCATTGACGGTATGAAGCAGTTGATTGAACTGGACAAAGGGTTTATTCCTTCTGGCTACGATGAATCGCTGTATATAAGGCCGTTTTTATTTGCTACCGAAGAGACGCTGGGTGTAAAAGAGTCTTCTTCCTATAAATTTTTGATCCTTACCGGGCCGGTAGGCTCTTATTTCTCGGCTCCTGCAAGGATCTATGTAGAGGAAAAATTCACCCGCGCAGCTCCCGGTGGTACCGGAGCAGCCAAAACCGGCGGTAACTATGCGGCTTCGTTGTTATCTTCTGCTGAAGCCAAAAAGCAGGGTTATGACCAGGTATTATGGATGGATGCTTTGGAGCATAAATATGTGCAGGAAGTAGGCGCTATGAATATTATGTTTATCATTGGCGATACCATAATAACACCTGATCTTACGGATGGTACTATTTTAAACGGTATTACCCGCATGAGCCTGCTTGATATATTTAAGGATAAAGGGTATAAGGTAGAAGAACGCAGGATATCTATTGATGAGCTGGTAGCAGCGTATGAAGCCGGACAGCTAAAAGAAGTATTTGGTTGCGGAACAGCGGCTACCATTTCTCATGTAAAAGAGCTGAAATACAAAGATCTTGTAATGGAGTTTGATGTAGACACCATGAAAATATCGGCCGATATGAAGAAGTTCCTGCTGGATTATAAAGAAAACCTTCATGGCGATCCGTACGGATGGCTGGAGCGGGTGTAGTTTATACCGACAGAACGTTATTTAATATTTAAACATTTTAATGAGGTCCGCATTTGCGGGCCTTTTTAAAAACTACAAAGTGGGATAAAAGCAGGTATGAACTACAGGTTTCGGATAATTTTTTTTTGTAGGATTATACCGCTGCATTTTCCCGGAAAATAATTTTCAGGGATTTTTTGAATATTCAGAGTTCTTACCTTACCTTTGCCGTCCAAAATTTAAAGGATCAAGGAATGCCTACAATTAACCAGTTAGTACGTAAAGGAAGACAAATAATTAAAGCAAAGAGCAAATCAAGGGCTTTAGACCAATGCCCTCAGCGTCGCGGCGTTTGTACCCGTGTATATACTACTACACCTAAAAAACCGAACTCAGCGCTTCGTAAAGTGGCTAAAGTTCGTTTAACCAATAAAATTGAGGTGATTGCCTATATCCCAGGAGAAGGCCACAACCTGCAGGAGCACTCTATCGTATTGATCCGCGGGGGAAGGGTAAAAGACTTACCAGGGGTACGTTATCATATTGTACGTGGTAGCCTTGATACTGCCGGTGTAAAAGACCGTAAGCAAAGCCGTTCCAAATACGGTACCAAAAAAGCGAAGAAATAATTAACAATTAGCAATTAAGAATTAATAATTAAAGATAATGCGTAAAGCACAAGCCAAGAAACTCCCTTTAGCGCCAGATCCTAAGTTCAATGATAAGCTGGTTACACGTTTTGTTAACAACCTGATGTGGGAAGGTAAAAAAAGTGGTGCATTCACTATTTTTTATGATGCATTGGATAAAGTAGCCAAACAAACCAATGAAGATGGTTACGAGATCTGGAAGAAAGCATTGGCGAATGTTACTCCTGCCGTAGAAGTACGCAGCCGTCGTATTGGTGGCGCTACTTTCCAGATTCCTTCAGAAGTACGTCCCGACAGGAAAATTTCTTTAAGCATTAAGTGGTTGATCCGCTACAGCCGTGACCGTAACGGACGCAGCATGGCAGATAAATTGGCTAACGAAATTGTAGCGGCAAGCAAAGGCGAAGGTGCTGCATTCAAAAAGAAAGAAGATACACACCGTATGGCTGAAGCCAACAAGGCATTTGCTCACTTCAGAATATAATCTTTACCCCTCCCCGATAGTTATCGGGACTCTTTTGAAGGGGGAAGTTAAAATAGCTTTAAAAAGCCCGTTCCGAAAGGAATGGGCTTTTTAGGTTTATTGCCGTAAGTAGAAAACTATCATTTATGGTAAAGGCGATTGACTGGCAGGAGTTTTGCTTCTGATTTTATAGAAATAACGGAAGCGTATGAAAACCAGGAATTATACAATATATTTCGGTATGACATTTCTTATCCTAACGTTGATGGCTTGTGAAAAAAACGATACAATACCCACAGTGGATAAAGTATATGAACTGGAAAAAAGAGAGCTGAATGTAGCCTACGGCAGCCACCCTTTACAGAAAATGGATATTTATTTTCCCGAGGGATATGGCTCCGGCACGCCGGTTATATTTGTTATCCATGGTGGTGGATTTATAGCCGGTACCAAGGAAGACTTTACCGAAAGGGCAAAGCTATTCATGTCAAAGGGATTTGTAACGGTGAATATAAGCCACAGGTTAGTGGATGCTACCGGCCTGGATCAAACACCGCCGCCGCACGTACATTCACCGGTGAAAGTGACGGATGAAGTGTCAGATATAGCAGCCGCAGTGGAAAAATACAAATCCCTGGCACCTGGGTATGGTTCCGGAACTGCTAAAATGTACATGGCCGGCCATAGCGCAGGCGGTACTTTGGCTATGCTTTATGTACAGGGGGATAAGAACACCGGCAAACAGGTCAGAGCATCAGGAAACTTGGCCGGATTGGCTAATCTCTCGCTTACGGATGAGCAATATGGCTATTTGCAGCAGCATGAACATGGACCTGCTGTAAAAGAGCTGTTATACCGTATGACAGGTGTGGAACCTACTAAAGAAACGGCTCTGTATTTAATGGCTATTTCTCCTAACTGGGTATCATCGGCAAATACGCCCGGTATGCCCAATATAACGGTAATGTCCAATACAAATGATGCAGACCTCCGATTTGAACCTTATTTCAGCACTATAGCGGATGCGCAGAAATATGATGGCCAGCTACGGTCCCAGGGAGTCAAAAGTGAGTTTGTAGTGATGGACACTGATCACGGCTTTGGCCGTCATGCCGATGACTGGGAAAAGGCAATCGCTGCTACGGTATCATTTTTTAAGCGGGTGAACTAAGCGCCTGTTTGGCATTCATTTATGAGCTTTTCAGTTTATTTACCAGATCAATGTACTCCTGCATGGCAGCTTCCATGGCTTTGCCTTTTAATTCGCTCCAGGCGTTATATTTTGCTTTTCCTACAATATCAAAAGGGTTGGAGGGCGGATCGGTATTAATATCGCCAACAGCACCCTGTTTGTATAAAGCATAAAGCTGCAGTAAAGTTTCGTTGGATGGTTTTTCTGAAAGCATTTTGCTTTCGGCTATTGCTTTTTCAAATTGCTGAATGAGATCCATTTTATATTTTCCCTGTAATATATACCAGGAAACTTGTTTTTGCACTGCAGCGGAAAAATCTTGTCGGTCGTCAATAAAAAAGGCCAGGTTGCAAAATCTGCAACCTGGCCTGATAAAGACTTGCAGTAAAGCCTATTGAGTCACCTCAGTGATGGCTTTACCTATACAACCATTGGGCATTTGAATACGAAGAAGGGCTGCTACCGTAGGCGCAATATCAGTCATATAAACTTCCCTGTTGCTTTTGCCGGGTTTAATGCCCCATCCCATCCAAACCAGCGGAATATGGGTATCATGTGGGTTCCAGGTGCCGTGGGTAGTTCCTGTACCTCCGGGGCTTCCTTCAAACCATGCCGGGTAAGGGATTACCTGTATGGTGCCTGAGCGTTTATTATTGTAACCATTAATGGTCATGTGCTTAATAGGTTCAGGTACCGGCTCCGCGCCTATATTTTCTATGTCAATGACAAACTGTAATTCAGGCACTTCTTTCAGGAATTTTAAAGATGCTTTTTTAACAGCATCGTAATCCAGCTTATTGTCTTTAATTATTTTTTTATTGAAGTTGATCTGGTAGTTAGTATTAGATAATACTATTTTTTCTACCCCAAACTCATCTTTTAAAGCCTGGTTCAGGTTATTGGTAATTTTCCTCAATTCTAAAAATTCAGCCGGCATTTTATACTCTTTCATAAAGTTGATAGCATGAGCAGCGCCATGATCGGCTGTTAAGAATACAAGGTAATTGCCCTTGCCTACTTTTTGGTCCAGATACCGGTAAAACGCTCCCAGCTCTTTGTCGAGGCGCAGGTATACATCTTCTATTTCGATAGAATTAGGGCCGTATTTGTGGCCTACATAATCGGTTGAGGCACAGTTGATGGTAAGAAAGTCTGTTGCTGTACCCCCGCCTAAGTTATTCCCGTCTATTGCAGCTTTGGCAAAGTTAAGGGTCAGCGTATTTCCGTAAGGAGAGCTGCGGATCACGTCTCTGTCTGTTTTATATAATTCACCCAGGTTATGAGGAAATGCCGTGGATGTTTCTCCTTTAAACTTACCTTCCCATTTTACATCATCAGCAGTGCTTTGCTTATAGGTATTAAGAGGGTAAAGGGTGGTCCAGGGTACAGCAGTCAGCTTTCCCGGTTCATTTCTGGCATTAAAATCACTGGCCCATTTGGGTAATTCGCTCATATACCAGGTGCTGCTAATGAAATTGCCGGTAGCATCATCAAACCAAAATGCGCCGGTAGGGTGGTGACCTGCGGGTAAAATAGAGGCCCTGTCCTTAAGGGAAACGCCGATCACTTTTGACTGAAAATTAGTGGCCAGGCGCAGCTCATCGGTAACAGTAGTTGCTAATAAGTTGCGCGGAGACATTTTTCCGGCCGAGGAAGTGCTGCCTACTCCCTGAACAGTGGAATCATCGGTGCAATAAACGTTTTTGCCGCTGGCCTGATCTATCCAGTTATTTCCGGCAATACCATGAATGGCAGGAACAGATCCTGTAAATACAGTGGTATGGCCTATGGCCGTATAGGAGGGGATATAATTAATAAAAGTGTTTTCGCAACTGAATCCTTCATTCAGCATACGTTTAAATCCGCCATTATTGTCATACCGGTCATAATAGCGGTATAAATAATCCCAGCGCATCTGGTCTACAACAATGCCCACTACAAGTTTTGGCCGTTTAACGGGTTGGGAAAAACCGGGTAAAACGATCAGGAGTAACAGAAAAGGAAATAATAAACGTTTCATTAATAGTACTTTTTCCTCAAAAGTAGGAATTGAACTATAGAAACGCGAAATAAATTTATGATTATAAGGTTAATTAAACCGAAGTGTATATAGGTGCACACATTCAGGTTCTAAAAACGCTGGATTTGCGAATGCCAGGAAATATTCTTTCGAAACATTAAGGTAAGCCAAGCTCTGAACTCAGGTTTGTTCCGGTACGTGTGTATTCTTTGGCCAGTACGCCGTTTTTAAATATCTGGGTTTTTAAGGTGGAGTTGTTGTCAGATCCATCGGCATAAACCACTATATATGCATTGTTTTGTTTAAGCTTGTAGGTAGTTGCGCTTTCAAAAGAAGAAGCTTTTGCTTCTGCCGGGATGGTGATCACCTCAGTGCCTCCGTCATTATCAGTATTATACTGTATTCTTGTAATGGCCACCCCGCCGGAACCTTCTACTTTATAGCTGATTTCGTAGGTAGTTTCATCTATTTTGTCTTTAGAGCAGGCGGCAAAGAAGAAGAGCGCTGATAGTATGATTGTGAAAAATCTAAGATTAATTTTCATGAAAGCTGATTTTGAACAGCAAATGTAAACAAAGATATCCGGCATTTTGTATTATACCCTGAGATACATAAAAAACTTTCCGGCCTTGTTGGTCAAAAAGTATCATCTGTACATTGAGCAAACAGGATTCTTGCTATTTTGCGCACTATTTTTAAAAATTCTTTTTCAAAAAATTAGTTTATTCCAAATCTTCATCCTACATTTGCACTCCCATTTCAAAAGGGTATCTAACAATGTCGCAAAGAATCAGAATAAAATTACAATCTTACGATCACAACCTGGTTGACAAGTCGGCCGAGAAAATCGTAAAAACAGTACGTAGCACCGGCGCTGTAGTAACAGGTCCTATTCCTCTGCCTACACACCGTAAAATATTCACGGTTCTTCGCTCTCCTCACGTAAACAAAAAAAGCCGTGAGCAGTTCCAGTTAGCTACTCATAAAAGGTTGTTGGATATTTATACTTCTTCTTCACGCACAGTGGATGCTTTGTCTAAATTAGACCTGCCCAGCGGTGTGGAAGTTGAAATTAAGGCATAGGCCACCCCTCCCGAAGGAAGGCAAGGGGAGAAACTCCGGTTTCTAAATAGTTCTTATAAAAAAATCTCATCTCTCAATGGTGTTCTTTATACACCAAAAAAGAGCTCTGATTGTAAATAATTCTCTTAAATCTCCTTTCGGGGATATTTAGGGGGCTACATAAAACAAGCCGTTCAGGGTTTGTTTACTGTCAGTACTTCCCCATAAAGGAAAAGGTTGACAGCAATCCCGGTAACCACCGGGAGGGATCGATTCAAGCATCATCATGCTTTAAGTCCCAATAATCCTGAAGGCATAAAATTTAAAATGATGAAAGGTATTATTGGGAAAAAATTAGGGATGACCAGCATCTACGATCCTACAGGTAAACAAACCGCCTGCACGATCATTGAGGCAGGTCCTTGTGTTGTTACACAGGTTAAAACAAAGGAAACAGACGGATACAATGCATTACAAGTATCGTTTGGTGACAAAAAAGAAAGCCGCACTAACCAGGCAGAAAAAAACCACTTCGCAAAAGCTAACACTACTGCAAAAAAGTTCTCAACTGAATTTCGTGATTTCTCAATAGAAAAAGCCCTTGGTGAAACCATTGATGTTGACATTTTCTCTGAAGGAGAAAAAGTTAGTGTTGTGGGTACAACTAAGGGTAAAGGTTTTCAGGGCGTTGTAAAACGTCATGGGTTCCACGGTGTGGGTGAGCAGTCTCACGGTCAGCACGACCGTCAGAGAGCGCCCGGTTCGTTAGGTAACTCTTCTGATGCCAGCCGTGTTATGAAAGGAATGCGTATGGCCGGCCGCATGGGTGGCGACAGGGTTAAAATGAAAGGTCTGAAAGTGGTGAAAATATTCCCCGAGAAGAATTATATACTGGTAAGCGGCTCCGTTCCCGGCCATATAGGTTCGATCGTTTTAGTTCAAAATTAATTATCATTAAACGTCATCCTGTCCCGGTAGCTATCGGGAATTGAAGGACAAAATTATAGAAAATGCAAGTTGAAGTTTTAAATATACAAGGTAAGGGTACCGGTCGCTCGGTTGAATTGCCCGATGATATCTTTGCAGTTGAGCCAAACGATCACGTTATATACCTGGCGGTTAAACAATATTTAGCCGCGCAGCGCCAGGGTACCAACAAAGTAAAAACCCGTGCAGAAGTAAAAGGTTCCAGCAAAAAATTGCACAAACAAAAAGGAACCGGTGGCAGCCGTAAAGGTAATATCCGTAACCCTTTATACAAAGGTGGTGGTACTATCTTTGGTCCTAAACCCCGTGATTATAGCTTTAAGCTGAATAAGAAAGTGAAAGACCTGGCCAAGATCTCTGCCCTTTCTTACAAAGCAAAAGAAAACGCTATTGTGGTTGTTGAAGATCTGAGTTTTGAGGCTCCCAAAACAAAAACCTTTACCGGTGTATTGAAAGCCCTGAACGTGGGAGATAAAAAGCTGATGTTTGTTTCTGCAGAACCTAACGATAATGTTGAATTGTCTTTACGTAATGTACCTTCTGTATTAGGCGTAGCATTAAGCGATCTGAATACTTACGATATTGTTAACTCAGAGGTATTGGTACTTACAGAAAGCGCGGCAAAGATCTTCACTGAAGAAGAGGCGCCTGCTGAAGCATAGGTAAATGTGAATGGAACATTTTTCACATTACTACATTTCCAAATTTTCAAATTAATAAAGAGATGAATCCTTCTCAAGTTTTAATAAAGCCGATTTTAACCGAAAAAGCCAACGCTCAGCAGGAGAAACTGCACCGTTATGCTTTTAAGGTTGCTAAAAAATCTAACAAGCTGGAGATTAAAAAAGCTATTGAAAGCTTTTACGGTGTAACTGTAACAAGTGTAAACACTGTTGTAGCTCCGGCTAAAAATAAAACCCGCTATACTAAAGCCGGTTTTATCAAAGGTCAGAAACCTTCTTATAAAAAAGCTTACGTAACTGTAGCTGAAGGTGAAGAAATAGATTTGTACGCAAATATTTAGGCCCACCCCTAACCCTCCCGAAGGGAGGGAGATGGAGATAGCCGGTATAAAAAATTTCCTTAAGTCCCCCTTGGGGGATACAAGGGGCTAAGAAAGGCAAACAACCGCCGCGAAGTGTTGAATAAAATAAATGATTTCGGATAGAGGTAATAAATCATAAATCCAAAATCATAAATCAGAAATCAAAGAAATGGCAGTAAAGAAATTTAAACCGATGACAGCCGGAACCCGTTGGAGAATCGGGAATGCTTATGCTGAGGTTACTACTAATAAACCCGAAAAGAGTTTATTGGAGCCGAAAAAAAGCACCGGTGGTCGTAACTCTTCTGGTCACCTTACAATGAGGTACAGAGGCGGTGGACACAAGCAGAAATATCGTATTGTAGATTTTAAAAGAGATAAACGCAATATAGAAGCTACCGTTGTTTCTATTGAGTACGATCCAAACCGTACTGCATTTATTGCTTTGGTAGAATATACTGATGGTGAAAAGCGTTACATCATTGCTCCCCAGGGCTTAACTGTGGGAACAAAGATCATCAGCGGAGATGCAGTTGCCCCTGAAATTGGCAATGCCCTGCAGCTGAAGAACATGCCTTTGGGTACTAACGTTCACAATATTGAGCTGAACCCTAATACTGGTGGCAAGCTTTCCCGCAGTGCAGGCTCTTCTGCACAGCTTACCAACAAGGAAGAAAGATATGCAGTGTTGAAAATGCCTTCCGGTGAGCTGAGAAAAATTTTAATTAACTGTTATGCTACAGTGGGTGTTGTAAGCAACAGCGATCATAGCCTGCAAAGCATGGGTAAAGCCGGTAGAAACAGGTGGAAAGGTATTAAACCAAGGAACCGTGGTGTAGCCATGAACCCTGTAGATCACCCGATGGGTGGTGGTGAAGGCCGTGCATCTGGCGGACACCCACGCAGCCGAACCGGTAAATACGCTAAAGGAGAAAAAACAAGAACTGTGGGTAAATCAAGCGATAAGTTAATTATCCAGCGTAAAAACGGTAAGAAATTAGCTAAGTAATTAGAAATTAATAATTAGTAATTAGAAATTAAGATATGGCTCGTTCAATTAAAAAAGGTCCTTATGTAGCTACTCACTTAGAGAAAAAAGTGCTGGCCATCAACGAAGGAAAAAATAAAAAATCGGTGATTAAAACCTGGAGCCGCCGCTCTACCATTACTCCCGATTTCGTAGGCCACACATTTGCTGTACATAACGGTAACAAGTTCATCCCGGTTTATGTAACAGAGTTCATGGTGGGCCACAAGTTAGGTGAGTTTGCGCCTACCCGCCAGTTCAAAGGACATGCCGGAGGTAAATAGTGAGTGGTAAATAGTGAGTAGGGAACTTGATTGATATTTAAAAAAACAGAAGGTAGGGAGAGGGCTATGGTTTACAAAACCTGAAACCTGAAACCCGGAACCTGAAACTAAAAAAAATGGAAGCAGTAGCAAAACTTAGAAATTATCCAACATCGCCCCGTAAAATGAGGCTGCTTGCAGACCTTATACGTGGTCAGAGGGTTGATCTGGTATTGGCTGAATTAGAGCACAATCCCAAGCATCCTGCAGTACCTCTTCGTAAGCTGGTGTTAAGCGCTATCAGCAACTGGAAACAGGCTAACGAGGGTGGTGATGAAACCGGGTTGGTTGTAAAAACAATATATGTTGACGGTGGCAGAACGTTAAAGCGTATGCGCCCGGCTCCGCAAGGTCGCGGTTATCGTGTGCGCAAGCGTAGTAACCACGTTACACTGGTGGTAGATGTAAAAGCGGACGAAGATAAAAAGGCTGCAAAAAAAGCTAAAGCTGCTACTAAAAAGACAAAAGAAACTAAAAACGCATAACCAGTAAATATGGGTCAAAAAGCAAATCCAATTGGTAACAGGTTAGGTATCATCCGCGGATGGGAATCTAATTGGTACGGAAGCAAAAGAGATTTCGCTTCTAAGTTAATCGAAGATAACAAGATCAGGACTTACCTTAATGCCCGGATCAACAAGGGGGGTATTTCTAAAATTGTTATTGAAAGAACTTTAGGAAAATTAATCATCACTATCCATACATCCAAACCAGGTATTATCATTGGTAAAGGTGGCGGAGAGGTTGACAGGATCAAGGAAGAGCTGAAGAAGCTTACAGGTAATGATGATGTTCAGATCAACATCCTGGAGATCCGTCGCCCGGAAACGGATGCTATGATCGTTGGCGATACTATTGCACGCCAGATTGAGAACCGTATCAATTTTAAACGCGCTACTAAAATGGCGATAGCTTCTGCGCTTCGTATGGGTGCTGAGGGTATCAAAGTAAAATTGAGCGGCCGTTTAAATGGTGCTGAAATTGCCCGTAGCGAAGAGTTCAAGCAAGGACGTGTTCCCCTGCACACTTTCCGTATGGATATTGATTATGCCAACGTGTTTGCTCAAACAGTGTATGGTAAGATCGGTATCAAGGTATGGATCTGTAAAGGAGAGGTTTTATCCAAGAGAGATCTGAACCCGAATTTTATTTCAGGTAACGATAAGAGCACTGGTGCCGGTGGTGGAGAGCGCAGAGATCGCCGTGATGACAGAAGAGGTGATCGCCGTGGAGCAAGGGAGAGAAAAAATTAAAAAGTATTGAGTATTAAGTATTTAAGTATTAAGACCGGAGATTACGAATAATCTAACGTCTGAATACTAAGTACTAAAATCTAAGATTATATGTTACAACCGAAGAGAACAAAGCACAGGAAAATGCAGAAGGGTCGCATGAAAGGCGATGCTAAAAGAGGTACTACTATATCTTTTGGTTCCTATGCTTTAAAAGCGTTAGACTCTCATTGGATTACTGACCGCCAGATAGAAGCTGCCCGCCAGGCGCTTACACGTAGCATGAAGCGGGAGGGTAATGTTTGGATCCGTATTTTCCCTGATAAGCCTATCACCAACAAGCCTGCAGAGGTACGTATGGGTAAAGGTAAAGGTAACCTTGAATATTGGGCAGCAGTGGTACAGCCAGGCCGTATTATATTCGAAGTGGATGGTGTTAGTGAAGAAATAGCGCGCAGGGCATTGCAGCTGGCTTCGGGCAAGCTGCCGATCAAGACCAAGTTTACTATGCGCAGGGATTTGGTCACCAATTAATTAGCTAATGTGCTAATATGCTAATTAGCCAATGGTTAGCGTATCAATGATTTCATTAGCACATCAGCACATTATCGAATTAGCAAATTAATAATCATGTCAAAAAAGAAAGAATTTTTAGATAGCATTAAAGGATTAAGTGCAGAGGATCTGAAAGTGCAGTTGGAGCAATCCAAGCAAAGGTTAAAAAAGCTGGAGTTTGCACATGCCATTACTCCGCTTGAGAACCCAATGTCTATCCGCAGCCTGCGCCAGGACATTGCACGTATCCAAACTTTGATCAGCCAGAAATCATCAGCTGCTGAACAAGCATAAACAACAAACGACAAATAGTTTAAAATGTCTGAAAGAAATTTAAGAAAAACAAGAATAGGGGTTGTAACCAGCAATAAGATGGAGAAAACCATAACTGTTGCTGTTGAGAGAAAAGTAAAGCACCCTATCTACGGTAAGTTTTTGAAAAAAACAACTAAGTTTCATGCTCATGATGAGAAAAATGAGTGCAGCATTGGGGATACCGTAAAAATTATGGAAACCCGTCCGCTTAGTAAATTAAAGCGCTGGAGACTGGTTGAAGTAGTAGAGAAAGTTAAGTAAATTATTGATTTCTGATTTGAAATTTGATATTTCAAATCTCAAATTTCAAATTCCAAATTTCAAATTCTTATGATACAGCAAGAAAGCAGGTTAAATGTAGCAGATAACAGCGGCGCAAAGGAGGTTCTTTGTATTCGTGTTTTAGGTAACAGCGGCCAGCGTTATGCAAAAATTGGTGATAAAATAGTAGTTACTGTTAAAGATGCAATGCCTGCAGGCGGTATTAAAAAAGGTACAGTTGCCAAAGCCGTAATCGTACGTACTACCAATAAATTACGCCGTAAAGACGGTTCTTATATCAGGTTTGATGATAATGCAGTGGTTATTCTGAATGCTGCTGATGAGCCAAGAGGTACACGTATATTTGGCCCTGTAGCCCGTGAACTGCGTGATAAAGGGTACATGAAGATTGTGTCATTAGCTCCTGAAGTTCTTTAATAAGCTTAAGGCTGAAAGCCGGAAGCTAAAAGCAATAAACGTTAAATAACATTAAGCTTTAAGCATTGAGCTTTAAGCATTGAGCATTAAGCATAAAAAAATGAGTAACAGATTTAAACCCAAGTACAACATTAAAAAAGGCGACCAGGTGGTTGTGATAACTGGTGCGGATAAAGACAAAACCAAACCACGCCTTGTAAAAGAAGTATTGGTAGAAGAAGGTAAAATATTGGTAGACGGTGTAAACATTAAAACACGCCATACCAAGCCTTCTGCGCAAAATACCAAAGGAGGTATAGTTAAAAGCGAAGCGCCCATCAACATCAGTAATGTAATGCTGTGGGATGCCAAAGCAAAAGCACCTTCTAAAGTAAAGCGCGAGCGCGAAAACGGTAAAACCGTACGTGTATTTAAAAAATCGGGTGAAAAAATCTAATCCCTGTTAGCAGACAGGCAGGTTTTTAAAGATTAAAACAACAAAAGATCATGAGCACAAATACATATACTCCAAGGTTGGCAACAAAATATAAAAGCGAAGTAGTGCCTGCTTTGGTTAAAAAGTTTGCTTACGAAAGTGTAATGCAGGCTCCCAGGCTTGAAAAAATTTGCGTGAACCGCGGTGTGAACGGTGCTGTTACCGATAAAAAATTAGTGGATGTGGCCGTAGATGAGCTTACCACCATCACTGGTCAGAAAGCGGTAATAACACAGTCTAAAAAAGATATCTCCAACTTTAAGCTTCGTAAGCACATGCCAATTGGTGCAAGGGTTACTTTGCGCGGCGAAAAAATGTACGAGTTTTTAGACAGGCTGATCTCTGTTGCTTTACCCCGTGTGCGCGACTTTAAAGGAATTAACGAAAAATCTTTCGATGGCCGTGGCAATTATACTATGGGCGTAACCGAGCAGATCATTTTTCCCGAAATTGATATTGACAAAGTGAACAAGATCACCGGTATGGATATCACTTTCGTAACTACTGCTCATACAGATGAGGAAGCATACGAGCTGCTGAAAGAGTTAGGTATGCCTTTCAAGAACGTTAAAAGAAACGCTGAGTAATTAATAAAACTGAATAATATAAAATGGCAAAAACTTCAATAAAAGCCCGTCAGCTAAAAAGAGAAAAATTAGTTGAGCAGTATGCGGCTAAAAGAGAAGAATTAAAAAAAGCCGGTGATTATGCCGCTTTAGATAAGCTC
Organism: Niabella sp.; assembly: GCA_027493055.1. Lineage (GTDB taxonomy): Bacteria > Bacteroidota > Bacteroidia > Chitinophagales > Chitinophagaceae > Niabella. The sequence continues at coordinate 111,752 of JAPUDO010000046.1, read as the reverse complement.
CCTAAAAACTCATCTAAAGTACGTCTTAAAAACCGTTGCCAGCTTACAGGTAGACCTAAAGGCTATGTACGTTACTTTGGTATTTCCAGGGTTGCTTTAAGGGACATGGCTTTGAACGGTAAAATCCCCGGGCTTAAAAAGGCAAGCTGGTAAAGTTAGGTTGTTGGTTACAGGTTACCGGTAATTCGGAAACCTGGAGCATGGAACCTGAAATAAAAATTTTGAACTGATTTAACTTTCATAAAATGGTAACAGATCCTATAGCAGATTTCTTAACAAGAATACGTAATGCCCAAATGGCGGGTCACCGTGTAGTTGATATTCCTGCATCTAACCTTAAAAAACGCATGACAGAAATCTTGTACAAACAAGGTTATATTCTTAAATACAAATTTGAAGAAGATAACAAGCAAGGTATTATTAAAATAGCGTTGAAGTACGATGCAGATACCAAGCAGCCTGCTATCCAGAGCCTGGAAAGAGTAAGCCGCCCGGGTTTGCGCCAGTATGCAAAGCCAACTGAAATCCGCAGGGTGAAAAACGGTTTGGGTGTAGCTATCCTGTCTACTTCTAAAGGAGTAATGACAGATAAAGAAGCAAGATCCCAGAATGTAGGTGGAGAAGTTCTTTGCTACATTTACTAATGTGCTGATATGCCAGTCTGAAAATTTGAAAATGGTTTCAGGTTATTGGTAAAATATAAAAGGTTGGATGAAAATATAAGTTCTCTATACGGTAACTGAACACTTTCAACTTACATTTTCAAATTATTAATTCTCAAATTTTCAAATTATGTCTCGTATAGGTAAAAAAATCATTACTGTTCCGGATGGCGTAACAGTACAGGTAAGCAGCGATAATGTAGTTACTGTAAAAGGAAAAAAAGGTGAGTTAAAGCAGGCTGTTAATCCTGATATTAAAGTAGAAGTAAAAAATGGCCAGGTAACTTTGAGCCGTTCTACTGATCAGATCCAGCACCGTGCACAACATGGTTTGTTCCGTGCATTACTGGCTAACCTGGTACAGGGTGTTACAGATGGCTTTGAAAAGAAAATGGAGCTTGTGGGTGTGGGTTATAAAGCTACCAACCAGGGTAATATTTTAGATCTTTCCTTAGGATATTCTCACAATATTATTGTAGAAGTACCTAATGAGCTGACAGTAGCAACAGAGCAGCTGAAAGGCCAGAACCCGATCATTACTATTTCCGGAAGTGATAAACAACTGGTAGGTGCTGTATGTGCCAAAATCCGCAGCTTGCGTAAACCAGAACCTTATAAAGGAAAAGGTGTTCGTTTTGTAGGTGAGATTGTACGGAAAAAAGCAGGTAAATCGGCAGGTAAATAATTTCTGATCTTTAATTTCAAATAAGAAATTAAAGAGGTAAAATAAATATTAAGGAGACTCGGGATATTTTGGGGATAGCAATCTCAAATCTCAAATCTCAAATCTCAAATTAAAAAAATGGCAAACGCAAAATCATTAAGAAGAACGAAGATCCGCCACACTATTCGTAAAAAAATAAGCGGCACTGCACAAAAGCCAAGGTTAGCTGTATTTCGCAGCAACACTGATATTTATGCGCAGCTGATTGATGACAGCAAGGGATTAACCATTGCTGCGGCTTCTTCAAAAGATAAAGATATTAAGGCTCAAACAGGAACCAAAACTGATAAAAGCAAATTGGTTGGTGCTGCTTTAGCCCGTAAAGCAGGGGAGCTGAATGTGAAGGAAGTGGTTTTTGACCGTGGTGGTTATTTATATCACGGCCGTGTAAAAGCAGTGGCAGAAGGTGCAAGAGAAGGCGGCCTTCAATTTTAATAAATACTATAATTCTAAACAGATATAATGTCAACAGTTACGTACAACAAAGTAAAAGCAAACGATCTTGAGTTAAAAGACAAGGTAGTAGCTATTAACCGGGTGGTAAAAACCACTAAAGGTGGCCGTGCTTTTAGTTTTTCAGCTTTAGTGGTAGTAGGCGATGGTAATGGTGTTGTAGGCCATGGTTTGGGTAAGGCCAAAGAGGTTCAGGAAGCTATTACAAAAGGTATTGAAGATGCCAAAAAGAACCTGATTAAAGTTCCTATCCTGAAAGGTACTATTCCTCACGATCAATGGTGCAAAGAGGGAGCTGCCAAAGTAATGATTTTACCGGCAACACCAGGTACCGGAGTAATAGCAGGAGGCTCTATGCGTGCTGTATTGGAAGCTGCCGGTGTACAGAATGTACTGGCAAAATCTTTAGGTTCGGCTAATCCTCATAACGTGGTTAAAGCTACTTTTAAAGCTTTGGCAATGTTGCGCGAGCCGGTAACCATTTCCAAAACACGTAACCTGGGTTTAAAGAAAGTATTTCAGGGATAGTACGTTTAATGTTTGATGTTTGAAGTTCCATGTGCTGGCACAACTTTAAACCTTAAACCTTAAACCTTAAACATATTATAATATGAAAAAAGTAAAAATAACATTGGTTAAAAGTCCGATAGATCGTCCTGAAAGACAAAAGCTGACTTTAAAGGCTTTGGGCCTGAATAAAACCAACAGCAGCAAAGAAGTAGAAGCTACACCACAGGTGCTTGGTATGATCCGCAAGGTAGAGCATATGCTGAAAGTAGAAGAAATCTGATTTTTTAGATAAAGAATGTAGAATTTAATGTGTAAGTGTATTACATTTGCAGCCTTAAATTCTACATTTATTTTTTATAAAGCGAGCCTCCGCTTTGAGGCGTAAGTAAAATAAAAGCATACAATGAAGTTACACGAATTGAAACCTGCAAAAGGTTCTACACACAAAGAGAAAAGGATTGGTCGTGGTGAAGGTAGCGGCTATGGCGGTACATCAACCAAAGGTAATAAAGGCGGACAAAGCCGTGCCGGTTACAAAAGCAAAATGGCTCACGAAGGTGGCCAGATGCCTATTCAGCGCCGTGTTCCCAAAAGAGGGTTTAAAAATCCTGGTAAGATAACTTATAAAGTATTTAATGTAGGCCAGTTTGACCACTATGCAGAAGTATATGGATTGACTGAATTTACTTTTGAGTCTTTATATTCAATAGGAGCTGCTGCTAAAACTGATAAAATTAAAATATTAGGTACAGGGGAACTAAAGGGGAAATTCAGCTTTACAGTTCATGCAATAAGCGAAAAAGCTAAATCGCTGATCGAAGCAGCCGGTGGTACTGTTGAAATTTTAAAGTAATTCTGAAAATTTATTTGACGCACCGGGGTGCGTCATTTAATTTTGACGATTGTTTAATTAAGAAGAAATAAGGTGAAAAAATTTATACAAACATTAAAGAATATCTGGAGCATTGAAGAGCTGAGAAGTAAAATTCTTTACACTTTATTGCTTGTTGCAGTTTACAGGATTGGAGCGCATATCACTTTGCCCGGAATCAATCCCATTACTTTAGAGCAGCTAAGCAAATCTCATTCTCAAAACGGTATCCTTGATCTTATCAATACGTTTGCCGGTGGAGCCTTTAACATGGCTTCCATTTTTGCATTAGGTATTATGCCTTACATCACTGCGTCTATCTTTGTGCAGCTGATGACGGTGCTGGTTCCTTCTTTCCAGAAAATGCAAAAGGAAGGAGAGAGCGGCCGTAAAAAGATCAACCAGATTACCCGTTATATAACCATATTGGTTACTATTGTACAGGCTTTTGCTTATGTTGCTTATCTGCAGCAAACATCAGGCCCCGCAATTGTAGCCGGTTATGGCACTACCTACTTTACTTTAACTACCGTAGTGGTATTAACTGCCGGTACCTTATTTGTAATGTGGTTAGGTGAAAAGATCACAGACAGAGGTTTAGGCAATGGTACATCGCTGATCATTATGATTGGTATTTTGGCTCGGTTACCACAGTCTTTTGCCCAGGAATTGGCATTCCGTTCTGAGCGTACCGGTAATATTCTTATTTTTATTATTGAGATTGCTTTATATATAGCCATTAATATGGGATGTATATTGCTGATACAGGCTGTAAGGAAAGTGCCGGTTAACTATGCCAAACAAATTGTTGGTAACAGGCAATTTGGCGGCGCCCGTCAGTTTTTACCTTTGAAAGTAAATGCTGCCGGTGTAATGCCTATCATTTTTGCGCAGGCTATTTTATTTGTTCCTACCTTATTTACTATGGGTAATGCGAACAGTACTTTAGGTAAAATGTTTACTGATCATACCAACGGCTGGTACATGCTTATTTACTCTGCTGTTGTAATAGGGTTTACATTTTTGTACACCGCTTTAATATTTAATCCCAAGCAGATCTCCGACAACCTTAAGCAAAACAATGGCTTTATACCAGGTGTAAAGCCTGGTCAGCCTACAACGGATTATATCGGTACCATTATGGACCGTATTACTTTCCCCGGCTCTGTAATGCTGGCATTGGTAGGTATCTTACCAGGTATTGTACAGCTACTGTTTGGTATGACCATGTCTTTTGCTATGTTCTTTGGAGGTACGTCTTTATTGATTATGGTAGCGGTTGTGCTGGACACCCTTCAGCAAATCGAAACCCAGCTCATGATGCGCCAGTACGATGGACTCATGAAGGGAGGCCGTATCCAGGGAAGGCAAAGTACATCGGCTATTCAGATTTAACTATCATATCATTTATATCTTATAACCCGGTTAAAATACCGGGTTTTTTTATGAAATTTGCAGGCTATGATTATTATTAAAACAGATGAGCAGGTGGAGCTGATGCGCAGGAGTGCCTTGCTGGTTAGTGAAACATTAAGTGAGGTTGCCAAAGTTCTTAAACCGGGTATTACCACCTTATACCTTGATGAATTGATCGGCAAGTATATCCGGGATCATAACGGGATACCCTCTTTTCTCAACTATCATGGTTATCCATATAATTCATGTATTTCGGTAAATGACGTAGTGGTGCATGGTTTCCCTAATAAGAACGAGCTGAAGGATGGTGATATTGTTTCTATTGATGTTGGAATTATACTAAACAAATGGCATGGCGATCATGCATACACTTTTGCTATAGGGGAGCCTTCCGGCAATGTGCAGCAGCTGATGAAGATTACTAAAGAGTCGCTTTACAAGGGCATAGAAAAGGCTGTGGAAGGTAACAGGATGGGCGATATAGCTTTTGCTATACAGGAGCATACTGAAAAGAAAAACGGCTATGGCGTGGTAAGAGAACTGGTAGGGCATGGATTGGGGCAAAGCCTCCACGAAGATCCGCAGGTGCCCAACTATGGAAAACGTGGTACCGGCGTAAAACTTAAGAAGGGAATGGTACTGGCTATTGAACCCATGATCAATATGGGTACCAAGAACGTGTTTACCGAAAAAGATGGCTGGACCGTAAGAACCAAAGATGGCAGTCCTTCTGTACATTTTGAGCATGATGTATGTGTGAGGAGAGGCAAGGCCGATATACTGTCCAGCTATGCACCTATTGAAGAGGCTGAGAGGAATAATGCAAATTTGTTTGTATGTAAGTAGTCAATAGCCCATGGTCAATGGTCCATGGACTATCGGCCATATTTTATCAATAATGAACCATGAACCACAATCCCTCATAGTTATTGGCGGTGGCGCTGCGGGTTTTTTCTGCGCGGTTAATGCTGCAAGATTGAATCCGGCGTTAAAAGTAACGATTGTAGAACGTTCCAATAAACTGCTTTCTAAAGTGAAAATAAGCGGTGGCGGCCGATGTAATGTAACACATGCCTGCTTCGATATTGCAGAAATGAGCAAACGGTATCCCCGCGGAAATAATTTTGAAAAAAAACTATTTCATCACTTCTTTACAAAGGATACCATTGAATGGTTTAAAGAGCGTGGCGTACAGCTTAAGGCGGAGGCGGATGGACGTATGTTTCCTGTAACCGATTCTTCCCAAACCATTATTGATTGCTTATTGAAAGAGGCGGATAAGCATGGTGTACAAATAAAAATGCAGTGCGATATAAAGGTTGTTAACGCGGTTGATCAAGGCTTTGAATTAGAAACATCTGCCAACCAGAAGCTGACCGCTGATTTTGTCTGCATTGCAACAGGTGGTTTCCCCAAAGCTTCTATGTTCGATTGGCTGAAAAGTACCGGGCATAGTTTTGCTGCACCTGTTCCTTCTTTGTTCACCTTTAACCTGCCCCAACATCCTGTTACGAAATTAATGGGAATAAGTGTAACGGATGCGGCAGTAAAAATAACAGGTAGCAGGCTGCTGCAGCAAGGGCCGGTATTGATTACGCACTGGGGGCTGAGTGGTCCTGCTGTACTAAAATTAAGTGCCTATGCTGCACGTGAGCTGGCAGAAAAAAACTGGCAGTTTGATATTGTAGTGAACTGGCTGCCGGGTTACAATGAGCAAACCTTAAAAGAAAAATTTTTGCAGTTACGTAATGAAAACGGATCCCAGTTATTGTATCATAAAAATTCTTTTGGATTACCGCAGCGTTTATGGGAGTTCCTCCTGCATCAAAGCGGGGTAGTGGAAGGCTGTCGCAGAGCGGATCTGCAGGCAAAACCCCAGAATGAATTAATAAGGAATCTTACGGCTTTTCCTTTCTCAGTTAAAGGTAAAACCACGTTCAAAGAAGAGTTTGTAACTGCAGGGGGCATCACCTTAAATGAAATAGATTCCGCAACAATGATGAGCAAAAAAATACCTCACCTGTTTTTTGCCGGCGAGGTAATTGATGTAGATGGTATAACCGGCGGCTATAATTTTCAAAATGCATGGAGCACCGGCTGGGTAGCTGCCAAAGCGATTGCTAATATCAGCTATTAAATCCCTAAGGGATTACATGTTTATAGAACGTTATTTATAATTGTATGCCATTCGACCCCTTCGGGGTCGTACAATCTTGTGCATATTTTTTCTATAAACATCTGACCCTTTCAGGGGCATAAGCCCTTCAACAATTGAGGCTTTATATTTTCTGCCGTGGCAGGGTATTATCACCCGCCACAAAAATGTTAGGCACCCTCTTTTGCTTTTATTCAGTGCTTATGTAGTGGTGTAAAGTATATACAGACGATTTTACACAAAACTAAACCGGATATAGGGGGCATCTGTTTTTTCTACTCATCATGCTTTGCCTTCCATACGAGCAGCGCTAATAAAAATGAAATGACCGCGGCTCCAACCCACAGGTAACTGATCTGGCTAAAATCATATTGCCAGATACCATTAACCACTATTTTGTTCTTTTGAATAAGATTGCCACTGATAATATCTTGCAGAGCAGCTCCTATATAGCTGGCTATTCCTACCACGCCTACCGCAGTACCGGCAGCTTTTTTTGATGCTATGTCTACGGCCATCAGGCCACCAAGGAAACAGATAAGAACGCCAATAGCTATTCCAAATGTGGCCATACTTACCGCATCAACCCAAAAGTATCCTTTGGGTATAAAAAGAAAAACCGCAAGCGATACAGCATTCAGTACACCAAAAATCAATGCGGGGATATTTCTTTTACCTTTAAAAAATTTGTCGGAAACAGCTCCTGAAATGATATTGCCGATAATACCACAAACTGAACTGATGGAAATAATAGAGCTGGCTTCCAGGGTGGTATATCCTTTTTTTGTTTCCAGGAATAGAATTCCCCAACTGTTTACCGCATACCGGCTTACATACATAAATGCACTTGACAATGCCAGTATCCAGATAAATGGATTTTTCAGAACTTCCATTTGTGCCCTTGCTATGTTTTTATTTGCTGCAGCAGATTGCTGCATTGTCTTTTCATCTGTTTTATGTGGAGACGGTAGTCCTTTGCTTTGCGGACTTTCGTGCATAAAAAAAGTGATAATAAGCACGCCCAGTAAACCGATTATTCCCGCGCCCCAAAAACCCCATTGCCAACCGGACAATGTTACCAGGAAGGCAATTGCAATAAAAGTAATGGCTTCTCCCAAATTGTGGCTGGCACTGAAGAACCCGTAATAGGTTCCCCTTTCTTTGTTACTAAACCATCTTGTAATAGATATAATAGCTGGTGTAGGGCCCATTGATTGAAACCACCCGTTAATGCCCCATAATATGGTAAATACAATAAACGAAGTAGTAAAACCTAATGCTAAATTCACCAGTGCAGATATAAGTAACCCTGCTGCCATAAACCTTTTGATATTGCTTCTGTCAGCCAGGAACCCGTTGGCCAGCTTGCCAAAAGCATAGGAGAAAAACAAAGCCGAGCCAATGATGCCTAATTGTGATTCTGTAAGAAATCCTTCCTGGATAAGCGGCTTTTTTATTACGTTCAGGCTTAGCCTGCATACATAGTACAATCCATATCCAAAAGTAGCCGAGAGAAAAACACTCCACTTGTACTTATTGTATTTCCTTTTTAAAATATCCGGGCTATCCGTTACCTCAATGGGGGGTGACGGCGCGAAAAAGTTGACAACAGACTTAAACATGACTTAAAATTTAGGATGCAGCTTTTTCTTTACCAGGTATTGAAGCAGTTGTTGTGGCCGGTCGGTTTGGATGACGGTTGCTCCATTCTTTATCAGCCATCCCCAGGTTTCATCGGGTTTATTTTCTTCAATCGCCTTATCATCATCATGACCTCCGTTTAGAGAAGGCCAAAGACTATTCATCCAAATGCCGTACCCCATCTTTTTCAAAGCAATAAAGTTTTCGTCTTTAACTAATTTATCTTTATCCCATACGGGCTGGAAAATGGTCTTTTTATGCCGTAGATAACTTTTTATAACAACGTAGGCTTTATCCTTGTCTTTATATACAACAACCGGCATTAGCATTACATCGTCAGGCATTTTTCCGAATCGTTGTTCTACCTCATCCAGTGTTGTGTTATCGTCAATATTGATGATGGCCTGGCGTAGCGTGCCGGTTTCGCGCAGCAATTGCACCACTTCGGGAAAATAGTTGTAACCCTTATCAATATTGATCAGGATTTTTCCTTTGGCCTCCGACAAAAATTCTCTGAACGTAGGAATTTCATTATCGGTTACTCTTCCCAGCCCGTTTCTAAGCCTGAATTTTTTTATTTCTTCCAATGTAAAATCTTCGGAGGGGCCTTTGCCATTTGTATTTCTGTCAATGGTTTTATCGTGCATCAGTATCAGCACCCCGTCTTTTGTTTTTTTCAGATCAATTTCTGCAATATCCACACCCATTGTAATGGAGCTTTTTAATGCAGGAATTGAGTTTTCGGGATGATTTCGCCAATCGCAACGGTGAGCGGCTACCAGCACCCCGTTTTTTTGCGGATCATGTAGTTGCCGGATCAGGTTTTCTATCTTGTTTTCATAAAACGCGCTGGTAGCAGCAGTCTGCTGTTGTGTGCTACAGGACGAAATAACAAGCAGAAAAAAAATGCCGGTAAAAAAATTAATAAGCGGCCTGAAATAATAGCTCATATTTTTTGATAATTTAATTCGTTCTTCTTTTAATTGTTCCATCAATACCCCGGATTCTGCCATCCTGTTTTATCATTCAGATTATCAATTTCAGATTGCGGCACGGGATAGATGTAACGGGTTGAAGGAACTAACGGATAAATTGACGGCGCCTGACCGGTACGAATAATATCAAACCAGCGATCGCATTCCAATGCCAGCTCTAATCTTCTTTCTTTAAACACAGCATTTCTAAACGCTTCTTTTGTAGGTGTGGTTGACGTTGAAAGAGTTGCTGTTCCCGAATTTGACCTTACGGTATTTAAAGCTGCAAAGGCTTCCGTTGTGGGCGTTATGCTTTGTTCATTCAATACTTCGGCGTACATTAACATCACTTCTGCGCAGCGTATTACAGGAAAATCGGCGCTGGTTTCGTTGTTCGAAGCGGGCACATTAAATTTCCCGGGCCTTGCACCGTTTCCTGTGGGCGCCACCAGGGCCTTTCGGTTATCTCCGCTCTCAAACAGCGTTTGCGGAAGCATAATAACAAAACCATTATCCTGGTTACGGTAACGGTTATTCTGATGAACGCTTTCTCCCACACCGCCGCTCAGGTATTGCACCGCAAACAAAACGTCTTTGCTCGTTTTTAAATTACCGGGAAAAGTGCTGGTTTGAGGAACCAGCGAGATTACCGACTTTACATTGATAGCATCCACTACAGGGTTTAAAGTGGTTTGAACATCAGGATATCTTTTCTGCCATAGATATACTTTTGCCAGCAAAGCCCGGGCAGCGTAAGAAGTAGCCCTTCCTTTCTGCACATCGGGCCAGGACGCAGGCAAACTGGTAGCCGCATTATTCAGGTCAGAAATAATTTGCGCATAGATAGCTGCGCTGTCCGCCCTTGTGTTCGCTCTTGCTTCTGCAGTGGTTTGCGGCGTTATGATTAAAGGAACTTTGCCCCAAAGCCTCACAAGATGAAAATAGCACAGGCCGCGTAGAAACATTGCCTGACCAACAATTTGCTTTTTTGCAGCCTCATCCATTGCAATGGTTTCTGACCTTTCAATGACAATGTTTGCATTCAATATTGTGTTGTAAAAACCGAGCCATGTGTCGCGGAGCATAGTATTGGCTGGCGTTTCGTTAAATGCTTCTATCTGATAAGAAACGCCACCGCCACCGCCGGGATTGTTATTGTCCATGTTATCCGCCCTCACTTCTTCAAAATGTAAAAGGTTAGCACCATAAAGAGAAGTTGCCTGTAGCCCATTGTACACGCCTATCAGCGCTCCGTTCAACCCTTTGGCATCGCTGTAAAAATTATCTTCGGTAGGGTTTGATATAGGTTGGAGGCTTAAGAATTTTTTACACGAGATCAACAGCATCGAATAAACAAGCATGATGATCAGGCTATATTTTCCAGTTATATATTTTTTCATGTGTAGATTTGTTTCGAGAATTAAAAAGTAATGTTCAAACCGATGGCCGTGGTTTTTGAAACCGGGTACACGCCATAATCTTCGCCCGATGTGGTGGCATTACTTCTGTCGCTCACTTCGGGGTTATAGCCGGAGTACTTCGTCCACGTAACCGGATTTTGCAGCGCAACATAAATTCTGGCAGCTTTTATGAAACTGATCCTGTCTAACATTTTTTCTGAAAAATTATATCCAAGATTTACGTTGCGCAGGCGCAAAAATGATCCGTCTTCTACGTGCCATGATGATGTGGTTCCGTTTCCTCCTTTGGAAACGCGGTTTACACGGTTAACGCCATTCCCTGGATGGGCCTCATCAATATATCTGCCAGTGTAAACCTGCGCATAGTTATTCATATTGCCTTCGGCATTGAAAAAGTATCTTCTTGCCAGATTGATGATCTTATTTCCCTGAACGCCCTGCAGCGCAAAGCTCAAATCCAGATTCCGCCATGCAAGAGTGGAATTAAATCCATAAGTGAATTTAGGCATGTAGCTTCCGATGATCACGCGGTCTTTGGTAAAATCTATCACGCCGTCGCCATCAGCATCAAGAAATTTAAAATCGCCGGGCTTAGAGGTGGCCAGATCATAATTTGTAGCAGCATCTGTGTAATGAGGATAGCTGTCTATTTCGTTCTGCGATTTAAACACTCCCAGCACTATGGGAAGATAATATGAGCCTATCGGATAGCCTACGCGCGTGAGAAAATATGTGTTGTTAGTGCCACCGGTGTTGATAATATCCGCATTGCCCGGGCCGAGGGAAATTACTTTGTTGATGTTCTTAGCATAGTTGATAGTAGCATCCCATTTTACAGAGCCAAAATTTTGTTGAGTTCCCAAAGTTATTTCAATTCCTTTATTATTCACTTTGCCAATATTTCTCAGCTCAGTTGAAAAGCCGGTAGATAACGGAACAGGTACGTTCAGCAAAAGTCCATCAGTATTACTATTGTATAAATCTAAAGTAAGCGTAAGCGCATTGCGAAAGAAGCTTCCGTCAATACCGATGTTTAGCTGTTCGGTTTTTTCCCATGTCAGATCGGGGTTAGGCCTTGATGAAGGCGATGCACCGTTTATAACCGTGGGCACCGTGCCGCCTAATACATAACCGTTGTAAGAAAGTTCGCCCAATGCGCCGTAGTTCGGAATATTGAAATTACCCGTGAACCCGTAGCTCGCTCTTATTTTCAACTCTGTGATCTGCTCTACCGATCTTAAAAACTCTTCTTTTGACAGCCGCCATCCTGCTGAAAAAGAAGGAAAATACCCCCACTTATTATTAGTTCCAAACCTTGAAGAACCATCAGCCCGCATAGCCGCAGTAAGCAGGTATTTCGACAAGTAGCTGTATTGTACTCTTGCCAGCCCTGATGCCAATGACCATTCAGAGGCGCTTGAGCTGCCATTTGTAACAACACCGGCGTTCAGCGTGGTGATCTGGTTGCTTATAAATCCTTTTGTAGCATTTACACTATTGGCATCGCTGTGATATTTCTGAATCGTCCAGCCGGCAAGCCCTTCTATAGAATGTGCTCCCAGGCGTTTGGTAATATTTAAAGTGTGTTCCCATACATAGTTTTTTCTTAACGCTGTAGAAGAATTTCCGGTGGCTTCAGATTCAGGATTGCCGGCTGTATTGGAAAGTGGTATGGTTGAAGGAGAAAACTCATCATTTCGCTGGCTGCCTAAATCCACACCAAAATTCATCCTGTACTTAATGCCCCTGTAAATGGCTGCTTCAACAAAAGCGTTGGCGATGAGCTTTAGCTCGTCCTGATTATTTTTATTCAGCATTGCAAGCGCTACGGGGTTCCATGCCTGTGTCTGGCCATTTCCGCTGGTTACTGATCCGTTTGGCAGCGTAGTTCTTGTATCACTGCTCCACGAGTTTTGAGCGAAGCTGTAGGTACCGTCAGCATTATACACCGGGAAGATAGGAGAATAATGCAGGGCTGATGATATAATGCCGCCCGCCGTATAAGTTCCATCGGAAGAAACCATTCTGCGGTAAACTACCGAAGGACTTAAATTAAATCCGTACTTAATAATTCCTTCAACGCCTTCGAGATTGAACCTGCCGGAATATCTCTTAAAGTTTGAATTGATAATGATACCATCCTGATCAAAATATTCTAAAGAAGAGTAAAACTTCACTTTATCATTGCCGCCTGATGCAGATATGGAATGGCTTTGCATGGGTGCCGCCCTGAAAATCTCATCCTGCCAGTTGGTGTTCGTAAGACCCGCCTGACCATTCAGGTAAGGTAGTATTTCAGAAGGAATAATAGTGCTTGTATTGTTTGTGTTCGCCAGCCTCACCCCATTTTCATCATTAATACTGTAGGCAATTGGTGTTTGCCCAGCTGCTGCTCTTCTCCTGTTAATAGATTCCATTTGATCGGCGTAAGTATTGTTACGCGAATCTCTTGCTATTTCAGCGTATTGATAGGCATCCATCATGTCAATGGTTTTTGCCACCTGCTGTACCCCATAATAAGAATTATAATTAAAAATGGTTTTGCCTCTTGTTCCCATCTTAGTGGTAATAATCACCACGCCGTTAGAGCCTCTTGAGCCATAGATGGCCGCAGAAGCCGCATCTTTTAATACTTCTATGGAAGCAATATCGTTCGGGTTAATATTATTAAGCTGCGATCCGTTGATCGGCACTCCATCCACCACATACAAAGGTGTATTTCCTGCGGTGATTGTTGAAAGCCCCCTGATCTTAACGCTCAACGAAGCGCCCGGCTCGCCTGTTCCCTGCGCTACCTGCACACCTGCCATTTTTCCTGCAAGTGCTTCTGTAACGTTGTTTACAGGCTGGTTTTTCAGCCCCTCTCCGCTTACCTGCGCAATTGCTGTGCTTACTTCGGCTTTCCTTTGAGTGCCATATCCTATCACCACTACCTGGTCTAATGATTGTGTCCTCGACTCCAGTTTTATAATTACAGAAATATTTGACTTATCCCCTATGGTATACCCTGAAAGCGTTTGTGTTTCATAACCAACATAAGAGACTGTAAAGGAATAAGGCCCACCCGCAGGCAGATTTACAAATCGGAAAACTCCGGCGGAATCTGATTGAGCTCCCGATGAAAATTGCGTCTTTTGATTTTCGGCTACAATCGAAGCACCAGCAATGGGTTGCCCATTAGCATCTTTTACTATACCCTTTACTTCATTTCCATTTTGTGCATAAATGGATATGTTCAGTAAAATACATAGAACTAACAAAACACATGATATGTGTTTGCTTTTCAACAAGCAATTGAACATAAAGTTTGAAAATTAAGGTTTGAAATTTTTTTAACTAATTAATTATACGATTGCAGTTCTGTTTACCCTTACTCAGGGAGATACTTTTTTTTGGCCTCTCTGCTCTGCGGCCACATTACTCAATAATATAAGTATTATCTTTTTGGGACACCTTAAGGTTGTTCAGTACTCCAATTGATTTTAATATAGTTTCGAGAGAATCGGTTTTTTCTATTTTACCAATAAAGGTTTTGCCCCGTACAGCTGCCTTACTGTAAATAATCTTGGTATGATAAAATACGGCTAACTGATCTAATACTTCGGCAAGAGATTGGTTGTTGAACATATACCAGTTATCGCCCTGCAGTACTGCATTGGGCCCGGCATCAGGCACCTGTTGTTTCGAATGAACCCGTTCCCGGGAGTGATTAAGATTTGCCTTGTTGGTATTTTTACTGTAAGTAAATATATCTCCAGGCTGTAAAATATATGCTTTCGTATTTCCTGCAAAAGATCGTTTTAATATATGTACCGCTACTTTTCCTTCGTATAGTACTACCTTTATTTGTTTATCCGTTGAAAAAGATTTTACCGTAAACTTTGTTCCCAAAACAGTAGTGGTAATAGAATCGCTGAAAACAGTAAAAGGACGGGCCGGATTTTTTGTTACCGCAAAATTAGCTTCCCCCTCAATGGAAACATTTCTTACAGTGGAATCAAATCTTTCGGGATAAGTAAGGGTACTGTTCGGCATTAGCGCTACTAAAGATGAATCGCTTAACAGGATATTCATTGCCGCAGTAGTGGTATTGCTGATTGTTTTCAGTTGGTTGGCAATGAGCTGTGTATCTTTATTTTCCTGCTTATGTATTAAGAAGTGCCAGCCCAGGATAATAGCGAGTATTATAGAAGCTGCAACAGCTATTCGGCTTAAATAAATATGAATAACCTGCCTCGGCGCTGTTTGCTTTTGTATTTGATCCCATAATTTTCCTGATACTATATCAGAAAGCCTTTTCTCATACGTAAAATCATCCCACTCGCGTTCAAGATGGTTGAGCGCCTCAAGGTTCGAATCAAAATACGCTTTAACTTCCGCAGCTTCTTCCGGAGAGCAGGTGTCATTTAAAAATTTTAATATCGTTTCTTTTGTAACCAATCTATTAATGAATCATTATATCTCTATTAATTATACGTTTGACAATTCTAAAACCCTTATTCATCTGCAAATAAAATATAGAATAATCAACGGCAGATGCTCTCTTATCCTTTTCAGCGCTCTTGAAATATGAACTTCAACTGTTTTTACAGAAATCGACAGAGCTTCAGCTATTTCCTTATAGGACAATCCTTCCAGTCTGCTCATTTCAAACACCCGGCGTTGCACGGCAGGCATATTGTAAATAATCCCTGTTATTTTTTCCCGGAGCTCTTTTTCATCAATCTTATTAGCTGTACTGGTATTAGATATTTCGCTGTCCTGCTGTGAAAAAAGTTCTTTCATCATTACATCGTTATTATACTGTTTTCGTTTCAGGTCTATAAGCGAGGTAGTAGCAATCCGGAAAATCTGGGTGGATATTGTAAAGTTTTCATTAAGCGATTGCCTGTATCTCCAAAGTTTGATAAAGGTGATCTGCACTACTTCTTCAGATAGGTATTCCGATCTTGTCTTTTCAAGAATAAAGAAATAAAGCTTTTCATGATATTGATTAAATACCTGTTGAAATACGAAGTGATCTCCGTTCTTTATGGCAGTAACAACATTCAAACCGTTGCAAAATTAGCCAAATTGAATTATTAGGCTGTTATGCTTTTATTACTATTTGCCATAAGATGCGTTTTATGCTGCTGTAGTGTGTTACCACCTACAGCAATATTATGTACCTTATTAGTCTGGAAATTAAACCGGAACTGTTGTAGTGGCCTCGGGCTTTTTTACGATTACTTTTCTTTTTGTCTTTTTATTTCTCCTGCCCCACCAGATGAGGAAGCCGGTGATTGGCAATGAGGTTGCCACGATACCAGCCAGGAAGGTGGATAATTTTCCTATCCAGCCCCACCATTGACCCATGTGCAGTTGCCAAACGATATTTTCAGTTTTTTCATGCTGCAGGTACTTCTTTTCAACTTCTATTTTTTCTCCTGTGTACCGATTATAAATTGTAATATCGGCGTTTTCGATACTTTTCAGGTTAGCGTGCCCGGAAGTGAAAACAAAAGCGCCCAGTTCCTGCCTGTCGAAATTCCAGATGCTGACCATTTTTTTCTCGGGATAGTCTTTTTCTAAAACCTGGTAGGCAAAATACACCATGTCTTTAGAAGCTTTGGTAGTATCCATTTTAGGCAGCACTTCATCCAGGTGTGCCAGCGTTCCCCCGGTAGCTTTTATGGTAAGATTCATCAATGGATGAAAGAATATAATTAATCCTGTTGTTCCCAATATCATGCATACCAGCAGCGAGTAAAAGCCATACACATTGTGCAGGTCGTAATTAAGGCGTTTAAACCGGGCTTTCCATTTAATAGTGAAGCTGGCTTGCCGGGTAGCCCTGTTCCATTTTTTGGGCCACCATAATACCAGGCCGGTGATGCAGCTTATTACAAATATGATGGTAGCAATGGCTACAGTCCACCCACCAACCTTACCGGCCAGCAGCTCTGCATGTAAATGGGCGGTTACAAAAAAGAAGAAAACGGTATTATCCACTTTCAATACTTCGCCTGAATAGGGGTTTACATACACCATTGACAGCTTTCTTTTCTTGGGATTGAAAGCACGGATGCGCATGCTCCTGGCGGGGTCTTTAAAAAGTACAAATTCGGAAATAGCCAGATCAGGGTCATATGCTGTTACATTTTTAATGATTTCCTCATGAGAAAGACGTTTAGCATTATTGGGTACCGTTACATATTTGGCATCTCCGGCAGTATAGTCCATTATTTCCTCGTTGTACACTATAATGGTTCCGGTAAGGCATACAAAAACTACAATAATACCAGATACAATACTGGGCCATAAATGCACCCAGGCAATGATCCTGTTGATCAAGCTTCCTTTTTTCTTTTTTGCGGGGACCCCATTGGTTTTAGTTGTTGCCATTTTGTATAGATAGTTTGAGAGATGATCAATATGTAATATTACAGCTTAACTGGTGCTGTTTTAGGATAAAGCTGCTGGTATTGTTTGAGTACAACGGCTGCTTGTTCCATTTTATTTTGATTTTTAAAATAGTGTACTATAAAGTCCAGCACAGGCTCGGAAGGCGCAAAACGGTGATTTATTTTTTCAGAAAAAGCTTTATAGCTTTCTGTTAAATAATTTTTATTAGAAGATATTTTTTTAAAGTCACACCAGAAACCATCAAAAATATATTTAAGCCCATCGAAAGTAGCTGGCATCGGGATAGTACCGTGGTCTTCATTCTCATAAAATCTGTATTGTAACGCCAGCGTTTTATTATTTACCGAATCGCAGATATGGCTGAATGTTTTAATGCTTTCAAAATGCTCGTCAAAAGAGCCCTTTTCTTCATTGTTGGCCTGCGATACATAAACTCTTGCCTTTTTAAAATTGATAGCCGGCAACTGTTGGGCAGTTTGCTTCAGCATATATTGACGATCCCACCAAAGGCTGGGATCGTGTAGCAGGTATGCATTAAAAAGATGGGTATGATTCAATAAAACCCAGCTGGCAAATAAGCCTCCAAAGGAATGGCCTGCAAATATTGTATAACCATTGGTCCTGTACACACTGTCAATTGCAGGCATTAATTCTGTGCCAATGAACTGTATAAAATTTTCTGCGCCACCGCTATTGGTAAACAGGAGTTTTGCAGTATCATTGGGTGAAGGTTTAGACGCTTTCGTTGGCGTTAGATCCCTTGTTCTGTCCGTATTATCAATGCCTACTACTATCATTTCAGGAATGCTGGCATATACGCCCCTGCTTAAAAAGAGTACAACAGAAGTGTAGTATTCAAAAGCCATTTCTCCGTCCAGCACATATAAAACAGGATAGCTGGCGGGTGTGTACTTTTTATCGGTATAACTTTTAGGAAGCGCTATGCGATAAGGTCTTTTTTCTTTTAAGACTTTGGAATAAAGCTCCTGCCTTGTTCCCATAAAAAGGGAATCCTGCGCACAGCAGGCAATATCAGCAATAACAACCAGTATGAATAAGGCGTATTTTATCATTTTCTTTTTAAATGAAATGTTGGGCTGCTTAAGCAACCCAACATTATATATTGTTTATGATCAGGTTTTAGAACCTGTAAGTAACGTTAAATG
Organism: Niabella sp.; assembly: GCA_027493055.1. Lineage (GTDB taxonomy): Bacteria > Bacteroidota > Bacteroidia > Chitinophagales > Chitinophagaceae > Niabella. The sequence goes on along the minus strand of JAPUDO010000046.1, from coordinate 93,354 downwards.
CCAACATTCTTGTGGGTCCGGGCAATAACCAGGAACTATACGTATAGTATTTCTTATTGGCGATATTATCTATCTTGGCTGTAAGCCTGAATTTAGGCGCATCATAAAAAACACTTGCACCTACTACCGTATAACCGTCTAATGTAATAGTATTGGTATTATTGGTAAAGCTGCTGCTCTGCCCGTTACCTCCTGCACCTAAGCCGAAACCTTTAAGCGAACCAGAAGTGATACCGTAATTCACCCAGATATTACCTGCGTGATAAGGAGCACCTGACACGCGATTGCCTTCAATGGTTGCCTGTGTAGCGCCATAATATTTGGAATAGCGGATATCATTATAGCCATAGCCCATGGCAATGTTAAGGCCCGGAACGGGATTAGCCAGTATGTCTACATCCACGCCACGGCTTCTCTGCTCATTATCCTGTACAAAATAGGTGCCCACTGCCCTGGGAACATTGGTAACTTTAATGTCATAAACGCTAAGGGTACCTGTAAGGCGGTGGTGGAATGCGTCAAATTTTACCCCTCCTTCCCATTGATTAGCGTAAGTAGGTTTGAGGGTATTACCGAGGGAATCCTGTCCTGACGGGTTAGAGTAGCCATTATTGTAGTTGGCATATACAGAGAGCGCATTCTCAATAATTGAATAGGAAATACCAAGTTTGGGCGAGTAGGAGGTCTGTTGGATCCCGTTTACCACTACATACCTGTTAATACGCAGGCTTGCCATCAGCAGCAGCTTGTCTGTAACATTCAGCACTTCAGAAACATAAGCGCCATAGCTGTTTTCAAGGTTCCTGCTGGCAAGAGCAAAGGGTACATTAGCAGCAACACTATCCACTTTAGCTTTGTTCATCATTTTTTGTTTTTCATCGGCAGTGGCGTATATCTTGTCATAAACAAGGGTACGCCTTGCAGAGCCTACATTTGTTCTCAGGTAATCCACCCCTACCAGCAACCGGTTACGTAAATTGCCGATCTTAAAATCACCTATGAAGTTTTGCTGGAACTGTTGTGCGTAAAGCTGACTGAAAGGCATGTCCAGTATATTGCGGGTAATGATAGCTGTATCAGTGGCAGACTTTTTATTGGCCACCATGTTAATATAGTGCGTTTGATTGTTGTTCCTGGCCACCGAAAAATTAGTCTGTGATAACCATTGGTCGGAGAGTTTGTATTCTGCCTTTCCGCTAACTGCCCATGTCTGCTGTTTGCTGTTAAAGTCTGGATTAACATAAGCGTTTCCCGGATCTAATTTCAGGTCTTTGAAATTGCCTGCATAAGTGCTGGTTTCGGTGGTACCACCCGGAGGAGCGCCAAATCCAAAGAGTATGATGGGGCGCATACTTTTATAGTAATAGGCGTCAAAATGCAAAGTCAGCCTGTCTGTAGCCTTTATCAGCAGGGAGGGCGCAAATCCTACATTATTTTGTGCAAGCTGTTGAAAAGTATTCCTGTTATCATACATAGCGCCAACCCGCAGCAGTGCTGTTTTGTCTTCGTTCAATGGTGTGTTGTAGTCGAGGGTGGTCCTGGCCAGTTCGTAGCTTCCTGTTGTAAAAGATACTTCACCGCGTTTTACATCCAGGGGTTGTTTGGTAATGAGATTGTACACGCCGCCATAGGGAGCGCCCTGGTTACCACCGAACAGGGTTGAAGATGGCCCTTTGATGGCCTCAATTCTTTCCACGTTGAACAGGTCGGTAAGAGCCACATACCCGGTAGCTACACTGTTTCTATAAATAAGGGAACCGCTGGCGAAACCACGGGACATGAATGTAAGCGCCGATCCGCCGCTACCGCCTACAACAGACAGGTTGCTGGCGCCGGGAATATTAACCAATGCCTGTTCTGTAGTAGTAACCAGTTGGTTTTGAAGAACTTCTTTAGGAATCACCGCGTAGTTCTGCGGGTTTTCAGTATAAGTCATCGGCATTCTGGCAACCTGGGTACTGTTTTTGTTAACGTGGCGATAGGAAGAAGATACAATCACTCGGTCCAGTACACTGGCCACTTCCGCCAACTGGATGGTTGCAACCGATGCTTTTTGAGCATTAAGCTCAACAGAAACGGGCTGAGCAGTTACTCCCAGTGATTTAACAGAAATAGTGTACTGCCCGTATGGAATATTCCTGAACTCAAAATTACCATTGTCATCCGACATGGTTTGCCTTTGTGAGGGAGTCAATACCAGGATCACATTTTCCTGTGGTTTATCATCAGCACTTAATACCCTGCCTTCAATAACACCGGATTGTTTTACCTGGGCAAAAACGCTTCCAGTAAATATTGTTAAAAACAGTGCTGTACTAAATAACGGGATAGAAAATCTGAATAATTTTTGTGTAAACATTGTATTCTTTTTTGGGTAAAAAAACCTTAATACTTTGTTAAGGGTGTGCAAAAGTAAAAGCCTGGTGATCTTTTCTGTTTACGAGATCGGGAAAAATATTTACGAGGTAAGCAATTATTTTTAGCTGTTTAATCATTAATCTTTTTTTATTCCAATCTGGCACGGCTTTGGATAATGGTTTGCTGTAATCAAATTATTAAATAATAAACAGTTATGCAATATGGAAGACAATAAAACAACCAATCCTGAAGAAAATAAAAGTTTCTGGGATAAAGCAAAAGACAAATTGGAAGAAGTATCTGAAAAGGCGGGAGATGCTTTAAAAGACGCAAAAGATAAAGCTTCCGATCTGTGGGACAAGGCAAAAGATAAAGCTGAGGATGCCTGGGATGCCACTAAAGACAAAGCGCAGGATATAAAAGAGTCTGTACAGGATAAGCTGGATGGCGGCAAAACGGAAGCTGAAAGGGATAAAAATGCCTTTATTGATGATGCCAAAGAAGTAGTTCAGGATGTAAAAGAAGACATTAAAGGAGGATTGAATGACGCCAAAGATGCTACTGATAACCTGGCTGATGAGGCGAAGCAAAAATGAAGCGGGAAATAAAAACTAATCTATAAAAGCAAAAAGCCTGGCCAGATGCCGGGCTTTATTTACGTTAAAATAACATCCCGGGGCTGTTAGGTTTATGCCCCATACGTACTTCATTAACCAGTAAATGAGCCAGGCGGGTAGGCTCCGGGATCCGGTATTTCCTGGTGCAGTGTTTAATAATGTCAACACTTTGTTCTATGCTTACCTTATGTCCAGGTGATACAAATACAGGTTTGCAATTTATTTTGGTTCTTAATACAGCGCCTACCTGTTCTCCTTTATGTATCAGAGGCGTTGATGCGAAAACCGTATTGGCGGGTTCTTCGTAAGTTCCGGTAAGCCTGGATTTGGCACAACCAATTGCTGGTACATCGGTAAGCAATCCAAAATGTGTTGCTATACCCAGGCGTCTTTCATGAGCAATACCCTGTCCGTCCAATACCATTATATCTGGCTTAACCGGTAATTTGTCCCAGGCCATAAGCAAGGCCGGCACTTCTCTGAAAGCTAATAAGCCTGAAATATAGGGAAATTGAGTTTCTGCTATTACCGACACTTTTTCTACTGGTATCATATCCGGATACCTTAGTATAACAATACCCGCATAAACCGTACTTTCAAATTTGTTGAAGGAGATATCTGCTCCGCCAATGTGATGGATGGCGCCCTGGAAGGGTTGTATATTAATTTCCTCCCTCAGCTTTTTTTGAAGCTGGATGGCTTCTGAAGCAGAAAGGGATTCATAAGATGCGGGTTGTGGGTGTGTCATTTTTTAATATATGCCAGAATTATACCACAATGGTTTCTATCAGGTGTATAGTTCTTTGAGGATCGTCAAATTCAGTTTTTCTCACCAGTTTAAGAAGAAGCTTTGTCCAGCTACCGGGGTTCTCAATACCGCAAGCAACTTTTCGTACCAGGTTGTCCATCGCTTTTATGTGAACGTTTTGTTGCGCTTCTGTCATATTTGCCAGTAAAACGGCATTGCTCCAGGCTGCCGCCCGGGCTTTATCAATGCTAAAGTTTAAAACCGCCTCATGTTTGCCGTTCACTATTTTTGTCAGCAATCTCATCGGAAACCAAACCTGCGATAAACATTCCTGAACATCATCAATAAGCGAAGCTATTATATTATTAATGCAATTGAAATCTTTTTCAAGTGCATCAATTCTGGCACCGGGGGCGATGGTTGCTGCTGCTATCGCAAGGTCTAAATTAATATGGGTATTAATGCCTAATAGCAAATGCTGTAATACTATATTGCTGCTATTGGAAGTGCTGTCGAAAGCGTATTGCCAGGATTGGGTGCATGGTTTTTTATTACTGTAGCATTCCCATGCAGATAGATATCTTTCAGCAAAACAGATATCGAGCAGTTCCATTCTTTCAGCATCTTCAAATATACCGTCTTCAATGCCTTTCTTTACCGCTACGGTCATGCGTGTGTACAATGCCGCAAAATAACCCATGCGCATATTATGCAGCTTGCTGTATGCGGTTATGGACTGTAAGCTGGTAATGACTTCATTGATGTTTTTATAGCGCATGAGTTTTTTAATCTTTATGATTGATGATCCTTACAGTTACCAGCAGCTGCCCGGTATGCCGCATGGTATGCTCGGCTGCATGCGTACAAAGCCCTATAACGGTTGATGGAAGGGCCGCCCGGCCTACGCCCCGGTGCGCTGTTAGCTCTGGTGCGGTAAATTGTTTCAGGCGTTCGAGGGTTATGGTAACCTGGTCATTAAAATGCTGCAGTAAGCCGGTTACAGTTACCGGTGCAGGGGTGGATTCCTGCTTCAGGTACTGCAGTTGTTCTTCCGTAAGGTTTTTTCCTTCAGCATAACAAAGCAACCTGTCTAATACACCGGGAATATGTAAAAGGTGAAAAGCCGGCGCTGCGCAGCCTGCCGGTTTATTCCAGAGCAACTCATCAGGAAAATGTTCCATCAGGCTATTTATTTCTTCCTGTGCCTGTAACAGCGCATGGGCAACGGGTTGCAGCAGTGGGATAACACCATCTACTATTTCCCCTCTCAGCCAAAATTCTTTATCTTGTTTCAATGTAGTAGCTTTATATCCTGAACTAAATTACAGAAACAATAATAAATAAACGATATGAATGCAATCATAGCCGCGTTAGACCTCCAGGAAAAAACAGAAGTTGTTTTAAATAAGGCTGCTGAGATGGCCCGTAAGCTCAATGCTGAGCTGCACCTGGTGCATGTAATACCTCCTGTGGGTACTTATACAGGCATTAATGTTATGGACCCGCTGGGCGCCCTTGAGCCAGCTATTTTGCCTAATGAAATAGAGCTGATCAATACTCATAAAAAAGCAGCTGAAGAGGAACTGAGCAAGCTGGTGGAGTCGCTCCAGGTAAAGCCTGTGGCGGTAAATATCCTGTTAGGTTCGGTAGAAGATGAAGTAGTAAATTATGCACAGGAAGCAGGTGCAGAAATGATTGTGGTAGGTACGCATCAACGTAGTGGCCTGTCCCGTTTATTAAGTGGCGAAACATCTGTAAGAATATTACATGAAGCTCAGATCCCTATCCTTGTGGTACCTACCGTTGAAAATAATTAGAAATTTATTTATGAATCAGAAAAGTATCCTGCTTGTTTTTTTAGCATTCTTTATGTATGGCTTTCCGGCAGTAAATGCCCAGGGTAAGCTTACGAAGCCCAATGTGATATTCATACTGGCAGATGATTTGGGCATTGGTGATATAGGCGTGTACGGCCAGCAAAAAATAAAAACCCCCCATATTGATCTGCTGGCAAAGGAAGGGATGAAGTTTAACCAGTTCTATTCCGGTACCTCAGTTTGCGCGCCATCCCGCTCATCGCTGATGACCGGTCAGCATACAGGCCACACACCCATCCGCGGTAATAAATCCACCCAGCCCGAAGGGCAATGGCCTTTACCGGCAGATGCAGTGACCGTTGCTGAAATTTTAAAAGGCACAGGCTATGCCACAGGCTGCTTTGGCAAATGGGGCTTAGGTTATATCGAAACGCCTGGTAATCCTGTAAAGCAGGGCTTTGATGAATTTTATGGATATAATTGCCAGTCGCTGGCACATGACTATTTTCCGGATCATTTATGGCACAACAATACAAGGATTGATCTACCCAATTCACCCCAGGATCAGCAGGTGTATTCAGCCCGGCTTATTCATGATAAAGCCAGGGCTTTTATTGAAAATAATAAGAGCAAGCCGTTTTTTCTTTTCCTGTCGTACACTTTACCTCATGCAGCATTGCAGCTGCCTAACGATGATTCTTTGTTTACTTTTTATAAAAAGCTGTTTAATGAACAGCCTGCAGCAGTAGCAGGCGGCTGGGTGGGTAAGGGGTATCAGCCACAGGCTTATCCTCATGCAGCTTATGCGGCAATGGTTAGCCGGTTGGATCAGTACGTAGGAGAAGTAAAGCAGCAGCTGGAACAACTAGGTATTGACAAAAATACATTGATATTTTTTGCAAGTGATAACGGTGTGCATCAGGAGGGAGGCAATGATCCCGTTTTTTTTAACAGTAGCGGTGGTTTTCGTGGCATTAAAAGAGATCTGTACGAAGGCGGTATCCGCACGCCCTTTATTGCATATTGGCCCGGCAAGATCAAACCTGGCTCCCAATCTCAATACATAGGAGCCTTTTGGGATATGTTGCCCACATTAGCGCAACTGGCCGGAGCCAAACCCCCGTCCGGTGTTGATGGCATATCCTTTGTGCGGGAACTGCAGGGACGCAAACAAAAACAGCATGATCATTTATATTGGGAGTTTCATGAGCAGGGAGGCAAACAGGCTGTTCGCATGGGCCGGTGGAAAGCGGTACGCCTAAAAGCAATGGAAGAGAACACTTCTATAGAATTATATGATCTTGATACGGACCCCGCTGAAAAAAATGATGTAGCCGCCGCTCATCCCGGTATTGCAGCTAAAATGGCTTCAATAATGCAGAAGGAACATACAGAAAGTACAGATTTTCCTTTTGGTCGATTGACAATGGATCATAGACCATGAACTATCGACCATGGCATCTGCCGAAGCCCAAAGCGTAAAGATCTACAATTAGTAGCCAAAAGTGCATGAAAAAATACAGATTTGGCTACTAATATTCCAATAGAAAATGTTGTACAATTTTTATCTGAATAGATCTTCCATCTGCACTTCACTGTCAGCTAACTGCATTTTATAGTCATTGTCCTTAACACCATAAGTAGTGACCATGGTCAGGTGAATTGTTTTATTAGATTTGGAGCGCATGTGAAATACTTCTTTTTTGGCCTTCAGTTCACCGGCATACCGTTTGTCAATGATAAATTTTTTATTGCTGTATTTCACTTCACATATATTGATGATATGGTCGGCCCGGTCAATGAGCAGGTCTATCTGTACTCCTTTTTCTGTTCTGTTACCTGCTAATACCCATGATGACACACCTGTTTGCACGGCACCTATTTGCAATGCCCGTTTTATTTGCCCTATGTGTTTGATGCAGATATTTTCAAAGGCATAACCGCACCAGCTTTGGTAATGTGGCGTAGCCTGCCGGGTAAGCCACTGATCTTTGAGCCGGCTTTTTTGATGGTGTATAAAACGGAAATAAAATAAAGAAAACTCATCGATCAGCCGATACAGGCTTTCTTTTTCCTTTTTATCAAACGGATAGGTCTTTTCCACAAATCCGCTTTCCGTAAGCTCTGTAAGCGTTTTGGTAAGTGTGCCGCCGGACAGTAGTTTGCCCGCAGATAGCAACTTTGTACGGGTGAGCCCTTTGTTATTTTTAGCCAGGGCAGAAATGACCTGTATATGTCTATCGGGGTATTTGAACAGTGCTGCATACAGGTTATTAAACTCACCGGCCAGCACCCCGTCTTTCGAAAAGCAAATGGATTGTATATTCTGGGCTACGCTTTTGCCCCTTTTCACTTCATTAAGGTAAGCAGGTATGCCTCCCATTACCATATACAGCTGCAGCAATTCATACCGGCTGTACTGTATGTTTTTGCTGAGCAGGAACTGTTCTGTTTCTTTTAAGCTAAAAGGAAGCAACCTGATGCGCCGGGTGATCCTGTTATGCAGTCCGCCTTTGTCGTTCACTATTTTATCAATGATCCAGGAAGTAGCCGATCCGCATACTACTACAATGATGCCGGGTATATCGGCTGCATACGCGTTCCAGAAATATCCGAATGCAGAAAGGAAGCCCGATTTATGGCTGTCCATCCAGGGTAGTTCGTCAAAAAATACCACTTTCTTTTTCCTGCTTTTAATGGATAGCAGCATACCCCGCAGCAATATAAAAGCCTGTTGCCAGGTTTGCGGTGCATCGGCCTGTACTTTGCCGGGAAACCAGAGCGCCAGTTTTTCTTTAAAATTGGCGAGCTGGGTTGCGGTATCCGCTTTGTATTCACCTGTGCAGCTGAATACAATATGTTCCTGATAAAAAGTTTTAATCAAAAAGGTTTTACCTACCCTTCTTCTCCCATATATAGCAAGTAACTCCGGCTTCTCAGATCGAAGAAGATCTTTTAGCACTTCTTTTTCATCTTCTCTTCCTGTCAGTATATTCATGTTAATAAATATTAGTAGCCAAAAGTAGTCAAAAATATATAGATTTGGCTGGTAATATTAAAATGCTATACTGGCAGGGCGTATTGACTGTAAGGAAAATCTATACATATAATTACTTCTTTTATCCTTCCATCAGGACAGAGCAGGATGCCGCAGAATAAGAAATATACTATCTTAGAATAACGATTGTAAGCATAGGACGGTTATAATATCTGTCTTTGCAACTTTCTTAACTCAATAGTTTGATATATGCAGCGACTTGCTTTTAAAATGAAATTATTCAAAGGTTATGAAGCCGAGTATAAAAAAAGACATGATGAAATTTGGCCCGAGCTATCGGCCCTGCTAAAAGAAACCGGCGTGAGCGATTATGTTATCTTCCTGGACAACGATACCAATGACCTGCTGGGAGTGCTGAAGCTGGAAGAGGGTAAATCAATGGACGATCTGCCCTCTCATCCCGTAATGAAAAAATGGTGGGCCTATATGGCAGATATTATGGAAACTAATCCCGATAAGTCACCCGTATCTGTACCATTGAACGAAGTGTTTTACATGCCGTAATTATATTCATTAGCTTAACTCTCCATTAATACGATGCTTGTTCCAAAAATCAGTAAAGCGCTCCTGCTTGGAATTTCTTTAGTGCCTGCAGGTATGGCCGCAGCACAGTATGTTACCGGTAAAGGTAATGATGCTACCATGCCGCTTCACCTTACGAAGCCGGATTATGATATCCCTTACGGGGAAACAACTCCCGGGAAAGTAAAGCAGGTCTTGGACCGCGTGTATCATTATCTTGATGCGGTAACGCCCATGCAGTTAGTAAATAAACAAACAGAAGCGGATGTGGCGCTGGCAAAAGCCGGTGAAAATACTATATTGAAAAAGGGTGATTTCAGGCTTACCAGTTATGAATGGGGCGTAACCTATACTGGTATGCTGGAGGCTTCAGCGGCTACAGGTGATAAGCGCTATGCACAATACACTATTGACAGGGTTAATTTCCTGGGAGAAGTGGTAAAGCATTATCAATCGCTGCTTGTTAAAAATCCTGGTATGGTACCGCCGGTAAGGTCCGTCATAGATCCTCATGCGCTGGACGATGCAGGGGCTTTATGCGCTTCAATGATCAAAGCTATAAAAGCGGGAGCCAATGCCAGCCTGGTAAGGCCAATGGCAGACAATTTTATAAACTACATTATGAACAAAGAGTTCAGGCTTACCGATGGCACGCTTGCAAGAAACCGCCCATTGCTTAATACGCTTTGGCTGGACGATCTGTACATGAGCCTGCCAGCTTTATCGCAAATGGGAGCATTAACGGGTGATAGCAAATACTTTGATGAAGTGGTAAAGCAATATAAATTGTTTGCCGGCCGGATGTTTAATCATAATAATAACCTGTACATGCATGGCTGGGTGCAGGATATGGAGCCGCACCCGCAGTTCCATTGGGCCCGTGCCAATGGCTGGGCTATGATGACTAAAGTAGAGATACTGGACGTTTTACCTCCATCGCATCCCGGCAGGGCAGAAGTAATGGAGATGCTGAAAAAACATGCATCGGGACTGGCCCGCCTGCAGGATAGAACAGGTTTCTGGCATCAGCTGTTAGATAAAAATGATTCTTACCTGGAAACTTCTGCCACCGCTATTTATGCTTATTGTATAGCAAGGGCCATTAATAAGGGATGGTTAGATCCTAAAGCTTACGGACCAATGGCAATACTGGCCTGGAATGCGGCAGCTTCAAAAGTTACAACAGAAGGGCAGGTAGAAGGCACCTGTGTAGGCACAGGTATGGGCTTTGATCCCGCTTTTTATTATTATCGCCCTGTAAACAATTTTGCTGCACATGGTTATGGCCCTGTATTACTTGCCGGAGCCGAAATATACCGGCTGTTGCAAAAACATCCGTTTGAAATAAACGATAGTGCAGTGCAAATGCCCGGATAGTATGCCCGGTTCTTTACTAAAATAAAAAATATTGCTATGGCCTGGTATCGATTCATCTTTCTTTTTTGCATTGCCGGATGCGTGTTCCTCAACTCCGCCCAGGCACAAATAGGTAAGCGTTTTCCTTCTGAAAGAAAAGTGGTTAAAGACCCTGTAACAGGAGTTGACTTGATTTTCTTAACCAGCAGGGCAGCGGGCGATGCCAAAATTTACCAAACTCATAACCAGTGGACCTCGGATGGGAAATGGATTATATTCAGGTCTTCCAAAAGGGCTGGTGGTGAGGCAATGGCTGTAAATGAGCAATCGGGAGAAATGGTTCAGGTAACGGAGGGCGGTTATACCGGCATGTTAAATGTGGCGCGCAAATCAATGAAGCTTTATTTTATGAGAGCAGCTCCCGGCGATAATGAAACCAACACTGTAAATAGCAGAAAGGAGAGCCGTTCATTGCAGATTATAGAAGTGGATCTGGAACAGCTCTTTGCAGATAGCCAGCACGGAAGAGTAAAACCTGCGGGAACTTATCAGAGCGTATGCGGTACAACACCAGTGGAAATGGGCGCCGGAGGTGATATGGCGCTGGATGCTAACGAGGATTGGGTTTATTTTCGTATCAGTAAAGAAGCAGCAGCGAGGCGTATACAACCGGGGAGGACGATTGAGCCAAACTTCGGCCCGCGCAATATGGGGGCAGGGCCTTCGGGTATTGCAGCCATGAATGTTCATACCGGGCAGGTAAAATATGTAACTGAAGTAGGCTTCCAGGTGGGGCATATTCAAACCAATCCCTGGGTGGCAGGGGAAATTGTTTTTTGCTGGGAAACCGGCGGCAAATCGCCTCAAAGGATCTGGACGGTGAAGTCGGATGGAACAGGTTTCAGGCCGGTATATCCCGAAGCTGAATTTGATTGGGTCACGCACGAAGCTGTGATCACCAGGGATGAAGTTGCTTTTGCTATTATGGGTCATAGAAAAATTCCCGGTACTACTAAAATAATGCCGGCTGGTACGGAAGTATCAGGAGTTAATCCGGGGCAGGAGCCTGCCTGGGGTATATCGGGCACACGCGAAAAACCTACGGGTTTGGGCATTGTAAACCTGCGAACCAGGGAAATGGTGATAGCCGGTCAGATTCCCACGGGCAGCGGCTTTTGGCATGTAAGTGGTTCTGCCGATGGCAAATGGGCTGTGGGCGATGATTTTTCAAGAAGCCTTTATGTGATCAACCGGAAAACGGGGACAATGAAACTATTGTCAACTGGTCATAAACCAACAGCAGCCGATCATCCACATCCAACTTTCAGCCCGGATGGAACTAAAATCCAGATACAATCGGCCATGCTATCAGAAGATGGCAGGACCATGAATATTTGTGTGATCCCCATTCCAAAGAATTGGTAACCAAAGCAGAAATGCAATTGATAGAAAACGGATGTCTCTTAGCAAAAAATAAACCTGGTGAATGGAAGGCTGCTATCCTGATCGGGACGCAATCGTTTGCGTAATTTGTTTATTTATTTCAGGATGGCGCAGGATGGCAGAAACTTTTTATGCTGTTAGATTTGTTATACTGATGACAAAAAATGATTGCGGCCTGAGCTTGTGGAAAAACTTTGAAATGATTTTTTTGGAGCCTGTTTAAACTTTCTAAAAGAGGATCATCAGCCGCGAACGAAGCAAAATATTAAAGAACTCTTGCTAAAACTTTAAAAGGGTATGGAACAGTTGTTCATAAATAACCTTGTTGTGCGCGTGCATGTTTGCCTTTGCTAAAAATAAGGGTCACCCGGCAGTTACATTATCTTGAAATAAATGATACATGAATTTTTTCATAGCCTGCAATATATGATCCTGATCCTTATATGATCAGCCTGCAGGTATCTCTAATTTTTACTATTAAACCAGATGCACATGAAACAAACCAGTTATCCCCGCTGCCTGCTGATACTACTATTAGCGGTAGCATTATTCAATGTTCCTCTTTTTTCATTGGCACAGCAAACCATAGCAGTAACAGGTACTGTGGTGGATGAAAGTGCTAAACCTGTATCCGGAGCCAATATCCAGGTAAAAGGAACCGATATCATCGTTTCCACGAACGCAGAAGGTATTTTTAATCTTACCACTCCTTTAAATACCGTTCTTGTTGTATCCAATATCGGATTTACAACACAGGAAGTAACTGTAACGCGGGAGCGCATAAGAATCACATTAATACAGGTGGCCTCAGAAATGGACCAGGTGGTGGTGATTGGTTATGGTACCGTAAAGAAAAGGGATCTAACTGGCGCTGTATCTAAGATGGATGCCAAAGGTATAGAGAATCGCCCGTTAGCTCGTCCCGAAACTGCGTTACAGGGGCAGTTGGCAGGGGTTGCTGTTCGTACAACTACAGGGGAGCCCGGCGCAGATATGCAAATCCGTGTTCGGGGTGCGGCATCAGTAAACGCCAGCTCAGACCCACTGTATGTGGTGGATGGGGTGCCCATTAATACACTAAGCGGTATCAATCCTTCGGATATCGCATCTATTGAGGTATTGAAAGATGCGGCATCATCAGCAATATATGGCTCACGTGGTTCGAACGGGGTGGTAATAGTTACTACCAAAAAGGGAAATAGCGGGAAACCTAAAATATCGTTCAACACAAGCTTTGGCCGCCAGTCGCTTGAGAAAAAAATGGATATATTGAGTGCAACGGAATGGATGGAGTTCAGGATAAAATTTAACGATGCAAAGTACCTTGCCGATGCCAAAGCAAGAGGCATTTCTGATGCCAAAATTTCGGATTCAAATGAAAAGAGATTGGCCAACATGGGAATAGCTGCCGGTAGCGCCAGCGCTTTTACTTATGTTTTAGATGAGCGCTGGTTCAATTACCTGGGTAATGATATCAGGGCTGCCCATACTTATACAGCTAAATCCGAAGAAGTAAGCCTGCTGGATTGGCAGGACGAATTTTACCGTAAAGCATCCATACAGGATTATAATGTGAATGTAGCCGGGGGTTCCGAAAACACAAAATACATGTTTTCCGGCGGGTATATGAAGCAGGAGGGACTGGCAACCGGAACAAATTATGACCGTTTTTCATTCCGTACAAACGTTGAGTCCAAGATCAATAAATACCTGTCAGCAGGATTGCAGCTGGCGCCAACCTATATTCGCCGGGACGGTTCGGGCCGGGCAAATGGTAAAGATGCCCAGTCGCACCAGGTATTATCTTCAACGCCTGTTTCAGAGCCGGGCGTAGGATACATGACCAATGTGCAGCCTAATGTAAGATATGATTGGGCCGGCAGCGCATCCAGTCCTGTTTACGTTATGAATACAAATATCAGGCATGATGATATGTTACGCCTGCTGGGTAATGCTTTTGTTCGTATTACTCCTTTAGAAGGGTTAAAGGTTGAATTGTCTGCTTCGGCTAACTATTATGATCTTGACGGGTCTACCTACTCGTTTTCAAGCGCAGGAGGAAACTGGGCGCAGGGTGAAGGGGTCAATTCATCGGGAGGCCATAATACAGAACGCAGATTAGGCACGCTGCTTCAGGCTTTGGTGAATTATGATCGTAGTTTTGGCAAACATTCTGTTAGTGCTATGTTAGGTACGTCTTCGGAACAAAGCAGTATTGGATTTACTACCAACCAATCCTTCAACAAGCCGTTTCCCAATGACGCGATCATTTATTCATTTGATGGCTCTAAAGTGGCTGTGGGAGCCTCAACAGTAACAGAGGCTACTCCTAATAAACTGGCTTCGGTATTCGGACGTTTATCCTATAATTTTGACAGCCGGTACCTGCTTTCGGGTAGCCTGCGTTATGATGGCGGCTCTGTTTTTGGAGCTGCAAATAAGTGGGGTATTTTCCCGGCCGTTTCTGCGGGATGGGTGATCTCAAATGAAAAGTTTTTCCAGAACCTGGATGTTTCATGGTGGAATTCGCTGAAGCTGAGAGCCAGCTATGGCGCTACCGGGAATAATGCTATCAGCTATACGGCCGCTTATCCTTCGCTTAGCGCAGTTAACTATGGTGGCATGGCAGGGTATAGCGCCAATTCGCTGGGCAACCCCGATTTAGGCTGGGAGAAAACGCATAGTACTGATTTAGCAATTGATTTAGGTTTTTTGCGTAATAAAATTCAGCTGTCGGTGGACTGGTACACAAAAACAACCAAAGATCTGTTGTACCAGGTTCCTACCCTCGGCGCCTCAGGCTTTACAACAGTTTGGGATAATTTGGGAACCATAGATAACCACGGTTTTGAAATAGAGCTGAACACAGTTAACCTGAGCGGAGATTTTAAATGGAACACCTCCTTTAATTATTCATTCAACAAAAACAAGGTGAAATCTCTGGGGCTTGATAATACCCCGATCTATTCAGGCTTTGATGGCAGCAACCCTTCAAATATACTGGAAGTGGGCCGCTCTATCAATACTTTTTATATGTATGATGCCATTGGGGTATGGAAAACACAAAAAGAGATCGATGATTTTAGTGCAGCACATGGAGGTGCACGGGTAACCTTCGAAGGGAAAAATATTGTACCGGGCGATATCCGCTATCGCGATGTTAATGGCGATGGCATCTTCACAAAAGACGGGGACAGGGATTACCTGGGCATTCCCACTCCAACGGTTGTTTATGGTATGACTAATACCGTCTCTTACAAAAATTTTGATCTGTCTGTTTTATTAACAGCGCAAACCGGGGGTAAAATATTCGGAGTTATTGGCCGTGCTATTGACCGCCCCAGCATGGGCGCTACCAGTAATGTGATGGGCCGCTGGAGAGATGCCTGGTGGTCAGAAGATGAGCCCGGTGATGGTACCGTTCCTTATATATTAAGCACTACAACCGGTACTACCTTAGATTCCCGCTGGCTGTACTCTTCGGATTATTTGCGTATCAAGAACCTCACATTAGGATATAAGCTTCCTATCAGGCAATCTATTGTATCCTTGGCAAAAATATTCCTTTCGGTAGAAAACCTGGCGAAGTGGGATAACTATTATGGTGGTTATTCTCCCGAAGCTGCCAATACGGCTTCCGGCTCATCGCCAGGCGGGCAAAGCGCTTTAGGGCTCGATTATAGCGGGTACCCGATACCACGCATCTTTACGCTCGGGTTAAACCTTAATTTCTAACCAATAAATTCGCTATAAATGAAATCGATATTTAAATCCCAAAATATAATACTGGCTGCCATACTGATAGGCACTATGGTTTCCTGTAAGAAAAACTTTTTAGATGTACCGCCTTCGGATTTGCTGAGCTCAGATGGTTTTTATCAAACACCGGCCCAGTCAGAGCAGGGCATTATAGGCATTTATGCTTCGCTTAGGAGCCTTTCCAATGATGAATACCTTTATATGTCTGAGTGCCGTTCCGACAATACCTGGGTGACACCCGTAACCAACGGCCTTCGTGAATACTCCGAGATCGGCACTTTCAGAGCCGGAGATGATATTGTTACTTTTAACAGTGCCTGGAATGCCTGGTATAAAGTGATATACAATGCCAATGTAGCCATATCTAAAATTCCGGATTGTGATTTTGGAAGCAACAATCAAATAAAAGACCAGTTCATCGGCGAAGCTTATTTTCTCAGGGGATGGGCCTACTTTGAGTTGGCGCGGCTATTTGGAAATATTCCTTTGATCGATAAGCCAATGAGCCCTGCTGAAGTGAAAGAGGTGCCTCAATCTACCGCGCGTGAAATACTGGACAAGATCGTCATTCCCGATTTGCAGCAGGCAAAGGCAAAATTACCGGTGGCCAGCCAGCTGGTAAATAATACCAATACATCCATTGCCAAAAGCGGGCGGGCCGACAAGATAGCCGCTCAGGCTATGTTGGGCCGTGTTTATATGACATTAGCCGGATTCCCTTTCAACGAAGCATCGGCCTTAAACCTGGCAGAAACAGAACTAAAGGCTGTTGTCACTTTTTCTGAAAGCAATGCTAATAAATATTGGGCACCGGATAGTACCGAATGGCGTAAACAGTTTATGCCAACAGCCGACTACTATAATAAATACTCCATCTTTGCGATCCAGTATCGTATAGGAGGAACCGGCAATCCTGCTCTTTTTAATTTTAGTCCTGCACTTCCGCCTACCTATACGGCCAGGAGAATATTTGGCAACGATATCTTCGTAGAAAAGTCGCTGATGTATGAATTTGATAAAATCTACACTACTGGTGGCGGAACCCGCAGAGATGCAAGAGGGTACGATTATTCTATCCTGACGGGCTATGCAGCTGAACCCAATTATCCGGCATATACACAGGTTACTGAGCCTCTTACCCTTCAGGATGGAAGCGTAGTGAATGTGTTTACGCGTAGTATGATTTATAAATTCCTGCCATCGAAAAGAAAAATTACAGCTTTAGGTATGTCTATTAATGCAGAAACCGGTATGATAAATGATGATGACTGGGGAGTAAACCTGCCTGTTATCCGTTTGGAAGATGTGATGCTGATGTATGCAGAAATACTGGCCACCAAAGATGTTGGTGGTGCGATGGCGATTGTAAATAAAATACGTACAAGAGCAGGATGTACTTCTGAAACAGCATCAGGCGCAGCCGAAGCACTAGCTTTTGTAAAGCGTGAGCGCCGTATTGAGCTGTTAGGAGAAGGAGTTCGCTGGTTTGACCTGGTTCGATGGAATGAATGGAAGCAGGCTACTACGGCTAAGTTTGGGCGCTACAATAATCCTGCAGGAACAGATGCAGGGAACGTAAAAGACGGGCGTTATTTATATCCTATACCGCTGAACCAGATGAATGCAAAGCCAGGCTTCTACAAACAAAATGAGGGATATTAGAAAAATCCGGCGTTGAAGGCTATTACAACCCGGTACTGCAAGAGAGAAATCTTCTGAATATGAAGGAGATTTCTCTCTTGATTTTCTGTTTTCCCGGATAGCCCGGTATCATGACAATCAGGTTATATGTCATTGTTTCATTGACTGGCCGCAGATTTTTTTCGGTGTAAAACCTGTTCTATATCGCCACACAAAACACAGCAATAATACATAAATGTTATACTCAATAATTATGGAAATGAAGAGATTGTTTTTAATAGTTGTTATTAGCGCTGCCGGTATATTAGTGAACAATTTACATGCACGAACCTACTATGTTGCACCTGATGGAAATGATGCTTACAAAGGAAATAAAGAATATCCCTTTGCTACCATCCAATGTGCACAGGAGCGGGTTATACCAGGCGATACTGTTTATATTAGAGGAGGAACTTATGTAATTAAGTCTGATCAGGTGGCTGCTTACGAATATAATAATAGCTATGCCTGTGT
The DNA here is from genome assembly GCA_027493055.1 of Niabella sp. Lineage (GTDB taxonomy): Bacteria > Bacteroidota > Bacteroidia > Chitinophagales > Chitinophagaceae > Niabella. The sequence continues at coordinate 75,522 of JAPUDO010000046.1, read as the reverse complement.
TACACATTTCACCAAAAGCGGCGCTCCCGAAAAAAGAATATATTATTTTGCTTATCCCGGTGAAAACCCAAGATTTGATCTTTCCAATCTCAGGCCTGATGGGAAAAGGGTTTCAGCTTTTTGGATCAACGCAGACTGGTTGCATATCAGAGGTATTGAGGTTGTAGGCGTTCAGGTAACCATATCTGATCGGAATACGCAGTCAGAATGTTTTTCCAATAGCGGTAGTCATAATATTTATGAACTTCTTGAAATGCACGATGGGATGGGGATAGGTTTTTTTTCCCGTGGCGGAGGAGATAACCTGATCCTGAATTGTGATGCATACAGAAATTATGATCCCGTATGCAATGCAGCAGGTGGGGCAAATGGAGGTAATGTAGACGGGTTTGGCAGCCATTACAGCAAGCCGGGTGATGGCCCTAATATTTTTCGTGGATGCCGGGCATGGTATAACAGTGATGATGGTTTTGATTGTATAGATAATGGGGCGGTAACAATAATTGAAAATTGCTGGTCATTTTATAATGGTTACTCCTATGAAGGGGCGGAAGATCCTTTTCACTCTCGTGGCGATGGTAATGGCTTCAAATCGGGAGGTTATGGGAGGAATCCAAGAATTTCAGAATTACCTGTACCGGTGCCCAGGAATATGGTGAGGTTCTGTCTGGCAGTTGGGAACAAGGCTAAAGGGTTAGATGCCAATTATCATGCTGCCGGAATATTATGGTACAATAATACTGCCTACCGGAATAACCATAACTTTCACATGGAAACAGCAGCCAAAATAGCTGCTGATGCAACTACACTTACGTTTGTTCCGGGGCGTGGTCATATCATGATCAATAATTTAAGCTATAAAGGCCGCAGCACCAATCTGACACGTATTGCTGAAACTACCTGTGTACTTATTAATAATTGTTTTGATACGGATAATCATTACAGCGATTCAGATTTTTTAAGTTTGGACGAATCGGAACTGACAGCACTCCGTAAACCCGATGGCAGTTTACCCGATGTAAAGTTCATGAAACTGACGGGGATTAACCGCTATGGTGTTTTTGCTAATCCCTGACGATCAAAGGCCGTAATCACAGGACAGATTAGGATTGCTGTTAACATAAGAATTTTAATTTTACAGGTAACGGGTTGCAGTTGCTTTGCTGAAGAGAAACAGGAAAAATAAATTTATATAACGATGGCTGATATAAGACCAGGATTCCGGAGAAATATTTTAAGTCTGAAAGCGGGATGGTGTTTACTGCTGTGCTTTATGGTGGTACAGGGCAGCTTGTAAATGTGAATCCTGTGGGAATATAAGTATTTGAATTATTTTTGCCCGAATGGACAAGAGGAATAGACTAAATGCCATTGTGAAAAATTGCGGGCTGCGGTTTAACCGTGGTGATGTGAAGAATTGGAAACACAATGAATTCCTGGATCTTTCCCGTGAAATATTCTCTGAAACCGGGGTAAATATCAGTTCCAATACATTAAAAAGAGTTTTCGGTAAGATTTCAGTTGATGATGATTATCTCCCTCAGCAAGCCACTATCGATGCGCTTATACAATACAGTGGTTATATCCCTGCTGACCCCGAAAGAGTAGATACCGTAGCGGGATCAGACAATAACACTTCAGCTGAAGCTGAAGTTTCTATTGAGAATAAAATTAATCCTTCAAAAAAAAGAATAACATTAATTGCAGGATTCGCTATTCTATTGATATTGTTGGTTCTGCTGGTGGTTAAAATGACGCCATCCCGCAATTCTTTTCCGGGAAGTATAAAGCAGGTAAAGATAGAAGGCGTTTTACCCGCTACTGTTTTGTTTGAAGTACAGGCGCCTGATATTCCGGACAGTGTATTTATTGATTTCGGAGATAAAACTCCTTTTATTTTTCTTGATCCAACTCAAAAAAGTATTGCCCATAACTATTTATTTCCGGATGTTTTTTCGGTAAAGTTGAGGACGAAGAAATCTATTCTACTAAAATCACCCGTTTGTATAAGATCTGATAAATGGATCGCATTAGGCTACCATCGGAAGGCTGATTTACCACAGAAATACTACCAGTTCCCGGCAGTGAAAACTACTGCGGACAGTCTATTTCATATTGACGACGAAAAGTTGCACAGGTTTGGCCTGGATACCAGCTCGTCTATATTTACAGGGCTAGGCAATTACACTTCTACCGGATATTTCAAAGATGATTTTGTTTTTAATACTACCTTCAAAAATAGTTCTTCAAGTCGCGGCATTTATTGTAACAGTGCCCAGATTAAAGTTTCGGGTTTCAATGGCAGTATCCGGTTTAAGTTTGTAAATGCCGGATGTAGTTTTCGGGTAGTAAATGTTGTTAGCGAGAAGTCTTATGAAGGGAAAAATAAAGACCTTTCTAACTTTGTACTCGATCTTTCAAATTGGAATACGGTTAAACTGGTTAATAAAAATAAACAGGTGTTTTTATTTGTAAATAACAAACTCCTTTTTGAGGACAATTACGAGCAGTCGCTTGGTGAAATAAAAGGTGTATTTGTTGAATTTGAAGGTAATGGGTTTATAAAAACCTGTGATCTTTTTACCGGAGAAGGTAAATCGCTTTTTCATTTTTGATAATGCCGGAAAGAAATACGATTTGCTATATTAAACGGCATGATATTTATTGGTGTTAAAGCTTACAATGATCTGAGTAGCTTGTTTTCTATATAATTGATTGTCAGTGTTTCATATTGACCATAGTTTTGGACAATAAATGGTTAATCCTTTTTTTGCTTTAAATGATCCCGACAGGTAGTTTTGGTTGTATTGAAATACAGACAGAACGATTTTTCGACGATTTTTAAAAGCAGTATGAAAAGAAAATTTACGCTATTAAACTACAGGAGATCTTCTATCGCCATAGTAATTGTGCTATTGACGATTGCCTTAAATGTACAGGCTCAGAACAATTTTTCTTTATGTGGAACCTGGCAGTTCTCACTTGCAGCCAACGAACGGGAAGCGACTGTTCTTGATGGTTTTCATAGCCTTTCATTTAAAGGGGCGAATTTCAGGTCAGTTCCTGTACCCTCTAATTGGGCAGTTTTAGGTTATGAGGAGCCTGTATATCGTGGCTTCGAGGGAGATACTGCGAGTGAGGGGTTTTACATTAAGCAGTTTACTATTCCCGCTGATTTCAGAAAGAAAAGGGTTTTGCTCCATTTTGGAGGCGTTTGGTCGTCAGCCGAAGTATGGTTGAACGGAGAATATCTTGGCGAGCATTTTGGCGGATATACATCCTTCGCATTCAACGTAACCGGAAAACTTAAAGAGTCTGCATCTAACAGACTGGCAGTTCGTGTGAGGCAGGTTAACAGAGATTATAAGTTTGACACTTATGATGATTGGACCCTGGGTGGCATATATCGCGACGTTTACCTGGAAGCTATGCCTAAAAACAGATGGTTGGATGAGGTAGTTGTTCATACTTCTTTTGATAATAATTTTGAAAACGCAGACCTGGCCATTAGAACCATGGTGAGCGATAAAAACAAAGCTACTTTACCTGGTAATTATCCAAGCCCCGGAACTCCTTATGATTTGGTATTTACGCTCTTTAGTAAGGATAGTAAAGTGGTAGCCCGCCGTCAGGTTACAGTTCCGGCCCATATATCCACAGACAGGGAGATTAAGCAAATAATAAATATACAAAACCCTGTTCAGTGGAATGCTGAAAACCCCTATTTGTATCGCTTGCAGGTAGATTTGTTAGAAGATGGAAAGGTTTCCCATACACGTACTGAGCAGGTGGGGTTTCGTCAGATATCTACGCAAGGTGGTGTTTTTAGAATCAATGGCCAGGCGGTTAAACTCAGGGGCGTTAACAGGCATGATGAACACCCTGACGTGGGGCGTGCAACTACCCGTGCACATTGGTTAAAGGATATTCAAATGATGAAGGAGGCAAATATTAATTATATACGGCTGTCTCATTATGCCCATGCCAAGGGGTTTATTGAATTGTGTGATTCTTTAGGTATGTATGTTGGTGGCGAAGTTTCGCTGGGCGGAGCCGGAGAGTTGATGCATGATCCCTCTTTTTCTGGGTCGGTGCTTCAGCGGACTTATGAAACTGTTTCCAGGGATATAAATAGCCCTTCTGTTGTGTATTGGTCAGTTGGAAATGAAGATCCGCTGACTACACTGCACATGGCTTCTGTAAAACTTGTGAAAGCGCTGGACCCAACGCGACCTGTATTGTTGCCCTGGCGTCATGAAACGTGGCTTCCTGAAGAGATTGATATCCTTGCCCCTCATTATTGGCAGCCCAGAGAATATGATCAGTTAGCCGCAAAATCTGATCGCCCCATTATAACCACAGAATATACGCACGCTTTTGGGTTGGATGGCATGGGAGGTTTGGAAGAACGTTGGAAGGCTTTAACTAAACATCCTTCAGGAACTGGCGGTGCAATTTGGATGTGGGCTGATCAGGGTATCAAAACAACAGTGCCTAAGCCAGCTAAGGTCAAAGGCGATCTCGCTCCCTCAGATCTATATTTACGATTGGATGCTGACGGATGGGATGGAATTGTAGATTCCTACCGTAACTTGACTAACGATTATTATGAAGTTAAAGCTGTTTACGCTCAGGTGTACCCGTTGGTGAGTGAAATTGAATTTACACCGGGCCAAAAGTTTGTAACTATTCCTATTCAAAATGAATATGATTTTACAAATCTGGACCAAATAAAAATTTCCTGGTTTTTAAGGGAGGATGAAAAAGAGTTAAACACCGGAACCGGAAATATTAAAGTCGAGCCTCATGCGGCAGGTACAATTGACATACCTGTCAGCGATATAAAATCGATCCAAAATGGTAAGACATATTATTTGTGGCTGATTTTCTATAATAAAGCCAATGTTGAAATTAACCGAAAAGCAGTGGCCTTGAAACCATTAATTGCTCCTGCTCCGTATGCAAGTTCAAATAGCCTTTCTTTAAACGAGGGAGAATTTACAAAAATTGTTGTGGGAGATGTTTGCTTTGTTTTCAATCCTAAGACGGGACAGTTAATAACAGGGGAAATAAAGAATAAACCTGTAATCACTGATTTAAAACCAGTGATCTGGAAAAAAACTGACAGGGGAGAAGCTTCTGTGATCGGATCAAAAATTGCACCTAAAGCTGTAGATCTGAATCGCTACAAACAGTTAGTTGAAAAATGGGAGGTTATTAATAAGCAGGATTACATAACTATCTATGCTAAAGTTAACTATGTCATTGATGAGGAAAATAAATTCACAACTAATTATCACTATACTATATCCAATGATAATAAGTTAAGGGTTCATTACGAGATTCTTCCCCAAGTGGAAGTGCCATCACTTCCGATCATTGGAATGGCTTTGAAATCGGCACCTGGTCTTGAAAATATTCGTTGGTGTGGATTAGGACCTTATGATGCTTATCCTAATAAACAGTCCGCACCTATTTTAGGGGTTTGGAGTGATGTTATTGGTGGCAAAACTGTTACTGGAAACAAAGCAACCCAATGGATAGAGCGGTTTAATCAGGAAAATTGTCTTCGTATAAATAATATGGGTTACATGCGAAATGATTCTGTCGATAAAGAGACAACTTACCTTTTATCAGGTGTATTAGGTAGACCAGAGAAAGGTCGCAAGCCTGAAGATCCGTCTCTTTTACTCCAAACTGGCGATAGTAACACCTTTGTTGGTGAGTTTATAATTGAACTTACCGGAAAATTAAATTAGAAAGTTAAAGTATGAAATATCAGGTATTGAAGACGATTGGAATGGTATTATGTTTTTGGAATTTTTACGGAAACGCCCAAAAACAGGCACATACGATTGCTGACGCCGTATATGGCTTCGAAAATCCGCAGGATATGGCCCGAACCAAAGTTTGGTGGTGGCACGGTGATGTAATAACCACACGTGAAGGCATTACTGCCGATCTTGAAGCTTTTAAAAAGGCAGGCGTTGGAGGCGTTGTATATTACGACCAGATGTTCGGAAAAGGGAAAGGTGCGTTAAAAGGTCTTTCTCAGGAGTGGTTCGATATGATTCGGTTCAGTGCGGAAGAAGCTAAGCGTCTTGGGTTGAGTTTTGAGATCAACATTTCCAATGGATTTGTAGCCGGAGGATCACATATAACGTACGAACATGCGATGAAGCGACTTACTGCTGTGGATACGGTTATTTCCGGGGGACAGCGGTTCGAGGGAAAATTAGCAGAACCCGCCAGTAAGTATGATTTTTATCGGGACGTAGCAGTGCTTGCTTTCCCTGCACCTGCAGGCAAAGGCAAATCAACCCTGAATATGCCTTTTAAAGCTACATCCAATGCCTCCGGCATAAATCTGGATGGGATTTTCGACCAGTATTTAAAGCGTTATCCAATAATAGCCGTACCAGAAAAAGGCAAATCGGTTTATATCAACATAGAATTCTCAGAAGAATTTACCGCGCGAAGTTTCACTTATGAAGTGAATGCCAAAGGAAAGTCTACAACCGGAGCTATGAATGTCCCCGGCTCTCCTTCGGAAGAGTTTTGGGGCGACAGCTATACATATTATCCGAATCTCGGACAACTTGAAGTTTCTCAGGACGGTATTCATTATTCAAAAGTTTGTGACATATTACCTGTTCGAAGTATGCCTACAACAATTACACAAAAAACGATAGCGTTCAATGCTACAAAAGGCAAGTACTTTCGTCTTAATCTCCATGACTGGTGGTTAGATAATGATGATAACCCGGATTTAGGTATTGGAAAAATAGTTTTAAGCTCGGTTGCTAAAGTAGATCATTGGGAGGATAAAGCTGGGCTCTATTCTGACTTCACTTATATAGATAAAGAACTCACGCCGGTCTATTCGGCCAGAGAGGTAATAGACCGGGAAAGCATACTCAATCTGACAGATAAAATGAGTACTGATGGCACATTGCGTTGGGACGTTCCTGATGGAGATTGGATGGTAATGCGTATAGGATATATCCCAACCGGAGGTCCCAACAGGCATGGCAGGAAAGAGCTCGGGGGTCTCGAATGCGATAAACTATCAACAGCAGCGGCCAGATTTCATTGGGAGCATTACCCGCAACGGATAATTGACTCACTGGCAGTAACGGGTAGTGGGAAGCTTGAGGGGATTACAATGGATAGTCATGAAGCAGGTGCACAAAACTGGACGGAAACATTCCTTGAAGAGTTTATTCAAAGGCAGGGATACGATCCCACTTTCTATCTTCCGGCAATGATGGGTTATATAGTTGATGGTCCACGGCAATCAAACAAATTTCTCTACGATGTAAGGCGTAATATTGCGGATATGATCGCGGATAATTATTTTGGTACTTTCCAACGTCTTTGTACCGCGAGAGGACTCACTCTGACAGCTCAGGCAATAGGCAATGGACTTTCTATAACCGGCGATCCTATTCAGGCCAAAAGTATAGTAGACAAACCCCAAGGCGAGTTTTGGGTCCGTCATACAAACGGTGATTACGATATAAAGGAATCTGCTTCTGCCGCTCATCTTTACGGAAAACAAATAGCTTCAGCAGAAGCCTATACAAGTGTTTCATATGCTCATTCATTATCCGATATCAAAAAGTCTATAGACCCTGCGCTTGCCTTCGGCATTAATGAAATGGTTGTGTGTGCTACGGCCTACCAGCCCTGGACCGACAAAATTCCGGGTAATACGGTAGGAGGACATATTTCCGGCTCTTTCAACCGCAATCATACAACATGGAATTACAGCCGTCAGTTCTGGGATTATCAGGCACGTAACTCTTATGTCCTTAGACAGGGAAAACCTCACTCAGATTTATGCATTTACCTGGGAGAAAATCCGCCTGTAAAGATATATACCTATCGTCTTCCTGATATACCTGCAGGAACAGACTTTGATGCTTTCTCTACTAACGCTTTATTGACCCGTATGGATGTAAAAAATGGAAACATTGTGCTTCCTGACGGTGTAAGCTACCGGATGATGGCCCTGCCTCGTAATGGAGAATTGACACTCGAAGCACTGAAAAAAATAGCATCTTTAGTGTATAAAGGGGCCAGTGTATATGGCCCCAAAGCTACCTATTCGCGTTCTCAACGTGATGCTGGCAATGAAAAAGAGTACACAGCCCTTGCTAATAAATTGTGGGGCGCTCATCCTGCAACATCTGGTTTCGGCAAATATGGCTCAGGAGTTGTGTACTGGGGAATGTCTCTTGCAGAAGCTATGCAAAAAGCTGGTATTATTAAAGATGTATCAATGAAAACCGGCAATACAAAAGAATCGGGGATTAATTTTATACATCGTAAAATGGCCGATGGCGATTTATACTTCCTGTATAATAATAAAGGAAAAGCAGAAGACAATGTTTTTACATTTGCTTCAACCGGAAAGAATGCACAACTGTGGGATCCACTTACCGGTAAACGTTTTTCACTTATTCCCGGCTTGTCTGATAAGCATACAACAATGATACCATTGTATATGAATCCTAACGAAGCTTATTTTGTTTTAATTACTGATAAAAAAGAAGCGTTACCCCCGGTTCATTGGTATAAGCCATCCGAATACATGATTGAAAAAATGGATGGGCCATGGAAGGTTTGGTTTAATCCAAAGATGGGAGGCCCGGGTGAAGTGGAGTTTGAAACATTATACGATTGGACTGTAAGTGCTGATCCCGGGATTAAATACTATTCAGGTACAGCTGTATATAAAAAAAGCTTACAGTTGAGTCTGTCCGGCGATCATATTTTTATTGACCTGGGAGATCCCGGATATATTGCACGTGTGTTTGTTAATTCGAAAGAGGCTGGTGTTGTATGGTGCCCACCATGGAGCCTTGATATTACCGGGTATCTTACAGAGGGCAGAAACGATATTGAAATACATGTGGCAAATTCGCTGGCAAACCGCATGATATATGATGAAACTTTGCCTGAAAACCAACGGGTAACTTATATAACTGATCCCATTGTATCAGCTAAAGATAAATTGAAGTCTTCGGGTTTGAAGGAAGTTAAAATCATAAGGCAAAAAAAATAGCTCTTGTTCTGAAAGGCTTAAGCTGGGAATATAATACATGGGAAAGCATCTTTAAATTAACAATGACGCATTCACATTAATACTTGATTCCTTTCAGACATAAATTTCATTTTGGAAATCGTTATGTCAGGACAGAACGGGATGGACTAACCTTTGGGATAGGCTACCTTGGTTAATAATTGTAAATATGTCAATTATTTATCAGATGGTGACAGTCACATTTGGTGAGGCTAGTTGAGAGGAATAAATGATGGTACAATACTTATTTAATAAAAATCTCCATTAAATAAAAAGAACATGAAACGAAAGACGTATGCTTGCAACAGGCTGTTTTTAACAGTGGCCATTTTCTGTTTGCCTTTAATTTTATTAGCTCAACAGTCCGTCCCAATTACCGGCACTGTTCTGGATGAAGCCGGTAAACCGGTGGTAAGCGCTAGTGTAAAGCTGAAAGCAGGGAATGTAACAGTAGTGACAGATGAGAACGGTATTTTTAAAATTAACGCACCGTTAAATTCAGCATTGGTGATTTCTAATGTAGGATTTGAAACGAAGGAGGTAGTGGTGAGTGATAAGGCGCCCACTATTATTTTAAAAACGATGATCTCTGAAATGGACCAGGTGGTAGTGGTCGGATATGGAACGCAGAAAAAATCTGACGTTACAGGAGCCGTGGCAAGTGTTAGTGCCGAAGCTTTAACAAACCGTCCGGTAAACAATGCTATAGAAGCTTTACAAGGTAAAGCTGCGGGTGTTGATATTAAGTCCAGCGAACGCCCGGGAACTATTGGAAGTGTTCGTATTCGGGGAAATCGTTCTTTATCAGCAAGTAATTCACCATTGTATGTGGTAGATGGAGTGCCCCTGATGTCTGCATCAGCAATTGAAACATTAAACCCCAGAGATATTGAGTCTATTGATATCCTTAAAGATGCTTCTGCCACTGCAATATATGGCTCGCGCGGGGCAAACGGCGTTATTATTGTTACCACCAAGCAGGGGAAATCGGGTCGTTTCAGTTTAAACTATGATGGAACGGTTACCACGTCTAAAATAGTAGATCGTTCGCCTTCAATGAGCGCTGCCGATTTTATTCAATTCAGGCGCTGGGCTGCGTATAATCTCAAGCCAGACGAATATGCAAATCCGAGCGCACCAACTGAAGCAAATGATAGAGTGCTTTTTGCCAGTCCATTAGATGGTCAGACCTCCAGGGATAATATGTTGCAAGGATGGGCCGGCGGTACCTGGGACCCTTCAAAGGTTACTAATACAGACTGGACTGAATTTGTAACCCAAACAGGCATCACTTCCGAACATGTGTTAAGTGCCAGTGGCGGCTCAGATAAAATGAACGCCTACGGATCATTTGGATACTTAAATAATAAAGGCACACAGAAAGGACAGTCTTATGAACGTTATACTTCTAAGCTTAGCATCAATATTACACCTGTTTCCTGGTTCAAAATGGCAGGTTCTTTAAATATTTCCTGGAGCGAGCAGGATTACGGTATGTCTACTTTAGGTGCAACCAGCAGTTCTGTTCCCAATGCTATTTACGGAGCGGCCAAATCGATCTATAATATGGCTGTTCCATACGATAAGGACGGGAATATAGTTATTAACCCTGGAGGAGAAAATGGTATATACAGTGTAATGGATGAATGGGAAAAAAGCACACAATTATCACAAACGTTGCGGGCATTAGGTAATTTTTCTGCCACTATAGAAGCTGGAAAAATATGGGAGCCATTAAAAGGGTTGAGCTATAAATTGAATTTTGGGCCCGATTTCCGCCACTGGAGAGAAGGCGTTTATATCGATGGTACTTCGGTACGTAAAATGCAGGCGGGAAATATTCCGGGAAGCAATTATGCACGTCTTCAAAACCGGCGTGATTTTTCATGGACCTTGGATAATATGATCACCTATGATCGCACTTTTGCCAGCAAACATAAGGTAGGAGCAACCTTGTTACAGACAGCCTCTTCCTGGAATATCGAAAGCTCATCCATGACGGCAAGTAACATCCCTAAACCTTCTTTTCTATGGAATGCTATGGGATCTGTTGATATAACAAATACTGCCAACAAAGCAGGAATGAGCTCTGATATTAATCGGCGCCAGCTCAGCTCTTATATGGTTCGTTTAAATTATGGTTTTGACAGCCGCTATTTATTGACGGTGTCCGGACGTTGGGATGGAGCCTCTCAGCTGGGTGAGGGAACAAGTAAAACAGATTTCTTTCCTTCGGCAGCCCTGGCCTGGCGCATGGACAATGAAGAATTTATAAAAAATACTAGCTGGATTGATAACCTGAAACTTCGTTTGGGTGTTGGTACCACTGGTAATGCGGCTGTTGATCCGTATGCTACAAAAGGCGCTATTTCTTCTATCTATCTTCCGTTTAACGGAATGAGTAACCAGATCGGTTTTACTACCAATGAACCTTATTATACAGGAAGCCAACTTGCTTTAGCTAATTCTTTATTAGGATGGGAAAAAACAACCCAATACAATCTTGGTTTGGATTTTAATTTTCTAAAAGGAAGAGTGAGCGGTAGTATTGATGCTTATAAATCAAATACCCGCGATCTGTTAATGTTGGTTAAAATTCCCACATTAACCGGCTTCCCTAATACATATGGTAATATAGGTAAAACAAAGAACCATGGTATTGAAGTTACCCTGAATTTCATACCTGTAGAAACTAAAAGCGGGTTTACCTGGGAATCTAATTTAAATGGAGCATGGCAGCAGGATGAGATCGTAGAGCTGGCTTATGGAAAAAATGATATGGTGGATAACACCTGGTTTATAGGAAGATCAATTAATGTTCTATATGGCTATGATAACCTGGGATTGTGGCAGGATACGCCAGAAGACCAAGCTGAAATGGCTTTGTGGAAAACCAACGGCTATAACTTTACGCCAGGAAATGTTCGTCCTAAGGATCAGAATGGCGATCATAAAATGACTATTGATGATCGGGTGGTTTTGGGGAATAGTAACCCTAAATGGACCATAGGATGGAATAACATTTTTAGTTTTAAAAATATCGAACTATCAATGAGCCTTTACGGCCGTATGGGATATACTGCTTCATTAGGAGGAGAAGCTTTAACCGCGCATAGTAACCAACGGCAAATAGATTACTGGACACCTGATAATCCCAATGCCGAATTCCAGAAACCGATTTTGGGACAGGCAACATCCGGATCTCAGGACCAGTTTTCAGGACTGCTTGGATTTAAAAAAGCTTCATTTGTTAAAATCCGAAACATTTCTTTAGGTTATAATGTACCTAAAACTGTGTGTGCAAAAATCGGTATCAGCAATTTAAAACTGTATGGCCAGGCATTAAATCCCGGTAACGTTTACCAATCGTTAAGCTGGTATGATTTTGATACGGATGCTACCTACTTTAATCGGGGTTTTGTAGCAGGGCTTTCGGTTGGCTTTTAGCAGATTTTGCATATAGCGAAGTAAAAGGAATAATATAAAACTAAGAAAAATGAATACGATAAAAAATATAGGAATAAACGTTTTGCTGATTGCAGCAGTATCACTGGGCGCCTGCAAAAAAAGCTTCCTTAAAGAAGAATTGACAAATCAATATTCAACGGAATATTTCAAAACATCTGAAGGGATTCAGGCGTTAACAGTATCTCTTTATGGTAATATCCGGTGGCACTTTGGCTTTGAATGGGCGTATGGCACTACGCTTTACGGAACGGATGAGTTTACCAATGCTAACGATTTAACCAATGAAATGTGGAATACATACGATAATCGTTTTGGTCCTGTTAAAGCAACTACGGCATTAGGAGCTGCTAACGGAAATGCAACTTCACCCTCTGATCTTTGGGATGAAATGTATTATGGCATTGCTTCTGCTAATACTATAATTGCTAACGCCAGCAATGTTACAAATGAAAAAATCCGTAATAGTTGTTTAGCTCATGCTTATTTTTTACGTGGATATAACTATTACCGGCTTACTGCTCAATATGGTGGCGTAGTACTTCAAACAGAGCCGGTACAAACCGTTGTACGTAATTTTACCCGGTCAACCGAAGAAGAGTCCTGGGCCCAGGTTATTTCAGATTTTCGTAAAGCTTATGAGCTTTTTGAAGGTGAAGTGTATACTTACGGTAAGGGAATTACGTGGACTAAAGCCACGGCGGCACATTTTCTGGCCAAGGCTTTATTGTTCCGGGTTTCTGAACGTTGCAGTGCCTGGAATAGCCAATATAAACAGACCGATCTTACCGAAGCGATTAACGCCTGTACTTACGCAATTAATGCAAGAGGCGCGTTAACGCCAAATTATAGCGATTTATACGCCAACTGGACAGGCATTGATTGCCCTAATGAGCAACTGAATGAAATATTGATGGCGGCGGGGCATAATGCAGATGCGAGCACAGTAGGACGTTTTGGAAACCGGACTTACAATTACTTTGCTCCACAATTTTCCAGCTTTGCCGGAGGCTGGAGCGCCCGGGGAGTATGGATCGGTAGTATGGATTTTCAACGTTGCCGTCCTACCGAATACAGCTATGCAGTTTACGATCATGTAAATGACGCACGTATGTGGAAGACCTTTAAAACAATTTATGGAGCAAATACCATTGTAAATCCCAATACAGGAGGACTTCAGTTGGGAGATCCTGCTGTTGTGATGATCCTGAATACGAAAGACAACCATACTTATGACGGATATAAATTTGGTGCAGCGATACAGGCCCCTAACTGGAAAGACGACAACAGTCGCCTGCCTGAATGGAAGGTAGGGGCCCGTCAAACAGCCACAACCGGTTCTCTTACAACCAAGGTTGGGCAGTATGCTCCGAACTCGTTGGTATTATATCAGAACGGCAGTTATGTTGCTCCTATATTTAAAAACCAGCCTGTTTGTAATTTTTTCGCTGGCATTAACAAAACAGATGATGGTTCTCGTACAGCTGAAAAAGGAGATGCGCATCGTGATGTGACTATGGCCCGTTTGGCAGAAACCTATCTCATACGTGCTGAGTGTTACGTGCGCCTGGAACAATATGGTAATGCCATGAGCGATATCAATGTAGTTCGTGCAAGGGCGCAATGGAAAAGTGGAGAAAACAGGTCTTTTTATAGTGACGGCTCCCAGGCTTTTAAATCAAATTCTTTAAATACAGGGACAGCGGCTGAAAAGTTTATCAACTCTAATTTAGACATGAATACTTATTATTTATCTAACCCAACCATTCCTGTAACCACGGCAGCATCTAACTTACTGTTAACTTCTTTCCCTGCCAATTTGCCGGCAGAAGATGAAGCGGTGCTTGCTAAAATTGGTGCTTCAGGTACGTTCGACCGGGCTTTAAACTTTATTCTCAATGAGCGTACCCGCGAATTATTGGGAGAATGGCAACGTTGGGAAACTTTATCCCGTACCGGAACTTTGATCAAGCGTGCCAAGGCATTTAATCCTGAGGCAGCACCTAACATTACTGTGAATAAGCATGAATTACGTCCTATTCCCCAATCCTTTATTGATGGTTTACTAAATGAAGATGGAAGTAATTTATCGGCTGATCAGAAAAAAGCCTGGCAAAATCCGGGATATTAAAACCTTATATTTAATCATGAATGCCGCTTTAAAAGGCGGCATTTTTGTATAAAAGAATAGAACAGGACAGATCAGGATTGCTGTTAACATAAGAGTTTTAATTTTACAGGTAACGGGTTGCAGTTGCTTTGCTGAAGAGAAACAGGAAAAATAAATTTATATAACGATGGCTGATATAAGACCAGGATTCCGGAGAAATATTTTAAGTCTGAAAGCGGGATGGTGTTTACTGCTGTGCTTTATGGTGGTACAGGGCAGCGCACAAATAGAATGGCCTGCTGTTACACAGCAAAACAAACCGTGGACACGCTGGTGGTGGGAGGGCAGTGCCGTAAATGAAACCGGCCTTAGCTGGAACCTGCAGCAATACCAGCAGGCAGGGCTTGGAGGGGTGGAAATAACGCCTATCTATGGTATATATGGCCAGGAAAAAAAATTTGTACCATTTCTGTCGCCACGCTGGATGCAGCTTTTTACTTATACGCTTAAAGAAAGCAAGCGGCTTGGTTTGAGTGTAGACCTGGCCAATGGAACCGGCTGGCCTTTTGGCGGCCCCTGGGTAAAAGATGCTGATGCCAGTAAGAGTATCTTTAATAAGGTATTCACTGTAAATGCAGGGCAGCAGCTAAAAGAGCCGGTGGTGTATGAACGGGAGGGCTTTGTCCGCACGGCTAATGGCAGGCGTGTCAATATTGAAGCGGTAAAAAATCCGCTTACCGAAAATACAAACTTACAGGAGCTGGCGCTGGACCAGGTTCAATTCCCGGGCAAACTGCCGCTTGTAGCTTTAATGGCTTATGATAAGGAGGGGAAAGCGGTGAATCTTACTGATAAAGTAGATGCTGACGGGAAATTGCAGTGGACAGCTCCTGCTACTTCGCCTGCGTGGACATTATATGCTTTATTTGAAGGATTGCATGGCAAAATGGTAGAACGTGCGGCGCCTGGCGGAGAGGGCTATGCTATAGATCACTTTTCAAGAGAGGCAGCGCAGCATTATTTTAAGCGCTTCGATGATGCTTTTAAAGGATATGATATCAATTACCTTCGTTCCTTCTTTAATGATTCTTACGAAGTAGATGATGCCCGTGGCGATGCTAACTGGACGCCCGGATTTTTTGAGGCGTTTAAAAAACGGAAGGGCTACGATTTGCGCAACGAATTACCGGCTTTATTCGGTCAGTCCGATGCTGAAAGAAACAGCCGTGTTATTTACGATTACCGTTCTGTGATTGATGAGCTGCTATTGGAGCATTTTACTATTGAGTGGAAAAAATGGGCAGGTGGTAAAGGTAAAATGCTGCGCAATCAAAGTCATGGCTCGCCTGCTAATACTTTAGATTTATATAGCGTAGTAGATATTCCTGAAACAGAGGGTAATGATGTGCTGCGTTTTAAGTTTGCCACATCTGCCGCCAATGTTACCGGCAAACAGCTGGTCTCTTCAGAATCGGCAACCTGGCTCAACGAACATTTCTTATCATCCTGGGGCGATGTGAAAAAGGCATTGGATCTTTTTTTCCTGGGAGGTGTGAACCACATCTTTTATCATGGTACAGAATATTCGCCCAAAGAAGCGCCATGGCCGGGCTGGTTGTTTTATGCAGCGGTTCACTTTCAACCCGAAAACCCGCAATGGCGCCACTTTCATGCATTGAATAAATACGTGGCAAGGGTGCAGTCTTTTTTACAAAGCGGGAAACCCGATAATGATATCCTTTTGTATTATCCTATTACAGATCGTTATGCCCAGCCGGGGAAAGACCTCCTGCAGCACTTTGATGGTATGGAAAAGAATTTTGAGCATACCCATTTTGAACATGTATCCCGGGAAATGACAGAGAAGGGATATAGCTTCGATTTCTTTTCTGACAGGCAGCTGCAGCAATTCAGTCTTTCAGGGGGTAAAATAACTACAGGCGGCAATGCATACAAGGCAATACTGCTGCCGGGTAACAAGCTGATCAATGATGCGTCTTTCAGCAAAATAACAAAGCTGGTTCAGGATGGTGCTACTTTGCTGGTGTATAAAAATTTGCCTTCTGATGTTCCGGGGTTGAATAATATAACAGAACGGCGGGAAAAGCTGACCACATTTTTAGCTCAGCTGTATCTTCAAAAAGATGGTGTCACTGCTAAGGCCGCCTTTGGAAAAGGGAAAATATATATAAGTGATGATGCAGAAGCATTAATGGGCTATGCTAATGCAAGGGCAGAAAAACCCGGTGACAGATCCGTATATGTATTGCGCCGCAAAAACGAGCATGGGCATTTCTATTTTATCAATAACCGTACGGACCATAAGGTTGAAGAGTGGATAAGGTTGGCGGATAATGCGGCTTCCGTGGCTTTGTTTGATCCTGCAAACGGTAATAAGGGCATTGCAAAAACCAGGAAGTCCGCTAATGGCGGTATAGAAGTATGGGTACAATTAGAACCTTACGCATCTTTAATAGTGCAGGCCTATCATGCCAGGAGAACCGGTTCACTTTATCCTTACCAATCCCCTGCTGCGGAAGCGACGGTTTTAAATGGCAGGTGGAAGCTTGACTTTATGGAAGGAGGCCCCGTCTTACCTCCTTCAGCCATACTTGATAAACCTGGCTCGTGGACAGAGTTGGAAGGTGAAGCGGTTAAGAATTTTTCAGGTATAGCCAGATATACGCTTGCATTTGATAAGCCACATCCGGCTAAGGCGTACCTGTTAAACCTGGGCAAAGTGAATGAAACGGCGGAAGTGATATTGAATGGTAAGAGTATGGGAACGCTGATTGGACCATCCTTTACGGTTTCTATACCTGCTTCTGCTTTTCAGCCAAAGAATAAGCTGGAAATTGTAGTAGCTAACTTAATGGCTAACAGGATTTCCTATATGGACAGGAATAACATGCCCTGGAAAATATTCTACAATACCAATATGCCGGCACGAAAGCCGGAGAATGTGAAGAATGGCCTTTTTGACGCATCGAACTGGAAGCCGCTTGCATCGGGACTTTCAGGGCCTGTTACTTTAACACCCCTGCAATAAATAACTTATAATGATCAACAGGGTTACATATTGTTTTTCTTCTTTCAGGCTAATGATGTTTAGCCTGGTAGCAGCATGTGCCGTCCATACAGCTGGTGCACAGATGCAGCATATAAAGAACGATCAGTTCTGGAACACGAAGGATGGGCAGCCAGTTTACAGCCAGGGTGGCGGCATTTTCAGGTTTAAAGACCCTGCAAGCGGTACTGAGAAATATTACTGGTACGGCGTTTATTATAAGGAGGCCGAAGCATATCGTGCTGATCCCTCCACTACCTATTCGCACAATACTTTTCAATCAGTAACCTGTTATACTTCAACTGACCTGGTGAACTGGACCTTTGAAGGAGAGGTGTTAACAAGGGCCGATCTTGAAAAGAATATGCGCGTAACCTGGGTGGGGCGTTTGGGTGTAGCTTATATTAAAGAGCTAAAGCAATATGCTATGTTTGTACAGTTTGGTGACCAGGTGCTTGTGGCTTTGTCCGGTGCGCCGGCCGGAAAGTTTACATGGCATCAGCGTATCAATATGCAACCCATGATTGGTACTACCAATACCGGTGATCAGACCGTGTTCACGGATGAGGATACGGGTAAGTCTTACCTGGTCTACTCCTACGGTAAAGGCAGGAACAGGATCTATGTATCGGAAATCGGGGTAAAGAACGGGAAGGTTGGATTACTGGACTGTACCCAGGTTTTTAAAGGGGAAAGCCGTGAAGGTAACTGTATGTTTAAGTATAAGGGCAGGTATTATATGGCGGCTTCCAATATTTATGGCTGGGACGCTTCTTATGCTTATTATATGGTGGCAGACGATATCCGCGGGCCTTATAGTCCAACTGATGATATGCTGGTAATACAGGGTACTGAGAGTGATTATGCGCATGTAACCCAAACCGGTTTTTTTGTGAATATAAAAGGCACTGCTCAGGAAACCGTTATATATTGCGGCGACAGGTGGGCAAATTTTGCGGGAAATGGATGGGGCTATAACCAATGGTTCCCTTTATCTTTTGACGGAGATACCCCTTACTTTAATTCACTAAGCTCCTGGAAACTGGATGCTGCCACCGGCGAATGGGAAGTGGCTGGTGATAATAATTACGTAAAGAATGGCAGCTTTGAAGCAGACCGCAATCGCATTCCTAGTCATGTAAAACCTGTGCAAACAGAGCTGCTTGGCTGGATAACAGAAGTGCTGGAGGGAAACACGGTTTCTTTAGACAGCGCTATATCTCCGGTGCTGAATCATTTTAATACCGAGGCTGACAGGAAGCTGGTAATAGGAGAGAAAAGCCTGAATATAACAGATAAGATCCCTTTCAAAAGAAAAGTATCGCAGGTGATCCGTTCATCACCGTATGTAGCTTTAAAAGATGGCTATTACACATTAACAGCAATGGTAAAGAACAGCAGCCGTTTTTCCCGGCTTAACATGTATGCAGAGAGTAATGGTAAAGCATCCTATATTGATGTGATCGGGGAGAATAATAATTGGCGTTCCGTAAAAATAGAAAAGATATATGTTACAAAAGGGGAAGTTGAAATTGGTTTCAGGGCCGAAGGGCAGGCGGGTGCCTTTTGTTATATAGATGACGTAACACTGGTAAAAGAAAAATAAGGGGATGTGCATGCAGATAAGATATTGTAAAACGGTTGTCCTGGCATTAGTGGTTATTGGCAGCGTTGTAACAGCAGCGGCGCAGAAGAAAGCGGCTCCTAAACCATTGTTTGATGACCCTGTTTATCATGGAGCTGCCGATCCGGTGATTATATACAATAAACAAAGGAAATGCTGGTGGATGTTATACACCAACAGGCGGGCTTCTTTAAACGATACTACTGTGCAATGGGTACATGGAACCCGCATTGGCATTGCAGAAAGCAGGGACGGGCAAAACTGGAAATATGTAGATACGGCAAATATTAATTATCGTCCTGATGAAGGATATACATTCTGGGCCCCGGAAGTCATTGAAGAAAAAGGTGTTTACCATATGTACTTGACTTATGTACCGGGAACTTTCAAAGACTGGAATCATCCAAGGTCTGTTGTGCACTTAACTAGCAATAACCTGAGGGACTGGCAATATCAGTCTGTGTTAAAGCTGGTAAATGATAAGGTGATAGATGCAGCTGTATATAAGATCAGTGATTCGCTTTGGCGTATGTGGTATAATAATGAGCGGGACGGCAAAAGTATTTATTATGCTGACAGTAAAGATCAATATCACTGGGAAGGTAAAGGCAAAGCCCTTGCAACAAGAGGTGAGGGACCTAAAGTGTTTTATTGGAAAAATAAATATTTTATGATTGTAGATGCCTGGAAGGGAATGGAGGTCTTTTCAGGTGATGATTTGCTGAAATGGAAAAAGCAGCCCCATCGTATTTTAGAATATCTCGGTAAAGGAACGGACGATCAGGCTATTGGTGGGCATTGTGATGTAGTGGTGAATGGAGATAAGGCTTATGTTTATTATTTCACACATCCCGGCAGAAACAAAAATAATCCTGCTGCTCCGGGGTCTTTTGAAAGTAAAAGAAGCGTGATACAGGTGGCTGAATTAAAATATGAGCATGGTGAAATAACCTGTAACAGGGATCAGCCGGTATATATAAAACTAAAGCGTCCTGCAACTAAAAAGTAAAAATATGGATATGAACGGGAAGGGTGTAGAAAAAACTCACCTGTTTACGGAAAGCTGTGTGAGGCGTCTTCGCCTCACACACTTATGCTATCGCCTCCTGGCGATAAACAAGCGAACAAAAAGGGGGACTGGGCCTACACCTGGGTTGAATTATTGGATCACTGTATTATTAATAGTATTTATTGGCCACAGAGCCTTTGCACAAAGCGATGCGCCGGTTTATATGTTCAGCTATTTTAAAAATAACGGGCAGGATGGGCTACATCTGGCATATAGTAGCGATGGGCTGAAATGGCAGGCGTTAAAAAATGACAGATCGTTCCTTACACCCGCAGCAGGTAAGGATAAACTATTGCGCGACCCCTGTATTATCAGGGGGGCTGATGGTTTATTTCACATGGTATGGACCGTAAGCTGGAATGAAAAAGGGATTGGCTACGCCTCCTCAAAAGACCTGGTGAACTGGAGCGAACAACAATACATCCCATTAATGGAGCATGAAAATGCCCTGAACTGCTGGGCGCCTGAATTAAATTACGATGCCCGCAAAAAGCGTTATATGATTTACTGGGCTACCACTATTCCCGGTAAGTTTCCTGGAACCGACTCTTCGGGCGATGGAAAGTATAACCACAGGATGTATTATGTATTTACAAAAGATTTTAAAACCTTTACAAAACCTGAGATCCTGTACAATAAAGGCTTTACGGTAATTGATGCTACTATAAAGCAGCATGGGAATCGGTATATAATGTTCCTGAAAGATGAAACCAAATTACCCAGGCCTGAAAAAAATCTGAAGATCGCCATCAGTAAGTTTATTAATAAAAATTATACGGATGCTTCAGCACCTATAACCGGTGATTACTGGGCAGAAGGGCCTACCGTGCTGCAAAAAGGAAAAGAGTGGATCGTGTATTTTGATAAATACCGTGATCATAAATACGGCGCGCTCTCATCCACCGATCTTAAGTCATGGGTGGATATTTCTGAAAAGATCAGTATGCCGCCGGGATTAAGGCATGGCACTGTTTTTACCATCACTCAAAAAGAATTTGATCAATATTTTAAAGATTTGAAATGAGGCATATTTTGGTTTTTGTTTTATTATTTGTAACAGGCATTGCCGGCGCTCAAAACCTGGATTGGGTAAAAGGTGTTGGAGCAAAATCTTTTCCATCCGTACAAAAAGTATATAGTGTAAATAAATACGGGGCTTTTAAAAATAGTGACAAACCAAGCACCAAAGCCATACAGAAAGCTATTGATATATGCAGTAAAAATGGTGGAGGAGTAGTAAGTTTTGATCCCGGCACTTATGTAACCGGCGCTATTTTTCTTAAAGAAAATGTGCATCTTAAAATAGATAAAGAAGTTCTGCTGCTGGGCAGTGAAAATGTGAAGGACTATCCTGATAGAATGTCCCGTATTGCAGGTATAGAAATGGTTTGGCCTTCGGCAATGATCAATATCCTGGATGTGAAAAATGCTGCTGTAACCGGCAACGGGGTGGTAAATGCAAGAGGAAAGTTTAACTGGGACCTTTATTGGGAAACCCGCAAAGAATATGATAAAAAAGGGTTACGCTGGATCGTAGATTACGATGTAAAGCGGGTAAGAACTTTCCTGGTTCAGAATAGTGAGAACATCACTTTAAAGGGAGTGACATTTAAAAATGCGGGTTTCTGGACGGTGCAGGTATTGTATTCAAAGTATGTAACTATTGATGGCGTTATTATCAGGAATAATGAAGACGGGCATGGACCCAGTACAGATGGCATAGACATAGACTCATCCAGCTGGGTGCTGATTGAAAATTGCGATATTGATTGCAACGATGATAATTTTTGCCTGAAAGCAGGCCGTGACTGGGATGGATTACGTGTAAACAGGCCAACCGAGTATGTAGTGATCAGGAAATCCCTGGCAAGGCGCGGGGCCGGCCTGGTAACATTAGGCAGCGAAACATCGGGAGGTATCCGGCATGTACTGGCAACAGATCTGGTGGCGAAGAATACGGACAATGGCCTGCGTATTAAATCAGCTACCACCAGAGGCGGAACTATTGAAGATATTTATTTTCAAAATATTGTTTTAGACTCGGTAAACAATGCCTTTCAGTTTAACCTGAACTGGTACCCTGCATATAGTTATTCCACACTTCCTGATGGTTACAGCTATGAAACTATTCCTGCACACTGGAAGGCGATGCTGCAAAAAGTGGAGCCTGCAGAAAAAGGTATTCCTCATGCTAAGGATTTTTATATAGAAAATGTAAAAGCTACTAATGTAAATATTGCTATTGTAGCAGGTGGTTTACCGGAATCCCTGATCAGGAATTTTAATTTTAAAAATTGTACCATAAAGGCCCGTTCGCTAAGTGAAATAGAATATGCCGAAGGATGGACCTTCGATAATTTCAAAGTGAGCATAAGCAAAAAAGAGGCAGCTAAAGGGCCGGATAATATAGAAGAAACAGAGCGTTTACAATAACCTTAAAATCAAAAAATAAAATGAAGAGCATTATGTATGCAATGTTGCTTGTTTCAGTGACATTGCTGTCTTTCAGCTATTTGAAACAAAAACCGGTACTATACATTATCGGAGATTCCACTGTTAAGAACGGCAGCGGTAAGGGCGCTGATCAGCTATGGGGCTGGGGTAGTTTGATCGATACAAGGTTTGATACCACAAAGATCAGTATCCGTAATCATGCCATTGGCGGACGCAGCAGCCGTACTTTTATTACCGAAGGTAGATGGGACGCTATATTGAAAACGCTGAAAAAAGGGGATTATGTAATTATGCAGTTTGGGCATAATGACGGAGGCCCTTTAGATGATACCGCAAGAGCACGGGGCTCTATTAAGGGAATAGGAAATGAAAGCAGGGATATCTATAATCCCATCAGGAAAGTAAATGAAACAGTGTACACTTACGGGTATTATATGCGTAAATATGTAAACGATGCTAAAGCAAAAGGAGCCATACCTGTTATATGTTCACCTGTTCCAAGAAATAATTTCAGAAACGGCAGCGTAGCCAGAGAGGATAAAAGTTATGGACTTTGGGCAAAGCAGGTAGCGCAGCAAACAGGCGCTTACTTTATTGATCTGAATGCCCTGATCGCAGATGCTTATGATAAAATGGGCCCAGATGCGGTGAAGGCATTCTTTCCTAAAGATCATACCCATCCTAACCTGGAAGGTTCCCAGTTAAATGCAGATAAAGTGGCAGAAGGCATTAAAAGCCTTCGGAAATGTAAATTAAAGTCTTTTCTGAAAAAATAGAGCCGAAGTATGACAAATTCACCTTTTCAGAGAAAGCTGTGCGAGGCGTCCTCGCCTCGCACTTTGTATGCTATCGCCTCCGGCGATGAATTATACATACAAAACGGGCGATTTGTCCTACACCCTGTAGAGCTGAAATCATTAAGAGTGGTTGATGTGTTTACCGGATAAAATAATGACAGGAATAATAAAACATAGCGCAAAGCTTTTGTATCTGTTGCTTTTATTCTCACTGTGTAGTTTTACCAGGAAGAAAATTTCATTGGCAGGTGAATGGGGTTTTGCAATAGACAGAAATGATGAAGGTGTGGCGCAGCAGTGGTTCAATAGAAAGCTGGAGGAAACTATTACGCTGCCAGGCTCTATGAACAGCAATGGAAAAGGAGATAAGCCTGGTATGCACACACAATGGACGGCCAGTATTTACGATAGCTCTTATTTCTTTCAGCCCCGCTTTGAGCGTTTCCGTCGGCCCGATAATTTTAAAGTGCCTTTTTGGTTAATGCCTGATAAGCATTATGTAGGGACGGCATGGTATCAGAAGGAAGTGATTTTACCTGCTAACTGGGAAAATAAAACGATAGAGATTTTCCTGGAACGGGTACATATTAAGAGTCGCGTATGGATTGATGGCGCTGAAGCAGGCGCACAGCAAAATTCACTGGTAGCGCCGCATGTTTATGTGATAAAAGATTTAAAGCCCGGTAAGCATACAATCACGGTCCGTATAGATAACAGTATTAAGGATACAGATGTGGGCATTAATGCGCATAGTGTGTCAGACCATACCCAGGGGAACTGGAACGGCATTATCGGCCGGATAGAGCTTACTGCCCTGCCTGATGTGTATATAGGGCATATAAAAGTCTATCCTGATGTTCAGCAAAAGTGTGCTCATGTAAAAGTAGCTGTGGTCAACAGCAGCTCAAAATTATATAAAGGCTCAATAAAACTTGATGCAGCTTCATTTAATACCGCTATATCGTACAGGATAGCACCTGTTGCCAAAAATATTACAGCAGGCCCTTATGATACATCCTGGATAAACCTGAATGTACCCATAGGTGATAAAATGCAGTTGTGGAGCGAATTTGTTCCTGCGCTATATAGGTTGACGGCAAGACTGGGCAACGGTCGTCAATTAGCAGATGAGCAGACAACTATTTTTGGGATGAGGGAAATTAAAGTACACGGCAGGCAGATATTGGTCAATGGCAAACCCGTGTTTCTCAGAGGGAACCTGAATAACTGCGAGTTTCCGCTAACCGGCTTTCCCCCTGCAGATGTGGAGCACTGGGAAAAGGTATTCCTGAAAATGAGATCGTATGGATTGAACCATGTGCGCTTTCATTCCTGGTGCCCTCCCGAAGCAGCTTTCTTAGCCGCCGACATGGTAGGGTTTTACCTGCAGCCTGAAGGCCCTACATGGCCTAACCACTCTACTTCCCTGGGCGAGGGAAAATTTATTGATGGGTATATTTATGAGGAAACCAACCGTATGGAACGCTGGTATGGTAACCATGCCTCTTATACAATGCTGGCCGCAGGTAATGAGCCCCGTAGCAGCAAACAGGTGCCTTATCTTACAGGGTTTATTAATTACTGGAAAGAAAAAGATCCGCGGCGCATTTACACAGGGGCTTCTGTAGCTATGAGCTGGCCGCTGATCCCGGCCAATGAATTTATGATCAAATCTGGTGCGCGTAATTTAAACTGGAATAATAGTCAGCCCTCCTCCGATGATGATTATGCCGATGCTATAAAAAACTTTACCGTACCTTATATTACCCACGAGCAGGGCCAATGGTGCGTGTTTCCCAATTTTAAGGAAATAGAAAAATACACGGGTGCTTATAAAGCAACCAATTTTGAAATTTTTAAAGCTGATGTAGAAGCGCAGGGTATGGGCGCCTTAGCCGATAGTTTTATGCTGGCTTCAGGTAAGCTGCAATGGCTTTGCTATAAGTATGAAATAGAGCGATCGCTCAGAACACCCGATTTGAGCGGGTTCCAGTTATTAGGGCTGCAGGACTTTCCCGGGCAGGGAACGGCATTGGTAGGCGTGCTGGATGCTTTTTATGAGGAAAAAGGCTATGGTAACGCACGGGAATTTCGCCGGTTCAATAACAGGGTAGTGCCTTTGGCAAGATTTAAAAAATTTGTTTATGCCAATAATGAGTTGCTTTCTGTAGGCGTTGAGTTATTTAATTACGGGCAGCATAAGCTGGATGCACCGGTAAACTGGCAGATCGTTACTCATGATCACAAGATTATTGCGGGAGGTGAATTTGATAAGAAAGTATATGAAACCGGTAATTTGCATAAGGTAGGAGTACTGAATTATGATTTGGGTTCCATAAAAAAGGCAGCACAACTTACATTAAAGGTTTCAGTTGGAGGAACGGAGTATCATAATGATTGGAATTTCTGGGTATATCCATCAGTGCTGCCAGCTGTTACTGCAAATGATATTTATGAAACAGATACGCTGGATGCAAAAGCGATGCATGTCCTGGGCAACGGTGGAAAGGTTTTTTTACAGGTGGCGGACAAGGTTGTGAAAGGGCAGGAATTAGTACAAAGATTTTTACCCGTATTCTGGAACACATCGTGGTTTAAAATGAGACCGCCGCATACATTAGGATTTTTGTTAGATCCCCGGCATCCTGCGTTTAATCATTTTCCTACGGCTTATCACAGTGACCTGCAATGGTGGGAGATTGTAAACAATGCCCGGGTAATGCACCTGGAAGATTTCCCGAAAGGGTTTAGACCATTGATACAACCCATAGATACCTGGTTTATGAACCGGAGGCTGGCATTGGTTTTTGAGGCAAAAGCGGGTAACGGGCGGCTCCTGGTAACCAGCGCTGATCTCAGTAATGATCTGGATAAGAGAATAGCGGCACGACAGCTCCGGTTTAGTTTAATAAATTATATGAGATCCGGGGCATTCAATCCTCAACAGGAAGTAGATATCAGGGTTATAAAAGATATTTTTGTATCGCCTTCCAGGTTCACTTTTGATGCTTATACAAAAGATAGTCCTGATGAGTTAAAACCTGGTGGCAGAAGGCTTTAGTATCCCGCTTTGCTATTAATTTTATTGTCGCTGTTTGAGGCAGTTCCTGATTGCTGTCAGGCCGGCTCGCTTTAGATTAAAGATTTGTTGGCGCAGGATCAATGAGGCAGTGACTTGTTTTAGTTCTCTAAATTCATTGAAACTGATTGATGAATAGGGGTATTGGTAATAGAAGCATAGTAGTTCAACGGACCAGCGTCCGCCCATATCCTGGTAGGTCAAAAGGGACGGACCTACTACTATATTCTGATAGTAGCACCACCCCGGCATCGTGCTGTAATCGATGCCGGGGGTCTTTTTTGGGTACCTTTTTGGACAAGCAAAAAGGTACGGGAGAAAAGTAAGTAGTGGGATGTTAAATGAAGAGTACAATTTAAGTTGTAGAAATATATCCGCAAATCAACTATTCCGTTAAGAAAATAAATAAAAAGATTGGTTTATACAGGTGCCCGGTATATAACTTTTATCTTTGAGGAGGATTAACCCTTAACGTTGTTTTTATGAGATTTGTATTTTTAATATCACTTGTCATTATTACCTCCTCTTTGTTTGGTCAGAAAACAGATCACAAACTGGAAGCAGCTATAAAAAAGGAAATTGCAGGATTTAACGGCGATATTGGCGTTTATGTGCACCATCTGCGTAAAAACAGAACCGTTACTATTAATGCCGATACGGTTTTTCCTACAGCCAGCATAGTGAAAGTGCCTATACTGGTGGGTGTGTTTGATAAAATTGCCAGGGGCGAACTGAAGCTGTCGCAGGAGTTTGTATATGATACGGGCAGGGTATATGGCGGTTCTGGGTTAATGCAGTTTTACAGGGATAGTGCAAAAACAGATCTTTCTACCATGATCTCCCTGATGCTTACGTACAGCGATAACGTCGCTTCCATCTGGCTGCAGGAGCTAAGCGGCGGTGGTGTTGCCATCAACAGGCTGATGGATGGCCTGGGCCTGGCAAATACAAAAGTAAATTCGCGTACAGAAGGCCGCAGGCAGATTTGGGAAAAATATGGATGGGGACAAACTACGCCCCGTGAAATGGCACAGTTGTTTACACTAATCCGCCAGGGAAAAGTGATTGATGCGCGTTACTCAGATAAGATGTATCGCTATCTTAAAAACCAGTTTTATAACGGACGCTCTCTATCTCAGCTTCCGCCAGCTGTTGCTACTATTTCCAAAACAGGATCAGTGAATGAAGCCCGTGGAGAAGTAGTACTGGTAAATGCTCCCGGAGGGGATATCGTGTTTTGCATCCTCACTAAAAATAATAAGGATCAAAGCTGGACCGAAAGTAATGAGGCAGAAGTGCTCACGAGAAAAATTGCAGGTTTGATCTGGAACCATTACGAACCAAAACATTCGTTTACAGCTTATCCTCCTCTTGATTAATTTTTATCTGATCAGTTTCTAATTTCAACCAATGCAACAGTATAAAAAAAGTGTCAGCAGTTTATTATTACTGTCATTGTGTATTATTTCTTCTTTTGCTTTCGCCCAAACCCGAACGGTGGAAGTATTAACGGACGGATGGAAATTTGCCCGTGGTCAGCAGGCTGATGCCTGGAAAGTAGGGTTTGATGACCACAATTGGCAAACGGTTGCTGTGCCGCATGATTGGGCTATATACGGACCTTTTGATAAAGAGATCGATAAACAGGTAGTGGCTATAGAGCAGAACGGGGAGAAAGTGGCCACAGAAAAAACGGGACGTACGGGGGCTTTGCCTTATACCGGCGAAGGCTGGTATAGAAAAGAATTTACACTACCTGGTTTTAAGGCAGGTAAAAAAGCTATACTGCTGTTTGAAGGCGCCATGAGCGAACCCAAGGTGTATCTGAATGGTAGCAAGGTTGGAGAATGGAATTATGGCTACAGCTATTTTTATTTTGATATAACGGATGCATTGTTAGCCGGGCAAAAAAATCTGCTGGCAGTACATCTCAACAATAAGGAAGCGTCGTCAAGATGGTATCCCGGCGCTGGTTTATATCGAAAGGTAAGTATTATTATAAAAGACAGGGAAAGCGTTGAACAGTGGGGTACTTCAATTACAACGCCGTTTATTTCTGCTGAAATGGCAAAAGTAAATGTGAAAACCAAAGTATCTGCTCCCAATGCTTTGCTGGTTACAGATATATTTGATAACACAGGAAAGAAGGTGGCTACGGATTCTATAAAAAAAATGTTCAATAATGAGTTTGATCAGAACATTGCAGTAACCTATCCGAAACTATGGAGCCCCGAAACACCTCATCTTTATAAAGCGGTATCAAGACTGTATGTAGGTGATCAGTTAAAGGACGAAGTAACCACGCGTTTTGGTATCAGGCAGATCAGCTATAGTGCTGAGGAAGGGTTTCAGCTAAACGGACATACAAGAAAATTTAAGGGCGTTTGCCTGCATCATGATCTGGGGCCTTTGGGAGCTGCTGTTAACGTAGCAGCATTGCGCCGCCAGTTACAGATATTAAAAGATATGGGTTGCGATGGGATCCGCAGTTCACATAATATGCCTTCAATGGAACAGCTGGAGCTATGCGATGAGATGGGTTTTATGTTCCTGGCAGAAAGCTTTGATGAATGGGCGCGCCCCAAAGTAAAGAACGGGTATAATCTCTATTTTGCCAGTGATATGGAGAAGGATGTGGTAAACCTGGTACGTGCCACACGCAATCATCCCTGTATTGTAATGTGGAGCGCCGGCAATGAAGTGCCCGACCAGTGGGGGTTTGAAGGCGCCAAAAGAGCGAAACGCATACAGGATATTTTTCACAGGGAAGATCCCACCCGGCCGGTAACTGTAGGAATGGACCAGGTGCAGAATGCCATGAAATATGGGTTTGGTTCTGTGCTGGATATCCCGGGTCTTAATTACAGGTTGCCTTTATATGAAGAAGCCTATAAAACCTTCCCGCAGGGATTTCTTTTAGGATCAGAAACGGCATCCACTGTAAGCTCACGGGGTATTTATAAATTCCCGGTTGTAAAAGCCGCTCAAAAGCAATACGATGATCATCAGTCTTCTTCTTATGACCTGGAATATTGCAGCTGGTCTAATTTGCCCGATGATGATTTTGCATGGCAGGATGATAAACCCTGGGTGATAGGGGAGTTTGTATGGACAGGATTTGATTACCTGGGCGAGCCAACACCCTATGACGAAAAATGGCCTTCCCGCAGCTCCTATTTCGGTATTAATGACCTGGCGGGACTTCCAAAGGACCGGTATTACCTCTACCGGAGCAGGTGGAACACGAAGGAGCCTACACTGCATGTATTGCCACACTGGAACTGGGAGGGCCGTGAAGGAGAAACCACTCCTGTATTTGTTTACACCAGCTACGATAGCGCCGAGCTTTTTATAAACGGAAAGAGTATGGGCGTGCAAAAGAAACATAAGGGATCGAACCAGAACCGCTACCGGCTGATGTGGATGGATATCAAATACGAGCCCGGCACGGTAAAAGTGGTAGCCTATGATAAAGATGGAAAGCCTGCAGCGGAAAGAACGGTAGTAACTGCCGGAAAACCTTATGCACTACAGCTAGATGCGGATAGAGCTACTATCAAAGCAGATGGTAAAGATATCAGCTTTGTTACTGTTTCAGTAGTGGATAAAAATGGCAATATTTGTCCCACAGCAACTGAACAATTGAAATTTAGTGTAAAGGGAAATGGTACTTTTAGGGCAGTCTGTAATGGGGATGCTGCTTCCCTGGAACTGTTTCACTTGCCTACAATGAAAACCTTTAGCGGAAAGCTGGTAATATTAGTGCAATCTGGTACAACAGAAGGCCCGGTTGAATTGAGCGTTACAGGCAAAAGGCTGAAGACAGGGAAGATAGCTTTGAAAACAGTACAGACCTTATAAGTTTTCAAAACTAATAAGATCTATATCACTTTACATGAAACACCAAAACCGGCAATGTACTATGCCAGGCAATTTGTTTGGTCATGCTTTTGTGAAAAAGGCTGGAAAAAAATCCTCTTGTTTTATGAATGGTAATTATTAAAGAAACATCGTTTTCCTGTGCATGATCGTTGAGGGCATTGGGCAGGTTAGCACTTTGATCAATAAAGTTTACCTTGCATCGATGATCTTTAAAATACGATTCTAGATTTTTGGCCTGAGTATGGGTGTGCCCGATATGCTGGGGAGCGGAAACCCTGTGTATGGCTGCCAATTGCTGCGTTTTAAATATTTCCAAAAAAGATTTAAGTTTTTGCAATATTGTGCTGCTGCCCAGGTTATCAAAATCGGCTGCCAGTAATGCATTTCCGGGTAATTGAATGGCCGCCTGTGGGGGAACAACAAGAACAGGGCTTTTGATATACTCAATGGCCCTGTAAGTGTGGCTGCCGAAAAACGCCTCTTCCAGCATTTCTTTGGACTTAACGCCTATCACCACAAGGTCTATATTATTTTCTTTGCAGATCTCGTTCACTACATCGGCCAGGTCGCCGCTGGCCATTAAACTGATAATATGGGTAACCTGTAACTGGTGGGCTACATCTTTTTTTAGCTGTTTAAGGCTTTCCCGGCGGCTTTCTTCTGTTTCTTCAGTCTGCTGCAGGTTTATAGTAAGCACGCCTGCCTCACCAGCGTCATACAAAGGAACCGATTCAAATGTATTAAGCAGGTATAAATTTTCTGCCTGCGTATCATTACATAACTGGCAGGCATAATCAATGGCATGCCGGGCAACAGGCCCAAAATCTGTCAGAACCATTATATTTTTCATAATGAATGGTTTTATTACCTTAAAGGTATTGGGTTTTGAGTCGGATAAAGCTGATCTTGATCAGGATATGAGAGCCCGAAAGCTGATTTTGCTATACGTCCTTGCCTAAAAATTGTAATATTGATTTCTGGCAATCAGTATAAATAAAAAAGTGCGGTAAATAGACATTCTGTGTTAATCATAAATTTCCATACCTTATCTTCGCAACTTAATGAACATCGTCATTAAGCAGGCAAAAATTATTGACCCCACATCGCCTTACAACGGTCAGATTGCTGATATACATATCGCCAGCGGCAAAATAGTTTCAATTGGTAAAAACATTTCAGTTAAAGGAGTAAAAAACCTGGAAGCGGATGGGCTGCATGTATCTCCCGGGTGGATAGACATTTTTTCTGATTTTGCCGATCCCGGCTTTGAGTTCAGGGAAACTCTTGAAACGGGTGCAAACGCGGCTGCAGCAGGAGGTTATACCGATGTGTGTATTGTCCCCAATACCAGGCCGGCTATTGATCAGAAATCGGTAGTTGAATATATAGTACAGAAAACCAGGCAATTGCCTGTAAGTATTCACCCGCTGGGGAGCATTACCCGTGGGGCAGAAGGTAAAGAACTGGCCGAAATGTACGATATGAAACTGAGTGGTGCGGTGGCTTTCTCCGATGGAAAGAACCCGTTACAGTCTGCCGGTATCCTTGTAAAAGCCCTGCAATATGTCAAGTCTTTTAACGGGGTGTTGATACAGGTGCCTGATGATAAAAGCATTAGTCCTAACGGGCTGGTAAACGAAGGAATTACTTCAACGCAGATGGGCCTGCCTGGTCGTCCTGAAATTGCCGAAGAAATAGCTGTAGCATCCAATATTAAGCTGGCAGCTTATGCTGAGTCAAAACTGCATTTTACAGGTATAAGCACTGAAACCTCTTTGAAGCTGATCAAAGAAGCAAGACAGAAAAAGACGGCAGTAACCTGCTCTGCAACACCCTATAACCTCGTTTTTTGTGATGAAGACATTACTGCTTACAATACCAATCTGAAGGTAAATCCTCCTTTACGAAATAAAAAAGACCGGAAAGCCCTGCAAAAGGCTGTTGCAGAAGGTGGGGTAGATGTTATAGCAGCTCATCACATACCGCAGGACAAGGATCATAAGATTGTAGAGTTTGAATATGCTAAAAATGGCATGATCAGCCTGCAAACCGCTTACGCTGCCATCAATACTGTTTTGCCCCAGGTACCGCAGGAGCGCTGGGTGGAACTGCTATGCGTTAACCCCCGGCGTATTTTAAATATGGATGTTCCTACCATTGCCGAAGGCAACGAAGCTTCGCTTACCTTATTCCTGCCCGGGCAGCAATGGGCCTTCGATGAGAAAGATATTTTGTCGAGAAGTAAAAATTCACCGTTTATTGGTAAACAATTTACCGGCAGGCCCTTAGGCATTTATCATAAAAACAAGCTCACATTAAATAAACAGTAATTGAAATTATCATCTACAATAAAAGGAGTAATAACCGGACTGCTGATGGTAGCAGTAGGGTTGGGGCTGTTCTTAGGTAAGGCTAATGAACGGTCTGCTGTGCAATATGCGGGCTACCTGGTCTATGGTATTGGTATTGTATGGAGCATAACAGCCTTCGCAAAGCAGAGAGAAAGGGCGCTGAAGTTTGGCGAATTGTTCAACCAGGGATTCCGGTGCTTTATGGTAGTAACGCTTATTATGGCATTATACACCTTTATTTTTTATAAAGCCAATACCGGACTTATTGAGCAAAAAGCGGCGCTTACTAAACAGGAGCTTTTAAAAACCGAAACCAGCCGTACGCCGCAGGAAATAGATGCCATGATTGAAACCGGGAAAAAGAATTTTCCGTTAATGGCCGCTTCAGGAGCGATCTTTCAGTACTTATTTATAGGAGTAATTGTTACAATGGCAACGGCAGGGTCTTTATATTTGCGTAACAAAAAATCATAATGGATATATCTGTTGTTATACCCTTGTTGAATGAAGAAGAATCTTTACCCGAGCTTACAGAATGGATAGCGCGCGTAATGCGGGACCATAACTTTAGCTACGAGGTTATTTATGTGGATGATGGCAGTACCGATGATTCCTGGAATGTTATACAGCAGCTTAGAGCTAAAAATGAAAATATAAAAGGCATCCGGTTCCAGCGTAATTATGGTAAGTCTGCCGCTTTAAATGAAGCATTCAGAGCGGCGCAGGGCAATGTGGTAATAACTATGGATGCCGATCTGCAGGACAGCCCCGATGAAATACCCGAACTGAGAAGGCTGATAGTAGAAGATAAATACGATTTGGTAAGCGGCTGGAAAAAAGTTCGCTATGATAATACGCTAACCAAGAACATTCCTTCCAGGTTTTTTAATGCGGTTACCCGCCGCATATCAAAGATAAAGCTGCATGATTTTAACTGCGGCCTTAAATCCTACAACAAAAAAGTAGTGAAAAGCATAGAAGTGTATGGCGAAATGCACCGTTATATACCTGTAATTGCTAAATGGGCGGGGTTCAGAAAGATAGGGGAGAAAGTAGTAGAGCATCGCAAACGTAAATATGGCGTTACCAAATTTGGCTGGGACCGTTTTATTAACGGCTTCCTGGATCTGATGTCCATAACTTTTGTAGGAAAGTTCTCCAAAAAGCCTATGCACTTTTTTGGCCTGCTGGGTACGATATTTTTCCTGGTAGGATTTCTTACCTCTTTAATACTGATTGTTTCCAAAATTATTAATCCTGAGTATGCGATTACCAATCGTCCTACCTTTTATATAGCGCTTACGGCTATCATAATCGGGGTACAGTTGTTCCTGTCTGGTTTTCTCAGCGAGCTTATTTCGCGTAATTCAGTGAGCCGGAATTCCTACCTGGTAGAAGACCGTATCGGTTTGGGCTAATGGCGAAAACAGGTTTTTTGCTTACTTGCAGG
The DNA here is from genome assembly GCA_027493055.1 of Niabella sp. Classification (GTDB taxonomy): domain Bacteria; phylum Bacteroidota; class Bacteroidia; order Chitinophagales; family Chitinophagaceae; genus Niabella. Next base: position 41,086 of record JAPUDO010000046.1, on the reverse strand, counting down.
GCTGTATAAAGCGTTCTCGCTTTACACTCTCTGTGCTATCGGTTTTACCGGTTTAAAAAAATGTAATTTATTATACATCTTAAAAAATGTAAGTATTGCTTACTATTTTTATTCAACAAAATGCTGTAACTTTAAAGGATTATCAAAACAGTTACTAAACCATTTCCTTCTATGAAAATATATAAGCTTGCATTTTTATGCTGTTTGCTTCTGAGCAGCCATTTATTGTCCGCACAGTTAAGGGCTAAAGAAGGAAAAGGCTATTTTAATATAACTAATATAGCTGAACCCCAGTACCTTCAGTCTATAGATTCATCCGATTTACAGTTTGCCCGTGCACATATAAAAACGGCCGGCTTTTCGTTAAGCACTATTAACGGCTTTTTCTTAAACCGTAACTTATCTGTGGGCTTAGGTGTAGGACTTCAGTTTACAGGTTATAAGGCACGCCCGGCTTCCTTTACGCCCGACAGTACCTTCCCTTCAGGTTATTTTAAGAACCGGCATAGCATGACCTTGTTACCCATATTTGCAGATTTCAGGTATTATCCCAACGGATCTAACAACAGCCTGACGTTCATTTTAGATGTGGGCTATGCACCACTCCTGAAAATTAAAAATGAGTTTGATAAAATGAACCTTGATGGAGGTGCTTTGGTGAGGCTAGGAGCGGCTTACCGGGTTCCATTAAGTTCTACTATTTCCTTTTTACCCTCACTTAATTTTAATGCTCAGCGCTTTGGCGATAATACATCTCTTGGCGCTAATGTGGGCCTGGGCTTTATGTTTTGATAATAAAACAGGAACTGCAACAAATGAACTATTCAGGCGGTGCTCCTTTGCGGAGCTGCTCAGCTTTTTTTCCTATAAGCCAAAACGATAATGCCAGCAAGGCAAAGAACAAACCCTTATTGGTTCTGTCCCAGAAATATTCGAAGTAGCGGGTATAAATATTCAGCAGGAAAAACACAATAGTCATATCTCTCAGTGTTTCATCCTTTTGTTTTATTGCATAGATCAAAACGGCTATAAGTAACAAGGTATAAGCTATGGCCCATACAAATAATTTCCCCTGCTTTATAGCGGCCCATACATCATAGCTCAGGTTGCCCGACGCTGATAAAAAAAGTCCCGACAGCAGCAGGAACAACCAGCTGCTATACCATGATAGCGGATAAAATTTTTGGGTGGCCTGCCATTGTTGTAAAAAATGAGCAGCTGCTACCATTACTGCACCAAATAGCGCCATACGCAATGGGTAGTTCATGCCCAGGAAATAAGATTGCGATGCATCGTCTGACCAGGCGTATGTTTGCGTGGCCCAGCTGCTTATCAGGGCCAGTATCATACAGGTCCATAGCAGCCTGGAATTTAAGTAAAAACCAAGTACACCGTAAATGCAGGCCGTAATGAATATGCTCAGGCCATAATAATGATAGTCTGCATTAAAGCTTTTGGTGAAATACGCCACAGAAACTCCTGCAGACAATGCAATTAAAATGGTAAAGCTTTCGTTAGCCAATATAGCATAGGGAAATTTTTTGATCCTTCTTTTGGCAATCCATACCAGGAAAACAGCCACTGCCCCAAAAATAAAACCAATCACAAATTCGGAAAAAGCAAAAATCTTTCTCAGTCTTTCAATCCACTTCTCATCCAGAACCAGGGCGCCAAAAGCAAGCAGTGCACAGGACACCGCAGCGATAGATGCATAGAAAGCAACAGCATCAAATTCATTGCGGTAAGAAGCAATGCGCTGCTTCAGCTTCTCAGCTGTGGGCTGGTCTATAAGTGCATCCCTTTCCCAGATTTCAATTGCCTCATTCAATAACCTGCTTTCTTTTTTATTTATCCTCATTGCCATATTCGTATCACAAATTTAAGTCAATTAATATTAAGCTAAATCTGAGATATTTCGCCTGTCGCAGTGTTTTTTGTCAATTTTATTAAGGCCGATATACCATGGAATAGTGTATAAAAGGATGGTATTTTTAAGTTATACTTAAAGTGTTGTTTTGGAGGCCAGGAAATCTGCCACGCGTGCAATTTCTTTAGCAATATTGGTATATGCCTGGTCTTTATCAGGAAAACGGCTTACAGGTTCAGCGCCCGTTGGTAATGCCTGCAGTTTGGCAAAAGGCATATCCTGCCAGTCGCATTCGCGCAGTATTACCGGTATGATCCTCGCCGTTCCGTTTTCGTGCTTTTGCAAGGCTGTTTTTAGCTCTTTGTCCCAGATGTACTGCGAGCTGATAAAATCTACGCTGATCAGCAGAAGAATAATATCAGCCTCTTCCAGTTCTTTTTTAATAGTGCTATCCCATTCTGTTCCTGCCATCAGCATCCTGTCCTGCCACACATCTATTTTGTCACTGCGTTTCAGGCTGATGAGGTGCTTGTCCAGGTCGTTCTTCATGGCCTCATCTTCATGTGCGTAAGAGATAAATATTTTTAATTTCCGGGTCATGGTCTCAGTTATTCTTTTGAAGCGTTAATTTTCTTTCTTATTTCTGATATATCTGCTGCTTTATATTGTCCCAGCCAAACTTCAATTTGTCCGGCGGGTACTTTCAGCCTGGTGAATTTAGCCTGCACCGGACTGCCTAAAATGCTGCTTACTACCTGGGCTATATGGCTGGCCGCTTTTTCATCGCTTTCATTAAAATATTTTACGGTAGAATTAAATGTTATCCGTTCAATTAATTCCGGAGCCCGTACTGTATAGCTTTTAAGTGCTGCGGATACTTTGTCCTTGTAGCCGCTGAACCCGGGCATGTATTGTATGTACACAATAGAACTTTGAGAAGCATCAGCGCTTGGCGCTGCAGTACTGTTATCCGCGGGAGCGGCTGGCGCTGTTATACTTTTTGTTACAGGTTTGACCGGAATGTATTTTTGGGTTGCTATAACTTTAGCCTGTATCTTTTTTAAAGAATCGTCTATTTGCTGTACCGGCTGGTTCTGCTGCAAGTTGATCAGCTTTCTGTTGTGTAATGACAGGCGCTCTATTTCAAGGGCGCTTAAATCATTCTCCTGCTGTAATTTTTCAACAGTGGCAGTGGTATTTTCCAGGCTTATTTCTACGGCCTGCTTTGCAGAGTCGGCGCTTTGGATCTCCTGCTGCGCCTTTAAAAGAGCATTTTCTTCAATCAGCTCTTTATTTTTTACGGATAAAAAAATGAGGCCTGTAGCCAGCAGGCAAAATATTAAAACCCATAACAAAGTCCATTTCTTTGCTTTATTATGGTTTTCAATATACTGATCAATAATGTCACTCGGCGTTTTTTCCATGCTCAGTTCTTTTTAATGGCTGTTGGAAATAGTGCATATTTTAAAGCAAACAGGGATATGCTTAAAAAAAGCAGGAATACAAACAGGGCTGCAGTGACGCTCTCTATGCTATGGTGTGTATAAATTGCTGCACAAACACCCATGCTTAGAATAACTGCTGACAATGAGTAATAAAATACCCTGGAATCCTTTGTTATCTGAACCTGCTGAAACTCCCTGAAAGCAACATTTTTGATATGCTTTGTTACGGCTGCTAATATAGCGTCATCATCTTCCGTGATATCAAAGTGCTGTAATACCGATTTTCCATCTGATGGCAGCAGTTTTTCTTTAAGGCCTTTTAAATTTTCATCACATTCCATATCTACCTCTCTTATTAGAACGGGTATGATATCCTTTTTTTCAGATATGGCCGTTTTAAGTATCTCGAAGCAATCGGCATCTGCCAGGAAATCCGCACTTAGCAGGGGCACTGCAACGTCAGACTTTCTTAAAAGCTCAAAAGCTATTTTTTTATCTGCGCTTTCTTTAAAGATCACGTCTTTGTCCACTATAGATACCAGCTTATTGCGCACATAAGATGAAAAATGCCTGTTGAGCCTGTGGTAGAGCTCTTTGTCCTGGGCAAAATCAGAATAAGAAAAGAATATTTGTTTAGTTGATGGCATAGGCCACAGCAATTTATGTAAAACTTACAGGCCGGGCAAATTATTCCTATCGCATAAATGCGCTATTTTTAAACATAGGTTAAAAAGCGCTTTTATAAAGGCTGCAAGTGCTGCAATCATGGTATATTTGCAGCCCGTAAAAATGATGTTCCCGGCAAGAGAGTATATACTGTTGAAGTTGTTTCGATAGCTATCGGAGCTCCATTTTGCTGCAAAACAGGTGGCATCAGTTTTACGATTATTCAATAATCAATATTTAATAGAGATGTTTCGTACGCATACCTGTGGCGAGCTGAGAATCGCAGATGTAAATAAAGAAGTAACCCTGGCCGGCTGGGTGCAAACCGTTCGCAAATTCGGAAGTATCACCTTTGTTGATCTGCGCGATCGTTATGGCATTACCCAATTATTGTTTTCCGAGTCTTTAAATGCACAACTGGATGAACATCCGCTGGGCCGGGAATTTGTGCTGCAGGCTACCGGTAAAGTGAATGAGCGCAGCAATAAAAACAAAAACATTCCTACCGGCGATGTGGAATTGCTGGTAGAAAGTTTCACCATCTTAAATAAAAGCATCACACCTCCTTTTACCATCCAGGATGATACCGATGGCGGGGATGATCTGCGCATGAAATATCGCTTCCTGGACCTGCGCCGTAATATGGTTAAAAAGAACCTGGAGTTGCGCTATGCGGTAAACCGTGCTACACGGGATTACCTGCACCAGCAAAATTTCATGGACATTGAAACGCCTTTCCTGATAAAATCAACTCCTGAAGGGGCAAGGGATTTTGTAGTGCCCAGCCGCATGAATCCCGGCGAATTTTATGCACTGCCGCAGTCTCCGCAAACCTTTAAGCAGTTATTAATGGTAAGCGGCTATGATCGTTATTACCAGATTGTAAAATGTTTCAGGGATGAGGACCTGCGTGCCGACCGCCAGCCGGAGTTTACACAAATAGACTGCGAAATGGCTTTTGTGCAGCAGGAGGATGTGCTGGGCATGTTTGAGGGTTTGATCAAATATGTTTTTAAAGCTGTTAAAGGAATAGATTATAATGAGCCTGTAGAACGGATGAGCTGGCAGGAAGCCATGTGGCAATACGGTAATGATAAGCCGGATATCCGCTTTGGGATGAAATTGCTTAATATCAAATATCCTAAACATGTTTTTGCAGATAAGGAAGTGCATGCGCACCTGGTAGATGGCGCCGGTTTCCAGGTATTTGATGGAGCCGAAACAGTAATAGCCATTGCGGTGCCTGGTTGCAGCGAATATACCCGCAAACAAACCGATGAGCTCACAGAGTGGGTAAAACGTCCGCAAATAGGTATGAAAGGACTTGTGTTTATTAAGTGTAACGCAGACGGAACATACAAAAGCAGTGTAGATAAATTTTACAGCGAAGAAAGATTGAAAGCTATTGCGGATGCAGCCGGCGCCAAAGCCGGTGATTTAGTTCTGATACTGGCAGGTGCAGAAGAGCGTACCCGTAAAGCCGCCAGCGAGCTTCGTCTGGAAATGGGTAAGCGTTTGAGTTTAAGGAAAAACGACGAGTTTAAACTGTTATGGGTATTGGATTTCCCGTTGTTTGAATATGCAGAAGAAGAGAACAGGTGGGTAGCCCGGCACCATCCTTTCACATCGCCCAAGCCATCTGATATTGATACCATGATTAATAATAACCCTGTTATTGAAAATGCTGCTGAATACCTGAAACACCCTTATGCCGGCATTAAAGCCAATGCGTATGATATGGTATTGAATGGTAATGAAATTGGTGGCGGCAGTATCCGTATCTATCAAAAAGAATTGCAGCAAAAAATGTTTGAGGCACTGGGTATGGATGAGCAGGAGCAGCAGCATAAATTCGGGTTCCTTTTGGGAGCGTTTGAGTATGGTGCGCCGCCGCACGGAGGTATTGCTTTCGGCTTAGACAGGCTTTGTTCTATTTTAGGTGGCAGTGAAAGCATTCGCGATTTTATTGCTTTCCCTAAAAACAACAGCGGCAGGGATGTAATGCTGGATGCCCCTTCTGCGATTGATGAGAAGCAATTTACAGAGCTGCAGATAAAGCTGGATCTGAAGTAGTATTTATGTATAGTTTACAGGCTAATGTGCGCCGTAAGCTAATGGAGAGTAAGCCATGAACTGCATACCGGTATTGTTAAAAACGATAAGCGGTAAAGCTATGGGCCGGCGGCTGGGCTATTTAAATATTTATAAAACGATTTGCCAGATAATATGAAGAAAATAGCTGTAATCCTTTCTTTCCTGGTACTGCCGGCCATTTGTATGTCACAAAGCCAATCTGCTTTAACGCCGGTTAAGTTAAAAGTGGAATATTTGACTGATCCGAAAGGTTTGGATGCTAAAAAGCCCCGGTTCAGCTGGGTGCTGGAAGCTAAGGATAAAGAAACGTTTGCTCAAAAGCAAACAGCTTACAGAATTATTGTAGCACAGACCCAAAAGACGATTAGCAAAAGTGTGGGTGATGTTTGGGATTCCCGTTGGGTAACCGCTGCTGATATGAGCCAGATTGAATTTGCAGGGGCGCCTTTACTTTCAGACCGTACCTATTATTGGAAAGTTGCCGTTAAAGACAAGGATGATAAGGTGTCGGATTGGAGCGCTGCTGCCCAATGGAGTACCGGTATCTTAACCGATCAATGGAAAGGGCAGTGGATTGGTGGAAACGAGCTTTTTAAACCGGTTTCAGGAGATAATAATATCTGGGATCCCTGGCTGAGAAAAGAATTTGATTTAAAGCTCCTGCCCAAAAAAGCGACGCTGTTTGTGGCTTCCGTGGGGTATCATGAGCTGTATGTCAATGGTAAGCGTGTTGGAGATGAAGTGCTGGCACCGGTTGCAACGGATCATACTAAAAGAGCAAGATATGTTGCTTATGACATTAAGCAGTTTCTGAAAAAAGGAAAAAATGTGATCGGCATCTGGCTGGGCACCTCCTGGTCCATTTTTGCCGGTTATGATGTAAACGGTTCACGCCCTTTAACACCTATGGTTACGGCACAGGTAGATATGTACCGAGAAGAAAACCCAACAGCGCTTTCCCGTCCCCTGTTATCCTTAATAACCGATGGCTCATGGAAATATCATGCAAGTCCTAATAAACTAATGGGCACCTGGGATTTCAGAAACATGGGCGGGGAACTATGGGATGATAATAAGGCCCTGGATCATTGGGCAAGTCCTTTATTGGATGATGGTCATTGGCAGCAGGCAACGGTTTACCCGGTTAATTTGCGATTATCAGCGCAAAACCTGCAGGGCAACAGGCTGATCAAAGAAGTAGATCCTGTGCGTATTGAAGAGCAGCCGGATGGCTCTTTCCGGGTGGATATGGGCGTGAACTTTGCCGGCTGGACAGAAGTGAAATTGAAGGGCAACCCGGGTGATAGTATCAGGTTTTATTATTCCGAAAGAGAGCAGGATGAAATGACTTTCGGTATTCGCAGCGCTTTTATTATGGGCAAAAGCGGGAAAGGAACTTTTAAAAACAGGTTCAATTATAGCTCGGGCAGGTGGATTACCATCAAAGGACTAAAAGAAAAACCTGCCCTCAACGATATTAAAGGATGGATGGTACGCACTGCTTATGAAAATGCCAGCCACTTCCAGTGTTCTGATACGCTGCAGAACTGGATATATAACAAAGTAAAGTGGACTTTTGAAAATCTTTCCCTTGGCGGAATGATTGTTGATTGTCCGCAACGTGAGCGTATGGGATATGGAGGAGATGCACACGCCACAACAGAAACTGGTTTACTCAATTACCACATGGGCGCTTTTTATACCAAGTGGATGCAGGACTGGCGGGATGTGCAGGGAACAGAGCCTATGGTAGGCAATATGCGGGATACCAGTTACGCCCGTAAACAAGTAACAAGCGGACGGGTATTTAATAACGGTATTCTGCCTCATACTGCGCCCACTTATTGGGGAGGAGGAGGGCCTTCATGGGGCGGCATCGTTATTACGCTACCCTGGTTTATGTACCAGCAATATGGTGACAAAAGTGTGTTGACTGAGAACTATCAAATGATAAAAGACTGGTTAGCATTTCTGGATACCCATGTGGAAGACGACCTGATGAAACGTTTTGGAGGTATGTGGGATTTCCTGGGTGATTGGCTGTGGCCCAATGCTACTGCCGAAGGGATGAATAACGATAAGCCCGAAACGCTATGCCTGAACAATTCTTACCGTGTTTTTAACCTGAGAACAGCGGCCCGGGTAGCCGAAGTTTTGGGAGATACAGAACAGGCAAAAAAATGGAAGCTCCTGGCAGACCGGTCAAGTGAAGCTATTAATAAGATCTTTTATAATAAAGAGGCAGGTGTATATGCAGATGGCTCTATGGCAAACCTCGCAACTGCTTTACTGGCCGAAGTGGTGCCGGCTTCCAACAGGGAAAAAGTAATGAAAAGCTTGGAAACTGAGATCCTGGTAAACAGGAAAGGCCATATTCATGCAGGCATAACAGGAGGCGCATTACTGTTCAGATGGTTGAGAGAACAGGGCAGGAATGATCTCATATATAGTATGACATCAAAGAGCACTTATCCAGGCTGGGGATTTATGAAAGAGAACGGCGCTACAACCTTATGGGAAATGTGGGAAAAAAACCTGCCCGGACATTCAATGTTGCATAGCTCTTTTTTATATCCGGGAGCATGGTATATAGATGGCCTTGCCGGTATAAAACCAGGTAAGCCAGGCTATACGCAGTTCATTATTGAACCTCCCGCAGCAAAAGAAACAGGCGTTGAATGGGTAAATGCCGGTTTCGATTCGCCCGTTGGCCTGATAAAAAACAACTGGAAAAGAAATAAAGGCAGATTGTCTTTGTCCATAACTGTTCCGCCCAATAGTGTATGCCTGTTGAAGCTATCTCCCGAAGACGCTGAAATAGTTGCAGAGAAAGAAGGTGTGATAAAGAAATTGGCTGCTGAACGGGGAAAGATGGTCTATGAGCTTCAGTCAGGGAATTATGTATTTTAAGAGCGTCCTGTATTTCTATAGTATGAACCGAACCGGATGGATAATTTTTAGTTCTTTACTATCCATTTCTTTCCATTAAATTTTACTTCTTTTTTTGACAGATACCATGATTTGCCTTTGTCATTATTCCCCTGGAAGAACAGATAATATCTGCCATCATTTGCTTTGAAAATATCAGGATGTCCTGATTCGCTTTCATTCCATGAGCCTGCCCTGCCGTTGGACAGGAAAGGCATATCTGATATGCGTTCCCAGCGAATGCCATCTTTGCTTTTTGCGATGCCAATTTGTTGGGGCTCATTATTGTAACCTCCTGCATAGAACATATACAGTTCTTTCCCTATTTGAATACAGCTTGCACCTTCAATACATTGTTTTTCCCAGGGCAATGAAGGATGCAATATAGAAGAATCTGTAAGCTGTGTCCACTCGGCTCTGTTAAAGGAGGTATTTAAAGAAGAAGTAGCGGCTACGCCCTGCATCTGGATTTTATATGAAGTATCTCTTGTAGCAAAAAACAGCCAATAGCGGTTGTTAAACATTACCACTTCTGCATCAATGGCTCTGCCGCAGGTCCAATTACCTATCGGGCGAAAAATGGGGTTCGTAGCATTTCTTGTAAAAGATATACCGTCATGCGATATAGCATGGCATATAGCATCGTTTTTACCATTGCCATAAGTTTGATAAAACAAATGCACTTTTCCATCTTTTACAATGGCTCCTGGTGCACAAAGACCATTCTTTTCATAAGCGGCAGCAGGCTGAATATTACCGATCTTCTTCCAGCTTGTAAGATCATTACTGGCAGCTATGCCAATGCTCCAGTTTTGATTATTATGCCCGGGCACTGAATAATACATCAGGTAACGCCCTTTGAAATAGATCACTTTCGGATCTTTTGCAATGGGTTTTGCAATTACGCCTGAATCCGTATAATACATTGCAGGCTTTTGCTGTGCAAGCGCTGTCATTCCAGAAAACAGAATTAAGATAAATAATAATTTCATGTTTGTCGTTAAGCTGTTTACAATATAAATTAAAGCTATAATATAAGTGGGTTTAAGCTGCTCGCTGCTTTTTGCCCCGGAAGCCGGCCTTGTAGCCACCTGTTCCTGTCATTCTCCTGGTGTTGGTTGACCGGTTCGGTAATGGTAGTCCCGTCAGCAAAATAAATAATGGTCATTACTTCCCTTGTAAGGTTGGATTGATTGCCAGGCGCAGCATGCAATGTCCATCCATAGTGCCATGTTGCATCACCTGCTTTCATTGTTGTAGCCCTGGTTACCTGGTAATCTTTTTTGCGGATATATTCATTCAGCTGGGCTTCTGATTCATCTGAAATGGCAATATTTTTTACAGAACCTTCTTTGTGAGAGCCGGATGCAAAAGTAAGCATACCCATATCTTCCGTGATATCTATAAGCGGCATCCACATCGTTACAGTATTATTTGTGCTTAACGGCCAGTAATACTGATCCTGATGCCAGGGTGTTAATCCTCCGCCAGGTTCTTTATATAATGCCTGATCATGATAAATACGAACATTTGCCACACCCAGGAGGTCGGCAGCAATTTTTGCAAACCGCTTTGCCAGTGTAAATTCTCTGACCTGCTCATCAAACTCCCATAAATTCATTATCTGCAAAAAGGCTTTGCCGTACGTGTCTCGATCTTCGAGCTTTCTTGTTTCGGTGTTGTATTTATAGGCAGCGTTGTTAATTATCTGGCGGTAAGCCGTTATTTCATCTGCATTTAAAATTCCTGGCGTAAGCGTGTGGCCTTCTTCTCTGAATGAGCTGATTTTCTCACTATCTAAACAGAGTGTTTCGTGAAGTAAAGGTAAAGTTACTTTATTCATATAGTCTTTTTTAGTTCACAAACTAAAGACATACGAGGCAATATAAAAATGGCAATTTTGGTTAATTTGTAGACTTTTTTGCCATAAATATTATTGAATAGATATATATTGAGACAATATTATCAATAAATGAAGCCAATATTTGAAGCAGTTAAGCTTTCTTCAAGCAGTTCCTTTATTATAAGAGAGTTTACTGAAAAGCGCTTTTCCGCACCTTATCACTATCATCCTGAGTATGAGCTAACACTTATAGTACAGGGAAGCGGGACGCGGTATGTAGGCACACATATGCAGGACTACTGTGCCGGCGATCTTATACTGCTCGGCGCTAATCTCCCGCATTGCTGGAAAACCGCAGATGGAGCTACAGAGCGTTCTGTTTCTATCGTTATGCATTTCGGAGAAAGCTTTCTTGGCGATGATTTTTTTCTGATTCCGGAAATGGGAAGGATTGCACAGCTGCTTAAGGATAGCAGCAATGGTCTGTGGTTTAAAAATAAAACGGAAACTGTAAAAGGAATGATGCAGGTTATTTTAGAAGAAAGCGACAAGTACAGGAGGCTGATGTTCTTACTTGATCTGCTGCATTATCTTGCTACAACTGCCAAATATTCTGCGTTGCAAAAGAGGAGTGGACTTACTTCGCTTTCTATATCAGACAGGGAAAGGATTCACCAGGTGTTTGCATATATAGTTGATAATTTTCAGTATGATATTTCATTGAGTGATGCAGCAGCCATTGCCAATTTATCGCTTCATGCGTTTTGCAAATATTTCAAACGGGTAACACGTAAAACTTTTATCGAGGCGGTGAATGATTACAGGATTGATTTTGCCATTCGTGAATTAATTAATACTGATAAGCCCATAGCCCGTATCTGCTACGAGAGTGGTTTTAATGATGCCTCCAATTTTTATAAAACTTTCAGAGGCAGGTTCAACATAAGCCCTTTGCAGTATCGAAATGCTTTCAGGAAAGGGCCGGATTAAGAAGGTTATAAAATTCTTATAGTTTATTTTGTATCTGCATGCATGAATTCTGTTGGCGTCATGTTAAATTGTTTATGGAACAGCGTGGAAAAATAAGTATGTGAATTAAATCCTACATGGTTATAAACTTCATTGATTCTGCATGTACCGGATTTTAATATTTCTGCAGCTTTTTTCAGTCTGGTAAGGGTGATGAGTTCCTGGGGCGCCATATCGAAAAGGCCTTTGGTTTTTCTGTAGAAAGTTGCTCTGCTCATATTCAGGCTGGCTGCTATAAAATCTATGTCAAGATCGGGATTATCTATATTGTTAAACACTATCTCATTGAATTTTTCGATCAGTTCAAAGTCCGAACTGGATCTTGCGATACTGTGCAGTTCAACAACAGGAGAGTTGGCGATATGCTTCTTTAGCAACTGCCTGCTGGTAAGAAGATTGGCAATCTGTACTTTTAAGTATTTGGGAGAGAATGGCTTTTCTATATATGCATCCGCGCCGTGCTCAAGTCCATCTATTTTATCCTGTAGCGTGTTTTTGGCTGTTAGCAGTATAACCGGTATATGGCAAAGGTTAATATCTAATTTTAATTGTTTACAGAACTCAAAGCCGCTTGTGCCCGGCATCATTACATCACTTACAATTAAATGTATAACATGGGTGTCAAGATTTTTTAAAGCTTCTGATACATCGGTAGCCTTAATTGTAGTATAATCATCCTGCAATATCCTGTTAATATATTCAAGGATATCTTCATTGTCATCAACAATTAATACATTGCCTTTTTTCTGTATCATTCTTTAAAATTTTGTTGGTATTGTTAGTGTAAAAATATTTTTACTGCTGCTCACACTTACTGTTAAGCTGCCTTTTAATAATCGAACAAGGGAATAGGCAAATGACAGCCCGATCCCGCTTCCTTCCCTGATTTTATTTTTTTCAAACCTGTAGAAGGGTTGGAATATTTTTGAAAAAGCTTCTTCAGGAATTAGCGTGCCATCGTTTATGAATTCAAACCTTATCCTGCTCTCTGTATCTGTGGGATATAAAATGATTTCAAAAGAAGACTCGCTGTATTTTATGCCATTACTGAAAAGGTTGTATAATATTTTTGTAAAAAAATCTCTGTCAGAATGAATATAGCTGTCTTTATCTTTAATCGTCAACCTGTAGTCCAGGTTTTTGTTCCTTGCCGCTATTTTGAAATTATCGTACACTTCCCTCGTTAAGTCGTATAAGTTGATATTTGAAGGATGAACCTGTATATTATTACTTTCTATTTTACGGAAATCCAGCAATTGGTTGGTGAGTTCCAGCAGGCGATTAGTATTTTTTTCAATAAGCTTTAATTCATAATCAGGATGCCCCTCCTTCTCAAAGCTGTTCATCAGGTCTTCAACGGGGCCCTGGATAAGGGTTAGCGGCGTTTTTATTTCATGAGCAATATTAGTGAAGAATTCTATTTGTGCCTGGTTGATTTCTGTTTCTCTTCTGTGATTTAGCTCTTCAAGCTTTCTTATATTTAGTTTTTTTTGATAGTTATGATAATATTGCACAAGTATATATAAAATAGCAATAGCTGCAAGGGTATAGAATATATAAGCTCCTTGGCTTTGCCAGAATGGAGGCAGGATGGTAATGTGCAAAGTTTTTGTAGCGCTGGTATAGCTTTTGTCGTATGGACTTACAGCAGTTACCTGTAATTTATAGCTGCCTTTTGGCAGCCGGGTAAAATAGATCGTTCTGCTTTCCTTTATAGGTGTCCATTTGTCTTCTACACCGGCAAGCCGGTAGCTATATACAATATCATTCTGAAAAGAATAGATGGGAGCTGAAAAATCTATACTGAATGTAGACTGGTTGTAATCAAGCGTTAGGCTATCAGAGCTTAAAAGTGATATTTTAAGAGGAGAAGCAGTATCGGATAGCGCAATCTCTTTACCCAGTATGTTAAGGCCCGTAAAGTAAAGAGGTATCTTTAAGCCTGGGCTCTTGTTGTTACCGGGAGAGAAATATACCAAGCCGCTTGTAGAACCAAAGTAGATGTTCCCGTTTTTGTCAAGAAAACCTGAGTTATAGTTGAACTGGTTGCTTGGAAGACCGTTTTCTTTAGTGAATATTTTTAATACTTTATACAGACTGTTTAACTGAACCATACCTACAGAGGTAGTGCACCATATATTTCCTGTATTATCCTGCAATATCTTATAAATAAAATTTGAAGGTATTCCGTTGCTTACATTGTAATGTGTAAGCATCTGTTTATTTATATTATAGATAAACATGCCTGCTCCGTCTGTACCGATACAAATGTTATTATTACTATCTTCAAACAGGCAATTAATCTTTACATCTGGCAACTTTACGCCCAAACGGACAAGATTGTTTAAACGTACAGTTTGTTTTAGCTGCGGATTATATACGATAACACCGTTATCTTCTGTTCCGATATATATAAGTGCATTTCGGGATTCCATTAACGTATAAATAAAATCCACAGGGATCCCATCAACTATATCGAAGCCTTTTTTGTGTCTGTTATAACGTTGTAGCCCTCTTCCGGTCCCGATGTAAATCTCATTGCTTTTGGTTTTACAGAATGTTATTATAAAATTGCTTATAAGATCATTGTTTAGTCTTCTGTCAAAATGTTGAAATACCTTTCCATTTTTAATATTAATTAAATCCAGCCCGCGTTCAAATGTACCTGCCCATAGTGTATCGTTAACGCTTAACATTCCATGTATATTATTATAGCTAAGTGCGTTTGGTAATGCAGATGAGGTAAAATGATATATTTTTTTGCTGATATTATTAAGCTTGTAAATACCGTTATCCTCAGTGCCCATCCATATATTGTCGTATTCATCCTGGCATATTTCTCTTATAACTGAGTTTTGAAATAGCAGCTCATCGTTGCTGTTTTCAAATTTCAGCTCCGAAAACTTTGTTCCGAATGAGAAGCTTTGCCTGGGATACATGCATACCCCCTTAAAATAAGTGCCTATCCATATATTTCCATAGCCATCGCTTGTTAATGCATATATAGCATTGTCTGTTAACCCTCCTGAATTTTTTAGATCCTTTGTAATATGGCTTTTTATGCTGTTGTCGGATTTGAAAAGATAAATGCCTGATTCTGTAGCCACCCATATTTCATCTGCATTTACATTTTTCAGGATATCACGTACATATAATGGCTTTGCATTATTATCGTACACTAATATATCTTTAAATACGCCCTTTAATATGTTGAAAGATTTTAACCCCGCAGAAGCTGTGCCTATCAGAAGGTTATTATTGTACCCTTCATGAACTTTTTCAATCCACCGGGAACCCCGGTAAGTTTTTTCAAATGCATCCTTTATCGTAAAGTTATTATTAGCCTGGTTGAACAGCCCGATTTTTCCTGTAGTTGTTCCTATCCATATGTGACCATTGTCTAATCTGCAAATAGCCGAAATGGTTCCTTCGGGAAGCCGAAATTTAGTGGTATCATTATAGGAAATCCTGTATAGGTCATGATTTGAAATAACCCATACACTATTCCCATCCTTTAGAACAGAAGATACAAAGCTGTTTTTAAATCTTTCTATTTCCCGGAATTGCTCTTTTAATACATCAAAAATGAAAAGCCCTTTCCTGGTAGCCACCCATATTTCATTTTTTGATCTGCAGAGCAAAGCCCTTACATCATTGTTGCCTAGGCTGGTTTTGTCTCCGGGAAGGTTTCTGAATTTTTTCATTTTATATCCATCATACCTGTTCAATCCATCTTTTGTTCCAAACCATATAAAGCCGTACTCGTCCTGCATTGTGCAGAATACCAGGTTGTGTGACAGGCCGGCATCCACATTAATTTGCTTAAAGAAGAACTCTTGCCCCTTCAGCGGAGAGGCGATTAATATCAGTATAAAAAGGTGTACAAAGAATTTCATTATAGTATATGCAGTATCAAAAATATTGGTTACTGTGCGTTAAAAAAAATGATACGATTTTGAAAATTAATGATACGATTTTAAGCCATACTATACCGGAGGAATTGGAATTTTGAAAAGATTACTCGCAATTGCTATATAAAAAATTAAACGGATGCTATGTTCAAAAAATCTTTATTACATGGGGGTTCTCGTTCCCGGTATTACCAGTTGATTTTAACAGCTATCGGGATTATTCTTTTTCAGTCTGTTTGTTTTTCACAAAAAATTATTAGCGGAACTGTTAAAGATAATGCCGGTAACGCCATTGAAAATGTTAGTATAACTGAAACTGGTAACCCAGGTAACGGCACGGTAAGCCGGCCTGATGGCAGTTATTCCCTTTCTGTACCAAACGGATCAATGTTATCATTTTCAGCTATAGGATATGAGTCGAAAGAACTGCCGGTTCCCCCGGATGATGATGTGTTGAATGTATCTCTTTCAGTAGTTGCCAATAGTCTGAATGAAGTGGTAGTTATAGGATACGCAACGCAAAAAAAAGGAAATATTGCTGCAGCTGTAAGTACTATTAATGCGGAGGACCTGGCGCGTACTACTTCTACTACTACTGCCGGAGCGCTTGTGGGTAAGGCTGCAGGTATTACCTACCGGCAGGCGTCAGGAGTGCCCGGCTCTGCGGCCAACATCCAGATCAGGAGCATGGGAACGCCGCTTTATGTAATTGATGGTGTAATGTCAGATGGAGGAACATTTAATAATATTAATGTTAATGACATAGAGTCAATCAGTATTTTAAAAGATGGTGCAGCCGCCATTTATGGTATTAAAGCAGCTAATGGCGTGATACTGGTAACAACTAAAGGCGGTAAGTTTGGAAGTAAGCCAACGGTTTCTCTGGATGCTTATTATGGCTGGCAGCAATGGTTTCGCTATCCCCGGTTTTTAACTCCTTATGAATGGCAGTATGCCAACCTGATGAAGGACGTTAACAATGGTGTATATACAGGCACTCCGGAAGAAGATCAAAAAATGCTGGAGTTATGGAGGCAGGGCTTTTATGATCCGGAAACCGGCCGGGACTATCGTGGCTTTGACTGGAAAAAAGAGTATGTAAACAATGCCGCACCACTATTTTACAGGAATCTTAGTGTGAATGGAGGCTCCGAAAAGGTTGCTTATTATTTATCTTTTGGCGCTGTTAACCAGGATGCTGTTTTTGATGACTATAAATTCAAAAGATATAATATTACATCAAGAGTAGATGCAAAAGTGTCGAACCGGTTAAAGCTGGGTGTTAAGTTAATGGGGCGCATGGAAAATAGAAGCAACCCGGGTATGCCAGGATCAGACGACTATGAGGCCGCACGCGTGAACCTTTTTGAACTACCGCCGGTTTACAGGCCCTATGCCAACGATAATTCTCAATATCTGAATGCTGTTCCTTCAAGATTCGGGCAAAATATGGCAGCAATTACAAATGACATTGCAGGGACTTATACTAATGACTGGTATGTGCTCCAAACGGATTGGACCGGAGAATTGAAGCTGATAAAAGGACTAAATCTGAAAGGCCTTTATTCATTGAACTTTAAAAATAATGTGGTTGATAATTTTGAAAAAGGATGGCGCGAGTACACTTATAATAAGAATACTGACTCCTATATTGTGGCTTATGATAAAACTGCTGCAGGAAACACTTATAATTTTAAAGCAAGAGGTACAGGAATTGACCAGCTCACACAGCTTACATTAAATTATGATAGTATTATCAACCGGGATCATCATTTCTCAGGGGTAGTGGGCATTGAATCGCTCCGGAATGATTATAAGGGATTAAATGTTCAGCAAAATCCTATTAACAGTGATCTGATTCAGTTGTTAAATACCGATCCGAAGAATACAGTGGGTGATTCCAAAACAACGTTTACCAGGCTGAGTTATATCTTCCGCCTGGGATATGAATACAGGCAAAAATATATTGTAAGCGCACTGGGGCGTTACGATGGCTCCTGGAAGTTTCCAGAAGACAAGCGCTGGGGGTTCTTTCCCTCTGTTCAGGTTGCCTGGAATATTGCCAGAGAAGGCTTTGTTACTAATTCTGCATTGTCCGGTTTTCTTTCTAATGCAAAAATCAGGTTCTCCTATGGTGAGCTGGGGGATGATAACCTGGGCTATTATCCTGATTTTGCTTATCTGCCTGGCTATAATTATAATACAGCTTCAACGCTTATAGCTCCTTTCCCCGGAACTGCAGTAACCGGGCAAAAGATTCCTGGTATTTCCTATAAAGGGCTGCCGGTAACAACACTTTCCTGGATGACCTCTAAAATGACAAACATCGGTATTGATTTAGGGTTCTTTAATAACAGGCTTACTTTTGAAGCCAATGCATTTAAAAGAAGTCGCTCCGGAATTCCTGTAATTCCTAATAGCACGCTGATACCGGTAGAAACAGGATTAACAGTGTTGCCTCAAAACCTGGATGCCGACCAGACTGTTGGGCTTGACGGAAGCCTTATATGGACTGATTATTCCAGGGATTTTAAATATACTGTTGGCCTGAACGCAACATTAGCGCGACAAAAATTCGGGGCAAGGTATGGTGAGAAGTTCTTTAACTCCTGGGATCAATACCGGTACGGACAGAAGGATAGATGGTCTAATGTTTTCGGCAGCTCGGAAATGTGGATGTGGGAGGTGATAGGTGTTTTTAAAACACAGAATGAAATAGACAGGTATCCTGTTGATATAGATGGGTCTAACAATGCAAATACAAAACCTGGAGATCTCATCTTTAAAGACCAGAACGGCGATGGCATCATTAACGATTATGATCTGAGACCGTTAGGATATGCAGGGGCTTCCTGGCCCTGGGATGATGCCTATGGAAATAAGCTTCCCTTGCTTACGGGTGGCTTAAACCTGGGGTTCCAATATAAAGGAATTGATTTTGCAGTGGATTTTGCAGGCGGCTTTATGAACACTTTTGTAATGGACTGGTTACTAAAATGGGGTACTGATAGAAGTCATAACGGGTATTATTTTAATAATATAGATGTATGGCGTCACGAAGATATACTGGATCCCCAAAGCCCCTGGGTTGCCGGTACATTCCCTTCGGTAGGTACTGCTTCAACCAGGTGGTGGAATACTTTTTATGTCTATAATGTTAACTATGTAAGGTTGAGAAATCTTATGCTGGGTTATACGCTTCCGGGCTCATTTACACGCAAGGGGCACATCAGCAGGGCGCGTATTT
The DNA here is from genome assembly GCA_027493055.1 of Niabella sp. Taxonomy (GTDB): domain Bacteria; phylum Bacteroidota; class Bacteroidia; order Chitinophagales; family Chitinophagaceae; genus Niabella. The sequence goes on along the minus strand of JAPUDO010000046.1, from coordinate 22,056 downwards.
ATGCGCAGGGAACCAACCTCTTCTCCATTGATAACCTGAGTAAACTTGGGTTTGATCCGGAGATTACAAGAGCAGATGGAAAAGACTATCCGCAACACAGAGTAATTACTATTGGCCTGCAGCTAACTTTTTAAATTAATAAGCAATGAAACATATTTATATTATAATTGTTAACTTAATTCTTCTCGCATCGTTCGCATCGTGCAGGAAAGATTATTTAGATCAAAAGCCTACCAATATCATTAATGAGGAAGACGCTTATTCTTCTGTAGATGCTATTAATGGTATTGCGGCAAATTTGTATGCTTCACTAAGGTTTGAGCAGGACTTCGCAACCGATGCCAATTCCTATGATATGTGCAGGTTTGATGAGCTGTATAATAACAGTGAATTTGGCTTTGCAGATGGTAATCCAGGCGGCGGCTATCGCACATACTATGATTATGCTACCATACGCAGGATAAACCTGCATATAGTGAATTTGAATAAATACAACTCACCTAATATAACAGCTGGTCAAAAAAAGTATTTTATTGCTGAGGCGCGGTTCATGCGCGCGATGGTTTACTTTATTATGGTCTCACGTATGGGCGGCGTACCGGTTATTACAGAAGTGTATGACTATCCTGATAGCGATCCGCTAGAGCTTGCCAAACCCAGGAACAAGGAATATGAAGTGTATGATTTCATTGCCAGGGAAATTGATGAAATAGCAGAGGATCTGAATATAAAAAGTCCTGCCGGCTATGCGAAGAACAGGGCTACTACCGGAGCCGCTTTGGCCCTTAAATGCCGTGCTATGTTATATGCCGGTACTATAGCAAAAAACGAGCAACTGAATATAACAAAAAACCTGTTGTTGCAAAGCGGTGCTACAGGGATACCCGCTTCAATGGCAAACGGTTATTTTCAAAAATGTATAGATGCTTTTAATGCAATTAAAGCGCTGGGTTATACATTGTATGCAAAAGATATTGCCTCTGGTTACGATAATAATTTTGCAAATATTTTTCTGAAAAAGGATGCCGACAATTCCGAAGTAATATTTGTAAAGGACTATGATGGTATTAACTTTCAGAACACCTTTACGCAAAGAGCTATTCCCCGTTCTTTACGGACTGTAGCAAATTCAGGCAGCCAGTTAAACCCTACCCTGAATATTGTAGAAAAATTTGAGCTGACTGCATCACGCCTCAACGCTCCTTTTAAAACAAACAACAGTAATGAGACTGTTGAGGAAATGGATGCTACCACTTCTAACCTTAATTATACCATCTACAATAATATTGGGGATATATTCTCAGGAAGAGATCCCAGACTGTTTGGAACTATTCTTACACCGGGCAGTTATTTCCGTAATACAGCAGTTCAGCTTCAGGCAGGGCTGGCTGTATGGAGCGGATCGGGGTATAGTTTCAGGCAGGTAAACCTGATAGAAAATGCAACGGCTGCATCCGGATTGTATGAAGGTGTTCAGATGACAGGTGTAGATGGACCGCATCTTACCAGTTTTTATTGTTCGCATAGCGGGTTTCTTTTAAGGAAATATGTAGACCCCACCAACGGAAGTGAAGCCACGGGCAAAAGCAATGTTCCCTATATTATATTCAGATATGGTGAAATGTTGCTGAATGCTGCTGAAGCTGCTTTTGAAATGGGCAATACTACTGATGCATTAAGTTATATAAATGAAATAAGGGAAAGGGCCGGCGGCGCTTCGTTTAAGATCACTGCGGCAGAGCTGACAAGAGACCGGATCAGAAATGAAAGAGCAGTGGAGCTGGCCATGGAAGACCACCGGTTCAACGATCTTAAAAGGTGGCGGATCGCTGATGCCGTTTGGGACGGAAGCACAGCTAACCCGGAAGCTGTTCTGTATGCTTTATGGCCGTACCGTATTGTAAGGCCCGGAGATCCATCAGATGGAAAGTATTTATACAGGAGGCTCAGGCTTAGGGGTACAAAGCTTAATAATTATAAGGCACCTCTCGTTTTTACGCTTTCGATGTATTACCCTTCCATGCCGGGGGACGCGCTTGGAAATAATCCTTTATTAGAAAATAACCCCAATCATTAAATGATTTTGTTATGAAAACATACTTAGCATATATACCCGGTATTTTTTTAATTATATTTTTATTCGCTTCCTGTAAATATGATAATTATATGTCGCCGGAGATTGAATTTTCAGGACAGCTGTTATATAACGGAAAGCCGTTTCTTTTTGATGGAAGGCCGGACGGCAGCCTCTCAAAGATTGTACAATTTACACAATACGGTTTTGGTAAAAGTGGCAGTCCCATCACGGCGCATGTAAAGGAAGACGGCAGCTTTAAGCAACTGCTTTTTCCGGGCGCTTACCATATAACAATGAGAAATACACCTTATCCTTTTATATTTGAAGATTGGCCAAGAAATGCAGGTAATCAATATGATACAGTGCACATGAATATTAACGGTCCGCAAACCATGAATATTAATGTAGTTCCTTATTTCGAGATTGCAGATGTTTCACAAAAGGTCTCCGGAACAGATCTTGTTATCAGCTTTCGGATTAATAAAATAAGAGAGGGTGCAAGGCTTGTGAATGCAAGGGCTTTCGCTAATACTGCAGAGCTGGTGAACAGCGGTGTGCGAATGAGTGCTGTAAAGAACTTAAATGGAGTAGATATTTCGCAGCCGGTCGAAATAAAGCTTAGCTTAATAGATTATAGAAATAAATTCATTAATAATTTCAGGGACTATCTGTTTTACAGGGTAGCGCTGGAAACAGACCTCTCCAACTCTTATTTTCTTTGGTCGGCTACATACGAAGCCACGGGGCTGCCTCTGAAGTTTAATGATGTAACGAGCCAGTATCTTAAAAATTATCAGCAGCCATTCAGTCTTGGTGCTGCACAGCCTAATGATCCCGGGAGAAGATTCCTTGTGAACGATTGGCTGTACACAGACCGGATGCAATTAAGTATGTATGATGCATGGGGGGATAGAAGATTTATGTCTGCTGAAAACTGGGGTGGACCGGTATTAAATGGCGCTATATGGCAAACAACAACATTGCCTGCCGGCAGATATGTGCTTATTGCCGCAAGGGGATGGAACTCAGGCGATCTGAAGGGTGGTTTAAACCGTGCTTTTGTAGCCATTGCATCAGGAGGCAGTTTGAGTTGGGATAGTCCTAATATTATGTATAAAGCAGATTGCTATGCAGTGGATAATCGCACTGCGGTAACCATACCTTTTGAATTAAATGCATCTGCACAGCTAAGCATTGGTTATACTGTCAATTTCCCAACGGGAGAGCAGAATGCGCTATCTTTTACTTCGTGGAAACTGATTCAAAGTGAATAAAAAAAATAGTAGCAAGTGATGAGTAAATTGTTAATGAGTGGTATAGTTGCGGGAATGTTGATATTAGGAAACGTTCATGCTCAGACTTCCGTAAATGCTTATATGCCTACGCCCTGGACTCATAAAACGGATAAGGCAAAACCGCTGAATGAGTATCCCAGGCCGCAAATGGTCAGGAGTAGCTGGCAAAATCTTAATGGTGCATGGCAATATGCTATAACAGATGAGGATAGCGGCATTCCCGGTAAATGGGAAGGTGAGATTATTGTGCCGTTTCCGGTGGAATCATATTTGTCCGGTGTTCAAAAGAGGATTGATAAAACAAAAAAGCTTTGGTATCAAAAAAATATAAACATTCAAAAGAGAAGAGACAGAAATATTCTGTTGCATATCGGTGCCTGCGACTGGCAAACGCGGATCTATGTTAATGGAAAAGAGATAGTAGTAAAGCACGAAGGTGGATATATTCCCATAGAGCAGGATATAACTGCTTATCTAAACAACGGGAAGAACAGTATTGTTATAAGTTGCTGGGATCCTACAGATGAAGGGGAGCAGGCCCGGGGAAAGCAGGTCTCCAATCCCTCCGGTATTTATTATACATCTGTAACAGGTATATGGCAAACAGTATGGATAGAGCAGGTGCCAAAGACTTATATTAAAAACTACAATGTAGTTACTGATATAGATCATTCAACTGTAACTGTTCAGCCGGAAATTGTAAATCCACGTTCAGGCGATCAGTATATTGTATCAGTATTAAGATTGGGCAGGCTCGTTACCCAAACCACTTTTTCCGGCACTGCATTTTCAAAATCCATGTCAATACCCGGTGCAAAGCTCTGGAGCCCTGACCATCCTGATCTTTACGACCTGCAACTGACTATTAAAAGAAATAATAAAGTAGTAGATCAGGTTAAAGGATATTTCGGCATGAGAAAAATAGCTGTTGCAAAAGATGAAAAAGGTGTACAGCGGATTTTTTTAAACAACAAGCCTGTATTTATGTATGGTCCGTTAGATCAGGGATATTGGCCGGACGGGATCTATACGGCGCCAACGGAAGCCGCTTTAGTGAGCGATATTAAACGCATGAAAGAAATGGGATTTAATACGGTTCGGAAGCATGTAAAAGTAGAACCGGCTCGCTGGTATTATCATTGTGATGTACTGGGCCTTTTGGTTTGGCAGGATATGCCCAGTGGTTATGGAGAGATTGTACCGGTAAAGGATCACGAGCATTCGATAGAAGGAGACTGGCTGGCCAGGAATTATAAAGATGTAGAGAGAACAGAAGCATCAGAACGGATATTCAGGAATGAGTGGGCGGCAATTATCCGGTCTTTAAAAAAACATCCCAGCATTGTGGTATGGGTTCCGTTTAATGAAAGCTGGGGACAATTTAAAACCAATGAAATTTTAAGCTGGACAAAAAGCCTGGATCCTACGCGCATTGTAGATGGCCCAAGTGGCTGGATAGACAGGGGTGAAGGGGAAATGCGCGATTATCATCTTTATGGAGAAAGATTAGATCAGTCATTTCCTTTAGAAGATAGGAGGTCCCTTGTGATAGGGGAGTTTGGGGGCCTGGGCTTAGCTATAAAAAATCACACCATGAAAAAAGACTCGTGGGGATATTCAAACTATACCTCAGAAAAAGAATTGCTGAGTGCATATTCCCGGTTGGTTGATCGCATTGAAGCATTGAAAAAAGATGGTTTTTCAGCTGCCATATATACACAGCTTACAGATGTGGAAACCGAAATAAATGGAATTATTACCTATGACCGATATCAATTGAAAATGCCTGCGGCATCATTAAAAGCACTCCATGAAAAACTTTATAAATAGGTTTTCCGTAATGATAAAAAAGATTATAATATATCAACTTAAAACTTTTACTAGTCTCATGTTTCTGATCTTATTGCTTTTTTTTGCAGGCTGCAAAAAAACACCTGCAGACAATCCCGGCGATCCGGGCAAGACACCTGTTACAGATACAATAAAGGGTGTTGCTTCAATTAAAGGAACTGTATCTGGTTTGACGTTTAATAAGGTGGGCGAAAATGCTTATTATGTTGTACTATCCAGCTCGGATGGCAGCACAGTATATGAGCAGAAGAAACCGCTGGTTACCGAGCTGGTGAACAATGATAATACTGTAACGTGGATAGATGCCATGTATTCAGGTTTAACAGCAAAGGGAGATAGCGTTTTGTGTACAGGAATACTTACCGGTAAGGGTGGCAGCGTGTTCTCTTTTCTGGATGTGTATAAAAAACTTGGTGCAGATGGAACCTTTGAGGTAATAAGAAATGTAAAGGTAGAGAAAGCCGGAACTGAAAAAGGTTTTTCAACAAGAGTAGGCTTCCAGCGGAATATCAGTTCCGATATAACTGGTTATGATTTTTTTGTTCCTTCAGTATGGTATAAGCAAAACAGCTATGTTCCGGCAAATGCGCTTGCCAGCAGTATGGCCGATGAATTTTACTGGTTTCGTGAGGACCGTTTGCCTTTGCCTGTTTTTATGGCACGCGACCGAAATACCGGTCAGACTTTCTCTGTTTTTCACAAAGATGCTGATGGAGCTACGTTTTCAGAGGAAGATGGCCTTTCGCGCGTTATTGATGGCAGAATGAAATTTGCATCAGTGGGTATGCAAAATAAAACCCGGCCCTTAATTGGTGTTACTTACCCCGGTTCAGAAGGAGAGCGAACAGGTATATTTGGAATGGCAACCCAGAATAACCGGTGGGCCTACAGAAGCCATCCTGTAACAAATAATTTTGAGCAACATTATAAAATGGCTTTTAGCCTCACCCATGAACAGGATTACATGAGTGCTTTAAAAAATACCTGGAGCAGGTATTATGCGCTGGCAAATCCACCCATCTATAATTGTAATTTAACAACAGTATATAATGATCAGATAAATTTACTGAACAGGTATTGGAAAACTATTAATAACTCTGCGGGTTTCCCTTTCCGCATCCAGGTAAATGGTACTGCTGCCGATGCAGATTATAACTGGAATATGGGCTTTGTCGGCCAGCAGCTACCTAATGCTTCTTTGCTGATACGTGAAGGATTTATAAAAGGCGATGATCAGCTAAGGTTAAAAGGAGAACAGATTGTGGATTGGTGGGCTGCTAATGCCCTTAACGCTAATGGAGCTGTCAGAACCTGGTACGACCCTGCTCCGCAAACGTGGAGAACAGGTTATGAAACCTTTATGCGGGTATTAGGCGATGGTATGTTGGGCATGCTCTGGGCCTGGAAATTTGAAAAAAAGAATGGGATTAATAAAGATAACTGGCTGCAGTTTTGTAAAACGGCTGCTGACTGGGTTTTAATAAAGCAGAACAGCGATGGTTCTTTTCCAAGATCTGTAAATTTTACAACCAATATGGTAAGCAATTCTGAAAAAACCAATACATCACATATCATTCCTTTTCTGGTTGAATTGTTTTTTGCAACCGATAATAACTTTTACAAACAGGCTGCATTAAATGCCGGCAACTTTTTGTACAACGATTCTTACATCAATTTCAAATATATAGGAGGTACTCCGGATAATCCGAATGTTCCTGATAAAGAAGCGGCTTCTATGGCACTGAGAGCCTATCTTGCTTTGTATGATTTAACAAAAGATTCCAAATGGATGAACGCAGCGCTTCAGGCAGCCTATTACTATCAAACCTGGATTTATTCCTGGAATGTTCCTATTCCGCCGGATGAAGGAATGGCTACTTATCCAAAAAATAGAGGCACAACGGGGTTAAGTATTATTGCCTCCGCAGGTAATGGATGTGATACGTATGCGGCGATTGATGCCTTTGCCTTTTATCGTGTGTATTTATATTCTAATGATGTGATTTTTTTGAATACTGCCCGGCTTTGTTTAAATAATACGAAACAGGCTGTGAATTGGGATCGCTCCCAGCCTATTTCGGGCTATGGTGATCCGGGTATTGCTGTGGAAGCGATGAACCTTATACCACATAGAGGACGTAGCGTAGGCTATTACCTGCCATGGCAGGCATATAATTTTATAGAGCCCATGGTATTGTTTAAAGATGTTTTTGGTGATATGGATATTGCTAATATCGAAAATATGCCAAATAAAAAAGCGCTGTTAGAAGCATATACCCTTAAGAGGGGATATTAATAGCCCAGGGTCTATGGTCCATGGATTGTTGGCTATTTAGGTATATACAAAATATACTTCTCTTCAAAAAACGGCTCCTTAAAAATATTTTTAATAGCAGTAACATAAGGGCGCGTGCTGCTTTCCTGGATTTCTTTTGCCAGGTCGCCACCTTTAAGGCAGATCAATCCGGGAGCAGGAGCATCATCACTTTTTTCTGTATTTGATTTCCGGATAAGAGGTTTACTCCAATTCCAAAGATCTTTAAGCGGTGCTACAGCACGGGAAATAACATAATCAAATTTTTTGTCCTTTATGTCTTCAACGCGGGTATGCTGAACGGTTATATTTTTCAGGCCGGTTGCCTCAGCAACCTCCTGTACTACCTTTAGTTTTTTAGCAATGCTATCTACCATGTGAAAATGAATATCAGGAAAAAATATGGCCAGCGGCACACCTGGAAATCCGCCGCCGCAGCCAAGATCCACAATACGGCTGCCTGCGTCAAAATGATACACAGCAGCAATGCTTAAAGAATGCAGCACATGCTTTTCATAAAGACTGTCAATATCTTTACGGCTGATCACATTTATTTTTTCATTCCACTGTTTATACAGTTCTTCCAGCGCTTTTAACTGTTCCAGTTGGGTATTTGAAAACTCAGAAAAATATTTTAAGATAATGTCCATTGCCTGCAAAAATATAAAGATGCCGATGTATTCGTGTAAAGATCTCGATATGAATTTTTAACGTTCATAAGAAATAATTTACTAAAAAATTTAGTAAATTTGCCGTAATAAATATTTCGGATTGGAAAGGATAGAAGAAAAACTGAAAATACTGGCGGATGCGGCTAAGTACGACGTGAGCTGCAGTTCAAGCGGCAGCAAAAGAAAAAATACAGGAGGTATTGGTGATGCCTCTTCTTCGGGTATTTGCCATACTTATACAGAAGATGGCCGGTGTGTTTCTTTACTGAAAATTTTACTTACCAATCATTGCATTTATGATTGTGCTTTTTGCGTGAGCAGGAGAAGCAATGATGTGAAAAGGGCTGCTTTTACAATTGATGAAGTGGTGGAGCTGACCATGAATTTTTACCGCAGGAATTATATTGAAGGCTTGTTCCTGAGCTCAGGTATTTTTAAGAATGCTGATTTTACTATGGAGCGTTTACTGAGAATTGTAAAGAAGCTGCGGATTGAAGAAAAATACAATGGTTATATTCATTTAAAAACCATCCCCGGCGCCAGTGAAGAGCTGATCAAAGAAGCGGGATTATATGTTGACAGGATGAGCATCAACCTGGAAATGCCTACAGAAGCGGGGTTAAAGATGGTAGCGCCTGATAAAGACCATGAATCTGTAAAGAAACCCTTGGCTTTTGTGAATGAGCAAATGAAGGGCTATAGATCCGAATCTAAAATAATCAAACGCGTTCCTGTTTTTGTACCGGCAGGGCAAAGCACGCAAATAGTGATAGGCGCTACACCCGAAACAGATTTTGAGATTATGAACGTAGCAAAAACATTTTATAAAAATTATCAGTTGAAAAGGGTGTATTATAGTGGTTATGTGCCTGTGAATACAAATAATAATTTATTACCGCAGGTTGGGTCTGCACCGCCATTGATCCGGGAGAACCGTTTATATCAAACGGATTGGCTATTACGTTTTTACGGTTTTGAGCTGGATGAAATTTTAAATGAGGAACACACCAACCTGGACCTGGATATTGACCCGAAGCTTAGCTGGGCGTTACGTAACCCGCATTTGTTTCCTGTGGATATTAACAGGGCAGATTATAAAATGATCATCCGCATCCCGGGTATTGGCCGGCAGTCGGCCCTGAAGATCATCCAGGCAAGGAAATTTGGAAAACTGCATGAGTACCAGTTAAGAAAAATGGGCATCGCCTATAACAGGGCAAAACATTTTATGGTATGCGCCGATTCGCCTTTTATATTGGGAATGCCAGGTGTATCTACTATCAGAAACAGTATCCTGCAAAACGGGAACAGTAAATATAAAAGTAAAATACTCGAAGCACAGTTAGCACTTTTCTAAAATGTACTATTTATTCGACGGCAGTTATGCAGGTTTTTTATGTTGCGTTTTTGAAAGCTTTGAAAGAAAAGAGCAGAACGTTAATCCCTTAATGCCCCAACAATTTTCAGGTGATTTTTTCATTGACAAAAGAGACATATACACAGACTCCGCGAAAGCAAAAAGAGTACAGGATGGATTACAAAGGAAGATAGGAGTAGAAAAAACAAAGGATTTTTATCGTGTCTTTTTATCGGAAGATGAAAAAGCATGGAATGCTTCTTTTAAAATCATTACGGCAATTTTTAAAACTGGTATTGCCATTTTAGAAAACTTTGGCGATGTGGATGTATTGTATTTCGCCCAAACCTTAAAAAAGGTAAGCCGTGAACGCCATCGTATGAAAGCATTTGTGCGTTTTCAAAAAAGTAGTGATGGGATGTACTTTGCGCTTATCGAGCCGGATTTTAATGTACTGCCCCTGGTTGCGGATTTTTTCAGGAAGCGTTATGCTGACCAGCTCTGGCTGATCTATGACGTAAAAAGAAAATATGGATTGCTGTATGATAAAGTTGCTGTTTCGGAAGTGGCTTTATCACCCGAACAAAAACAATCGTTAACGGCTCCTGTTATCGCTATCTCCCTGGATGAGCAGGATGAGAAATTTCAAAATCTTTGGCAGCAATACTTCAAAAGTACAAACATAGAAGCCCGTAAAAATCTTAAGCTGCATTTGCAGCATGTGCCTAAAAGATATTGGAAATATTTGGTGGAGAAGAAGGGTTGAAATATTGGGTGCATGACATTTTGTTTAAGACCTCGGAGAGGTCAAATATTTATAGAAAAAAGGAATACACCTGATATGCGACCCCATCGGGGTAGAACATCGAATAGGGTTTATTGGGCCATAAACATAAGAACGCTTCGGGTTCATTAAAAAGCTAAAATGTTATGCACCCATCGGAATTCAAAGATTTCTAAAACCTTTTATTTGCTTGCTAATATGAAAATGCAAAAGTAGCGCTTGAGAAAATCAGAAAGTTTAAATTACTGTGTAATAATAAGCCGGTATCAATTTTATTTAAATAAATACCACGTGGTTTGTGTGACACAAACCATGGCAGCGCCTCGGGCAGTGTCTGCACTGCCCGGAAAAGTGTTGGTAAATCTATAATGATAGTTTTGATGCCCGTTCATTATAATATTTCAATAATGGATGATGCAGTCATCGAGAGAGCAAATATTGCTGATTTTAAAGATTTTGAGGATGCTATGCAGTATTTTAGTGCTATTGCAACCAATTGTGATTTGATTGTTACACGAAATCAAAAGAATTTTAAAAACACCTTGATACCGGTAATGAACGCTGAAAGTTATTTACAAACATTAAAATAGCCGTTTCTTAAAGTTCAATTATCCGTTCAATATTGATTTGCTCCAAAAAAGTTGCATCGTGTGAAATAACAAGCAATGTACCCTGGTAATCATTGACGGCGTTTGTTAGTATTTCAATATTCTGAATATCCAGGTTGTTGGTAGGCTCGTCCAGAACAATAATATCGGGCGATTGACTGCCGATATTCAGGCAGCACAACATTAAACGCATTCTTTCCCCGCCACTCAAAACACTGCAGGGTTTATCCCAATCTGCTTTTGTAAATAAAAAGCGGTTCAATCTTATTTTTATTTCATGCTCCTGCAATGCAGAAATATTAAATTGCTGTGCCTGCTCATAAACTTTCAGCTGATTATGTATCAAAGAATAATCCTGGTCTATATAAACCGATTTGTTTGCTGCAATAAAAACCGTTCCGGTTTGCGGTCTCAGATTTCCCAGGATTATTTGTATTAAAGTCGTTTTGCCAGAGCCGTTTTTACCTTTTATGGCAATACGTTCTCCGCTAACGATTTGAAAATTCAGGTTTTTATGCCATAAATATTTTTCGTTTCCGTAGGCAAAATTGATATGGTCAGCTATGAAAAGATTTTTTCCTTTGTGCAGTTTTGAGGCGTCAAACCCAAATTTCATTTGGTCGGTTCCCGAAAGAGAAGAACGTAAGTCTTGTAACTCCTGCCTGATGCTCCCTGTTTTTTCTGCGTGAACGCTTTTTAGTTTGGCAGTGTTGTTTTCGGCATTGTTCCGCAACGTGTTCATCATTATGCGGGCAACGCCTGATTTTTCTTGTTTGGCTTTTCCCCGGCTATCTAATTTTTGTTGCCTTTCTAATGTTTCCCGTTCTTTCTCCCTGGCTTTTCTCAGCGCTTTTTCTTTGCTTTGAATATCCTGGTTTAGCGCATTGGTTTCAATTTGTTTTTGCTCCCGGTAAAAATCGTAATTACCGCCATAAACCTTAATTCCGTTTTTGTTCAGCTCACAAACGATATCTAAAAGGTTCAATAGTTTCCTGTCGTGGCTTACGATCATTAACGTGGTTTTTGCGGATTGTATAAAATCATACAACAATTGTCTGCCCGGAATATCCAGGTGGTTGCTCGGTTCGTCCAGCAAAACCAGTTCAGGCTGATGAATGGAAATACCGGTAAGGAAAACTTTTGTTTTCTGCCCGCCACTCAATGTTCCCATTTTTTGCGACAGGTCCAGATCTGATAGGCGCCAATAATTCAAAGCTTCGTTGCAGCGGTCTTCTATCGTCCAGTCATCGTTCAATAAACTGAAATTTTCTTCGCCTGTATTTCCGTTAAGGATTTCTTTCAATGCGTTCAGTTTGCCTTCTATCCGTAGCGCCTGTGCTATCCTCAAATGATTGAACTGACCGAATATTTGTGGTATATAATACGGTTCGGCGTTAAGGCTTATTTGCCCGTTTGACGGTTGCAGTTCTTTGGCAATGATTTTCAACAACGTAGATTTTCCTGCCCCGTTGTTACCGATTAAAGCTATTTTGTCGTGATGGTTTACTGTCAGGTTGATGTTGCTGAACAGCAAATCTTTGTTGGGATGTGTATAGGATAAATTCTGGATCGTAAGCATGATTTATTCCTTTTAAAAGATGAAACAATACGACAATTGGTTTGGTGATTGTCGTTCTTATTGTCTGAAAGGAATGATAGACTACATTTTCGCTTACTTTATTTTAAGTCTGCAAAGATATTCCTTTTTGTTGAGTATAGTACTGTAAGGTGCCCTTATTATGTCAGGGCAGGCTTTTGAAATAATTCTGCAGGGCTATCTTTAAAGACCGGTTTATATTGTTACAGAAGATAAAAGAGAAATATTTTATTTTCTCAAAAAAACCGACTTTTCTTAAAATATTTTTCCTTTTCAGTTGTCTTCATAAGTAAGAGCGTTCTTAAAGAAATAAATTATAAAGTAAAAAATTAATACAATTATGATGACAAGAGGTTTTGGAATGGGATTCTTTGGAAGAAGCCCTTTCGATAAAGAAGCAAGGAAACAGTTCGGGGAAAAATGGTCGAAGATGACCGATAGCGAAAAGCTGGAATTTGCTAATGAGCGATTTGGCAACATAGGCGAAGACCGTTTCTCCGTGGAGAAGCTGGATGAGCTTTGCGAAAAATGGACAAAAATGTCGGCCGAAGAAAAGCAGGCATTCGTTGATGAACGTAAAAAGGCTTTTGAAGGCCGGATGCACGGTATGCGCGGTTTTTGCGAACAGGCGTGTTAATTAAGCGTATCAAACCACATAGGAGCATAGTTTTTTGATAAATAGCTTAATACGAGTGCCGTGTCAATTAAATAATGTCTGTCGCTCTGAGCTATTTATTTGCTGTGCAAAATCAATGATGCAATGACGTTGGATGAAAGGTTTATTGTAACGAATTGGAACGGCCTTGAAAAAATTGCGTTAAGAAAATGATTTTGTAAGCCGTTAAGAAGCCGCCACTGTTTGAGCCAGCGGGGTCTATGTGACTATTAAAATCTATGGAGCGAGTTTGGCGGGTTTAGGCTTGCGAAATCATTTTTAGCAAATTTTTTCACAGCCTTGATTTTTGGCTCCACCTTTTTATCAAGAAAAAGGTGGAACAATATAAAGAGTCCCTTGGACATCACGACAAAATTTACCTGACTTAGCACACAGGTACCTATGTGGTTTGTTTTATAAAATTATATGTAAGCAATGAAACAAAGAGGTGGAAAAATAATTTTAATGGTCGTTGCAGTATTGATTGCTGTAAGTGCTGTGATTATGCTGTTATGGAACTGGCTGGTGCCTGGTATTTTCGGATTAGCAACCATTAATTTCTGGCAGGCGTTAGGATTGTTCCTGCTGACTCGTATTCTTTTCGGGCGTTTTGGATTGGGTAGGAACAGGATGATGCACGAAAGAGGAAATCATATGCGCGAAAAATGGATGAAAATGACGCCGGAGCAACGTAAAGAGTTTATTAACAGAAGGCGGCATTTCGGTTTTGGTCATCCTTTCGGTATGCAACATTTTGATAAGGGATCGCAGGCACAGCAAGGTGATGGGGATAAATGAACATACCGGCAAACCAGATGTTGGCCAGCTTGTAAAAGAGCATCAGCCCCGTCTGAAATCGTTTATAGGAAAACGAGTTTCCAATAAAGAAGATGCAGAAGATATCTTGCAGGATGTCTTTTACCAGCTGATAAAGACCGTTGAAAATAACATCAGTCCTGTTGAGCAGGTTACTGCCTGGCTGTATCGCGTAGCCCGGAACACCATCATTAATAAAGGCAGGAAAAAACACGAAGAAGCTTTGCCTGCTTCCCGGTATGATGATGAAGGAAGCGTGCTGGAAGAATTTTCGGAAATCCTTTTCAATGACGACAATCCAACTCCTGAAACGGAATATATACGTTCATTGGTCTGGAAGGAGCTGGAAGCAGCACTGTCGGAACTGCCGCCGGAGCAGAGAGAAGCTTTTGAGCTTACTGAATTGGAGGGACTTCCGGTGAAAGAAGTTGCTGCAACGATGAATGTTCCGGTCAATACACTATTATCCCGGAAACATTATGCCGTAAAGCACCTGCGTAAGCGCTTGTACGGATTGTATAAAGACCTTATGGAATACTGATCCATATCATTTCAAAAATATTTTTAAAACCTAAATTTTGATGCAGTAAAAATAATTGTATGACTACAACAGCACTCAATAAAACAAAAAGTAAGCAGTTTGGACCGCCTGATACGAGCGCCGACTTTGACAGGGCTTACAAAACACCTTTTCACTGGATTTGGACGGATGCACGTATCCCAAGAGAGTTAAAAGATTTATTGGAAAATAACAAACCCGAAAGTTCACTGGAGCTGGGTTGTGGAACAGGCAGGTTTTCGGCCTATGCAGCCGCACAGCGTATTCATGCAACGGCAGTTGATTTTTCACCGGTAGCCATTGAAAAAGCTAAAAGCCGGCTTGCAGGGAAAAGGCAGCAGCCACACTTTGTGGTAGGAGATGTAACGGATCTGAAAAACATCCATTCACAATTTGATGTTTCTTTCGATATCGGTTGCTTCCATTGCCTGGATGGAGCCGGAGAGATGAAATATGTAAATGAACTGGCAAGGCTATTAAAAAGTGGCGGAACCCATCTTATCTGGGCTTTGGATACTTCACCTTCAGATATTAAATTGAGCGCTGAATATATAGCCGGTGTTTTCAGCGAAAAGTTTGAATTGGTAAAGGCTGCTGCGAGGCGGAGAAGGCTTGCTGCTTCGCATTGGTATTGGCTGGTTCGTAAATAAAAACAAAATGACGTTATTAGAAAATAAAAAGATCGCTATTATTGGTGGTGGCCCGGCAGGATTGATGCTGGCCCGGTTATTACAAATAGAAAACGGGGATGTAAGCGTTTATGAAAGAGATGCTGACCGCGAAGTGAGGGTGCAAGGTGCAACGCTTGATCTGCACGAAGGCACAGGACTGAAAGCATTGAAACGCGCCGGTTTGCTGGATGAGTTTTATAAGCATCACCGCCCGGTGGCAAGTAAAATGCGCCTGACAGACGGTAAGCTCAATATCGCGTTCGACGATCACAACTTTGCAACCATTACGGCAGAAACCCGGCCCGAAATTGACCGTGCTCCTTTACGGGATATTTTATTGAATTCGCTAAAGCCAGGCACTGTTGTATGGAACAGTCATTTTGTTTCAATGGAAAAAGAGAAAAGCGGCTGGCGGGTACATTTCAAAAACGGAACAAATATATATGCCGATCTAGTGATTGCAGCAGACGGGGCTAATTCCAAAGTTCGCCCGTACCTGAGTGATATTAAGCCGGTATATTCAGGAATCACATTAATTGAAGGGAATATTTACAATGCTGAGAAATATACACCTAATCTTTTTGCTTTTGCAAAGGGCGGAAAAGTAATGGCTTTTGATGACGAACAGTTCATCGGGTACGGCACCAAAGGCGATGGTTCCATTATGTTTGTGGTCAATTTCAAAACGCCCGAAGAATGGCTTTCTAAGAGTGGTATTGATTTTGCCAACAGGGAACAGGTTCTTGAATGGTTTAAAACAGCATTTCCAGCCTGGAGCGACGAATGGCATGAATTTTTTACGAACGAAGGCGTACATTTTATCCCGCGCCCGCAATATTATTTTCCTTTCGATCAAACGTGGGAAACACAGGAATGCCTGACAATGATCGGTGATGCCGCCCACCGGATGCCTCCCTATGCCGGGGAAGGGGCCAATGTAGCTTTGCGGGATGCATTTGAATTAGCTGAAAATTTGACCGGTAATCAATTCCAGGACCTGAAAACTGCTATTGCTCATTTTGAAAAGGAAATGGTTGTGAGAGGAGCACAGGCCACAAAAGATACCCTGGAAAACTCCGAAAGAATGTTCTCGAAAACCGGGTTGGAACAAATGCTGGCATTTTTTAACCAGGTGAAAGAGGCGCATAATGTGTAATGACTTGTTTTTGCTGCAAAGGCGGCAATATCAATTACATCAGCAAAATTATTTACAATACAGATAATTTAATCAGCCATCTTTGTTTATAGATGATTGATTTAGGATAATTTTGGCACCGTATGGAAAATTGTACTACTGTAATGGTTGTAATGATGATAATTCCGCAAAAAGAGCTGATATTTAATTGTAAACAGGGAACTAAGAGATGGTAAGAACAGAAACAATAATAGCTGTAAGAGATGTTTCTGAAAGTTCCGGATTCTATCAGGCCCTATTGGGTTGCAAGAGTGAACACGGAGGGGCAACTTTTGAAATTCTGACAGATAATGATACTGTTGTTCTTTGCCTGCATAAATGGGGTGAACACGAACATCCTACTATGATACATTGTGAAAAGGAGGCTGGAAACGGACTAATACTTTTCTTTAGGGTTGATAACTTGCATCAGGTATTGGAAAATGCAAAGGGACTGAACGCAACTATTGAGAAAGAAATTCACTACAATGAAAATTCGCTTAAAAATCAGTTTACGTTAAGAGATTTGGATAATTACTATTTAATTGTATCTGAATAAACGTAAACAGATTATCAGATGGAGATAAATAACTATGGAAAACTACACCATCATATTACTTATAATGTCCGTGATGATTGGCGCATCAGGCATTGCGGATAAAATTAAGCTCCCTGCTCCTGTATTATTATTGTTGGTGGGCATGGGCATCGGTTTTTTGCCTTCAATACCCGATATAGAGCTGAACCCTGAAATCGTAATGCTGCTTTTCCTGCCACCCCTGCTGTATGATGCCGCATTTAATATTTCATTTCAGGATTTTAAAACCAATATCCATACTATTAACACGCTGGCTATCGGTTTAGTGTTTATTACCACTGCAGGCATTGCTGTTGTTGCCCATTACCTGATACCGGGTATGAGCTGGCCGCTTGCTTTTGTGCTTGGGGCTATTCTTTCTGCAACTGATGCTGTGGCTGCGATAGGTATTACAAAAGGGTTGGGGCTGCCTCACAAGACGGTCGCTATCCTCGAAGGGGAAAGCCTGGTGAATGATGCTTCGGCGTTGATCGCTTATCGCTTTGCCGTCGCTGCGGTTACCGGTATTGCTTTTGTATGGTGGAAGGCCTCCCTTCAATTTCTGCTGGTTTTGGGTGGCGGATTTTTGGTTGGGCTGGTTGCCGGCGTTGTGCTATCGTGGATGCTTCGTTTTTTCCGTAGCAATGATATGGTCATTATCAGCTTTATGCTGCTGATGCCGTTTGTAACTTATCTTGTTGCCGAGCATTTTGAAGTGTCGGGAGTGATAGCGGTGGTTATATTGGGGCTGAGCATGTCGGGGCTGAGCCGCCATAAGTTTCCTGAAAGCGTTAAGCAACAGTCAAAGAATTTTTGGGATGTTATTATTTTCCTGCTCAACGGGTTTATCTTTTTATTGATCGGTTTACAATATCCTATCGTATTAAAAAAGATGGATCCTACACAAATATGGACTTACATTGGTTATGCTGCCCTTATTACATTAGTAGCTTTAGGGATCAGGATGGTGCGGGTTTATTTGCAGCAATTCAATCTGCAAAGGGCTTTTGAAGGAAAACGCCGCATTAGCGAGGACGCGTTATTTGATTCCCGCACCAGCTTTATTATCACCTGGTCGGGTATGCGCGGTATTGTTTCTTTAGCTATTGCGATTGGTCTTCCTGTAAAACTTGGCGATGGAACACCTTTCCCTATGCGTAATGAGATTATTTTCCTTTCTATTGCCGTAGTATTATTTTCCCTGCTGGGGCAGGGGCTTTCACTTCCCTGGGTGGTAAAGAAGCTTGGTAAAAAGTGATTTTTTACAGATATTGCTCTTCCTGCCTCATATTTTAAGCAATAGGAAACCGCCTATGCTACCTGCCAGTATGATGATAACAGTGCTTAACTTCTTCCAGAAAAGGGTTAGTGCAAGGCTTACCCCTAAGATTACCGCTCCCTGCCATTCCTGCACCGATGATGTGAACAAATGAAAACCTACCGCTGCTATTATCGAAACAGATGCCGCGCTAAGGCCATCTAAAAAAAGTCTCAGCTTTTGGCTCTTGCGGGCAGAGGACAGCACTTTATGCAAAAAGAAGGAAATAAAAAAGGCGGGTAGAAAAATCCCGACAGTTGCTAGTACACCTCCGGTGATTCCGTTAATCAGGTAACCTGCAAATGTAGCGCTTGATAATATCGGGCCGGGAGTGATTTGTCCTACGGCAATGGCATCCATCAGTTGCTGATGGTTGAGCCAATGATTTTTTCGTACAAGAGACTCTTCCATATATGCGAAGAGCACATAGCCGCTCCCATATAGCACCGCTCCAATTTTTAGGAAAATAAAAAAGAGCTTGCTGTCTGAAAATTTACTGCTTACCTGCAAAAAGAAGGGAGTAAGAAATATCCCACCAGTAAACAGAGGTAACTTGTTCTTTGCTGCATATATAAGATAATTTATTATGCCTGCACCAATGATCAGCAGCACTTCATTCATGCCATAGAGAGAACCTGCAAATACCAAAAGGCAGAGCAGGATAAGCGTGATATTGTTTTTTAATGTCTTATTCCAAAGTCTGAACACGGTACCAATCACCAATGCGGTTGTAGCAGGCCTGATGCCGAAAATAAAACGTTGCACATCCGGCAATGAACTGTACCGTTTATAGAAATATCCAAAAATCAGGCATATCAGCATCGCCGGAAGTATATAGCAAACACCAGCTACAACTAGTCCTAACCGCCCGCCCCGTTCTTTTCCACAGTGCATAACAACTTCCACGGCATTGGGGCCGGGTATAATATAAGAGGTGCTCAGTACATCCATGAAATGCTGATGATCGATCCATTTTCGCCTTACCACCATTTCGTTTTCTATGGTGGCTACCATGCCTGCAATACCGCCAAAACCTATTGTTCCTAACTTCAGGCATGAAAATGCAATTTCTTTTAATTTTTGAAGTCTGCTTTCTCCGGTCATGTTGTTTGCGTTTTAATTGCATGTAAACCGGCTATTTCGGCAGTCCATTCTATTCCGCTTATATCTATCAGCTTTAGCGTATAAGTATCTTTATGTCTGGATATGGTATCAACCGGTATCGTTAATGCGGCCCTGGCTCCCAAAGGAATTAACAGGCTGTGTTTGCCCGGTTTTACTTTAGCCACATAATGATTTTGAATATGCTCATCCTGAAGCCGGGAAAGATCTGTGCCATTCCATTCTTTAACTACTTCTCCGTTATTATTTAAAATTTGTATGCCGATGAGAAAAGACCCATATACGTCCGCACCCTCTGTTCTGTAAACCTCAAAAGTTAAAGCTGATTTTTGGAGTATAGCATTTGATATTTCTATCCTGGGTTTTACAGATTTATTGTGTAATGTGCCCCATACACCACCATGAAAATACTGGTTAGTAAATAGTGTCAGCCCGATGATGCCTATTGAGCCGGTCAAAACGATCTTGTTTAAAAGATCCAGTTTGATGTGCAGGGTACCTGATCCTAAAAATCCAAACCATTTTTTAAGCGTAAAGGATCGCTTTTTCCTGGTAAAGTATTCATCCAGTGAATATCTTCCACCACCGGAAAAGTAAATAGTGAAACCTGCTGCTACGCCTAAAACACCTATTTGCCATTCGTCTAAACAGGTGGTTCCCAGCCAGCCTGCACCTAAAAGAATGCCAATGGCCAGGCTAAAAACACCTATGCTCATTAACCGGGTAAACAATCCAACCATAAATAAAAGCCCTATAACGGCTTCTATGATAGTGAATATAATCATAGCCCACCAAAGGCTATCGGGATTAGAGACTAAATGTTCAATAACAGGTTTAATGCCCAGGGCATTAGGTAAAAAGTGATTGAATTTTTCACCGATATATCCTGCTTCATCGGGATTGAGCTTGTTCTCTAAAATTAATCGCCGCCAAAAAGCAGAAAAATAGGTCCACCCGGTTACCCATCGCAAAGCTGTTGTAAATATCCCGGCAAAAGAATATGACTGATTGTTCATAGTGATCTGAAATTTAATTAAGAAAATAGATTGCTGAAAATTCCAAAACAGGGTTTTGAAAATATCTGTTCACCTTAATCAAAAATCAAATCAGGTATTGTTCGTGGAGTATATATATGGGTATGGGAATTGGAACATTTGTTCCTGCAAAAGGAACAGTAGTATGCGATATTGAAAGTGTTGAATAAACATCAGGGAGAAAGCTGGCGCTATCTTTTTGTATGTATTTCTTAAAAAAAGAAACGGAGGTTTCCCGATTTTCTTCCTGTACAAGCGTCTGACAAACCGCTGTTTTATTGGGCTTTTCAGTATGATTTAGCTGTGCTACAGGAATATGCAAAGCTTGTTTGATCTCCCTTTTCAGTGAGCATGGCAGGCAAATAAAAACAGCCATCATAATGATGATCGTCTTAGTTAAAATATGCCTGACATTACTTTTCATTTTATTATCGTGGTATTGAGCACTATGTCAAAAATAAGTATTACGTTCCTAATAGATTCTTATAAAAAACTTAATTACTGCTGTATCTGGAAATATGACAAATTCTATGGTACTTACAAGCAACTCCGTTGAATTATCTTTGAGCAGGCTGACAAACCATTATGTGGTTTTTGTAAATTAGCCGTTTAGAAAAAATTAAAAAGCTGATGATAAGAATTAACCAGGAATATTCCTTTCCTGTTGAAAATGTGCTGTTCTCATTTGCATTAGCCGCTGAGGCGGCAGAAGTCTTTGAAGGATATAATAGTTTAATTACCGGGATCGGTAAAATAAATGCCGCGTATGAGCTGACGAAAGCGATACAGAACAAAAGGCCGTCATTGGTTGTAAACCTGGGTTCGGCAGGGAGCAATTATTTTCAAAGGGGAGAGGTGGTGTACTGTACAAAATTTGTGCAGCGGGATATGGACGTAAGGGGTCTGGGATATGAGCTATATGAGACACCTTTATCCGGGTTACCGCCTTTGCTCGAATATGGCCTGGCAATGGAAGGAATAAGAGAAGGCGTTTGCGGGACCGGCGATAATTTTGAAATGGGGCATGCTGTAACAGCTTATAATATTGTTGATATGGAAGCCTATGCTTTGGCTATGATAACTATGAAGGAAAATATCCCTTTTCTTTGTCTCAAATATATTTCAGATGGGGCGGATGATAACGCTGCCGAAGACTGGACGATCCAGGTACATAAAGCTGCCGTGGCATACGGCGAACTGCTGAAGCTGGATAAAAATATTTATTAAGCGATCTTTTTAACCAGGATGTTGTAGTAGCGCTCAAACCTTATCTGAAAGGTCAGCCTGATATTAAGATTTATAATGTAGCTTAATTTGTCTTTTGTTAGAGGACAGGTGCTAAGTTGCTATAGCTTATTGATGGTTCGGAGCGCTTTTTTGACAATATATTGGGTTGCTTTTGTTGGACTTTCTTTTTCCCAGCGCCGGCAAAGTGACGTTACAAAACCCGGTTGTGTTTTGCTGGCATCATTGAGCCAGTTACCTGCACTGTCCTGAACGTATCTTGCAGGATCGGATCTTAACGGCTCTAAGATGGATAATGCTAATTCAGGATCTTGTTTCAATGCTTCAATAT
>JAPUDO010000045.1 GCA_027493055.1 Niabella sp. | reverse complement strand
ATCTTGTAGGGAACCTGGTTAATACCGTAAAAGGTGCCGCAAAATTTGAACAGGAAACTTTGACTAAAGTTATAGAAGCCCGTTCTAAAGCTACCTCGGTAAATATTTCGGCAGATCAGCTTACACCGGAAAATATAAATAAATTCCAGGCTGCCCAGGGAGAAGTAAGCAGCGCATTAAGCCGTTTGCTGGCAGTAGTGGAAAGCTACCCCGATTTAAAAGCCAATCAGAACTTTTTGCAATTGCAGAACCAGCTGGAAAGTATAGAAAACGAGATCCGCGGTTCGCGCAATAGTTATAACAGCGCTGTAAACAGCTATAATACCAAAGTGAGATCCTTCCCCATGAATATGCTGGGTGGCATGTTTGGTTTCAAAGCCAAAGAGCCGTTTAAGGCAGATCCCGGTGCAGAAACAGCTCCTAAAGTAGAATTTTAATAAAAGCAATAATGCAGCAGAAGCGGTTTTCGGGATATCTTATAGGCCTGTTCTTTGTTTTGCTGGGCCTGTATGTAATAGTTGCCTATAATTCTTTGGTAAAAAAAGAAGAAAAAATGGTGCAAACCTGGGCTGAAGTTCAAAATGCTTATCAGCGCCGGCTTGATCTTACGCCCAACCTTGTTAGTACCGTAAAAGGTATGGCCGGGTTTGAACAGGAAACGCTTACCAAAATTGCTGAGGCCAGAAGTAACGCCATGTCTGTTACTACATCTGAAATCAGTGAAGAAACTTACAGGAAGCAGTCCGGTCTTCAGGATACACTGGCCGCTGCCTCCAATCGCCTGATTGCAGTGGTAGAGAAATACCCGGTACTAAAAGGAACGGATGCCTTCAGGGGATTACAGGTACAGCTGGAAGGCAATGAAAGAAGAATAAAAGTAGCCCGGGCCGATTTTAACGGGGCTGTTAAAGATTATAACCAGGCCGTCCGCAGTTTCCCTAAAAATATGGTAGCCGGTGTATTTGGTTTTGATACAAAACAAGGCTTTACAGCTACTGAAGGGGCCGAACGGAATGTAGAAATAAAATTTTAAATCAATTGGGATTTTCACTCTTCAATAAGAAACCGTCTCAGTTCCTTAACCAGGAAGAAAAGGAGCAGGTAGTAGAGGCGATCAGGGGCGCTGAACAGCGCACCAGCGGTGAAATACGTATTTACATGGAGAGCCATTGTAAGTATGTAGATCCTGTTGACAGGGCTTCCGAGATCTTCTTTAATTTGAAAATGGAGCAGACAAAAGAGCGGAATGCTGTTTTGTTATACATTGCCTATAAAGATCACCAGCTGGCTATTTTTGGTGATGAAGGTATTTACAACAAAACCGGTAAAGCGTATTGGCATAAGCTGGTGAACCATGTTTTGCAGGAGTTTAACAGGGAGCATTTTGCAGCAGGTATTTCTAAATGTATATATGAAATAGGGGAGGGATTGCATACCTTCTTTCCATACGACAGGGTTACGGATCATAATGAGCTCCCGGATGATATTGTATTTGGAAAATAAACTGAGAATACCTGTTTGGGCCTCTCATATAAGGCATCAATGAAAAAAAATCTTTTACTCATATTATTATTCATCTCAGTTTTTGCGAAAGCTCAGATTGAGAATGTGCTGCCGGCTGTGCCCAATCCTCCCCGGCTGGTCAATGACTTTACAGGCCATTTTTTAACACATGAGCAGGTACAGGCCCTGGAAGATAAGCTGGTGGCCTATGATGACAGCACTTCTAACCAGGTAGCCATTGTTATTGTTGATGATCTCAAAGGATACTCACGCGATGAGTATGCGATAGCATTAGGCAGAAAATGGGGCGTGGGTGGACAAAAGCAATTCAGCAACGGTGTGGTGATACTCGTGAATACCGGGGAAAAAGGCGGTCAGCGGAGCGTATTTATAGCCACCGGTTATGGGTTGGAAGGAGCGGTAACAGATCTGATCGCAGACCAGATTGTACAAAACTCATTATTGCCCAATTTCAGGGAGGGAAATAACTACCGGGGTCTTGATAAAGCCACAACAGATATTATGGAAGCTGCTGCGGGGAGATATACAGCTCCTGACGGCTATCACAAAGGCAGTGGCGGTGGCAGCATATTAGGTTTATTATTTGCCGCCTTTGTGCTCTTTATCATTATTGCCATCATCAGCCGGAAAGGTGGCGGTGGTGGTGGCTATGTGTCGCGCCGGGGCTATAGGGATGACTGGAACGGGCCTGTAATTCTTCCCGGTGGCTGGCCCAGAAGCGGTGGTGGTGGTGGCTGGTCTGGTGGCGGCGGAGGAGGATTCGGTGGCTTTGGCGGCGGAGGCTTTGGTGGTGGTGGTGCGGGTGGCAGCTGGTAAGAGAAAGAAGTTGACAGAGGAAGGATGACAGATGACAGAAGGACGGTTGAAAAAGTTTAAGGGTTTAATGTTCCAGGTTTCAAGGAAAGTGAAAAGCCGAAAGCTTTGTGCATCAAGCCTTATGCCTTTAGCCTTTACCAGCATCCAGCACCTGGTGAGGTAGAAAAGGGACTATCAGCCATGCGATATAGAAATTCTATACTCTTTACTGATATGCCAGTAACTGGCAACTTGAAACCCGCATCCAGTATCCCGCAACCTGAAATACCTTTCAACCCATTATCTCATTGGCACATTGGCATATTGGCTCATTAGCACATTAGCTCATTCTCACATTATCACATCAACTTGTTAATCTTAAAAATACTGGCCGATACTGTAAACTATTATCTAAATTTGCCACAGGAAAAATTATATACTTTCATGAACAGGCATTTTCTTTTTTCGGCTTTATTCCTTCTTGTTTCATTTTTCAGCTTTGGACAGGGTTACCAGGTACAGTCCAAATACTTTGTGTATCTTCAGACAGAGCCCGCACAACCTTTCTATATAAAGATCAATAATCAGAAAATTGAAGCCAATGCTTCAGGATACCTCATTCTTCCCCAGCTTAAAGACGGGGATTATAAGCTGATAGTAGGCTTTCCGCAGGGTAAAACAGATGAGCAGTCATTCAATTTCCGTATAGATTCAAAGGACAAAGGATACCTTATTAAAGATTACGGGGCAGATGGCTGGGGCCTGTTTGATCTGCAGACAATGGCTATCCAGAAAGCTGTTAAGCCGGGTGCTGAGCCTGTAGCAGTAAAGAAACCGGAACCTGTTAAAAAGGAGCCGGAACCGGTTATAGCCGATGATGTTTCTGACTTTACAAAGATCTTATCGCAGGCAGCCAACGATCCCAGTTTACTGGAAAAGCCCAAACCAACCCCTGTTGAAGAAAAACCTGTTGAGGAGCAGGTAGCAGTAGCTACGCCTCCGGTTACTGTTCAGCCCGAGCCTGTTAAAAAAGAACCTGTAAACCGGCAGGTGGAAGAAAAACCCACAGGTTCCATTGCTTCAAAATCCACAAAAGGTGTTAGCCTGGTTTATGATGACAGGAACGAATACGGCCAGGCAGACCCCATCACTATTTTTATACCAGAACCGGGAGCTGCTTTAAACAGCGGCCCTTCGGCACAGGATAAGGTACAAACCGCTCCTGCAGTAACAAATACACCGGTAGCGGAAGAGCCTAAAAAAGAAAATACTTTTAAAGTAGAAGAAAAACCCGCGCTGTCCCGGAACGAAGAAGCGAGGCAGCCAGACAAAGCGGTAGTAAGAACAACCAATGCAGCCTGTAAATCGGTTGCCGATGAAGAAGATTTCTTAAAGCTGCGCAGAACAATGGCTTCACAGGCTAATGATGACAGTATGATTGCAGAAGCGCAAAAAGCTTTTAAAGTAAAGTGCTATACCACTGCACAGGTAAAATATTTAAGCAGCATGTTTCTTTCTAATGCAGGAAAGTATAACTTTTATGCAGCCGCTTATCCTCATGTGGCAGATAAGGAAAATTTTGCTTCTCTTGAATCTGAAATAAAAAATCAGGGGTATAAGGATAAGTTTAACAGCTTGCTTCAATAGTGAGCTGCGGTCAGGATTAAAAGTGTTCGGTTTAAAACAATAACGTTTGCGCTATTTTCTTGAAGTTGCATATAAGGGAACACGGTACAGTGGCTTTCAGGCACAAAAAAATGCGCGTACCATCCAGGGTGAAATAGAAAAAGCCTTCCAGGTTTTTTTCAGGGAACAACCACCCATTGGAGGCGAGGATGGGAAGGGCCTGACCGGGTCTTCAAGAACCGATGCCGGGGTACACGCTTTGCAAAATTTTTTTCATTTTGACTGGGAAGAGCAGTTTCAGCAAAAATGGATCTATAACCTGAATGCCATTTTACCGGATGATATTGTTATAAAAAATGTGATCGCTGTTGCCCATAATGCACATTGCCGTTTTGACGCATTAAGCCGTACTTACCACTATCATATTTATCAATACAAGGATCCTTTTATTGCAGACCGTGCTTATTTCTATCCTTACACCATGGATGTTGAAAAGCTCAACCAGGCCGCTGCTGTTATACAAGCCTATACAGATTTTACTTCTTTTTCAAAGAAGAATACCCAGGTAAAAACCTTCAATTGCACTATCCTGCAAAGTGAGTGGATGCAAAGAGAGGGTCAGCTGATTTATGTGGTGTCGGCCAATCGCTTTTTGCGGGGGATGGTGCGCGCCCTTACTGCTACCATGCTAAAAATAGGCCGGGGTATCCTTTCGGTAGAAGACCTTCATACTATCATCCGGTCCAAGGATTGCAGTAAAGCATTCTTTGACACGCCCGCGCATGGATTGACGCTGGTAGAAGTTACTTATTGATCTTCATACCATTATTCTTTATTTCATTTCTCCTAAACAGAGGCAAGTACTCTTTTGCCCTTTTTTGATTTGTTAAAGTAAATTTAATACTTAATTTTGAGTATAAAGCATCAGCTTTGCTGCCAAATACCTGCTTTCTTATGCAGAATGAAACGTTACAGAAATTAAAAGGCGGGAGCCATAAAGCGTTCAGCATTATTTATGATGACTGGCATAAGAAGGTGTTTGCGTACTTTTTACAAAAAACTAATCATGAAGCGACTGCGCAAGACCTTACACAGCAAGCTTTTATCAGGGTATGGACTTACAGGGCAGGCATTGACATTGAAATATCAATAGACCAGCAACTCTTCCAGAAAGCCCGGCAGGTGTGGATAGACTGGTTAAGAAAAGAAGCTGTGTCAAGAAAATATCTGGCAGAAAATGAGTATGAGGATTGTAAAACCGTTCCGCAGCAGCTACCTGATAATCTGTACCTGAACACTGAGCTAAAACATAGCCTGGCCCTTGCTATGAGTGCTCTTCCTGAAAAACGGAAAAAGGTGTTTGAGCTGAAGCATATATATGGCATGTCATATAAAGAGATTGCCGAACACCTGCATATATCTGTTAAAACAGTAGATAACCATTTGTTGAAAGCCACGGCGCAGATAAAGAAGTTTTTTTACCTGATCGTTTGTTTTTTTATCTGATATTCTTCTTCCTCTTTATTTTAAAATAATTCAATTTTTTTTGAGAAGGAATAGGGAATTATCCTTTCTGCCACGTACTACTATTAGTTATTAGTAGTAAAACTGTCGTGATGCACAAAAAGCAGCTTCTAAAAAAATTTCTGAGAAATGAATGCACCCATGAGGAAGCAAAGCTTGCTTTGAAATACATTGAGGAAGATCCCGGATTACTGGATGAGCTGCTGCCAAAATCTGAGTGGGATGCTGCTAATGCGGGCCAACCCGTTCATCCTGATGTTGAAGAGGCGATGCGCAGACAGGTAATGATTGCTACTTCCAGGAAGCAGCGTATAATTCAACTTACTACCTATTGGGCCGCTGCAGCCTGCATAGTTGCTGTTTTATTGGGTTCTTACTGGTTTGCTGTAAACAGGGATAGTGTTCGCGAACCTGTTGTACTGGTGCAGACTGAAAAGCTGGAAGAAATTACGAATAATAGTAATGAAGTAAAGAATATTGTACTTGCCGATCATTCTGTTGTAAGCCTTTATCCGAAATCAGTAATAAAATTTGAAAAAGGCCTGTTACATAACCGGCATATTTTCCTGGAAGGAAAGGCTTTTTTCAAAGTAGCTAAAAATGAAATGAAACCTTTTACCGTTTATTCAGGTTCTGTGTCCACAACGGCGCTGGGTACCAGTTTTATGGTAAATGATGACAAGAAGAATAAGGTGAGTGTACAACTGTTTGAAGGCAAGGTAGTGGTAAAAGCAACAATGAACCAGCTTAAAATGGAAGATATTTACCTGCTGCCTGGTAAAGAGTGCATTATAGATATTCATAAAAATAGCGTTGCAGTACTTACAATGGCAGATAAGGGCCAATTGGCCGTTAAGCCTGTTATTGCTGAGCCTAAACCGGTAATAGTTGTTGAGCCGGTTGGTGAAGTTTCGCTCAATTTTAGAAAAACCGGAGTGGTGGAAGTGTTCAGCAGGCTGGAAAAAATATTTAATACAAAGATCGTTTATCGTGCAGAAGATGTAGCGGGGGCCTATTTTACAGGAGATTTTTCCAGGAGCGATTCACTGCTAACAATAATAAAAGTGGTTTGTGCCATGAATGGCCTGCAATACAATATAGCGGAAAATGCGGTTGAGATATACAAAGAAAAGCCATCAAAGAATGATAGTTCACCGCTGCCGGCTGATAAGATTAAAGAAGCATCCGGAGTACAGCCTTCAGTAATGCCTGTTCCCAGGGAGTCTGTTCAGCCACGTATGTGGGATAGTCTTTCGGTAGATAACGGGGTTATTATATTCAGAAAAAAGAAGCTGAAGGAAGTATTGGTCTTGCTTGCTGCTATACAAAAAGAAAAGATCGAGTTCAGAAATTCGGATATTGATGATATATACATTACAGGCCCTGTAAATGTGAATGAGCCGCTTGCCAGGATATTGACCCTGATCTGTGATATGAATGCGCTCTCTATGAGAGTGGATAACGCACAATTTGTAATAAGTAAGAACTGATATTCAGGAAGGTTTAAATAGTAACTGTGTTTATAAAACTAAAATTGATGAGTCTAAAAAAACTTTGCCGCTACTTTGGATTTATTATTGCGTTGCAAATCAGCTGCAGCCAGTTGTTTGCTCAGCAGCAGGTAATTGTAACAGGAACTGTACATGACGACAATTCCCGGCCTGTTGCCAACGCTACGGTAGTTGCTGTTAATATTGCAGATACTACAGTACAGTATGTAACAATTACAGATGAATCCGGCATTTTCAGGTTTAACCAGCTGATAGCAAGTCAGAGCTATCATATAAGAGTATCCCATGTGGGTTTTTTACCACAATCTGTTAACAATTTTGATATAGAGCAAGGAGAGAGCAATTCCATTTTTATAAGGCTGACGCCAGCGGCTACCTCCGCGTTAGATGAAGTGGTTGTTGTAGGTTACGGAACCCAAAAGAAAGTAACACTTACAGGTGCTGTATCCCAGGTGAACGGTGATGATTTCAGGGACAGGCCAGCTACTAATATTTCCTCTATGTTACAGGGCGCTATTCCTAACTTGAATATCAGGTTTGGTGGCGGTGCGCCTGGAACTATGGGCAGCCTTAATGTTCGGGGCGTTACTTCTTTAAACGGTAATGAGCAACGTACAGGAGCTCCTCTTGTTTTAATAGATGGTATTCCCGGAACTTTAGACAGATTGTCACCAGAGGAAGTGCAAAGTATAACCGTATTAAAAGATGCCGCTTCTGCAGCAGTTTATGGCGCCCGTGGTGGTTTTGGAGTAGTGCTTGTTACGACCAAATCGGGGGCATCGGGAAAGTTTTCCATACGTTATAATAATATTTTTGGTTATAATACGCCTACTGTAAGTACTAAGTTTATGACTACGGCCTATGACTGGATGAAGCTGAATGATGCAGCCTTAGCCCATGTGGGAGGATATTCTGGTTATACTGAACAGGATATGGCAGAATTATACGCCAGGCGGAATGATAAGACAGAAGATCCTTCCCGCCCTTGGGTTACTGTTCAGAACCGTAATGGTAAAGATCAATATGTGTATTATGGAAATTATGATTGGTGGGATATCATGTTCACCAAATGGCAACCCTACCAGAATCATAACGTCAATATCACCGGGGGATCGGATAAAGTAACGTTTATGATCAACGGTAACGCCAAATTTATGGATGGCATTATGAGACTGCATACCGATAAGTATAATACCTATGGATTGAGGACCAAAATTGCTGCTAAGATCACTGATTGGCTGAAAATTTCGCAGAACACCAATTTCTACCATATGAAGTACGACTATTATGGACGTAACGGTGGTGCTAATGCCAACTTTGCGGCGATCAATGTGCACGCTTCCCCGGCCTATGCGCCATGGAACCCTGATGGCTCTGCTACTTACAGGACCGGGCTGAATAACTATGATATAGCAGACGGTTTATTCAGTATCCTGATACCTGGGAAATCCAGGGGAGCCGACCGTAAATATGAAATGACCAGTATTTCAGAAGCAGTAATAACACCGTTTAAAGATTTGATTATTACAGGGAATTTTTCCTATAACCTTTATACTGATCCTGGCTTTTACAGGGAAGTGCCTTCTACTTATTCCTTATATCCGGGTGTAATAGAGCCGGTCCCGAGGTATATAACAGATCGTTTAACCGAGAGCCAACAGTTTAACCAGGTGCTTGTAACTAACGTATTTGCAGAGTATACCAAATCCTTTGACCGGATACATAACCTGAAGTTGATGGCCGGGTATAACCAGGAGCATCACAGGTCTAAAAGGATTGGTGCAGCACGGTTTAATTTGACATCTGAGGATTTAAACGACCTTAATCTTGGAACCGGTGATATGACTACTTCCGGGGGATCCAGTGCTTATGCGCTAAAAGGTATTTTCTATCGGGTTAACTACGATTATAAAGGAAAATATCTTTTGGAAACCGGTGGGCGTTATGATGGTTCTTCAAGATTCCCTAAAAGTGACCGCTGGGGCTTCTTCCCGTCTGTATCTGCCGGATGGCGTGTAAGCGAAGAGCACTTTTGGAATAATATAAAGCCTGTTGTTAGCGATCTTAAGATCAGAGCATCTGTGGGTCAGTTAGGTAATCAGGCAGTGAGCAGTCCTTATCCATATGTGCTTACTATGAACTCCACAACTTCGGGTAGTTATATTTTGGATGGAGAAAAATTAGTGTACTATGCATCACCACAGCCTGTATCCGCAAGCCTTACCTGGGAACGTATTACTACTTATAACGGAGGTATAGATATCGGCTTGTTTAAGAACAGGCTATTGATTAACTATGACCAGTACACCAGAACAACTTCTGGTATACTGGCTGGTGGTGTTAAAATACCAAACGTATACGGAGCGGCTCAGCCACTGGAAAATGTAGCGGATATACGTACAAATGGTTTTGAACTATCCATTGCCTGGAAAGATCAGTTTAATGTAGCTGGGAAGCCCTTCCGTTATAATCTGGGCGCAGTTCTCAGCGATAACTACGCTACAGTTGTAAAAATTAATAATCCTACCAAACAGACCTTCACTATGTATGAAGGAAAGAGAATTGGAGAAATATGGGGGTATGTAACCGATGGCTATTTTAAAACAGATGCAGAGGCCAGAACCTACCCGGTTGATCAAAAATGGCTGAATGGTGTACGAAATGATAATAATATTCCATTACGGGCAGGTGACTTAAGATGGGTTGATTTAAATGATGATGGTATTATTAATGCGGGAGCGAATACAGTAGATGATCCGGGCGATCAGCGCAGGCTTGGTAACTCTTTGCCAAGGTACTCTTATAGCTTTAACGGTGGCGTAAACTGGATGGGTTTTGATGTGGCATTTTTCTTTCAGGGCATAGGAAAACTGGATTGGTATCCCGGCAACAATGCGGATCGCTTTTGGGGTCCCTACTCGCGTCCTTACTTCAGTTTTATTCCTGAAGATTTTGCAAACGATGTTTATAGCGCGGATAACCCCAATGCCTATTTCCCCAATTTATTAGCTTATGTAGCCCTGAATGCCAACAATGAACTAAGAGCCACTAACAATAAATATTTACAGGACCTTGCCTATCTCCGGTTAAGAAACCTGACGATTGGGTATAAGATACCTGAATCATTTACCAGACGTTACAAAATTCAATCTTTCAGGGTATTTGCCAGCGGAGAGAATATGTTCACGTGGACAAAGCTCAGGACAAAATACATTGACCCCGAACAGGCAATGGCTGATCAGAATGGAAGGGTGTACCCGTTTTCAAAGACTTATTCATTTGGTATCGACATAACTTTTTAAACGGTTAATATAACAGGCAATGAAGCATTTTAAAGATCATTTAAAAACCGGAACAATGAAATCTATAAATATCATATCAGTTGTATTAACATTAGCACTGGTTTCATGTAATAAGGACCTGTTGGAGCAGTATCCAACGGATTCTGTATCTCCGCAAACTTTCTTTAAAACCGAAAACGATTTGAAAGCATATACTAATTCCTTCTATGTTTATATGCCTTCAGCGGAGTATATATACGGGGAAGATTACGACAATATTGTAAAGTCTTCGGTTAGCAGAGAGATCAGCGGAACAAGACTCGTACCCACCACTGATAGCCGCTGGGGTTGGGGACCTTTACGAAATATTAATTTCTTCCTGAATAATGAAAATGTAATAAACTTTCCTAATGAAACCGTTAGAGACAAATATATAGGACTGGCAAGGTTTGCCCGCGCCTCGTTTTATTTTGATAAGGTGAAGTCCTACGGAGATGTACCCTGGTATAGCATCATAATTGAAAATACAGATATTAATAGTCTGCAAAAGGCGAGAGACCCAAGAACCGTGGTCATGGACTCTGTATTGGCTGATATTGATTTTGCCATAGCACATTTGGATGAGATCAAAAGCGTGGAACGTATTACCAAGTGGACAGCATTGGCTTTAAAATCACGTATTTGTTTGTATGAAGGGACCTGGAGAAAGTATCATACAGAATTTAATCTCCCTGATGCCGGTAAGTTTTTGAATGAATGTGTAAGCGCTTCATTGGAACTGATGAATTCGGGCGTGTACACTTTATATACTAAGACAGACGGGCCATCAGGCAAGCCGTACCAGGATTTATTCGCTTCTCTGAAATTGGATGCTGTTGCCGATGAAGTAATTATGGGAAGACGTTTTGATAATACGCTTGGAGTCAGGCATGGCCTGCAGTTTTACATTACTTCCAGGACACAGGGAAAACCAGGTTTGGAAAAAAGACTGATAAATAGCTATTTGATGGCTGATGGTTCAAGATTTACTGATAGACCCGGGTATGATACCATACAATATTTTACAGAAATACAGAACCGGGATCCCAGACTGGCGCAAACTATCCGTACTCCTGGCTATCGCCGGGTGGGAGCCACTGCTGCCTCATCTGTTGATTTCAATGCCACCATGACCGGATATCAGCCTATAAAATGGATGAATATAGCGGCTATGGACGGGAGCAGCCAGTCTTACCAGGATTTGCTCATATTCAGGTTTGGTGAAGTGCTGCTGAACTATGCAGAGGCAAAGGCTGAATTGGGAACACTAACTCAGGCAGATATAGATATGTCAGTCAAGCGCCTGAGGGACCGTGTGGGAATGCCTAACCTGGACATTGCCGGGGCAAATGCCAATCCTGACATATATCAGGCAGCGATATACAAAAATGTAAATGGTGCAAATAAAGGTGTGATACTTGAGATAAGAAGAGAACGCCGTATTGAATTGGTGATGGAAAATAGTAATCGCTGGGATGATCTGATGCGTTGGAAAGAAGGGCATTTATTGGCCACACCATTTAAGGGTATGTACTTCCCCAGTGCTGGTTTGTACGATCTTGATAGGAACGGTACTCCAGAACTGGAAATTTATTCCGGCTCAAAACCCCCGGAAACGGGCCCTTACCAGTTGCCCGTAAGCGAATTGGACAGGGGTACTTATGGCAATATCATAACCAATGTAAATATTGCCAAGACATTCAATGAAAACAGGGACTATCTGTGGCCGTTGCCGGTTGAGGACCTTACACTGAATACTAATTTAAAGCAAAATCCAGGTTGGGGAAACCAGTAAACTTTAAAATGATGAAATATATGAAGAAAAATAAATTGGTGTTAATAAGTGGGGCTGTGTTGCTGTTGGGAGTACTGGGTGTATTAATTGCCGCTTGTAATAAAGATCCTTATATGCCAATGGGGCAGGCTACCTATATTGGACAAGAAGATAACAAGTATGGAGGTAATAATGATGAGCAGTCTTTATTAGGCTCTATCCGGGCAATGACCTATAATATTCATGCCTGCATACCTCCGTCCAAGCCAGATACGGTTGACATTGGAGGAATTGTTGCTGCTATCAGGCAGGGAAATCCCGATATTGTTTTTTTGCAGGAAGTGGATAAAGGAACTAACCGTAACGGGTTTACTCATGATCAGGCCGCTGTCCTTGGTGATTCGCTTAAAATGAATGTAGCTTATTTTTCGGCACGGGCCTATTTGAGAGGGCATTACGGCATTGCCATTTTGAGCAAATATCCTTTATATACTGTTAGAAAATATGAACTGACAAGAGAGAACGAATCTACAGAGCAGCGCGTGATGGGGACGGCTTACGTGGACCTGCCTGGAAAAGATTCTATAATGGCAGTGGTAACACATTTGCAGCATAACAGCGCCACCAACCGCTTGCAGCAGGTAAATGATATTGTTAATATACTTGGACCTAAAAATGACAAAATCGTACTGGGCGCTGATTTTAATGAGGTAGAATCAGCTGGTACGCAGTTTTACCCGGTTTTTGATAGAAACTTTACAAGAAGCTGCGCCGGGGCAGGATGCCCGCTCACATTTCCCGCAACTGTTCCTTCCTCAACAATTGATTTTATTGCTTATAAACCGGTGAGCGCTT
Organism: Niabella sp.; assembly: GCA_027493055.1. Lineage (GTDB taxonomy): Bacteria > Bacteroidota > Bacteroidia > Chitinophagales > Chitinophagaceae > Niabella. Next base: position 5,436 of record JAPUDO010000045.1, on the reverse strand, counting down.
TTTCAGTACAGTCCCTTAATACTATTCCGAGCCAGGCTTCGGACCACTTGCCCGTTTTATCTGAATTAAGGTTTAACCGATAAATGACATTAAGAATGAAGACATACATTAAGATCATACTTGTATTTGCCTCGGTATTGGTATTTATAGGTTGTAAAAAGAAAGAGTTTATTCCTGCCAATGGGTACGGCCCCCAACTGTCCGTTAGCAAAGAGTATGAAAAAATAGAGGGCATTAATGTGGGTGACCAGGTAATCATACCCGTTACAGCAGCTTCGGAAAAAGGGGTAAAAAGATTGTCGTATTTTTTTATCACCCAAACGGCCAATGGAACATCTTCCGGTACGCCTGTGAATATTGATAAAGAGAGAGAATACCCCAGGCAGATCAATGAGAATATTACTTTTACAGTTGTGCCCAATATGTTGTCGTTAGTAATTGTTTCTTTTGATGGTGAGAATCGTGCCTCGGAAGTACGTATTACAATGTCAGAGATCAGAGCGCTGCCAATACTTGCTTTTAAAGAAGGTATTAAATATGAGGCGACGGTTTTTGAAAATAAAAAACTTAATGTAGAGGGCCAGGTTACATCGCAGCATGATATTAAATCATTAACTTATAAAACGGTTATTAATGGTGTTTCCTCTGCCGGAACCGCAATACCGTTTACAGATAAGAAGAACACGTCTTTTATAGCAGCTGTTACAGTGCCAAAAGGCCTGACAGCTGTTATTATCGAAGCAAAAAATATTTATGATGGTATTGCTGTTGATACATTTAAAATTGGTGCTGTTACTGATGATGCTGTTAATATTTCACTTACAGGATTTTCGGGTTCCATACCACATTTGTATGCAGACAGCTTGAATGTATTGAATGGAAAGGCAACATCGGGTTCTGATATTACCAGTCTCAGCTATGCGGTAAAAGCAAATGGCACCTATAGCGCAGAGCAGCCGTTGCCTTTAGGCACACCTTTGGATGAGTTTAATTTCAGTATAGAACTGAACGGTTCTGTAGGCATGCAGGCAATCAGGATTACAGGAAGGAACAACGGAGGTAAAGAGCAAGTGATTGAGTACCCGATTCAAAAGGTAAATCGTCGTTTGCTAAGATTTACAAATATTGTACTTACTTCAGAAATTGGCCCTGGAAAAAACAACTGGTTCTCTGCCTGGAAGGCGCCGTATGTGTTTGATGTAACAAATGCCGCTGCCAATCAGGAGTGGATAGATTTTGGTACTATTGTTTATAATAATGCATCATTCAGATTTGTGCCTCCATTCATTTACACTGCAGGTACAGCTTACCTCAATTCAGCGGCTCCGTATATGGTGGGTTTCAATAAAGCTACCTACACAATGGTTACCGCCAATCGGAGGAGTGTAACACCGGCAGCCATGGATACTTTGCGCTGGGATTCAAATCTTGAAAACTTTATCGACAGGAATATTAAAGGGCCCGGCCCGGTTGGAGAGAATTACAATGTTACTACTACTAACAGAAGGGTAAGTGGTGACCCTGTTGTAAATACCGGTTTTATCATTGGCTGGGGCTCGTGGAATCTTGCTACAAGTGCTGTAGACAACCAGGCTTTTGGAGTTGTGATAGTTAGATCATATACTACTACAGGTTCTGGTAAAGGCACAGTAACGCTTGATATAATAGTACCGGCAGAAGATCAGCGTACCAGGTTTAATCCGGTCTCTATGTTTGGGTACCCTACACCTCAATAAATATAAAAGATAACACAGGGGCATCGTATTTCATACATGCCCCTTTTTAATTGAGCTTTATAGAAGTGGATAGAAAAAGTTCTGTACCTGTCAACTTCTTTCGTTTCTCAGAAACTGTAAAAACAAAAAATAGATTAATGAAATACCTGTGTATTCTTATTTCAATCCTCTGCCTTTACAGTCCGCTACATGCGCAAACGCAAAAGGCGGAAGCCGATAAGCTTATAAACAGGGTAATAGGGGGCAGGTCAAATGCGTTCAGTACCCAATTGTTACAGAGCATAAATAATAATAAAGACTATTTCGAAATAGATAAGAAAAGCGGTAAAATTGTTTTACGTGGCACCAGCGGTGTAGCCATAGCAAGCGCTTTTAATTACTATCTCAAATATATTGCGCACTGCCAGGTTACATGGAACGGAAGCAATCTCAACCTGCCTGCAAAACTGCCATTGCCGGTATCAAAAATCGTAAAGGAAACCCCTTACGATTACAGGTATTATTTAAACTATTGCACCTATAATTACAGCATGAGCTGGTGGGATTGGGACCGGTGGGAAAAAGAAATAGACTGGATGGCCATGAATGGTATAAATATGCCGCTTTCTGTTTTGGGGCTGAATGAAGTGCTGTACCAGCTCTACACCGGTATGGGAATGAAAGAGAAAGACCTGGAAGACTTTTTCAGCGGCCCCGCTTACTTCGCCTGGTTTTGGATGGGTAATTTAGATGGCTGGGGAGGCCCGCTCCCCCGCAACCTTATGCTGAAACATGAGGCTCTCAATAAACAAATACTGGAACGTCAGCGCTCACTGGGTATGAAACCTGTATTACCGGCCTTTTCCGGCCATGTGCCACCGGCGTTTAAAAAATATTTTCCCGGCGCCAATATTAAAAGTGTGGGTTGGAACGGCATCTTTCCCAATATCAGTATTATTGATCCCGGCGATTCATTGTTTGTAACCGTGGGGCGGCGTTTTATGGAAATTCAAACCAAAATGTTTGGCACTGATCACCTGTATTCGGCCGATACGTTTAATGAAGTAGATCCGCCCACTGATGACCCGGCGTTTATTGCCGGTGTAAGCAGTAATGTGTACCAATCCATGGCCACAACTGATCCCAAAGCAGTTTGGGTAATGCAGGGTTGGTTATTTTATTTTTCAAGAAAGTTCTGGAAAGAGCCGCAAATAAAAGCATTGCTGAATGCTGTGCCGGATGATAAAATGATCATCCTTGATCTGTGGACAGAGAAATTCCCGGTATGGTCAAAGAACGGCTCTTATTATGGCAAACCCTGGATATGGAATATGCTGAACAATTTTGGGGGCAATAATGTAGTGCATGGTTTAATGGATAGCATTGCCCACAATCCTTCCCGTGATCTTAAAAATCCCGATGCCGGCAAAATGGTAGGTATCGGGCTAACCATGGAGGCAATAGAAACCAATCCGGTTGTGTATGAAATGATGATGGAGAATACCTGGCGAACAACGCCTGTTGAGATAACCTCCTGGCTGAAACAATACACACTACGCAGATATGGCAAAGCCAATGTTCATGCCAACAAAGCATGGGACATTTTAAGACGTACAGCATATGCTGATTCACTTACGTCGCGTGGTCCGCGGTCTATGATACAATCACGTCCTACCTTCTCATCAAAGGGTATCAGGATCGATTTAAGATTTCCGTATGATAATAAAGAGCTGGCAAGGGCCTGGGGCGAATTGTTGCTGGCAGCTCCTGTACTACAATCAAGCGATGGGTTCCGGTTCGACCTGGTGGATGTAACGCGGCAGGTGCTCTCCAATCATGCCATCAGTATTCACAAAAAATTTACGGACGCCTACAATAAAAAAGACATTGCAGCTTATAGAAAATATACGAATGAGTTTATAGCATTGATAGAAGATATGGACAGACTGGTAGCCAGCAGGAAGGAATTTTTACTGGGACGCTGGATTGCAGATACACGAAAGCTGGGTACAACCGGCGAAGAAAAAGACCTGTACGAACGTAATGCCAGGAACCTGATCACTACCTGGGGCAATAAAGACAACAGGTTGCATGAATATTCAGCACGGCAATGGAGCGGTTTGTTCAGTAGCTTTTATAAGCCCCGCTGGCAGCAGTTCTTTGAAAGAACCACCTATAGCCTGGAACATAATCAAGCATTTGATGCTGATAAATTTATTAAAGACATCAGGGAATGGGAATGGAGCTGGGTGCAAGGCAGACAGGCTTTCAGTACTATCCCCGCCGGGAATCCTGTTACTTTATGCAATGAAATGTATAAAAAGTATGGCCCATCAATAGAAACGTATGATCTTAACTATGAGAATAATTCTATAATACCTTAGCCTGTTTTGCCTAAAAGGTATAATGTTTATTAGCATCACTATTTATAGTTTATTTAAAAATGGCAATGGAGTTTATTAAAGTAACAGAGCAGCCATCTCTCTACAGGCATCTGGAGAAAATGACCACCGAGGATGTGCTGACCAACATTAATACAGAAGATAAAACGGTTCCGTACATTATTGAGCGCGCTATTCCGGGTATTGCAGCCTTGGTGAACGTGGTGAAAGAGAAAATACTGGCAGGGGGCAAACTGTTCTATATAGGTGCAGGCACCAGCGGCCGGCTGGGTGTATTGGATGCCAGTGAGTGCCCGCCTACTTATGGGGTATTGCCCGACCTGGTAGTGGGTATTATGGCGGGCGGGGATGCAGCATTGCGATATGGAATTGAAAACGCGGAGGATGATGAGGAGCTGGGCTGGGCCGATCTGCAGGCTTACAGGGTCTCTTCTAAAGATGTAGTGATTGGCATTGCGGCCAGTGGCACTACTCCTTATGTAGTAGGAGCATTGCGTAATGCCCGACAATCTGGTATTACAACCGGGTGTATTGTCTGCAATGAAGGATCGCCCGTTGCACAGCATGCAGATTACCCTGTTGAGCTGGTGGTAGGCCCCGAATTTGTAACCGGCAGTACGCGCATGAAAAGCGGAACCGCGCAAAAACTCGTATTGAATATGATCTCTACTGCAACAATGATCGGTATCGGTTTGGTGGAGGATAACCAGATGGTAAATATGCAGATCAGCAACAATAAGCTGGTAGACCGCGGTATAAAAATGGTAATGAAGCAAACCGGCCTTTCTGATTACAAAGTAGCTAAATCAGCGTTGTTGCAGTACGGCAGCGTAAAACTGGCTGTACGAGCTTTGGAACAACGTTCATAAATTATAGGATATAGTGGTATAGTATTCTATGAGTTGACCTTCCTCTAAAATAAAAAGTCTGTTTTGTAAGTGGAAATTTATATATGCACCGGAAAAAAATAATAAATATTTGGTGTTATGAAAAATAGTTCTATCTTTGCAAGCCGTTTGGATAAAGCGGTTAAAAAGTTCTCTGATATTTTATAGATTATATTATTCTAATAAATTAATAATGAATTCTTTGTGTAAGGTATTCCGCTTATTTCCCATCTGTTAGCATAGTTTGCTATCTTAAAAAAAATTAAGAAAAGTTGGTTAAGTTTCAAAAAAAACCGTATCTTTGCCGTCCGATTTTTGTTATTGTTAGGGGGTAGTTCTTTTAGTTTTTTGGTTTATATGGCAGGATTTATTTTGGAAAATAAATTTGTTTAAATGGGAAAAAGGTTTTACCTTTGCAATCCCAAAACGGTG
>JAPUDO010000044.1 GCA_027493055.1 Niabella sp. | reverse complement strand
AATATGTTCGCACCATACACCACGAGGCCGGGTTGCTTCTGTGGTAAACCGTCTTATATTTTCATCATTATTTGTTGTCCAGGTAGAAAGAATGGAAATGCTCTTTTCCAGGTTAGCAGTTATTTTATTTCTTACGGCCATCCACCCAATTTCCCTTACTCCAAAGTGCTTATCTGCCGCGAATATTTGAATTTGGTTTAATGTTTCTTCGATACTTAAATCCTGGTTTTTGCCAATAGCATATGTGGCCCAACAACGTACCAGGTCAGACTTATGGCTCGAAAGTATTATTAAAAAGTCATCATCCCTGTTTTTTATTGCCTGCTCAAAAAGTCCTGTTCCTATAGCTTCATTTATCGTGTTTACGGTTTGCTTTTTTAACTGTGTAATGGATTTTACAATATATTCCAGGTAACGTATCCGGCCGGTTTGTTTAAGCAGATGCTCCAGCAAAAGCTGTTGATCAACAGCGAGCCATTCCACCAGGTTGGCCGTTTCTAGCTTGCCACGGTTTAGTTGTTCCAGGATGTCCTGCGGAATTTCTTTTATGCTTCTTGCTCCTTTCCTTTTGGGTTCATCCATGCTTAATCAATCTTTTGTTTTATGGTTTATAAAATCTGGAAAGTGATTTCAGAATGGTAACACTGGTATAGTCCCTGTAAATTTTGTCCTTAGCCTTATAAGAAAAATAATACGGCTAACCGTTCAGCCATTGATGTAAGATAGCGCTCATTATCTCATTGCACGCTCTGCCGCTGTTTTTTACCCCGTTTTGAATAAGCGTTGTTGTTTGTTGGTAGGGGCTTTCCTGTAATTCAGATATTCCGTTCTTTAACATCAGCATTACTGTGTCTTGTATTACTTCGAGGTGAAATTGCAGTCCGATAATTTTTTCGCTGTAATAAAACGCCTGGTTGGTGTTTGCTTCGGATGAAAGGAGGTCAAGGCTTCCTTCCGGAATATCGAACTTGTCTCCATGCCAGTGAAAGACTGTCGGAGCATCCCTGAAAAGTTCGTAGAACCAGGGGACTTGCCTGCTTTCTGCTGTGGGCGTTACGGGAAACCAGCCTATTTCTGTATGTGGCGCCTTATTTACTTTGGCGCCCAGGCAATCTGCGATCAGTTGGGCGCCCAGGCAAATGCCCAGTATTTTTTTTCCTTCCCGGATGCAATTTTTAATGAATGCTTTCTCTTCCTTTAAGAAAGGATATTTGTCTTCGTCGTATACGCTCATTGGTCCGCCCATTACTATAACCGCATCTATTTCCTCAACGTTTGGTAAATGATGCGACTTTTCAAAAAAGCGGGTTGATGTAATATTATGATCATGCTCTTTTAACCATATCCCGATATAGCCTAATCCTTCAAAGGATACATGTTGCAGGTAGTGTATGTTCATTGCTTATTTTATATTTTCATTCCAGTAGTAACTATCAGGGTAAATCCTTTTCCCAAAAATAGCGGTTCCTACACGAACTATAGTGGCTCCCTCTTCAATAGCAGTTTCCAGGTCGCCGCTCATTCCCATTGACAGCTCTTTCATTGCTACATTGGGAATATTCAGATATATGATCTGTTGCTGAATATTTTTAAGCAGCTGGAAACATTTGCGTACCTTTTCTGTTTCAGCGCTGAACAGGCCGATGGTCATCAAACCTTTTATTTTCAGCGTTTCTAACTGCGCTACCTGTTTTACTAATTCAATGGCCTTATCAGGATGAACCCCGAATTTGCTTTCTTCATCGGAAGTATTTACCTGTATTAACACTTCTATGGTCTTGTTTTCAAACAGTAACCGCTGGTGCAGCTTTTCGGCCAGATCAAAACGGTCGAGTGATTGTATACAGGATACTTCATATTTGAGAATATCCTTGATTTTATTGGTTTGCAGGTGCCCGATAAAGTGATTTGTGTGTGGCACTTCTTTTAATGCTTCGTATTTTTCTTTGAGCTCCTGCACTTTGTTTTCTGCTATCAGTGTATGCCCTGCCTGTAGCGCTATTTTAATACGTTCAGCGGGTACGGTTTTGGTGGCCAGTAATAATTTTACTTCACCGGGATCTCTGCCATTATGTTTACAGGCCTTGTTGATCCGCTCTTTTATGATGGCAATATTTGTAAGAATTTGTTCACTCATTGGATTTCCTGATGCTATGGTTGGTGAAACAGTTTGGTGCTTACTGCTATCCTGTTCCAGAAATTTATCTGGTTAATAGTAATGATTATTTGCGCTACCTGCTTGTCTGTAAAATAATGCTGTGCTTTTTGAAAGGTAGCATCACTAACCCCGTGTTTGGATATATGTGTTACTTCTTCTGCTAAAGCCAATACGGCTTTTTCCTCTTCGCTGAACAACGGACTTTCTTCCCAGGCAGACAGCGCATAGATCCTTTGCTCTGTTTCACCTGCTTCCCTCGCATCTTTTGTGTGCATTTCAAGGCAGAAGGCACACTTGTTGATTTGTGATACCCGTATTTTAATAAGCTCTCTGAGCATTAAACTTAAATCAGTTTTAGAAAGATATTTTTCCATATCGAACAATATCTTGTAGGCTTCGGGCTCTAATTCTTTTATATTAATACGTTGCTGCATCTGTACATTTTTTATAGTTAGATAATTATTTTTTTGTTGCTTATACTGCTTTGTTTTTTTGCATGGCGTCCCACTCTTTGATCAATGCTGCTTTTACATCGGTAAACAGGTGATCTTTGGCTTCGGCAAATGATATGTTGTATTTGCGTTCTACCTGTTGTATGTCTTTTGGGAAGCGGGACAATAACTGATCATAATACCTGTCTAAAATTTTGGGTTCCGGCATTTCAAAATTTATCCGTAACTGGAACCGTCTTAATAAGGCGGTATCAATAATTTCGGGGTGATTGGAGGCGCAAATGAGTAGTGCATTATCCGGAAAATAATCTATCAACTGAATAAGGGTATTTACCAGCCTTCGCATTTCGCCTACATCTTTGTCATCGTTGCCGCGGGCTTTTCCTATCTGGTCAAACTCGTCTAAAAATAAAACAGCTTTTTCTCTTCCGGCTTTGTCAAATACCTGTTTGATGTTTTGCGAGGTTTCGCCAATATGCGAACAAATCACATTGCTCAAATTGAGTATAAGGATATTTTTGCCTAATTCATTGGCGATGGCTTTTGCGGTCATCGTTTTACCACAGCCCGAATTGCCATGCAGCAATACCTTGTTATTGACAGGCAAGCCATAGGGGGCCAGTGCTTCAATATAATGATGCTCTTTGATAAGTTGTACCACCTGCTCCCTGCTGGCTTCATCCAGAAATATATCGTTTAACGATACCTGTTCTTTGTCGTTTATGATAAGATCAAATAAGTTCATTGTTGTTTCCCTGCTTTCCAGTTTTCTTTGCTGATTTCGTACACAAAATTTAGCTGTGGTGCTTCACCGAAATAGGTAACTTCCTGCTCGCCCGTTTTTTCTGCACCAATACGACTGATGGCCACCTGTGAACGGATATTGTTTGCGCCAATATAAAAATAGACTTTTGAAACGAATTGAAAGATATAATCCAGCATCATTGCTTTTACAGAATGGTTAATACCTGTTCCCCAATATTGTACAGCATAAAAGGTATAACCAATGAATATGCTGTTTTCCTGTTCATTGTAATCATACATTCGTGTGCTGCCGATAATGGCTCCCGTGCTTTTGTCCACAATTTTAAAAGCTCCTTTGCTTTGTATAGCGCCGTCAAAAAAGATTTTGAAGACTTCTTTTTTCCAGCGGTCTTTATTAGGATGCTGTTCCCATATTTTGGGATCTGCTGCCACAGCATATAGATCATCAAAATCCTTTTCCTGCAAGGGATAAAGGATTACGTGTTCATTCTCTAATGTGGGTTGTATATTGAAATTCATTGGTTCGGTATCAAAACTTTTTTCATCATTAGATCTGTTTGTTCTTCATTGCCCAGCTTGAAAATATGCCTGTCAAATTCAACAAAGCCATTTTTATTGTAAAAACTTATGGCTCTCCGGTTTTCTTCCCAAACGCCCAGCCAAACATAGCTGGCTTCTCTTTGTTCTGCTATCTGCATAGCCTTTTCATAAAGTAACTGTCCTGCTTTTCTTCCCTGATAGGCCTGCTGTACATAGATGCGCTCGATTTCAATAGCCTTGTCGTCCTGTAATTCTGTTTGTGATGGCCCCATGTTCAGCTTTAGATAACCTATTATGGTATTATCCGATACTGCAAAATAAAATAATGAATTTTCATCATTGAGCTCGGCAGTTAACTTTTCTATGGAAAACTTCTCTTCCAGGTATTGGGTCATATTTTCTTCAGTGTTAACGGCTGCAAATGTTTCATAAAATGTTTGCCTGCCTGTTTTTTGCAATGCTTCAATGTCGTTCAGCGTTACTTTTTTAATCTCTATAGCGTCCATATTTTTAAATATAACTATATGTTTTTGATATAAGCTGCCAGGTCTTTTTCAATGGTATTTTCACTATTCGCCAGATGTGCTGTAATCCGTTGTCTTTCTATTTCTGTTTTGTTCTGGCTCAGTTTCTTTTGCCCCTGCAAATGGGTTACTTCCAGTTCAAAGGCTACAATTCCTTTCAGCATCCCGTTTTTGAATTTATCGGTAAGGCTTTTCCATTGTTGCAGATACCCTTCTTCATAAAATTGTATCATTTGTTCCAATGCTTTGATCTTCCCATTTTCCGCTTCCATGATCCTTGCCTTCCCATAAGCGTGTACCGCTATATAATCCCAGGTAGGTACGCTTTCCTGCCTGTCATAGTGAGCGGGCGAAATATAGGCATGTGGTTCGGAAAATATTACTAAAGAAGTGTTTGTTTCGATGTACCGGGCTTGCTCGTTGGCTTTAGCAAAATGAGCACTTAGCACTAATTTACCGGCACTGTCATCTATAAAAAAGGGTAATTGAGTGGCCATCGGAACGTTATCATTGGCAGTAATGATAGTTGCGAAACTGTACCGCTTCATGAAAGCAATTTTTTCAGCATCATCCTTAAACTGGAAAGAATGGGGGACGTACATAACTCTTTTACTTTTTGGGTATCAAAATTACTCTTAAATTGGATTATACTTGTAGTCCAATTTATATAAAATGAATAGTCCAATTTTACTACAGCTATTTAATGGCCTGCCTATTGATTCAGCTTTGGACCGGCCGGTTTACCTGCAACTTGCAGACACTGTTTTGTTGCTGATAAAAAAGGGTAAGCTGCGTCCGGGACAAAGGTTGCCGGCTTCAAGGGAAGTTGCTGGTTTGCTGCATATCAACAGGGTAACAGTTTCCAACGCTTATGAGGAATTACAAATGCAGGGATGGCTGGAAAGTTTTGTAGGAAGAGGAACGTTTGTTTCATCGCATATACCCGAACCTGAGCCGAAAGCCTTGCGCAACGCTGCTGTATCAATGCCCCGGAAAAAGGCTGGCTTTTTAATTCAACCTAAAGCTTACCTGGACAAAGCGCTATCAGTAGTTAATACGCGGCTTCACTTGGATGACGGATTTCCTGACCCAACATTGGCTCCGTTAAAAGAGCTGTACAGAGCGTATCGGGGTCAATTAACAAGAAGCGGTCTTTATCATAAATTCGGAAGTTATACTTATCCCGATGGCCCGAATTTTTACCGGGAAGCATTATCCGCTTACCTGAATGGAACAAGGGGATTGAAAACGACAGCAAAGAATATTCTTTCGGTGAGGGGTACTTTAATGGGCATAAACCTTGTATGCAACGGGCTGATAGATACAGGGGATGTTATTGTTTCCGGGATTCCTGGCTGGCGAAGGGCAGAGCATAATTTTTTACATGCCGGTGCGAAACATATTACTATTCCTGTAGATGAAAATGGTTTGGTTGTAGAAGAGTTGAAGAAGGTATGTAAAAAGAGGAAGGTGAGGATGGTGTATGTAACGCCACACCATCATTATCCTACTACCGTGTCGCTCCGGATTGATCGCCGGCTGGAGCTGCTGCGTTTGGCAGGGGAATATGGCTTTATCATTTTTGAAGATGATTACGATTTCGATTTTCATTATAAGCATCGCCCGTTACTACCGCTGGCAAGCGCGGATGAGAACGGGATGGTGATCTACTGCGGTTCTTTCAGTAAAAGTTTTTCGCCTGCTTTTCGTATGGGTTACCTGGTAGCCGCTGAAAATGTTATTGAACATCTTTCGGGAGTCCGTATTTTGTTAGACAGGCAGGGCGATCATATCCTGGACAACGCCATGGCCGAACTGCTGGACGATGGCACTATTCAACGTTACCTGAGGAAAACCCTGTCGGTATATGAAGAAAGAAGAGACCATTTTTGTGGGCTATTGAAAAGTGAATTGAATGCTGCTGTTGGTTTCTCTATTCCGGAAGGGGGCATGACGGTATGGACAAAATTTGCGAAGAACATTAACCTTGAAACGTTGGCCAAACGGGCCTGTTCAAAAGGGTTGTATATATCCGATGGTAAAATACACCAGAATACCGGTTACAATGAAAATGCTATCAGGCTTGGCTTTGCTTCATCCACAATTGAAGAGCTATCAGAAAGCGTGGATATTTTGAAGAGGTTGATTTGAAATCAATTTCTGCATTTACCGCTTCCTATAATTGTTATCTGTTTGCAAAGGAAATAGATAAATAAATTGTGGATAACGTTACTGTCAGGCCCAGATTTATATGTAGCTTTTTGGTTCCTCAAATTTTAGAGAACCCTTTTTAATTTGACTTATCTAATTTTATTTACTAGTACTGTATTTTACGATATACTCAACTGAGTTTTTATCCATCTTTGAAAAAGCGAACCACTTTTTGCCGAGGTCTTTGAGCGAAGCTCCTAAATGATATACTTCTTTAGCGTCTATAATCAGAAAACGGTCGTGGCTTTGTGTAAATGTTTTTACAGTAAAGTTTCCGTATTGTTCATTGGCTTTTTGGATGTCTAATTGCAGTTGTTTGCTGATGTTCTTGGTCATTATCAGCACATTTACGCCTTTCCCCTTTTTGCTCAAATGCGTTAGCGTTGTTTCATCTGTATAGTTGTCGATGAGGACTATGTTTTGTTTGGCAGAACGAATGATTTTAGAGGCAAGTTCGTAGGCATCAAATACCTGTCCGTCAAAAAACACGCCTTGGTTTGGGATTTCTGCGGATTGAATCTGTAATGAAATGGCATGAACCTTTTCTGTTAGGTTTTCAACATTATTTTCAATCCGGTTTATTCTTTGGTTTAAGGCATATCCCTTTAGTAAGTAATCTTTTAAAATATTGGTGGCCCAAATTCTGAACTGTGTGCCTTGTTTGGATTTTACACGATACCCTACGGAGATAATAACATCAAGGTTGTAGTGTTCCACGTTTCTTTCCACGATTCTGTTTCCCTCGTTTTGAACTGTCGCAAAATTTGCGACAGTTGACTTTTTCACAAGTTCTCCTTCAGCAAACACATTATTAATATGTTTACCAATAGTTTTTACATCTCTCCCAAACAAGACAGAAAGTTGTTGACGATTCAGCCAAACCGTTTCTTTTTCTATCATTACCTCTATACGTTCAGGCAATTCATCGGACTGGTATAAAACGATTTCGTTTTTCATATTTTAGCGCTTTTTTATCGATTTTCGATGGATGCTGGTTACTGGTCACTTGCTGTACATCGTACACCTTATATCGTACATTTCATTATACGCTCAATGGAGTTTTTATCCATCTTTGAAAAGGCGAACCACTTTTTGCCGAGGTCTTTGAGCGAAGCTCCCAGGTGACACACTTCTTTATCGTCTATAATCAGAAAACGGTCGTGACTTTTTGTAAATATTTTTACAGCAAAGCCTCCGTATTGTTCATTGGCTTTTTGGATGTCTAATTGTAGTTGTTTACTGATGTTCTTTGTCATTATCAGCACATTTACGCCTTTTCCCTTTTTGCTCAAATGCGTTAGCGTTGTTTCGTCTGTATAGTTGTCGATAAGGACTATGTTTTGTTTGGCAGAGCGAATGATTTTGGACGCAAGTTCGTAAGCATCAAATACCTGCCCATCAAAAAACACGCCTTGTGTAGGAATTAAATTGGAGATGATTTGTAATTCGATTTCACTCATTCTATGATTTATACCATCTACCTTGTCTTCTATCCGGTTTATTCGGTTATTAATGGCATAGCCTTTTAGCAAATAATCTTTTAATACATTGGTAGCCCACTTTCTAAACAATGTACCCTGTTTTGATTTTACACGGTAGCCTACCGAGATGATAACATCGAGGTTGTAAAAGGCGACAGGCTTATCAGACGATGCAATATGCATTTTTTGCATACTGCTTTTTTCTTCCAATTCCCCCTCTTTAAATATATTTCTGATATGTCTGGATATTACTGATTGGTCTCTTTCAAAAAGCGTCGAAAGCTGTTCTTGGGTAAGCCAAACGGTTTCTTTTTCTTCGTCTATTTTAACCTCGATCCGCTCTGCTAACTCATCGGACTGGTATAAAACGATTTCGTTTTTCATATTTTAGCGCTTTTTTATCGATTTTCGATACACTGAAAATACAAAAAAGCTTGCAAAAGATTTTAACTACAACAGCATCCACCGGTACCAAAGGGTTTAGTTTTTTCTGCATAGACTGTAAAGCTGGATAGACCGGTAAGTTTGGTTTCTTATAAAAAATCTTTTTGCTTATATATCCTATACGCCAGTTTTAACAGGTAGAGTAAATGCTCATAGAATAGCATCAGGTTGCCTTTATATATTTCTTTCGTTCCTTTGTAAGTGATCACGGCATCCAGCATATCCAGCAGCTCCGTTTGGGCGTAAGGCCGGCGAAAGGTTTTACAGAACTCGTGAACGACCTGCTTCGGTTTTTTCTTCTCATCTTCCGTAAGTAAAACTGTGGTGTTAGCTTGTACAATTACTTTCCGGGTTTGTTTGGGCAGACCTTTTAATTGCTTACGTTTTGGGCCGGCGTTCTTTCTTTCGTTTATAATATAAAACGCTTCTGCAAGCCTTTGCAGTTCCCGGGTGAAATCCAGCAGGTCTTCCCGGGCGCTGGCATCTTCATACGCGCTGTTATTGTTGCATAGTGCCAGTTGCTGCCAGCATTGCAGCTCCTGCCTTAGCTCTTCCAGATCGAAGTTGCAAAACACTTCCCGCAGGCCGGCGTGTGGATGTTTACCGGCCTGACTGAGAATGTGAGAGGGCTTGGAAAAGCGCTTTTGAAGGGAAGTGTTGGTGGGTATAGGGTGGTGTTTCATAAGAAAGCATTTTTAAATAGATTATGTGTTTAAAGGCCGACCGGAGTACTAAAAAAGATGTGGGTTAGCTTTTATTATATTTTATAGTTAAATAAATTTAATATAAAGATATAATGTTTGTTCTTAAAGAACAAATAATTAATTTTATGATTAAACATCAATAAAAATCAATTACATAAGGTTTGTTAGATTTGTTCTATTAGTATAAATATTATAACTTAATGAACAAATCAACGAACTTTAAGACCAACAAATCACCTATTCTGATAAATAGATTAGCTATTATTTTAAAGGAAGAAAGAAGATCAAACAGGTGGTTAGCTTCCGAAATTGGATTTACCGAAACCACAGTTTCGAAATGGGTGAATAATGCCAAGCAACCGAATGTTTTTGTCTTTTATCTTATCGCATTGATCTTAAGAAGAGATTTAAAAGATTTATTTATCTCTTCTGAAGAGATAAGTGATAAGGAACGTGCAAGCCATCTAAAGATACTTACGGAAATGGTAGAAAAAGGGAAACGGACAGGGAAGGGCAGATAGATTTTAGTATGGTATTGCTATTTTAGGCTGCCTGTATATTTTAAAAATGGAATTACAACTACTTCAACCTAATTTAATAAAACAGTTTGAAAAGCAGGTGAAAGCATCTGTCAGCAAATGCTTTAAAGACCTGTCGGAAAGCGACTTTACGGTACAGGATTTTAAACACTATATGCTGGCCGGCGCGGTGGCGTCTTCACAAATAGAGGGCAGTACCCTCGACTTAAATAGCTTTTTTGTAAGCAAGGCCAATAATAAAAACAGCAAAGAGGTAAAAGAAATAGAGGACTTATTAAAAGCGTATCAATATGCCAAACGATACAGCCTGAGCCAAAAAGGAGTGCTGAAATGCCATGAAATATTAGCCAGTACATTTAGCAATTTAACCAAAGGGCAAAAAGGCAAATACCGCAAAACGCAGGTAGGCATAAGAGGCTGGCAGGGGCTGATTTATTTGGCCATAGAACCAGAAAAAGTATCTGCCGAAATGGATAAACTGTTTGCAGATATTGAAACGCTCCTGGGAGAAAATTTAACCCTGAAGCAAACCCTTTACTATGCCGCTTACATACATTTTATGTTTGCCAAAATACACCCGTTTGCAGATGATAATGGCCGGGCAGCCCGGTTGCTGGAAAAATGGTTTTTAGCGGAATGCTTAGGCACATCCGTTTGGGGCATACCTACCGAAAAATATTATTACGATAACAGGCAGGCATATTACAACGGCTTAAATATTGGTCGTGATTACTATGAAACGCAGGAACAATCGAATAAAATATTACCTTTTTTAACTCTGCTACCTAAAGCGGTATGCTATAAACCGGTGGATTAGGTTATCAGCCTCAGGCAACTGCCAGCTTCTTCTTTGTCTTCATTATACTGGCATTTTTTAAATGAGCATTTTCCGGTTCCGTTAATTTATAGGGGCGGTTGAGCGCCTCCTGTGAAATCTTAAAGTATGCGGCCAGCTTACGGATCACTTCTTTTGAAAGTCCTTTTTTATAGTTCAGGATATCAGAAATATATCCTTTGCTCATATTTAAAACGGGTACCAGGTCTTTGGCCTTAAGGTTATGTTCTTTCATTAAAGATTGCAGGAGTTGTATTGGGTTTAGGTCGTCAAAAGTATTATGCTCCTCGTCCCATTTTTCAATAAGCAGGGTGAGCAGTGCTATTTCATCTTTGATATTCCGGTCTTTACTGCCGGAGAACAACATTTGCTCCAGTTTATTGCAATAGTCCTGGTATTGGGTTTTACTGGTAATAACTTTGTATTTAAGCGTTGCCATAATTTCTTTCAATTTAATAATCACTTGTAGTGTATTGTTCTCCATTGTCGCAAAGCCGGTCGTATTGTGCGTGCGTACCTATCCAACAAATAAATAAATGCACCTGTCTGTCTCCAAAGGCATATTTGCCAATCATCCTGTATTTATTACCCCCGATATCAAATACCACCTTGTTGCTACCATTACACAGCAAATCAGCGGAGGGAAATGTGGCCAAAATATCTGCCGGAGCGTTCCAGTCGCCATACTTTACTTGTGCAGGCCATTCCGAAAATGAACCCCTGCTTTGGGCATTATTCCTTACAAAACGTTCTATGGTTTCTTTTCTTATCAGGTGTACTTTCATAGAAAAGTTATGTTTTTAAATTTAAAGTTCACGTTTAGAGAACTTTTAAATTTACAGGCTAATCGGTTAAGAGTGATAACAGTACTAAAATACCTGTTTTATTAAAATAATATGTAGCAAGTTATTCCCTATTATTTTTGGCCTTTGAAGATATTACCTTTTTTAACCTTGCTACCTAAAGCGATATGCTATAAACCGGTGGATTAGATACGGGAGGTTTACGAGACAATTATAGGTTCGATGTTATAAGAGATGAGCTTTCTTATTTTGAGGAATATTTGAACGTGTTTGAAACTCCAGAGAATTATATCAACATGCTCCAACGGGCTTTTATGTTTACTGCGAGTGAAGACGGTATGTGAAACTCACAGCTGGCTCAGGTCTGTATCAAAGGCACTGTGTGGTAGCTGACCTGTAGCCGCAACTTTATTTACCTTGCAATAACTACAGGTTAGTATAACCATCTGCTATAAAAAAGGAAAGAGAGGAGAAGTAATAAGTTAATGCTGATGGTCGTGGTGTCCTGCTGTTTTTTCTCCCTCAGCTACATTTACAGTAAAATCAGCTGTATGAACTTTCCCGTTGGTCTGGAACTCTACCCATATTCTGTAGATCCCTTGCTTTTTGATATGCGTTTCAGCGTAAATAGGGAAATGTTTATTGGATACAGGGTGGATATGCAGAAAATCTTTATCCTCCTTACCAATCATAGCAATATGCGCGGTTGCTGCGAGGTAGGGCTCTATATCGCTTTCCGTTAATTTCTTCCCGTCTTTCTCAACCAATATTTCCAATGATTGCGATCTGTTGGTTTTTAAATCATTCCCGTTTGCCAACGTAACGGTATAACCGTCTACCACAGAAACCAATCTGGTAGAGAAGTCTGTTTTATTATTACCTGAACTTCCGTTTACGGTAATCTCTTTTTTATCTACCACCGATGCAGCTCCCTGTGGTTTAAAGTCTGTGAACAGAACATATTTGCCACCTTCGGGAAATGTTTCCGATATGGTATAAGAGCCATCTGCCTGCTCCTGCGGATGGATATGATGAAACCAGGAAAGGGTTTCATCTACAACCATTAAATGAACCTTCTTTTCGTGTGAAATCTCCAATGGCAGGTTTTTGTCATTTTCCCGGAAAACAAGAGTGAGTTTTGCGGGCGTTCCTGCTTCAATGATCTGGGGTTCAGTAATAAGCGTAACTTCAGATTTTGCGTGTTTTTCATGGGAGACCGCTACCAGGTCCATTCCGCACTTAAAGCATTTATCACCTTGCTTTCCTGTTACTTCAGGATGCATGGGACATGCGTACAGGCTGTCATTATGGCTATGCTGCTGATGTTCCTTATCTGCTGATTTATTTTGTGCGTTGTTGCAGGCTGTAAATAATAGTCCTAAAACAACGGTACCTGTAAGTAATGATGCCGTTACTGATTTTTTCATTTTACTTGCTTTTATTTGTTATTCAAAACATAGAAATAGCATCTTTCCCCTGAAATTCACTGTCCCGGTATTTTGAAAACATTATGCTATCGGCTCGGCTTTAAAGCCTTTACTTTTGATGATAGCTGCTACTTCATCTTCTGTAATTCCTTTGGAGCTTACAGTAAGGATCTTATCCGCATTGTTGGTATCTACGTTCCAATGACATATACCCTCAGCATTATCCAGATCGGATTCAACTTTTGATACACAGCCTCCGCAATTAAGGTTAGTTTTAAATTGAAATTCTTTATTTTCCATTGCTTTTAAATTTAATAGTTATTGATACCTCAAATTTCGGCATAATACTGCTTTGCGTTGTTGTACAATTTCCTGTTTGATTTGCAATATTTACGGATTTCAGGAAAACCGGCTTGTATGTAAAAGGCTTCCGCTTTACAGAAGCCTTATGCCACTTACGCCAATGTGATTTTTTCCCGGCGGGATACCTTGCAGAACAAGATTATTGACATTGCCAAAAACAAGATCTTTGACCGCGATAAAACATGAATGAAATTGCCTTTGAAATGGGCTTTAAATACCCGCAGCACTTCACCTGCTTTTTTAAACAGCGCGTGGTCTATACGCCCAATGCATACAGGAACCTGATTGGAATGAATTGAGTTGCTATTTAAAATCCCTTTTCTCTCAAAGCGTTATTGAGCAAACGGAACTCCTGTTATCTCCTGGCACAACTCCAGGAACTGTTCCTGTAATAAATGATCATCGGCAGTGGGATTGGAGCGCCCTGTTTTCTGATGATAGAAATAATGGCCGCTTACTTTAGCCTGCTTATCATTACTGGTGGCAAGCCACACCTGTGTTTCATATCCTTTTTGCAGGTCATCTGGTGCACCGGCCCCGCCCATTTTTGTAGGCACCCACCCTGGGTTAACGCTATTGGAATAGACATCTTTCCATTTCCGGGCAACGGCTTTGCAGAGCATCAGAACGTGCAGCTTACTGTCGGAGTAGTTTATCTGCTCAATGCCGGTTTTGAAATACTCAAATTTGGGTTTCCCGCTGCGATGCATGTCCGAAGTAAGGTAAATCAGCCGTTTGGGTTTTTGTATGAGACTTGTAAGAATGTAGGGCGCTAATACATTTACCGAAAAAATTTGCTGAGCGGGAGCATTATACACGCCGGCATTATGAATAACTGCATCAAACGTACCTAGTTTATTTACTTCCGCTGCAAGGGCTTTTGTTTCGTCAATGCTTGACAGATCACCAATTAAAATAGCTTCTGCCACTTGTATCTTTTTTAAAGTGTCTTCTTTTCGTTTGGCATTGCGTGCATGCAAAACCACCTGGTGTCCCTGGTCCGTCAATGATTGTGCTGCCAGCAGCCCCAATCCGTCCGAAGAGCCTGTAATGAATATTCTTGCCATTTTTTGAGGATTGTTTGCTTTTGAAAAAGCTCTGTTTAACGGGCTAGTAAGCACCAGCCCTGCTCCGGCCAGTGCTGCCTGCACAATGAACTTCCTGCGTGTTGAATATTTGTGATTGTTGCTCATTATTAAATGATATTATTTCAAGTGCCTTTTAATCCATTTTTCAACCTGACAAAGATACGTATAGCAAAAAAGCCGGCTAATTACAGTTCTTTTTATCTTTTTACACATGGAGAATAAAAAAAGCCTCTCAACTATGAAGCTGAAAGGCCTGAATTGTTTTGCTATATATAGTCTGGTTATTTTGGTAAAACGGGTGCTTTTTTATACCTGCCCCAGGCAACAAAAACAGCGAGCGCCAACAAGACCGCCGCGGGCATGAACGGCTCGCTATTGGAGATGTGATAGATGCAGGCCAAAACCATTATAATGGCAATTCCTACTGCAGCCAGAGGCGTAAGCGCCGGTTTGATGCGTAAGGCCGCCGGCAAAATCAACCCAATGGCTCCCAGCAACTCGCTGATGCCGATGAAACGTACCATTCCCACTCCGTAAGAATTTACGAAAGACATACCACCTTGTGCAAGTTGTTCTATGGGCGCGGTTGTTTTCATAAAACCCGCCATCCCCAAAGCTGCGGCTAAGAGTACCTGTACTACCCACAGGCCTATATGAAGCCCTTTTGATGTTTTTTGTTCTGTCATTTTGTATTTGTTTATGTTTGATTTAACTGTAAACTATATTACCGTATTGTACTGCCCGGTAATTTTAATTGCTATGCAAAATTATTTATTTTTGCTTTCCTATTGTAATCAGTTACCTTAAGGTAATCAATAATTATACAATGAAAAAGAAAGAGCATAAAGAGTGTTTGTCGGCGCTGATGCCGGTGAGAGATACCCTGGATATTATTGGCGGTAAGTGGAAGATCCTGATCCTGATTTCTGTTTGGGAGGGCAACAAACATTTCAGGGAAATAGAACGCAGTATCCCAAAAATTTCTACCAAAGTTTTGTCGAAAGAGTTGAAGGAAATGGAAATCAATAAGCTGATAACCCGCACAGTAGTGAATGGATTTCCTGTACGTACAGAATACACGCCTACACCATATTCCAAAACGCTGCGAAAGGTGATTAAAGAACTGCAGCGCTGGGGGCTGAATCATAGGAAGGAGGTTTTTGGAAGATAGTTGTTTATGGGATTGCCTCTTACTCATAGTTGTCTGGGAGCGATAGACCCTGTGTTTGTAAATGATAAACGTCTTTGCTCCGTCTGAACTTATTTATATTTAAACCGGATTGTTTTTTGTATCTGTTTTTTGGATAGTTGGGAATATTCAAACCGAGAACAATATCATGTTGGGCAGTTTGCAAACTGTGTTTGAGCAGCACTTTTACAACACCGCTTCCGCCACGGTTTTCCTGTGGATATTTTTTGAAATGGGGTATCAGCAATTTATCATCATCAAAATTAATCTCGTCGGTATAATATTCATTTTCTATGTCGGGTTCTTTGACCGATAAGTGAATATGTGCCGGCAAAACATCATCCGGATAAGGAGCAGGACGAATGGTTTTGATCGTATATTTTCCATACGCATCCGTTTTTACCCATCCGCGAATATGCCCGTGACGCTTTGCCTGTTCATCCATTCCTGCTCTGGGTGAATAATACCCGTCATTATCCGTTTGCCAGTAATAAAGGATAACGTCTTTTGCAGGTGTTTTCCCATCCAACTGAAAAACAGTGCCGGTAACAATCAGCTTTTGACCTTTTTCATTCCAGCCAGGACTTGTATCCACCGAATGAATTTCTTTGGGCATTCCTATATACATCAGTTCGCAGCCATCGCAACCGCCGCCTATTATTTTGCTATCGGTATGTGAAGTGCGATTGATTTGCCCGTTACAACTTATAAATATCAAGCACAGTAAAATTGCCCGGCCGATAACCAGATATTTCATTGTTTCAACTTTTCAGCGAAGTTGTATTATTGTATGCCTGATTTTCAAATAAAATAAGGTAAGACGGGTTTATTTTGTTGTAAGATGAGTGTGCTGTTCAGCCTTCGATTTAAAATCTTTGGCATAATTACGGCTTACTCTTAAAACAGTTCCGTCCGAAAGCGTAACATCATAATCTCCGTTTTGACGGGATTGATAAGAAATTATCTTTTGAAGATTGATGATATGAGATTTGTGAATGCGTATAAATTGTTTTTTATCCAATTGATTTTCCAAAGATTTCAACGTTTCATTGTGCAGGTATTTCTTTGAAAGGTGATGGATGTTGACATAAGGCGAATTAGCAGAAATATAGAAGATATCATTTACCGCCAATACTGATTTGATATTATTGTTGCCGTTAAGTATAATTGAATTGATAAAATGTTGCGGTTGGGTTTCTTTTTTAATTTTGCTGATTATGGATGCATTGTCCTTTTTATTCAAAATAGTAAAAGCCGGCAATGAAAATCCATAAATGAGCAGTGATTTTATGAAATAAGCCGATAACCCGAAATTGAAAGTCTGCCAATAAGCAAAAGTGTGATAATAGAATATTTTGGATAAGAGCCATACTAATGCAGGATACACAAGCAGGTGAATGATGATTGCAAAACCTGTAAAAGCCAGTTTTGATCCCATGTTTTCCGTACTTCTGTTGAGTTTTAAAAGCAGGAAGAATAAGGGAAGATATAAAACCCAGTACGAGCTAAACAGTAAAGACTCCGAAATATAAAAAGCACTGTTTTGATATAGCGTGAACAAATAATCTAAAATTACATTTGCTGCTACCATTCCAAACAGGCAACCCGATACAATGAGAGGTAATCTTTGTTTATTCTGAAAAGTTTGATATGCCTGTTGAATGATCAAAATATCTATTTTTTCGGGATCGAAACATCTAAAGTTGCTTCTGGCCAAAAATAATAAATTGCTACCAGGTTTTCTTCTCTTTTTTCCAAAGTGTATTAGCAAAAAAGAGATAATAAAAAAACATCCAGAGATCCATTACAAAGATCCACTTTATAAGATCAGCCTCGTTCAGCTTTTTCATCGCATTGGAAAATACGATATACTGAATGACTGATTTGATAATGAATGCAGCTGCTGCAAGTTGCCAGTTAAATACAAAGGCTACTATCAGTAAAGGATAAAATAAAAATTGGGAGAGGCTGTATAGCCCAAGTAAAAATTTATGTTGGGCCTTATAGTATTTGGAAGTGCTGTAATGTCTTGTTTTTTGATGCTTCCAGTCGCTCCAAGTTTTTTTAGGCTGACTGATGGTATGAGCTTCCGCATCAATCATGATAGCTGTATTGGTGGCGGTGGCTGCTTTTTTAATGAACAGGTCATCATCGCCCCCGGGCAGGTGATTGATGGAGGCAAACCCTTTATGCTTCGAAAACAACGCTTTGGTATAGCTCAGGTTCCTGCCCACACCCATATAAGCCAGCCCTGCCAGCGCGTAGGACAAATATTGCAGGGCTGTGTGAAAGGTTTCAAAACGTATGATCCTGTTCAACCATCCTTCCTGCTTTTCATAAGGGCCATAGCCTAATACTATTTCAATGCCTGGGCCAAAAGCGCTTTGCATTTTGGCAGCCCATTGATTCGATGCTGGTACGCAATCTGCATCTGTTAATAACAGGTGGTTGTATTTCGCTTCCCTGATACCGATGGACAACGGATATTTTTTGCCGATATTCAGTTGGGCCTCCCGTTCCATATTGATCAGCTTTAAACCCTCTTTTTCTCTTGCCATCCATTGCATGATCATTTTGGTGTTGTCCTCCGAATTGTCGTTAACCACCAGCAGCTCGTGTGGCGCTTCATATACCTGTTCCAGCAGCACGGGTACATTTCGTTCCAGGTTCTTTTCTTCGTTCCTGGCGCAAACAATAATGGATAAAGCGGGTTGATCTGCCGGAGCTTTATGCCGGGGTTTATAGGAGGCCAATCTTGCAAAAAAATAAAGATAGTAAAAGACCAGGGAGCTGCTGACAAAAGCAAGGGTATACAACAGTATAGTTATAACAGTGAAAGACATAGCGGCAAATATATTGCCTAACTCGTTACTTTTGCGCTCACATGGCAAGATTAAGTTTCGATTTACAGCATACAGATATAAGCTCAAATGCCCGTGCCGGTGTTATTACTACCGATCATGGTTCTATACAAACCCCTATTTTTATGCCGGTTGGAACGGTGGGCAGTGTAAAGGGAGTCACGCAGCAGCAACTGGTGAATGATGTGCAGGCGCAGATCATCCTGGGCAATACCTATCATTTATACCTGAGGCCAGGCACGGATGTTTTGGAAAAAGCGGGCGGGCTGCACCGGTTTAATCATTGGAACAGACCTATTCTTACAGACAGTGGCGGTTACCAGGTTTTTTCACTGGCCGGAACCAGGAAGATAAAGGAGGAGGGCGTTACCTTTCAATCTCATATAGATGGAAGCAAGCATTTATTTACGCCGGAAAGAGTGATGGATATTCAGCGGAGCATCGGTGGCGATATCATTATGGCTTTTGATGAATGTCCGCCCGGGGGAAGTGAGTATGGCTATGCCCATAAAAGCCTGGAACTTACCCATCGCTGGCTGGACAGGTGTTTTGAGCAGTTCCTTTCCACACCTGATAAATACGGATATACACAGAATCTTTTCCCCATTGTACAGGGCGCTACTTATAAAGACCTTCGCAAACAATCCTGCGATTATATAGCATCAAAAGAGGCGCCGGGCAATGCCATTGGCGGACTAAGTGTGGGCGAGCCGGAACCGGTGATGTACGAAATTTGCGACTGGTGTTGCCAGCATTTGCCAAAAGAAAAGCCCCGTTATTTAATGGGAGTGGGCACACCCTGAGATCGGA
>JAPUDO010000043.1 GCA_027493055.1 Niabella sp. | reverse complement strand
CTGCTTATTGCAGGTAAAGTATGATTGCAGTCATATGTCTTTAAACGCATAAAAAATAGCTTTGTGACCTTGTTGGCCAGGTAATAATACCTGCTATAAAATATTTTAATAATGAAAAATAATAAGCTTTCCGGTATTTCAAAAATCCTGCTTGTTGTTGCCGCTTTGTTTTTGATCTTATCACTTTTTGTACCGGTATGGAATATTTATCTCGATGCTCCGCAGTATCCCGAAGGTTTGATGCTGCAGATCTGGGCTAATAAGCTGGCTGGTGATGTGGACATCATAAATGGCCTTAATCACTACATCGGGATGAAAACCCTGCATACCAATGATTTTATTGAGTTTACGGTTTTGCCTTATATAATAGGCGTTTTTGCCCTTTTATTTTTGGTAGTTGCTTTTGCAGGAAAGAGAAAAGGACTTTATATAGTTTTAGGTGCATTTGTTTTGTTTGGAATAGTTGCTATGGCCGATTTCTGGAAATGGGAATACGATTATGGCCATAATCTTAATCCTGATGCAGCTATTAAGGTTCCTGGTATGTCTTACCAGCCCCCTTTAATAGGATTTAAACAGCTGCTTAATTTTGG
The DNA here is from genome assembly GCA_027493055.1 of Niabella sp. Classification (GTDB taxonomy): domain Bacteria; phylum Bacteroidota; class Bacteroidia; order Chitinophagales; family Chitinophagaceae; genus Niabella. The sequence continues at coordinate 18,625 of JAPUDO010000043.1, read as the reverse complement.
CGCGTACTCTGTTCCGGCTGTGGGTGGCTGGTTATTTGTAGTTGCCGGCCTCTTATTGGTAGCATCAGTGGTGGTGGAAGTAAGAAAGCTGCGGAAGGTTTCAGTTAAGGTTCCTGTTGCTGTAATAGCAATCCTGGCTATGTTTTCTTCCTGCAGCAGTGGTGGTCCCGAGCCTATAGATTATAATAAAGATGCCTGTGCTTCCTGTAAAATGTCTATATCTGAAAGCCGCTTTGCTGCCGAGCTTATCACAGAAAAGGGCCGCGTATATAAGTTTGACGATGTTTCCTGTATGCTGGACTATATCAGTACCAATAAAATGGAAGTAAAGAAATATTATATAGCTGATTTTATGAAAGATAAGGAATGGCTGGATGCGGCTACCGCTTTCTATGTGCATCATGAAGAGATACACAGCCCTATGGGTGGTAATACTGCTGCTTTTGAAACTGAAAATGCTGCCAAAGCCTATACGGAAAAGTATAATACCAATATTTTAGCGTGGCAGGATTTATTAAAAAAGATTCCTGCAGGCGATATTCATAATAATACGCATGTCCATTAAGCTATATTACTTTATTTTTATTCTTTGTATTTCATTAGCTCATACATCTTATGCTAATGTAATATATGTTGGAAAGGGGCAACGCATTACCACCATTAAAAAGGCGCTTTCCGTTAGCTATGCAGGCGATACCATAATAGTAAAGAAGGGGCTTTATAAGGAAGGGAATATTATTATAGATAAGGCCGTATGCCTGTTAGGAGAGGACAGGCCGGTACTGGACGGAGAGCTGAAATACGAGGTGCTGTCCGTTAAAAGTGATCATGTTACTATTTCGGGCTTTTTTATTCAAAATTCGGGAAGGGGAGCAATGGATGATACAGGTGGTATTAAAGTGTACGATTCCAGGAATGTAACCATAGCCGGGAACGAACTGCTGAACAATTATTTTGGTATTTATATGCAATATACTACCCATTGCATCGTAAAGAACAATATCATCAAAGCCTCCCAAAAAGAAGAAAACCAGTCGGGCAATGGGATACATTGCTGGAAAAGCGACAGCCTGCAAATTATAGGCAATAAAATAGAAGGGCACCGTGATGGTATTTATTTTGAATTTGTAACAGCATCCGTCATCTGGCGTAATGTTGCAAAGTATAATCTTCGTTACGGCCTGCATTTTATGTTCTCTCACAGCAACGCCTATATCACTAATTATTTTAAAAGTAATGGGGCCGGGGTGGCCGTAATGTTTACTAAAAAAGTAGTCATGATGAATAATACCTTTGAAGAAAACTGGGGCGATGCAGCATATGGGGTATTATTTAAAGAGCTGTCAGACTGTTATTTGTCTGGTAACCGGTTTATAAGAAATACTACCGGTGTTTTTTTTGATGGAAGTAACCGTATTATTGCGGAAAGGAATCTTTTCCAGGCAAATGGCTGGGGCATGAGAATGCAGGCCAACTGTATGGATAATACGATCCGCAATAACAATTTTATGGGAAACACATTTGATGTTGCCACAAATGGTACCTTAACGCTGAATCATTTCAGTGAGAACTTCTGGGATAAATATGAAGGGTATGATTTGAATAAGGATAAAATTGGCGACGTGCCTTATCATCCGCTTAGCCTGTATGCCGTTATTGTAGAAAAGAATCCGCCTGCTATGCTGTTATACAGGAGCTTTATGATAGGGCTTTTAGATAAATCGGAAAAAATATTACCCAGCCTTACCCCGGAGAATTTTGTTGATAATAAGCCTCGCATGGGGCCTTACAGTTTATGATAGAAGTAAAGAATATAAGCAAGCGTTTTGGAAAGTTAAAGGCCCTGGATCACCTGGATCTTCAATTGCAGAAGGGTGAATGTATAGCGCTGATAGGCCCCAACGGTTGTGGAAAAACAACGCTTATCAAATGTATTTTAGGAATGGTTTTGCCTGATGAGGGCGAAATTATTTTTGATGGTAAAAATATCAGGAATGATGATGGGTATCGCCGTCATATTGGCTATATGCCGCAGATTGGACGCTATCCTGAAAACATGACCATCGGGCATGTGCTGGATATGATAAAAGGTATTCGTAATGACAGCAGCCTCTTGGATGAAGACCTGTATCACCGGTTTGAGATAGCTGGTATGCTGGACAAACGGATGCGTACCCTTAGCGGCGGCACTACGCAGAAGGTAAGCGCCATCCTGGCATTTCTTTTCAGTCCGAAAGTGCTGATATTAGACGAACCCACAGCAGGCCTCGACCCGGTTGCGGCTGAAATCCTGAAAGAAAAGATCATCAGTGCAAAAAACGAGGGGCGTTTGATCCTTATCACATCGCATCTGCTCAGTGAGCTGGAAGATATAGTGAGCCAGGTTATTTTTATGCAGGAAGGTAAGCTGATACTACATAAAGATGTAACGGAATTAAAATTTGTAACAGGACAAAACTCTATTGCCCGGTCAATTATTCATCTTTTAAAGTCAGAAAGCTAATGACAAGGATTTTGAAATATGTGGCAATAGATATCTTAAAGAACAAGGTGGTGATAGCCTACGCTGTTATGCTGGCCTTGTTTTCATGGAGCGCTTTCAGCCTGGAAGATAATGCTGCTAAGGGTGTGTTAACGGTTCTGAACATTATTTTGCTTACGGTTCCTCTAATGTCGGTTTTATTTGCAACTATTTATGTGTACAACAGTAACGAGTTTATTGAGTTGCTGGTAAGTCATCCTGTGAAGCGGAGTAAAATATGGAAGGCCTTATTTACTGGCCTGGCATTAAGCATGGTGGCGGCCTATATTGTGGGTGCTGGTATCCCTTTGCTGATTTTTGCAGATTGGGATGTAGCCTTGATTATGATTGCAGCCGGTTCTTTATTGTCGGTGATATTTGTAGCTGTTGCCTTTTTAAGCAGCATTATTACCAGGGATAAAGCAAAAGGAATTGGTATTTCCATCATGCTGTGGCTGTACTTTGCCTTATTATTTGACGGGCTGGTATTATTCATCTTTTTTCAGTTTTCCGATTATCCTGTTGAAAAGTTAGTGGTAATGCTGAGCGCACTTAGCCCCGTGGACTTATGCCGCATTCTTATTCTGCTGCGTTTGGATGTTTCGGCAATGATGGGCTATACGGGCGCTGTATTTAAAAACTTTTTTGGAACTAATACCGGCCTGGTTTTGTCTTTCTCATTGCTGTTATTATGGGTGCTTGTTCCCTTTTATGTATCCATGCGGAAGTTTAAAAAGAAAGACCTGTGACCGCATTTCCTCAACCTCAGATAAGCGCTATTACTCAACTTGCAGCCGGAGCTGTATAAATATTTTAACAATGAAACCTGATGTATCCAACAGAGAAGACATTGAAATAGTAGTGCGTTCATTTTATGAAAAAGTAAAGGCAGATGAAACCATTGGTTTTTTCTTTACGGAAGTGATACCGGTTGACTGGAAAAAGCACCTTCCCCTAATGTGTTCTTTTTGGGAGAATGTTTTATTTTTCAGTGGAAATTATGAGGGCAACCCTATTGCAACCCATCGCAGCATTAACCAGCAGTTTCCTACAAAGCCCGAACATTTTCAAAAATGGATGGAGCTGTTCAGCACAGCTGTTGATGATCTTTTTGCCGGTCCCAATGCCGATAAAATGAAGCAACATGCAGCATCCATAGCAGCTGTTATGATGCAAAAAATATAGTTGTTTGCAAGTTGTCTATTACGTACAGCAAAAAACAGCAGAAGCATTTCTGTGTAAATCTGTGATTTCAGTGAGCATTTATGAACTTCATCAACGATTCTTTGTACTGGAAGCCTGGCTGGTTTGTATGATGGCTAACCCAATGGTGCTGCACAGTAAAACAGCAGCGGCTCCCAGCAGCATCTCATTAATATAGGGAATGGGTATATATGCAAAAGCTGCAAGTCCCTGTATGCCTAAAAGTAATTCATTGAGCGCTATACCTGAAAGAAAGCTCAGTGCTGCCAGTTTCGCAGCTTTAGTTGGCAGTATTATTTTTTGATAGAACAGGTAACCTGTTAAAAATAAGCTGTAAACACCCAGTAATACCAGGTGTAAATACGCAATGACAACCGGTCTGTATCCAAATACTAACTGGCTTAGTGATGGAATAACTGAAACCGTCTGTAAAGTAAATTTTATGGTAAGTGCAATGGCCGAAATGTAAAATAATAATTTTATCCAACGGGGAAAGGCATTGGTGAGCTCGGGGCTTTTGTAGTACTTCCACAGCTTCCGCAGCAATGAAAGCCAGCATAAAAATTGTATAAGGGTTGCTGCCACAGTAATTGAATAGAGCCAAACAGGCAGTTTAGCCCACAATATGGACAAAAAGAAGGTAGGGATAACAGTTGCTGCAAAAAGAATGAAATACTTTTTAAGAGAAGGAAAGTATTTTGGCATATAGGCCGTAACGAGTGCTATACAGCCAAAAAGAAACCAGCCATTATATTGAAAATGCAGGTAGTAATAAACAGAACCCAGATAGAGCTCATGCTGGATATTTTTTGAAGCCATCATATAGGCTAACGAAAGCGGCCCCGCAGCTGAAAGTATATTAAGCAGTAAGGCTGTTATAGCCCAGGGTTTTGATGGGTGGGAAGCCGGAAGCCACCTGCTGTCTTTGATAAAGGCAATAGCATAGATAATAGCAATTAATATAGAAAGAGTAGAAAACGTAATAGATACTACTTTATAGCCTTGCACGCTAAATGCTACCAGCATACCAAATGACGATACAAGATTAAATGCCAGCAAAGCCTTGTATTTTTTTTGTCTGGGGTGTGGCAGATAAGGCGATAAAAATATTGCAAAACCTGTGTACAGGATTTGACTGATCCATCCGCTGAACGCAAAGTGTGAATGGGCGTGCAGTAAATGTTTCTGTTCAAGAAAAGGAAAGCTGAAGGCAATTTTATAACGCATTAAAAAGCCGTAAAGCGCTACAATAGCCAGGTTAAATAACCCCCATCGCAACCATTTAACTAAGCCTGTATCTGTCATCAGAAATAAAGTTTATGATCTTTTATTTTTACTGTTCCTTTTGCCTTCATTCGCATTAAAGTGCGTATAACGGTTTCTACCCTAAGACCTGTAAAGTCAGCTATTTGCTGCCTTGTGTAGCATACCAGCTCCATCTGACCGTTGTGGCTATGCTGTTTATTGGTCTTCAGGAACTGAAAGATCTTTTCCTCGGGAGTATGCTGCACCCATATTTGTACCGATGCAGATTTATTATAAATGCGCTCTGCAAAAGTGTACATCATCTTGTTCACCAGTTCAGGGTAATCGTGTAAAATATCAAGAAAATGCTCTTTCCGCACTTTTACGATAACGCTGTCTGCCGTTGCCTGTGCTGTAGAAGGATAAGCTTTCCCCAACAATAATGGAGGCTCTCCAAAACTCTGTCCTGGTTTAAAGATGCCCTGGTTTAATTCTTTACCATCTGCACTCGTAGAGAATATTCTTATCTCTCCCGAAAGAATCTGGTAATAGTAATAAGGCATAGCATCTTCATGAAAAATAAAAGCTCCTTTTTCAAATTTCCTGGCAATACCACCGTACGTAACTAATATATCATAATCTATCTGCATCTAATAGAAATGGGGGCTGACAAAAAGTAACATGAGGGCACTATGAATCGCTTAAACAACCATCAGTCTCCATCACCGTCACTAATCCGGATAAATTAGTCATTTGCTGCCTTTTTGGTCAGCCCCATACAAATCTTATTCAACGATAAATACTCCTTTCATCATGGCAGAGTGCCCGGGAAAAGAACATAAAAATTCGTAATTGCCCTTAGCCGGAGCTGTAAATTCTATTGAATCAGACTCTCCTCCGCCTATTAATTTTGTATGGGCTATAATGTCCTTTTCCCGTGCTGCTGGAATATAGTCGTTATCCTTGGCATTAATAGCTTCATTGGCAAATTCAGAAAGAGCAACTCCCTGTGCCAATAATACAAAGTTATGCCCCATTGCCGTTACAGGCGATTTTCCTGTATGATTTATTGTAAGTTTTACTGTTTGCCCTTCCTTTACCTTAATTTCAGTAAGGTCAAACTTCATATCATCACCGCCATTAATGGTTATTAAAGCTTCTGCTGATGCTTCGGCTTCAGGCGCTGTGGCTTCGGCAGGCGCAGTTTCAGTTTCCTGGGAAGCAGGCTGGGTATCAGGACCGCCGCAGGATGTAAGTAACAGGGTTGCGATGCCTAAAGAAAGAATTGTCTTTTTCATTTGCTTGGTAATTGTAAATTTTAAAATGATTGTAAATACTAAAAAAAATTATGACAGGCTAAGCTGTTTTTCCATTTCAATGGTTTTGGGAAAGAGAATATTATTTTCCAGATGAATATGAAGATGCAGGTCTTCCTCAAACTCCTTCAGTAAAGAAAAAGTAACACGATAGGTGTTGCAGGCATCTTCCGGAGGCGTATAATTATTAGTCAGCGTGGCTATCTTTTCGAAACGTTCTCCTTCATTGCTATGCTCTTCCATCATAACGCTGATAGGGTTTTCAACTGAACCAAATGCAGGGCGGCCCGGGCCTTCTGCTACAGTCTTTCTGATATAAGGAAAGAGTATTTGTTCTTCTTTTTTAAGATGCTCTGTCAGCTCAATTGCTGATGCGGAAAACAGGTACTCAACCTGTAACAGCTCCGGATGGCGCTCGCCATGTACCCGCGCCACTTTTTGCAGGAAAGGTGTAATTTCGCTGATCCTGCTTTTTACATACCTGTGGTGTTTCTTTTCAATATAATCAGCCAGGAGATCTAAAGGCCACGATTGGTAATCAATATTGGTATTGCCGCTATCAGCTGAGGCATGGAGCAGGTTTTCGATCAGCATATCAACTTCCACATGTTTTTTGTCGCAGGCTTCCCCGATCGTACGGTTACCGTTACAACAAAAATCAATGCCATGCTCTTTAAAGACGGTAGCGGTGCGGTAATCTTTTGCTACCAGCTCGCCTACAATAGTTTCCTGTGTAATGTTCATGATATTTTTTAATTTATTTATTAAGATATAAAGACTTTTTTATCTTTTATTGAATCAAAAAAAACTATCTTTTCAGAAACGTAAGCTGTTTTTCCAGCTCTTCGGAAAAAGTCCCCAGCTTTGCGTTTTCCAGCACCCGTTTAATATCTCTCCGTATTTTTTTAAATTCGTGATGGATGGGGCAGGGGTGCGTTTCAGAACATTGCCTTAACCCTAATCCGCAACCTTCAAATATTTTATCACCATCCACAATTCTCACAATATCGGCCATGGAGTATTTCAAAGAAGTTTTATCATGGTAAAATCCACCATTGGGACCTTTTACAGATTGTACCAGGTTTTTCCTGCTCAGATCCTGTAAAATTTTAGCCACAAAATGCTCCGGGGAGTCAATTCCCTTTGCTATTTCCTTAATGCCCACCCGCTCACCGTCTTTCGACTTTTGGGCTATGAACAACATAGCACGAATTGCATATTCACATGTTTTTGAGAACATTTATCGGGATTTATAGATGCAAAAATAGGGAAGAATAATTTATTAAAGGATAAAAAACTCTTTTATTTTGGTTATTCTGTTAAAAACAGGCTCAGCGGTACCAACTTTATTTCAAGCCCGTCTACCATATATAGGTCCGACTGGTTAAAAGTGATAATGCGCCCATTTTTCAATTTTAAAAATTTCATTGCCTCTGTCAGGCCGTCTATTTCTCTTTTCAGGTTGTCTTCATTGATTTCATAGCATACCTGCACAGCTTCCCGGACTTTTCCTTTTTCTGAAATTATAAAATCGCATTCTTTCTTTTCATTAAAATAGGCGATCTCCTTTCCCTGTCTTCTGAATTGCAGGTAAACCAGGTTTTCCAGCCGTCTTCCTTTTTCTTCAGAAAATGTGATGGAAGTATGGGTAAATAGACCCAGGTCTATGGCATATACTTTCTTGGGATTGCGAACCTGTACCTGTAATGAATAACTGAACTTCGGGACAAATTGTACTAAGTATGCATCTTCCATATAGGAAAAATATTCCAGCAGTGTGCTGGTGGCTTTGATGTTAAAGGCATCTTTTAATTTAGTTGCCGATACCGGCCTGCCAATATTGGAAATAAGATATACGGCCAGTTTTCTAAGCGAGCTTATATCCCTGATGCCATATCGCACTGCAATATCCCTGAGTAAAATATCGTCCAAAAGCTGTTGCAGTATTTCAGGGTTTTTCAGCTTTAAAAACTCGGGGAACCCTCCATCCTGTATATATGTGTTTATAGCTTTTTGCCCGTTACGTTTTTTACTGTACTTTAAATATTCTTTATAGGAAAAGGGAAACAGCTCATTGGACAAATGCCTTCCTGTAAGTTTGGTGCCCATTTCTTTGCTCAGTAGAGTGGCATTCGAGCCTGTAACAATTACTTTAAAGCCTTCATCTAACTTTTGACGAACGTATAGTTCCCAGGCATCCAGCATCTGAATTTCGTCAAAGAACAGGTTTTTGATTTTGCGGGATTTTAGTTCTGCATCCAGTCTTCTGAAATCATCCCTTTCAAATCCGGAAAGACGGGGGTCTTCAAAGTTCAGAAGTATAGATTTTCCCGGAACAGAAGGTAATAGCTGGCGAAGTAACGTGCTTTTGCCACAACGCCTGATACCTGTTATGATGCCTGCGAAGCCATTATATATTTTAAGCTGAACCAGCTTTTCACGGGTGGTACTGCTGTCCTTCTGCAACCAGAATTCGTTTTGCGTATCTAAAACCTCTGCTATCAAAGCCTGTGAGATCATTTTTTTCGGTTTTGTTCAATACAAATATACATTTTTGTTTCTTATCAAACAATACTTTTGTTTGTTACTAACAAATAAAATTGTTATTTAACATCAAATGAAATTTTCAAAGTTAATTGACTTGTTTCCCAGGGATCATAGATTGGGATGGAATAAAGAGTTGTTAATTATAAAATACATAGTATTCTGAATGATCAGGACCACATAAGCAAAAACGCTCCGCAAAATCTGCGAAGCGTTGTTTTATTATCCTATTTTATATTTTTATGTTTAGCGATGTTCTTCACACCACACTCTTGCATTTATAAAAGCTTCTAACCAGGGAGAAACTTCATCCTGTCTGCCAGCCGGGTAGTTTGCCCAGTTCCATTGGAAAATGGAACGCTCTATATGTGGCATGGTCACTAAATGGCGGCCTGTTGTATCGCACATCATTGCGGTATTGTAGTCCGAACCATTGGGATTGTGCGGGTAGGCATCGTAACCGTATTTTGCAACGATATGGTATTGATCTTCCCGTTCCGGCAAATGGAATTTTCCTTCTCCATGAGAGATCCAAACACCCAAAGTGCTTCCGGCTAAGGTTTTCAGCATAATGGAGTTGTTTTCCTGCACCTTCACCGAAACGAAATTGGATTCATGCTTACCAGAATTGTTATGGTGCATTTTACCGTGCTCGGTATGATCAGGATTGATGAGCTCCAGTTCCATAAACAACTGGCAGCCGTTACAAATTCCTACAGATAAGGTATCCGGGCGGGTGAAGAAGTTATCTAATGCCTTTTTCGCTTTTTCATTATACAGGAATGCGCCGGCCCATCCTTTTGCCGAGCCTAATACATCGGAGTTGGAGAATCCGCCTACAGCGCCAATGAACTGGATATCTTCCAGTGTTTCGCGACCGGAGATCAGGTCGGTCATGTGCACATCCTTCACATCAAACCCTGCCAGGTACATGGCATTTGCCATTTCCCGCTCGGAGTTGGAACCTTTTTCGCGGATAACAGCGGCTTTGGGAGCCTCACCCCTGCCCCCCCTCCGAAGGGGAAGGTAGTTTAACTTTCCTGTAAAGGAAGACGGGAAGTGATATTGTAAGGGCTGGTTTTTATAATTCTCATATCTTGCTTTTGCCAGGCCGTTTTTAGTTTGCCTGCTGTCTAAAAGGAAAGATGTTTTATACCAGGTATCACGTGCTGCTGCTACGTTAAAAGTGAAAATGTCTTCCTTATTTTTGAAGCTAACATCAGCGCCTTCAATTACTGTCCCGATTTTCACCGCATCAATTCCTGCATCTTTCAAAGCGGTTTCAAATGCACCATCATCTGTGGCCTGTAATACCACTGCAATATTTTCATTGAATAATGCTTTTACGGTATCTGCTTCATTCAACCCGGATAAATCATAATTCGCAGCTAAATGCACATCTGCAAAGCACAATTCCAGCAAGGTTGTGATCAAACCACCAGCGCCTATATCATGCCCGGCGGCAATAAGATCGTTGCTGATCCATTCCTGTATAGCATTGAATGCTTTTGCGAAGTAGGCGGTATCGGTAACTGTTGGCACTTCGGCGCCGATCTTATTCAGTACCTGGGCAAAAGAAGAACCTCCTAACCGGAAAGCATCTTTTGACAGGTTGATATAATATACCGAGCCTGCATTTTTCTGTAATACCGGTTCTACAACTTTGTTGATGTTGGTACAGTTGCCAGCCGCAGAAATGATCACAGTTCCCGGGGCGATCACATGCTCCCCGTCAGGGTATTTCTGTTTCATCGACAAGGAATCTTTTCCCGTAGGAATATTGATGCCTAAAGCAATTGCAAAATCAGAACAGGCTTTTACTGCCTCGTATAAGCGGGCATCCTCGCCCTCATTGTTACAGGCCCACATCCAGTTGGCAGAAAGGGAGATGCCTTTCAGACCATTTTTAATAGGGGCAAAAACAATATTCGACAAAGCTTCTGCAACTGCGTTTCTCGAACCCGCGGCAGGATCAACCAAAGCTGTTAACGGCGAATGTCCTACTGTTGTAGCGATGCCTTCGGCAGACCTGTAATCCAAAGCCATCACCCCCACATTGTTCAAAGGTAATTGTAATGGCCCGGCGCATTGTTGTTTTGCGACTTTGCCACCTACGCATCGGTCTACTTTATTGGTCAGCCAGTCTTTACAGGCCACTGCCTCTAACTGCAACACCTGCTCCAGGTAGGCCGGAATATTTTTTACATCGTATGAAAGGTTAGCATATTGATGTTGCACTTTTCTGTCCTTCATTATGGTTTTGGGGGAGGAGCCAAAGAAGTCAGCCAGGGCAAAATCCATTGGTTTTGCACCGGTTGTTTTAGACTGGAAAGTAAAACGGTGGTCGCCTGTAACATCACCTACCTTGTACATGGGGGCACGTTCTCGGTCAGCTACTTTTTGTAAAGTGTCAATGTCTTTTTCACCAATTACCAATCCCATCCTTTCCTGTGATTCGTTGCCGATAATTTCTTTGGCAGAAAGGGTAGGGTCGCCCACCGGTAATTTATCCAGGTCAATCAGGCCACCTGTTTCTTCTACTAATTCAGACAAACAGTTGAGGTGCCCGCCAGCGCCGTGGTCGTGGATAGAAACGATGGGGTTATTATCAGATTCCACCAGGCCGCGAATAGCGTTAGCCGCACGTTTCTGCATTTCAGGGTTGGATCGCTGAACAGCGTTCAGCTCAATGCCTGAGCCAAAAGCCCCGGTATCTGCTGATGAAACCGCAGCACCGCCCATCCCGATCCGGTAGTTTTCACCGCCCAGCACAACAATTTTATCCCCTTGTTTGGGGGTGTGTTTTTTTGCCTGGTCAAATTTGCCGTAACCAACGCCTCCGGCCTGCATGATCACTTTATCGTATCCTAACTTACGGCCATTCTCTTCATGTTCAAAAGTCAGCACAGATCCTGTGATCAATGGCTGACCGAATTTATTACCAAAATCAGAAGCACCGTTTGATGCTTTAATGAGAATATCCATTGGTGTTTGATATAACCATTGGCGTTCTTTTACGGCCTTTTCCCAGCTTCTGGGGTTGATCACTTCTCCTGCTATTTCAGTAACGGTTCCCTGTTCAATGCTGACAGGGGTTTGCTCCAGCCGTGAGTAAGCAGTCATATAAATAGCTGTTCCGGCCAAAGGCAAAGCGCCCTGGCCACCAGCCAAACGGTCGCGGATCTCACCGCCCGAACCAGTGGCAGCACCAGCGAAAGGCTCAACTGTTGTAGGGAAATTATGCGTTTCTGCTTTTAATGACAGAACCGATTCAAATGCTTTCTCTTCGTAGAAATCCGGTTTGTCAGCCGATTTAGGAGCAAATTGTGTTACTTCAGGACCTTTGATAAAGGCAACATTATCCTTATATGCCGAAATGATCCCGTTAGGATTGGTTTCGGAAGTTTTTTTGATCAGTTTGAATAAAGAAGCCGGCATTTCCTCGCCATCGATCACGAAAGTTCCGTTAAAGATCTTATGGCGGCAGTGCTCAGAGTTAGCCTGGGAGAAAGCAAAAACTTCGGAGTCTGTTAATTTACGCCCTATCTTTAGAGCTAACTTATCCAGGTATTCCACTTCTTCAGGGCTTAAAGAAAGTCCTTCCTGCTTGTTGTAAGCATCAATATCCTCAATTTCCAGTACTGGTTCCGGTGTAATATTGATGGTGTACATTTCCTGCGTAAGCGCTGCATATTTCTGCGAGATCATTGGGTCGAAATCGTTGAAATCGGCAGGAACAGGATAAAATTCCTCGATCCTGCTAATACCGCTGATGGCCATATTCTGGGTAATCTCCACGGCATTGGTGCTCCAGGGAGTGATCATGGCGGCGCGGGGGCCTACATAATAATGGTGGACGGTAGCATCATCCAGTTTTTTGGCGTTGCCGAAGAGCCAGCTCAGCTTTTGGATATCTTCTGCAGAAAGATTTTTATCGGTTTGAACACCATAAACGATGTTCCTGGAGTTCGCGAAGAAGTGGATCATTATAGTTATAATAGAGCGTTTGAATTTCCGTAAAAAAATAGAAGCGCAAAATTAGCCAAACTTGGCGGGATGGGCAAGTCTGGCTATGACCAATTTTAAGCCTGTATATGTGTCTTTGGGACTGCCGCATAAAAAAGGGCTGTCCGTTTCAGACAACCCTTTCTTTATTCTTTCAGCGGTTTCTTTTAGAATGTGCCTCCATCTGTATCATCTCCTGATAAATTGATCTGGTAGCTGTACCTGCCGCTGTAACCCGGGTAGATACCCCCCAGTTCTATTATACTTCCTCTTACACTGGAAAGGGCTTTTGCCAGATCGTCTGTATTTTTAATTTCCGCTCCGTTTACGGAGGTAATAATAAAGCCTTTTTCCATTCTTGTTCTTTTCAGTGGCCCGTCTGCATGGATGTTAGTAACTTCAACACCACCCTTTATCCTTAGTTTGGTGGCCTGTTGAGCATCGAGATTCTTCAGATCAACACCTAACCTGTCGCCAATAGCTTCGGCAGAAGAGATCTGTACCAATTTGGATTGTGCAGAAAGAGTCACTTCTGTTGTGGTTTCTTTTCCGCCGCGCACATAAGTGAGCTGCACTTTATCGCCGGGCTGGGCACTTGCCAGCGCACCGCTTATTTCAAGTCCGGAAATAATATTCCTGCCATTGATCTTGGTAACAATATCGCCTTTTTTAATACCTGCTTTAGCAGCTCCTCCGCTGGGATCGGTTCCTAAAACATACACTCCATCCTGAACATTAGCCCTTTTAAGGTATTCTTCGTTCTGGGCGCTTTGGGAAGAGTAAGTAATACCTAAATAGCCACGTTTAACATCGCCAAATTTTACAATATCATTTACTATTTTCTTAACAATAGTTGACGGTATGGCAAATGAATAACCTGCATAAGTACCACCAGGTGCAAGAATGGCAGAGTTAATGCCAATAAGCTCACCGTTGGTGTTGATCAATGCTCCGCCACTGTTACCGGAGTTCACTGCCGCATCGGTTTGAATGAACGACTCTACCGGGGATTCGCTTTGCTGGCTGTTAATGCCTATGCTTCTCCCTTTAGCGCTGATGATACCGGCTGTTACAGTAGCTTCAAGATTGAAAGGGTAACCCACCGCTAATACCCACTGGCCTAGCTGGAGGTTATCAGCGTTTCCGTAAATCAGATAAGGTAGATTAGTAGCATCTATTTTTAAAACAGCAAGGTCAGTGCTGGGGTCACGCCCTACTACTTTGGCCGTATAAGTTTTGCGTCCTTCGTTCAGGGTTACTTTAATTTCAGGAGCAATGCTTTTCCCATCCCTGTCAGAAATGACATGGTTATTAGTAACGATATAACCATCCTGACTGATGATGACGCCGCTGCCTGAAGCTCTTTGCTCCGGAACAATCTGTGGTCCAAAGCCCCCGAAAAAGTCGCCAAAGAAATCTTCAAACGGATCCCCGCCTCTGCTGTTAGGCAGGTCGTTGGTTAATTTCTTTGCCGGGATCTTTGTTTTGATATGCACAACCGCCGGTACTGCAGATTGTGAAGCTTTTGTAAAATCGGTTGGCTCCGCTGCATTGCCTTTATTGTCAAAAAAGCTGGCGTAGTTTACCGGAAGCTTACCATCAACGGGCACACCCAAAGTGGCAGATGGCCCCCTGAAAAATTTTCCGTATATATACACTCCTGCAAAAGCTGATAGTAAGCTTATTACTACCACTAATAATAACTGTTTGACTTTCATATTCTTTTCACTTTTTTAATGTGTTATTCAAAAACTATTCCTAAGTACATACAAAATAACAAATTGTCAGACGTTTTTCTTTTACAAGAAGATTAGTTTAACAAAGTTTTACTAAAGTCTTCGTACTTCTGTTGTGAAGTCATAGCCAGCAAATTATCCCCCATCAGCTTAATTCTTCCAGCCATTTCATAGTATCCACTCCATCGGCATAATCAGTGAGCCGGGGGCGCTGTGCAGTTCCAAAGGGTATAAAGCCTTTGCCTACTATGCATTGAACAGCTTTGTTATGCTCCAGTAGCCTTGTTACAGCATCCAGGCTTTCGTAATACTGGTAGTTTAACTGGCTCACCGGGGAAAAAATGCTTTCATCTTCAATCAGCAGGAGAGAGGCATTGCTCATAAATACCTTATTGTTTAAAATGTGTAAGGCCAGGTTATAGTCGTAATTGTTTTTGTACTTATGATGATCTGCCAGGTATTCATGTTTTTTAAACACTTCTATTAATGGCAGAAAATTATAGCTTCGGGGAACATACAACTTGGTAATATTCCTGCATCCCATTCCAAAATACTGGTAAACATCATCAGCCAGAAGTTCCAGCTCCTCTTTTGTTTCCTTCCCTGTAAGTATGGCGGCTGAAGTTCTGTTTCTGCGGATGATATTTGGGAATTTCCCGAAATAATATTCAAAATAACCCGCCGTGCTATTGCTTCCTGTGGCTATATAAGCATCACAGTTCTTTAACAGCTCTGCAAATGCAATGCGATTTTTTAATTCAGGCTGCCATTCTATCAGCTTTTCTGCTAAATGCTTCATTAATATTTCATCTTTGGATGAGGGTTTGATCAGGCATTTATGGCCGCTGATAAATACACATAAAAAGTCGTGAAAACCTACCAGGGGTATATTTCCAGCCATTACAATACCGATAAGCCCGGGGACAGGATTTTCTTCTTTAATGCCCGGATATAGCTTTACCCAGCTCCTTAAAGCGTCTTCCTGTAAAAAATGGCCGATAATGTTACGCACACCAAGATCAATAAATTCAGGTAAAAACCAGGGATTATTGATATAAGCCCTTTCTTTTATACTTTGCCATTCCTCATTATTTTGCTGCATATATTGGCCCAGCCTGACCATTAATTCAATGCGTTTAGATAAATTCATATCCATTCAGTAATTTTGCGGTTTATTACGAACAAATATAGTTTCATAAAACAAACAATAGGCTATGGCAATAAAAATTACAGATGAATGTATAAACTGTGGAGCATGCGAACCCGAGTGCCCGAACAATGCAATTTACGAAGGCGGGGTGGAATGGGCTATTTCTGACGGCACTTCGGTGAATGGTGCGTTTACTTTGATGAATGGTAATGTGGTGGATGTTCACTTTAAGAATGAACCAATTGCGGTGGATACGTATTATATTGTACCGGATAAATGCACGGAGTGCCAGGGCTTTCACGAAGAGCCCCAATGCGCCTCGGTTTGCCCGGTAGACTGCTGTGTACCTGATGAAATGTACCAGGAAACAGTGGACGAATTAATGGCTAAAAAAGATAAATTACACGCTTAAATCTTTTAATCATTATCAGATAGCCGGCACTGCTGCCAGTTTTATTTTTCCAGCTGGCAATTTTTCAAAAATTGAACCGGATACCATTTTACTAAATTTTATTAATGCCACTTAGAATATTTAGTCTTAGTGGCATATTTTTATACCATGAAGAAGAATATTGCACTTGTTACTGGCGGCTACTCAGGCGAAGCCGTCATTTCCTATAAAAGCGCCACTACCATTCAAAATAACCTGGATAAAGAAAAGTACAATGTATTTAAAATAGACATCACCCCAAAGGGCTGGTTTTACGAGGGGGAAGACGGAGCCCGGTCTGCCGTGGATAAAAATGATTTTACCATTCCCGGCAGCGGGGAAAGAATAGCTTTTAACGCAGTGCTTATTGCATTGCACGGCACGCCTGGTGAAGATGGAAAGCTTCAGGGTTATTTTGATATGCTCAATATTCCTTATACCGGTTGCGATGCTGCAACATCGGCTATTACCATGAACAAAAGCTATACAACGGGTGTGGCAGGCAAATCGGGTATTCATGTGGCGAAATCTGTTTTGTTATTTGATCACTCCCCGGTACCGGCAGAGGAGTTGCTACAAAAACTTACACTGCCGCTTTTTGTTAAGCCCAACAGTGGCGGTTCCAGCATTGGTATGAGCAAGGTTTTGAAGCCTGAAGATCTTAAACCTGCTATTGAAAAAGCCTTTAAGGAAGACAGGCAGGTACTGGTGGAGGAGATGATAGCAGGACGCGAGTTTACCATTGGTGTATATAAATCAAGAGGAGAGATTATTACACTTCCTATGACGGAAGTAATGGCTGACGCCTCTAAAGAGTTCTTCGATTTTGAAGCTAAATACGAGGGGAAATCTACCGAGGTGACACCGGCAAAGGTAGATGAAGCGATTGCTGACAAAGTAAGGGCTGCCGCTAAAAAAGTATATGCTGTCTTTAATTGCCGTGGCGTTATCCGCATCGATTTTATTTATAACGAAGCTGCCGGTGAGCCGTTTATGCTGGAAGTAAACACCATTCCGGGGCAAAGTGCTGCCAGTATTATCCCGCAACAGGTAGCAGCGGCAGGCGGAAACTTAAAAGATTTTTATACTTTACTGGTAGAAGAATGTTTTGGGTAAACGTTATATTTACTAAATAATTTTTTTGAATGTTTAAATTTATTACACATAAATCGCTTTGGGTAAATATATTGGTTGGGCTTTTATTGGCTGTGTTGCTTTTTGTGGGTGTGATCAGCTCATTAGGTTGGTTTACTAATCATGATAGTGCCAAAACCGTTCCGGGTGTAGTAGGGAAAACATTGGCAGAGGCGCAAAAAATTTTGACTGATGCCGGTTTTACTGTGGAGATCCAGGATAGTCTTTATTACGATACTTTAGCTCCAACCCAGGTAATAAGGCAGGTTCCGGATGAACTGGAAATTGTTAAGTCTACCAGGACCGTTTATTTAACCTACAACAGGATGTTCCCTCCGCAGATAGAAATGCCTAATATTGTTGGATATAGTTTCAGGAATGCGCTGATGGTGTTGGAAAATGCGGGCCTGAAGCTGGGAGATACTACTCTTCGTCCGGATTTTGCTAAAAACTCGGTGTTAGAGCAGCTTTATAAAGGGGCCCTTATTCAGCCTGGCGCTTCAATAGCCATGGGCAGTAAAATAGACCTGGTGATTGGCTCTGAGCTAAGCCAGACTTCTTATGCTATTCCTAATCTTATCGGGCTTACTACCAATGAGGCAAGAGCCCTGCTTGAAAGCAAGGGTATTATGCTGGCATCCATTATTCCTAACCCGGATGTGAGGGATACAGCCAATGCGTTTGTGTACCGTCAAAATCCTGAAAGATTTGATGACGAAGGGCATGTTATCAGCATACGGGCCGGCCAGGTAATGGATATATGGGTAAGCGTAGCAGCACCTGTAACAGATTCCCTGCGAGCTGTAAAACCTGACAACCCGGACGGTAACGGGGCTGAAGCGCAATAACCTGGTTATAATTATTAAAATCAAACTTTAAATAAATATGGAAAGCATTACAGTTCAGCAACTGAAAGAAAGGATGGACAATGGTGAAAAAGTGAACCTTATTGATTGCCGTGAACCATCCGAATATGAAGAATATAATATAGGTGCTACTTTAATTCCACTGGGTGATATTCAACACGGGGAGATTGGCTCTCTTGCAGGAAAAGAAGACGAAGAGATCATTATTCATTGCCGCAGTGGTAAAAGAAGTGCCGCCGCCTGCCTGTACCTGGATTCACTGGGATTTAAAAAAACCGTAAATGTGGAAGGGGGCATTTTAGCCTGGAAAGAAGCGTTCGACAGCGAATAAGAATAACTTTACTATATTAAAAGCCCTGTGAGTTTTGCATCACAGGGCTTTTTAGCTTTTGATTATTTACTAACGGGTAAAAATACTGTCTTATAATTAACCGCCATCAATTTTATTAAAATATAAATAGCCGTTGGAAATTTG